>CACWTR010000035.1 GCA_902763865.1 uncultured Bacteroidales bacterium | reverse complement strand
GAACTCGCCCTCAAACGAGAACCACGTAATATGTGCCTTGTCGTCGCTCATGCCATATTTTACATATTTGAAACATCCTTCAGTGACAAAAGCGAACCACCGTGCTGGGTCGCCCTCACGCTCCAACTGGTCACCCTTGCGGTAAGCGATTTCTTCACCCTCCCGTTTGCAGAACTCCCGAAGTATCTGCAAATCCAAGCGATTATTGTTGAATTTCTGTTCCATTATCGTCGAATTTGTTGGCAAAGGTAATGAATTTTACCAAGAAATCATTTCTTTTTGTTATAAGTAGGGCTTACTTTAGACAAAATTTGCTTAAATTACGCGCGAAAAAGTGATTTTATGTTTCCATTTCGCGAAAAAGTAGTACCTTTGCAAACACATTGACAATTATAAGTCATCTATGACAATAGAGGATGTTAAGGCAATCATACAAGGAGATGAAACCCGCACGTTGGAAGTGAAGAAAACAACGGGTGAGTTGAAGGATGGTATGCGCTCCGCATGTGCTTTCCTTAACACAGCTGGTGGCTGGCTGTTCTTTGGTATTGCTCCTATTATTTTAAAGATTCTGGGACAGGAGGTGACAGACAGCACACGTAGAGAGATTGCGAGAGAGGTAGCAAAACTGGAACCGCTGATAGACCTTCCTCAGAGAGTAGCATAAGTAGTGAAGATTTCAATCTTTTTCCGTTAAATAAGAAGTGCTCCCTCATCGTATGTCATCGGGGGCAACATGAGTCAGTTCAGCCTGCGTCCGCGGGAGAGGACCTGGCCTGTGCTGTCGGCAGCCTCGGCAGCCTCGGCATCGGCAGCGCGTGTGCCCGGGTAGCCGTTGTACCAGCCAGTCCGTGGCCCGTATCCGTAGGTGTTGACGTAGGGCGTCCAGCTGTAGAAGTCCGTCATCTTGTACAGACGGAACTGAGTGCCGGATTCGGAGAAGGTACCCCTCAGGTAATCATTCGTCATGTGATAGTCGCTGATGCGGGTGTCCAGCCCTGGGTCGTAGTCATAGTACAGGTAGATCACACCGTTTCTGACCGACCATGTGAAGCTGTAGTACTGATACTCGTAAGGCCCTTCCTCGTAGTAATCCACCTGAGTGCCTACCCCGTGGTTGGCGTATGCATAGTCGGGGATGAAACGGACGTAGGAGTCGTAGGAGTCGAAAGTATAGGTGCGTCCCCTGTAAGAATAGTCGTAGTACATGCCGAAGTCGCCGCGCCATTCGCCCGAGAGCGCCATAGACTGGTTCGTGTCTTCGTGGGGAATGCAGGATGCGAGCAGGCATGAGCAAACTATGAGGATAGCCGGGAGGAAAGAGTAGTAATGTTTCATAGCGCGATGGTTTTTGTGTGTTTGTCTGGTGCAAAGGTACGGCAAAACCGTGACCTGCCAAAGGGGAAATGCGAAAATACGGGAGGGGAATCCCTATGCCGGTGCAAGTTTATCCCCTTGTTCCCCTGTCCGGACATCGCTTCGCAGCCCGCCGAACTGCGGAAAACAGCAGGATAAAGAATAATTTTCTGCTTTTCGTTTTCCACTTTTCATATTTATTCGTACCTTTGCGGCGCAAACGGTGATACCCGTGCCGCTTCTGTCCCCTCCGCCGGGGAAAAAGCAGAGGCTCGCGGGTAGAGAGGGAATCCGGTGAAAGACCGGAGCAGTGCCCGCTACTGTAATTGCCTTCTGCGTGCAGCGCACCAAACGTCACTGGGGCCACCCCCGGGAAGACGCGCCGCCACGGGCAAGAGTCAGGAAACCTGCCGTTTCGCAGACAAGGACAAGCATCCTCGGGACAAGGATGAGAGATAATCATACATGGTCAAGCAAGACTCAAACATTCCCTTCAGGGCATATCGTGCCCGCACGGGGCAGGTTATATCTATGTACAAGAAGAATTACTATCTGCAAGCGATTCTGGCTACCGTATTGGCATTTGCTGTGACAGCAAATGCCAGTGCGCAGAATCCACATAAAGAAAAGCGAAAAGCCAAGAGCGAGGTGCAGGACAGCATCCGGCAGCTCTACGAAGTGACGGTGACGTCCCACCGACAGCCGCGCACCATTGCCACGTCGCAAACCCTGAGCGGCACCGACCTGCAGGCACTCAGCACGACCTCCGTGGCCGATGCCCTGAAGTACTTCGCTGGCGTGCAGATAAAGGACTATGGCGGGCTGGGCGGACTGAAGACCGTCAACGTCCGCTCGCTCGGCGCACAGCACGTGGGCGTCTATGTCGATGGCATACGTCTGACCAACGCACAGAACGGCACCGTTGATTTGGGCAAGTTCTCGCTTTCCTCGATGGAGTCCGTGTCGCTCTATAATGCCAACAAGCTCGACTACTGCCAGTCGGCCAGCGAGTACGCCTCCGGTGCCACCGTCTATCTGCAAACGCGCAGGCCAACCAGCGACTCCGTCTTCGTCCAGTTGCGCAATGCCTCATTCCACACCTGGATGGTGAAGGCCAATGCTCAGTTCAACTGGCGCGGCTGGCAGGGATTCATCGACGGCGAGTACTGCACCTCCCGCGGCGATTATCCCTTCCGCTACCATTCAGAGTACGAAGACACCGTGGGCCGACGCGCCAACAGCGATATCCGCTACGGGCGCGTCGAGGCAGCGCTGTTCCGTGGCGGCTTCTCGTCACATATTTATTATTACGACTCCGAGCGCGGCTGTCCCGGCGGCATCGTCAGACGCCTGAGCGACAAATACACCAACGTGGGGCGCGAATGGGACCGCGACTTCTTCGTCCAGGCCAGCTATCAGGCTCGCTTCTTGGAGAAGAACAGCATCAAGATAAACGCCAAGTACGCCAACGAGTACTTGCGCTACAACACCAAGTACCCGGAGAATCAGAACACGCCTCGCGTAGATAACCACTACCGGCAGCAGGATGCCTATGCCGCCTTCTGCTATGCCGCCATGCCTTGGCCCTGGCTGACGCTCTCCACGAGCTACGACATCCGCTACAGCTTCCTCAGTGCCGACCTGAAACGCTTCGAGGACGTGAAGCGACTCGACCAGAAGCAGGTCTTTGCCGCACAAGTGAACTGGAAGGGCATACAGGCAGCTGCATCGGTACTCCATCAGCACTACAGCGACGACACCTTTGTGAATGCCGGGGCTGCCGACCCGCTGGACCGTTGGACACCGGCTGCATCGCTGGCCTACACCCTGGCCGGCGTCACACTGCGAGGCTGGTACAAACAGATTTTCCGTGCCCCAACCCTCAACGACCTCTACTACACGCAGTCCGGCAACCGCAACCTGAAGCCCGAATACACCAAGCAGTTCAACATCGGCCTCGAGTACCATTATCAGGGACCGGAGACGATGGGCTCGCGACAAGGGTGGGCTGTGGATGTGCAGGCCGATGTCTATTGGAACAAGGTTGAGAACCGCATCGTCTGCCTGCCCATGAAGGGCACCTACACGTGGTCCATGATGAACTACGGCCAGACGTTTTGCCGCGGCCTGAACGCCACGCTCAAGGGGCACTTGCGGACAGGACAATGGTACTTCTCGCTCCTGAACTCCATCACGTGGCAGCGCGACGTGGACCGCACCGACCCCGAGGACGAAGATATGTACGACAAGCCCATCTGCTATGCGCCCAGCTTCTCGACGGGAGTCACGGCCATTGCCTCGTGGCGCAGTCTGCAGTTCACCACGTCCTATCTCTACGTCGGCCAGCGCATGTGGAGCAAAGCCGACCCCGAGGACATCCTGGACCCCTACCACAACATCGACATGAAGCTGCAGTACAACACCACGGCAGGCCAGCTCTACCACCTCTTCAGCGGGAAGAGTCAGCCGCGGCTTCTCACCCAGACCAGCCTGGGTCTCTGCCTGGAGGTATGCGACGTGCTCGACATACAGTACGAGCACATACCGCGCTATCCCATGCCGGGCCGCAACTATAAACTCACCTTATCCATAGGAATTTAATTCAAGTCATAATTCATAATTCACAATTCATAATTAACGTCGAACCAAGTAGTCTGAAAGATATGAAACAATGTTTTACACTCCTTCTCCTTACATTATTTATATATAGCGCGCGCGCGGAGGAGAGGATTATCGTCCTGAACGAAGGCATGTGGCAGGCCGACAACGGTCGCCTGACGTACTTCGAGAACGGCTCCGTCGTGAGCAACCAGTGGTTTCGCGACAAGAACGGACGCAAGCTCGGCGACACGCCCAACGACATCATTCAGGTCAACGACGACCTCATCGCCATTGCCATCAACTGGTCGAACATCGTGCAGTTCATCACCCCCTCAGGCTATGCCGTTGCCGCCATCGAGGACATTCCGAACAACCGTCGCCTGTGCTCCGACGGCAAGTTCGTCTATGTCACCAGCTACGGACACGAGTGCGCAACCATCTACGGCATGCGCTACTTCACCCGCGGCTTCGTGGCAAAGATCGACCTAAGCAACTACCGGGTGGTAGCCACTTGCGAGGTGGGCTACGAGCCCGAGGGCATTGCCCTCTACGACGGACGCCTCTTCGTTGCCAACACCGGTGGCTACGCAGAACAGGAGGGCGACCACGACTACGAGACAACGGTCAGCATTGTCAACGCTGCCACGATGACGGTGGAGAAAGTCATCGACACCCACATCCCCAACCTCTTCGGCGAGATGTCGCAGAGCGGGCGCTACCTATGCATCAACTCGCCGGGCGACTATTACGAAACGGAGGCTTGCGGCCTGATCTTCGACTGCGAGCAGGCGCTCACATCGAGCGACTGCTTTGTCCGCTTCAATTATCCCGCCACGTACAGTTGCACGACCATCGACGGCAACTTCCTTGTCGTCGGTTCCAACTTCTCTTATCTGACCGGCCAGTACGAGTTCTCCTACCTCACCATCAACCCCATGCAGATGATGAAAAGCCGCGGAGCCAGTGGCCTGACACGCGCACTGCCAGGCTCAATCGGCACAGACTTCGCCGCCATGAGCCAGCCCTACGGCATCTACGTCAACCCATATACGGGATATATCTACGGCACGGATGCCGGCTCCTTCGAGGGTGCAGGCTACCTCTACCAATGGTCGCCCGTCGGACAGCTTCTGGGCAAGCACAAGGTCTATATCAATCCCGGCCACTTCCTGGCTGTGGCTCCGGCAGGCTACTACGTCGGCATCGGCGAGGTTGCCAGCCGGAAGACGGCGGACGGCAAATGGTATGACCTGCATGGGCGCGCCACGGACCGGACACCGCTGCAGCGCGGCAACATCTACATCAAGGACGGAAGAAAGACTCTGTTCACGAAATGACAACAAACACATAATACTTAACATTAACGTTCAACAACATGAAAAAACAACTACTGAGTCTCATGGCTCTCTGCCTGCTGACGGCAGGCAATGCCTTTGCCACCGAGGTCACGGTGACGATGAATGCCAAGAGCAAACTTATCAAGTCGCTGGTCAACACAGCAACCAGCGAGAGTGTGGAAGTGGGCGAACCTGCCAGCGGCAACAAATACACCTTCGATGCTCCGGACGGGTCCTACATCCTGACGGCCACGGCAAGCGACGGCGAGACGGTGAGCGGCACCATCCAGCTCGACATCGATGCCGAGCACACCAGCTTCACCATCTACTCCCCCGAGGTGCGCGTGAAGAATGCCGACTGGGTCTATGGCACGGACTACAGCTTCTCCCTCAAGGTCACGGACAAGGGGGGCAACACGGTGAACACCACGATGGGCGACTACACCAGCGGAAACAAGATGTTCCTCGTGTTCGATGGCAACACTTATTATCTGGATCTGATTCCTTCCGAGGCGCATCAGGCCGAAGGGTATCTGCCCGTCACCTACACGGGTACCGTCAACTTCAACCCCACGATTCAGGCCGAGGCACCGATGAGCATGCTGTACGACATCACGGTACCTGCCGGCGCGAGCCTCTTCCTCGGCACCAAGACGGCACATTACGTCAAGTTCAAAGAGGTGGCTCCGCAGAGCATCTCTGCCGACGGCACGGTCTATACCTTCCGCCTGGCCGACAAGCAGGTATATAACTACCGCGTCACGGCTCCCGGCAAGCTGACGCAGGCCGGCATCTTCACCATGAGCATCGACGACACGAAGCGCCCCGAACTCGTCTTCACCGAAGCGGACATGACGGCCAAGGACCCGAAGTTCATCGACCACGACGTGACCTCCAACGGCGGCTACAACGTGGGCGACCTGTTCCTCAACATCAATCCTGCCGGCCACTTGCAGCTCTCCGCCACAGGCGATACCTACGACCTGCTGCCCCTGCGCAACTGGGAACTCATCGACGGCATCACCAGCAACTACTTCATTGAGCCCGACTACCACTTCACCGTGGTTAACTTGGACGGACAGGAGGACAACAGCGTCGTGAAGGTGGAGGACGAGCTGCTCACCGCCGTGGGCGAGGGCACAGCCATCGTGCTCGTCACCTACGACGCTATGCACGTCAATACCTGGAGCGGCCAGACGAAGAAGGACTTCGTGGGCGGCAGCGACTGGGGTGCCATCTGGCCCGAGAACACGGGTGTCTTCGTTGTCACCGTGGGCCAGGCAGCCACCGACATCAAGCCCGGCATCGTCATCAACAAGGACTACCTCACCACCGTCACTCCCTGGGGCGGCGGCGCTCCCATCGACACGAAGCTCTCTATGGAGAACCTGGATGCCGAGTTCGACGTGCTCTACTATCTCGACACTGAGGACGGCTTCGACTATACCTTCACGCCCGAGGGTGCAGCCTCCGTCACCCTGGCCCGTCCCGTCATCGGTACCAGTGCAGCATCCTACGCAGGCTTCTCTGCCGAAGGCGTGACGAAGAATGACGACGGGAGCTACACCCTCCATCTCACCGAGGGCCGCAACATCGTCCGCCTGACCGACGCTGCCGGAAAGAGCCTCTATCAGGTCATCACAGCCAAGCCTTGCCATCGCGACATCCTCGTGGGCGGCGAAGCCGTGACAAGTGTGAAGCCCGGCGATGCCGTCACCGTGCAGTACTCCGGCCTCTATCATCCCGCCGGCAAGCTGGCTGGCATCCATAACTTCAATGCCTTCCTCTCCTACAAGCAGGCCAGCGAAGGCATCACCGTGAAGAACGGTAAGGGCAACCAATACACGATGGCTTCCACGCCGGCAGCCCAGGCCGTCACCTTCACCGTGCCCGAGGACTGGACGGCACCCGCCATCGAGCTCACGGACGGCGTGCTCGGCATCGGCGGCTTCGGCGACCCCGTCGGCAACCATCGCTCCACGTCGAAGCTGACTGGCCGTGCCCCCAACTTCACCGCCATCTCGCAGACAGCCGTGTTCGGTCGCGTGCCTGCCGTGACGGTCAACGTTGACGTACCCGTCACTCTGACCATTGCCACCTTCGAGGACGTCGAGGACATCACCAAGCCTGTAGATGGACACATGAGCGTCGGCACCGAGGAGGACGACGACCGCGAGTTCTTCACCAGCGGCGACTTCGCCTTCAACAGCGGATGTATGCACGATTGGGGCTACTGGTACTGGTTCGGCTATGCCAGCTGCACCGACACGAAGTACGAGAAGCTCGACGACCAATGGAACAACATCGTGGGTGGCGGCTACGATGGCTCGCAGACCTACGGCGTGGCCTATGCTGCTGCCTTCAACGGCCCGTGCTATGTAGAACTGCTCACCGAGCCTGCCGTAGTGCCCGGCTTCTACATCACCAACAGCAGCTATGCCTACACTTCGATGACGAATGGCGACGGCTTCGCCAAGAAGTTCGACAAGGGCGACTGGTTCAAGCTGACCATCACCGGCTATGATGCCGAGGACAATGCAACGGGTACGAAGGACTACTACCTTGCCGACCTGCGCGACGAGAAGACGGCCTACATCATCAACGACTGGCGCTATGTCGATCTCAGCTCCCTCGGCACGGTAGCCAAGATCGGCTTCGAGCTGAGCAGCTCGGACAACGGAGACTACGGCATGAACACACCGGCCTACTTCTGCTTCGACAACTTCGGTGCCGAGGGCACGGAGGTTCTGCCGGGCAAGAACGTAGCCTTTGTCTCCTCCACAGGCTACGCCACCCTCGTAGCCGGGACGGACGTGGACTTCTCCGCCTCAGGCATCGAGGCTTTTGCCGTGACTGCATCCGACATTGAGGAAGGACTTGTCCGTCTGACACCCGTCGCAGAGGCCAAGGCCGGAGAAGCCCTCATCGTGAAGGCAGACGAAGGTTCGTATATCCTGCAGGCACCTGCCGCAGCACCTGCCGCACTGGAAGGCAACCTGCTGAAGCCTGCTCTCAGTGAGGTCGTAGCCGACGGCACACAGTATGTCCTGGCCGACGGCGCGAAGGGCATCGGCTTCTATCAGGCAGCAGCCGGAACCGCTATTGCTGCAGGCAAGGGCTATCTCGAGATAGCCGGAGCCACGGTCAAGGCATTCCTCTTCGACGGCGGCACGGCCACTTCCATCGGTGAAGAATTGAGAATGAAGGATGAAGAATCCTACGAAGGAGTCTTCTACAACCTTGCCGGACAGCGCGTAAGCAAAGCCCGGAAGGGCATTAACATCGTGGATGGCAAGAAGGTGCTGGTGAAGTAAACGTCACGTTGCAAAACTATTTTCACGTCGTGAAAATCTATTTTCATGACGTGAAAATTAATTTTCAAGCTTTGAAAATTGATTTTCAAACCATGAAAATAGTTTTATGACACGTTGATTGGACTTTTTCTGCGCTTTGCGGAGTGTTTTGCAGAACGCCCTGAAAGCGCATTCGTCATGAAGTGCAAAAAGAAAACACGTATTCTTTTTGCACTTCTCTTATTTTATTCGTACCTTTGTACCCAAATTATTCATTCTAAACCTTTGTGCAATGAAAACGAAATTTCTTTTTCTCGGCCTTCTGATTGCTGGTTCAGCAATGGCCGATGACCTTGCAAAGTATGTTGACCCCCGCATCGGTACGGGCGACCACGGGCACGTCTTCGTCGGTGCCAACGTGCCTTTCGGCATGGTGAATGCCGGCCCCACGCAGATTGAGATGGGTTGGGACTGGTGCTCCGGCTATCACGAGTCGGGCAAGAAGATTATCGGCTTCGGCCAGATGCACCTGAGCGGCACCGGCTGCGGCGACCTGGGCGACATAGGGCTGATGCCCGTCTATGGCGACGTAGAACTTACCCGTGAGGGCATTGCCAGCGAGTATCGCCACGAGACGGAGAGCATGCGTCCCGGCTACTACGGTGTCCTGCTCGACCGCTTCCACATCCATGCCGAGGTGACGGCCACTGAGCGCACCTCGCTCTACCGCTTCACCTTCCCCAAGGGCAGCAATAATGCCCGCATCATCATCGACCTGGAGAACACCATCGGCGACGAAGCCCGCGACACACGCGTGGTGCCCCTCGATGACTACACCCTGGTGGGCTACCGCCGCAGCCACGGATGGGCAAACGACCAGATTGTCTATTTTTGCATGAAGTTCAGCAAGCCTATCCACAACTGGCTGAGCGAAGGACCCAATGCCAAGTACGGCCTGGCCACCTTCGAGGTGGGACCCGGCGACGACGTGATGGTCAAGGTGGCCCTGTCGCCTACCAGCGAAGCCAATGCCATGCTCAACATGAATGCCGAGCAGCCCGGCGGTTTCGACTTCCAGCGCGTCTCCGACGATGCCTATCAGGCATGGAACGATCAGCTCTCCCGCATCCGTGCCACCTTCCGCACCGAGCGCGAGCGCACCATCTTCTATACCGCCATGTACCACTACATGGTGGCTCCCCAGCTCTGGAGCGACGCAACGGGCGACTACATGGGTGCCGACCTGAAGGTACATCGCGGCGCTGACTACAACACGCTCACCACGTGGAGCCTCTGGGACACCTACCGTGCCGCACACCCCCTGGCCACCATCATCATGCCCGACCGCATGCGCGACTATGCCAAGACGATGCTCGCCATCTACCGCGAGTGGGGCGAACTGCCCGTCTGGCACCTCGTCAGCAACGACACCTACTGCATGGTGGGCGAGCCTGCCGTGCCTGTACTGGCCGACATCATCCTGAAGGGTGAGGCACAGGACATCGACATCGACGAGGCATACGAGGCCGTCTGCGCCAGCATGCTGCCCACAGAGTTCGGCAAGATGCGTCGCGTGCCCCTGCGCGGCAAGGACTATCTGGCCGAGCTCGGATACCTGCCCTACGACGGACGCGAAGGCGAGGTAGTGGGCAAGAGCATGGAATACTACATCGCTTCGTGGGCTGCCGCTCAGCTGGCAGGTCGCCTCGGCCACAAGGAGGATAGCGTCCGCTTCTACGAAGTCAGCATGAACTACAAGCGCCTCTACGACCGCCGTGTCAACGTGATGCGTGCACTCGACATGAAAGGCGAGTTTCGTCCCCTGCCCGCTAACTTCAACCCCAACCAGCAGACTCACGACTACACGGAGGGCAACCCCTGGCAATACACCTTCCTTGTGCCCCACGACGTGAAGGGACTGGCCGAGGTGATGGGCGGCGACAAGGCTCTGGAGCAGCGGCTCGACGACCTGCTGGCTGCCAGCAGTGACCTGGGCGAGGGTGCAGCACCCGACATCTCGGGCCTCATCGGACAGTATGCCCACGGCAACGAGCCCAGCCACCACATCCTCTACATGTACAACTACGTGGGCCAGCCCCGCAAGGCACAGAAGTGGATCCGTCAGGTCATGAATGAACTCTACACCGACCAGCCCGCCGGACTCTGCGGCAACGAGGACGTGGGTCAGATGTCGGCCTGGTACATCCTCTCCGCTCTCGGCTTCTATCAGGTTGAGCCCTGCGGCGGAGTCTATCAGCTCGGCTCGCCCATCGTGGAGGAAGCCGTCATCCCGCTTCCCGGCGACAAGACCTTCACCATTCGCACCCACGGCGGCAGCGACAAGGCCATCTACGTCAAGAAGTACGTCCTGAACGGCAAGCAGATCAAGGGCACCACCATCACCCACGAGCAAATCATGGCCGGCGGCACCCTCGACGTCTATATGACGAAGTAAGAAAGCCTCCCCCCCGGACCCTCTTCGAGGAGAGGGGAGGATGAAGCCGTCATAACGAAATAATTCCATAAAGAAAAAAGAAATAACGAGAAATAAGATGAAGAAGATTATGTTTGCCCTGCTGATGAGTGCGCCGATGGCCGCCTTCAGCTCCACAAGCTGCAACCTGCCCGAACCTGTCAGGAAGCAGCAGGTGGCCGTACAGAGCACCATCAAGGACCTGCGTCCCGAGCCCGAGAAGCGCCTCTTCCGCAGTGAAGCCATCGAGAAGCAAATCCTCGACCTCAAGCAAAAGCTCACGGCCATCGACCCTAAGCTCTACTGGATGTTCGTCAACTGCTTCCCCAACACGCTCGACACGACCGTATGGTACAGCAACGAGAGCGGCGACGACGACACCTTCGTCATCACCGGCGACATCGAGGCCATGTGGCTGCGCGACAGCGCCGCACAGGTGTGGCCCTACCTTCGCTACGTCAACCAGGACGAACCCCTGCGCCACCTCATCCGCGGTGTCATCCGCCGGCAGTTTGCATGCATCCTCATCGATCCCTATGCCAATGCATTCAACATCAAGCCCAAGGACGGCGAGTGGCAAAGCGACGAGACGGAGATGAACAAGATGCTCCACGAGCGCAAGTACGAGATTGACTCGCTCTGCTATCCTCTGCGTCTGGCCTACGCCTACTGGCAGAAGACAGGCGACGCCAGCATCTTCGACGAGAAGTGGCTCAAGGTGGTACGCGCCACCCTCGACGTCTTCCGCGACCAGCAGAACTGGAATGGCTACAAGACAAACTACCACTTCCGCCGCAAGACAGCTGCCCTCCACGACACGCGCAGCAATGCCGGCTACGGACATCCCGGCAAGGCCTGCGGACTCATCGCAAGCGCCTTCCGTCCCAGCGACGACAGCACCATCTTCCCCTACCTCATCCCCTCGAACTTCTTTGCCGTCAGTGTGCTGCGCAAGGCTGCCACCATCCTCCGCGAAGTAAACAAGGAGAAGGTACTCGCCGGCGAGTGCGAGCAGATGGCAAGTCAGGTGGATGCAGCCCTCAAGGAGTACGCCGTCGTCGAGCATCCCAAGTACGGACCCATCTATGCCTTCGAGGTGGATGGCTACGGCAGCTACCTGCTCATGGACGACAGCAACGCGCCCAGCCTGCTCTGCCTCCCATACCTGACGGACGTGGCTATTGACGACCCCATCTATCAGAACACGCGCCGCTTCGTCTGGAGCGAGGACAACCCCTACTTCTTCCGCGGCAAGGCCGGCGAAGGCATCGGCGGCCCCCACTGCGGACTCGACAAGCCCTGGCCCATGTCGCTCGTCATGAAGGCTTTCACAACCAATGACCGTGCCGAGAAAGAATGGTGCGTACAGCAGATTCTCAAGACCGACGGCGGAAAGGGCTTCATGCATGAGTCCTTCAACAAGGACAATGCCGAGGACTTCACCCGCAGCTGGTTTGCATGGGCCAACACCCTTTTCGGCGAACTAATCGTGGATATGTATGCAGAATAAGTATAGAATCTTCTTGCAGGGAGCCCTCTTCGCGGGGCTCCTTGCTTTTGCTTCCTGCTCCGACCGGCAGGAAGAGGTAGATGACGCGCTCGACTTCCTCTATGCCTCCATGCCGCTGCCCGACAGCGTCGATTACTCGCGCGAGTTCTGGGAGGCCAACGTGAAGGTCGCCCTGAAAGCACGTCGCGAGATGCCTTGGGGCGAGAAGGTGCCCGGACGCGAATGGCGACACTTCGTCCTGCCCCTGCGTGTCAACAACGAGGACCTCGATTCCTTCCGCATCGCCTACTACGACGAATTGAAGAAGCGCGTAGAGGGCAAGACCATGTACAGTGCCGTGCTCGAAGTGAACCACTGGTGTCACGAACACGTCAGCTATCAGCCCAGCGACAGCCGCACCTCGTCGCCCATGAACACGCTGCGCTCCGCCATCGGACGCTGCGGCGAGGAAAGCACCTTCACCGTCTCGGCTCTGCGCACCATCGGCATTCCTGCCCGACAGGTCTATACACCGCGTTGGGCACACACCGACGACAACCATGCCTGGGTGGAGGCATGGGTCGATGGGAAGTGGTACTTCCTGGGGGCATGCGAGCCCGAACCGGTCCTGAACCTCGGATGGTTCAATGATGCAGCCAGCCGCGGCATGCTCATGCACACCAAGGTATTCGGCGACTATACAGGACCCGAAGAGGTCGTGAACAAGACGGCATGCTACACGGAAATCAACGTCACGAAGAACTATGTCGATGTCGGCACGGTCAAGGTGACGGTGCTTGGAGCCGACAGCCTGCCCGTAGCGGGAGCCACCGTTGACTATCGCCTCTACAATTATGCCGAACTCTATCCCATCGTGACGGGGCAGACCGATGCCAAGGGACAGTCGTCGCTGACCTGCGGCAAGGGCGACCTCATCGTCTGGGCAAGCAAGGACGGAAAGTTCGGATTCCGGAAAGTGACGGTCGGCAAGGATGCACTGCCCACTGTGGTCATCGACAAGGATAGCACCTACACGGCCTCCCTGGAGTTCGACCTGATGCCACCGCTCGGCAAGGACAACAAACCCGACGTCAGCGCAGAAGCGATACGTGCCAACCGCCGCCGTCTCGCGGTGGAAGACAGCATCCGCCTTGCATACATGAAGGAAGCCTTCTGTCCCGATGCAGCGACCGACAGCCCGGAGGCACTGGCACGTGCTAACTGGCGGACCATCCGGGAGTTTAGAAAACAGGCAGGCGAGGCGGCAGCGAATGCCGTGTTCTCCGGACTCTCGAAGAAGGACTTCCGCGATGTCACGCTGGAAGTACTGATGGACTTCGTGCCGCGCATCGCCAATGAACGCCTGACTCCTTGCCGCACTACGCTCCGCAAATACTTCAGCGGCATGACGGCAGAGCAGTTGCAGCAGTGGGTGAAGGACAGCATCAAGGTTGACGATACGCGCAATCCGCAGCATCTCTGCATGTCGCCCCTCGGCGTGCTGCGCCACAGGACATGCGATGCCCACAGCCGTGACATCTTCCTTGTCGCAGCAGCCCGCAGCATCGACATTCCCGCCCGCATCGACGAGGTGACAGGGAAGGTGAACCTCACCCCCGACTCCTCTTCGATGAAAGGGGAGGAAGAGGCGAAGCAAAGCACGGCGGCAGATGGCTCTCCTCTTCTCGGGGAGGGGTCGGGGGTGAGGCTTTCCCTCGCCTACTCCGACCAGAAGGTAAAGGAGAACCCTTCCTACTACTCGCATTTCACGCTCTCGCGCATCGAAAGCGGACGCCCGCGGCTACAAGAGTTCCCTGAAAGCACTACATGGGAGAATACCTTCCGCGACGGCGTACAGGTCGATGCAGGACAGTACATGCTTCTTAGCGGCACTCGTCTCGCCAACGGCGGCGTCTGGGCCAATGTGGAGATTAAAAGCCTCACCCATGATGAGGCTCTTCCCCTTCGCCTGCGTGCCGACGACGAGCACCTGCACGTCATCGGCAACTTCAACTGCGAGCTCGGTTTCACCAACGCACGCGGAGTGCACAAGCCGATTCTGGAGACTACGGGGCGCGGCTTCTATGTGGTAGCCCTCATCCGCAGCGGCCACGAGCCCAGCACGCACCTCCTGCACGACATGGAGGCTGTCAACATTCACATCTCACAATGGGAACGCTGCTACCTGATGCTCTTTGAGAACCAAGCCGACTACGACAACTTCGACCGCAAGGAATTCGACGACCTGCCCGACAACGTCCTCTTCGGCGTTGCCGACCCCGAGACTGTCCGGGCACTGCACATACAGGAACTCACGCACGGCAGTGAAGAGCTGCCCATCCTCATGCTCTGCGACACCTTCAACCGTGTTGTCTGGTTCCGCCAGGGTTACAGCATCGGCCTGGCCGACCAGCTCATGGATGCCCTGCGAAAGATAATCCTCGGCGAGTAACGGCTGCGACGAGTCATGACTAACGAGAAAGGCGTGCCCAGGAAAGCGGTACGCCTTTCTTGTAACGGGAAGATGGTTCGTTGGTAAAAGGCAGAAGTCAGCCGCGGCGCTTTTCGCTTTTGTAGATGATGGCGGCGAAGGTCAGGACGGGCACTGTGCCTGCACAGGCGCGGAGCAGTACGGGCCAGTCCGACGGGATGAGCGTCAGCAGCCAGTAGAGAAGGGCGCAGGTCAGTGCGTAGCCCGCCATGCTGCGAATGGGGTAGGGGATGGGGTTGAGCCGCTGCCCTGCAAAGTAGCTCAGGAGCATAGCCGTGCCGTAGCCAGCCACGCCGCCCCAGGCGCAGGCCATGTAGCCATAGCGGGGAATGCCCCACAGGTTGACGGCCACCAGCACCACGCATCCGGCCAGGGAGAACAGTGCACCGAAGATGGTGCGGTCAATGAGCTTGTACCAGAAGGAGAGGTTGAAGTAGATGCCCATCATGATTTCCGCCACCATGACGATGGGCACCACGCGCAGTCCCTCGCGGTATTCTTCCCCCAGGATGTACTGAAGCAGGGGCATGTAGGCCACCACGCAGAGAAAGGCCAGCAGCGTGAAGATGAGGAAGTACTTCATAGCCGAGGCGTAGTACTCGCTCTTGTCGTCGTCCTTGGCCTTGGCAAAGACGATGGGCTCGTAGGCATAGCGGAAAGCCTGGGTTATCAGGGCCATTATCATTGCTATCTTCACGCAGCTTCCATAGACGCCCAACTCGACGTTGGCTGCCTGCTTGTCGGGATAGACCATCGGGAAGATAATTTTGTCGGCCACCTGGTTCAGTATGCCCACTACGCCCAGCAACAGTATCGGCCACGAGTAGGAAAGCATCCTTCTGAGCAGGCCCGCGTCGAACTTCCAGTGCACCCTCAGCAGGTCCGGGATGAAGAAGAAGGTGATGATGCCCGTGCAGAGCAGGTTGATGAAGAAGACGTAGAAGACGCTTGTCTTGCCGAGCACGACGAAGTAGAAGACGTTGAGCCCGATGTTGAGGAAGATGAAGAGCAGTTTGAGCCAGGCAAAGCGGACGGCGCGATGCTGGAAGCGGAGCAGGCTGAAGGGCAATGCTTGCAGGGCATCCAGGCTGACCACCACGGCCATCATGAGCAGGTAATCGGGGTGAGCGGCGTATCCCAGGCTGTCCGAAATGGGGCCGATGAAGAGGAAGACCGTCAGGAGGAACAGTGCCGTGAGCCCCAGGATGACGGAGAAGCCGGTGGAGAACACGGTGTCGGGCTTTTCGCGCTCGTCATTGGCGAAGCGGAACAGCGTGGTCTCCATCCCGAAGGTCAGGAGGACGAATATCAGTGCGGTGTAGGCATACATGTTCGTGCTCACGCCGTAGTCGCCGGATGCCTTGGGCATGTAGTGCGTATAGAGCGGCACGAGCAGGTAGTTGAGGAAACGTCCCACGATGCTGGAGAGCCCGTAGATAGCCGTGTCCTTCACAAGGGCTTTCAGGTTTGCCATTGTCAGCTTCTGCTTTTCTTTTCCGCAAAGGTACGAAATAAATTAAGAATTAGGAATCAAGAATTAAGAATTATTGCACAGAGAGGAAAAATATGAACGATGGGCTATGAACTATGAACTAAAAGTCGTATCTTTGCAGACGAGAGCATAAAGGAATAACTATGAGATACGTCAGTTGGAACGTCAACGGTCTCCGCGCGGCGGTGGGGAAGAATTTCAGTGAAGCATTTGCGCGGTTCGACGCCGATTTCTTCTGCCTGCAGGAAACGAAGTTGCAGGCCGGACAGCTCGACCTGAACTTTCCCGGCTACACTTCCTACTGGAACTATGCCGAGAAGAAGGGCTACTCCGGTACTGCTGTCCTGACCCGCCAGACGCCCGTGGCCGTGACCTACGGGTTGGGCATCGAGGAGCACGACCACGAGGGGCGCGTCATCACCCTTGAGATGGAGGACCACTACCTTGTCTGCGTCTATACGCCTAACAGTCAGGACGAGTTGCGCCGCCTCAGCTACAGGATGGAGTGGGAGGATGCTTTCCGCAGCTACCTGCTGTCCCTGGACGCCAGGAAACCCGTCGTCGTCTGCGGCGACATGAATGTGGCGCACAAGGAGATTGACCTGAAGAACCCCGCCACGAACCGACGGAATGCAGGCTTCACCGACGAAGAGAGAGAGAAGATGAGCACCCTGCTCGGCAGTGGCTTCGTCGATACATTCCGCCACTTCTACCCCGATGCGACAGGGCGGTACAGCTGGTGGAGCTACCGCTTCCATGCCAGGGAGAAGAACGTGGGCTGGCGCATCGACTACTTCCTTGTGTCCAGCCGGCTGGTTCCGAGGCTGAAGTCAGCCGACATCTGCAGCGATGTCCTGGGCAGCGATCACTGTCCCGTCGTGCTGGAAATGGATTAAGACAAAACAGAAGAAAGCTATGAGCAAGCTCTGGGGAATAACAGAAGGCAGCTTCGTCTGCTGCGGTCTGGTGGCAATAGGAATGGTGATGCAAATGGCAGCGGGTCCGGTCCGATGGGACCTCATGGCCTGGCCCGTCAATATCGTTGTCCTGTGTCTGTTGCTGCTGGGCATCGTGCTGATGCATGCGTGTCGGGGCAAGGTGCGGCTCTTCCGCTGGATGGCAACCCTGCAGGCCGGCATTCCCGCTATGGTGACGTGCGTCATGCTGACCATGCTGATGGGTGTGACGCGCCAGGTGCCCTCGGGCCATGTGCCGACAGACCCCATCGGCATCACCGACATGCTTTCCTTCTGGCCTTTCGTGCTCGCTTATGTGTGGCTGACGGTGCTCGTAGGCATGGTCAGCATGACGCGCCTGCTGCACCCGTCATGGCGCAATGTCCCCTTCCTGCTGAACCACTTGGGCCTGTTCATAGCCCTGGTAGCCGGCACGCTCGGCAACGCCGACATGCAGCGGCTGCGCATGATGGTGCAGGAGGGAACAACAGAGTGGCGGGCCATCGACGACCGGCACCACGTCCACGAGCTGCCGATTGCCATCGAGCTGCACGACTTCGCCATCGAGGAATACCCGCAGTTCAGCTACCTCTCCGACGTGACGGTCTATACGAAGAGCGGCATCGTCCGGCGCGACACCATCCGTGTCAACAAGCCCCTCGCCGTGAGGGGATGGAAGATATATCAGTACAGCTACGACGAGACGAAGGGCAACATGAGCGACGTCAGCGTCTTCGAAGTGGTGCGCGACCCCTGGCTGCCCTACGTCTATCTGGGCATCTTCATGATGCTTGCCGGTGCCGCCTGCCTCCTGCTGCTGTCGCCCGCTGCAAAAAGAATCAAATCCTAAGACATATATTCAACTTTTGGGAGTTAATGAAGTTAATGAAGTTAAAGAAGTTAAAGAAGTTAAAGGACGATACTACCGGGATGCGGTGTGCTTTCGGCCTTGAGTCGGACTGCAAAACTATCGTCCTTTAACTTCCCCAAAGCGAGCACAGCGAGCTAACTCCTTTAACTTCTCTAACTTCTCTCAAAAGCACAACAACCGAATCTTAATATATATATATTATGGTAAAGCACATCATACTGTGGCGGCTGAAGGAAGAACTCACCGCTGCTGAGAAAGAACGCGTGAAGCAAGACATCAAGACGGGACTGGAAGGCCTGGCCGGACGCATTCCCGGACTGGTCAGCATCGTCGTGAACATAGACGGAAGGCTCGATTCGTCGAATGCAGACGTCATGCTCGACAGCACCTTCACCGACGAGGCTGCCCTGCAAGCCTATGCCGTCCACCCCGAACACGTGGCCGTGGCCGACGGCAAGGTCCGCCCCTATACTTGTCTGCGCACATGCCTCGACTATAAGATAAAGTAAACAAAACCATCGCGTCATAACGGAATAACGTTATAACGTCATAACGACAAAAATAAGAAGAATTATGAAAGGAATTGTTCTTGCCGGCGGCTCAGGCACCCGGCTCTATCCCATCACGAAAGGCATCAGCAAGCAACTCATGCCTATCTACGACAAACCGATGATATACTATCCCATCAGCGTGCTCATGCTGGCCGGCATACGCGACATCCTGGTCATCTCCACGCCCTTCGACCTGCCCGGCTTCAAGCGACTGCTGGGCGACGGCAGCGACTACGGCGTGCACTTCTCCTATGCCGAGCAGCCTTCTCCCGACGGACTGGCCCAGGCCTTCACCATTGGTGCCGACTTCATTGGCGACGACTGTGCCTGCCTGGTCCTTGGCGACAACATCTTCCAGGGCAACGGCTTCAGCGCCATGCTTCGCGAAGCGGTCCGCACGGCAGAGGTGGAGCAGAAGGCAACCGTGTTCGGCTACTGGGTGAACGACCCTGAGCGCTACGGCGTGGCCGAGTTTGACAAGCAGGGCAACTGCCTTTCCATAGAGGAGAAGCCTGCGCAGCCCAAGAGTAACTACGCCGTGGTGGGCCTCTACTTCTATCCCAACAAGGTGGTCGATGTGGCGCGAAACATCAAGCCCAGTGCTCGCGGCGAGTATGAGATAACGACCGTCAACCAGCAGTTCCTGACCGATGGCGAACTAAAGGTGCAGACGCTTGGGCGAGGCTTTGCCTGGCTCGACACCGGCACTTTCGACTCTCTCTCCGAGGCATCCACCTACATCGAGGTGCTCGAGAAACGACAGGGCCTCAAGGTCGGCTGCCTGGAGGGTATTGCCTACCGCAAGGGCTGGATCGACGAGGAACGCATGCGCAAGCTTGCACAGCCGATGCTCAAGAACCAGTACGGACAGTACCTGCTCAAGGTGATAGACGACGTGAAGCGCTTCGGTGCTTGCGGCGAGGAGTTCTGACACGGCTCGTGAGTCGTCCGCCAACGACTCGTGAACTTATTGCCAACGACTCGTGAGCTTATCGCCAACGGCTCGTGAGTCATCCGCCGATGACTCGTGACAAGACAACCAACCCTTCGCGACGCATCCGGAAACGGGTACTCAGGAGAGCAGGTCACATAAAAAGAGAAAAGGGGCTGTGTCATAGATTCCGACACAGCCTCTTTCCGTTTATCGTAGCCAGGGGAGCAGAGCGTCTGCCCCCGGGCGATTCAGTTCTTGATGTTAGCCTGCACCGTGGCGTTGGCCGACTTGGTGTAGGTGCCGTCTATCTTGATGCCGCGCGACCCGCTGCCCGTGTTGGAGACTTGGATTGTGCCGGCATTGACCGTCAGGTTCCCTGTCACCTTGATGCCCATGCAGCGCGACTCCTCCTCCGTCTCGGGGTCCTCGTACATGCCGCCCGTGGCTCGTATCCTCATCAGCGTGGTGTTGTCATCTTCGTTCACCAGCATGTTGCCAGCAACCGAGATGCCTTTGCTGCCGTTGCCGGAAGCAAGCAGCTGGAAGGTGCCGCCGCTCACGGTCAGGTTGCCGGGAACCTTGATGCCCTTCACGTCGTCGGCAGCTGCCTCGATGGTGATGGTGCCGCCCTTGATGTACATCTGTCCGTTGTCCTCCTTGTCGGGGTCTGGCGTGACGTCGTCGCTGAGCGTGACCACTTCCACCTGGAGTCCGTCGCCTCCCTGACCGGTCAGGTTAAGGCTGCCTCCGCTCATGAGGAAGTACTGGCCGACGTGCATGGCATCGGATACGGCTCCGGTGACGGTGATGCTGCCGGTGCTCTTCTTCAGCTGCATGTATTCCTTCGATGCTATGGCGTGCCTCGTGTTGCCCTTCACGGTGAGCGAGCCGCTGCCTTCCACCTCAAGGTGCCCCTTGCAGTAGAGGGCAGCCTTCTGCGTGCCGCCTGCGGCATCGGTCAGGTAATTGTCCGTGCCGCTGACGAGGATGAGATCGACGCGCTTGCCGCACTGTATGTCGATGGCTGCACCGCGGTCGCTCGTCAGGTTGAGCCCGTTGAGGTAGAACTTGCACTTGAGGGAGCCGGTGTAAGTCAGCGAACCCTGCGAGCTCTCGCCCTGCAGCACAAACTCCAGTTCGTTCTTCGTGTTCGTGCTGACGATGGAGACGTGAGCACCGTCGGTCGTGGCCACCACGTCCGGTGCATGACCGAGATCGACGGTGGCTGTCTCGCCGGCAAAGGTGACATAGACCGTGTGGACCACCGTGATGCTATCTACGGTGCTCGTGTCGAATGTCAGGTCTCCCACGGTGAAGGTCGAGCCGTCATCGGAGAATGGCATCTCCGTGGTCGTCAGGCGTGTGTCGTTGCCTGACTGCCAGATGCGAATCTGTTCCTGAGCCCGCGATGCGAGAGCACAGCACAGGAGCAGACCTGTGAAAAGAATCTGTCTCATCGTGTTTACTTCCTAAGTTTGATAGCCTTGTCGCCCATGCGCACGATATAGACGCCCGAGGGCAGGTTGTCGAGGCTGATGTTGGCCCCTTCCTTCACGTTGGCAATGCTGATGAGGGCGCCGGCCATGTTGTAGATGCGCAGCATGCCGTCTCCCCGGACGGAGAGAGTGCCGTCCTTCCATGCCATGTTCTCCGTCTGCTCAGCCATCGTCTTGATGGCATCTGCCGACTCGGTGAACGTCATTTTGTCCAGGACGGAGATGGGGTAGGAATGCGTGCCTTCCGTAGTGGTGACGACAACGTAGCCACCCTCGAAGGTAATCCTCTGGACGATGGGCAGGGCGATGTTCTGTTCCAAGCCGCTGTAGGTGATAGTGAGGTACTTGTCGGCCATCATGTTTGTGCTGACCATGAGCAGCAGGGCTGCTAAGATGTTCTTGGCTTTCATTGCGGTATTTAATGGTTTAGTGATTTTAATCTTGTTGTGACTCGATGATTCGCGTGGGGTTCAGAAACTGTATTTGTAGCCAATGTTGATGGCGTGCATCCTGTTGTCAACGCGCACCACCTCGTCTTCCTCGATGTCGTAGATGTCGAAGGTGAGCATGTAGGCAAACGTCACCTCATGCTTCTTGCGGAACTTGTAGCCCAGGCCAGCGGCAGTGCGAACCTTCTGCAGCAGCATCCTGTCGCCCGGCTTCACACTGTTGTGGAGCTCAGCCGAGACGAAGGGCGAGAAGGGGTTGCGCTTCTTGTCGAACTCAAGTTTGATGCGCGAGCGCAGCACGTGGTCGGTAGTGGATGGCTTCTCCTCGGTCTCCCACGTGCCTGTCGGCTCTCCGTCGGGAACATCCTTCACCTCCACCATTTCCCAGTTCCAAGGGTCGTCGGGGTCTTCTATGGTCACCCATTGCGTCGTGTAGTTCTGGCGATACTTGTATTTGCTGACGTACCTTGTCTTGCAGTATGTCAGCTGGTAACGTTCACGAAGGGAGAGCTTGAGCCATCCCCACAGCTTGATGCTGCCCGTGGCCTCCACGCTGAAACGGTGGCGCGGGAACCAGTACTCGGGCGTAAGGTTGTAGCCGACGGAGTAGTTGTCGGGGTCCTCATCCCGGGAGTTCTTCTCCTTGTACTTGTCGGGCCTCTGCGAGTAGAGGAAGTTGTAGCCGATGCCCAGCTTGAGGAACTTCCAGGGCTTGTAGCTCGTGCTGAGTCCGGCAGAGAAGCGTGCCCTGTTCTGAGCGCGGTACTCCAGGTCCAGCCCGACATCCCATTTCTTCGTGATGGCCTTCTCCACGCCTATCTCCGTCCATACCCCAACCTCGTCGTTCTCTTGTGCCGAGGCGTAGGGAACGGAGCAGGTAGCAAGGAGCAGAAGTGCGAGTATGGAGCGTCGTAGCGTTGTCATAGGCGGGGCATTTTAGTCATTTCCTCGATGCTATTGCCGCGGTCGGCAGGCTCGTTGTAGAAGATGCGGATGAGGCACGCGTCCTTCAGGAAATCCACAAGGCCAATCTCCAGGCGTTCAATCTTCAGTCCGGTGCGCTTCTCCAGGTCGGCCTTCAGCTCCTCACGCTTGTCGGGAGCAATGAGGGCCACGTTGTCGTACTTGATGTAACGGCTGCAGCTGGTGCTGACCAGCTTGCTGCTCTCGAAGAGCCACGCCATGCCGACGAATATCAGGTTGACAAAGACAATGGTGACCAACCCGAAGCCGTCCCAGTAGTCTGCCTTGGGATGGTACTCTGCACGGCCCAGCGCATTCACCACGCTCACGGCAATGAGCATGAAGAGATAGGTCATCTCGCGGATGGGCACGGCTTCTGTCCTGAAGCGCATGATGCCGAAGATGGCA
This sequence comes from uncultured Bacteroidales bacterium, assembly GCA_902763865.1. Taxonomy (GTDB): domain Bacteria; phylum Bacteroidota; class Bacteroidia; order Bacteroidales; family Bacteroidaceae; genus Physcousia. Next base: position 5,999 of record CACWTR010000035.1, on the reverse strand, counting down.
AAGAGGCCCATCGCTGCCCCGAGGTTCATGCCGTCGCCCTCCATCAGGCTGACGAGCAGGAAGATGCTCATTGACATCAGAATGAAGATGAACATGTAGTCGCGACGGCGGCTGTGCGGGAAATAGAAGCAGCGTGCGATGACTGTGACAACCACCAGATTGATGAGGAAACGCATCACCAGTGAGATGAAGTGCTGGGGGTCGAAGAGAGTCAGGCCAATCAGGTTACCCAACTCATAGTTTATGTCATTGAAGAAATCCATTTATAAAAGGTTTTTTAGATGTGTTTAGTTTTGTATATGTTTTCCGGAGAGTTTGGTGAACGTCACCATGCGTTCCCTGAAGTTGTTCTGCTTGAGCCTGTCGTTTGTCATGACGGAACCGATGCAGTACTTGCTGAAGCCGCTTGGCTTGATGCGCAGCTGCCGGAGCATGTCGAGGACAGGACTGAAGACGTTGCCGTCGCGCTTGAGTTCGATGATGACGAGCTGCCCGACATCGGCGCTGCGCCCCGTCTCCATGTTGTGGAAGCTGACATCGTAGTCGATGGTGAGGCGCTCGGTCTTCTCGTAGTTGACAAGCGTGATGCGATGGAACTGGTTGCGCACCGTGGGGTGTATGTCCGAGAGGCCGAGGTGTACGCGCTCCTGCAGGAACTCCTCGTTGCCGCCTTCGCCCGTTATCTGCTGGCTGGGTACCTCAACGCGCTTCTTCTTTGTCCGTCCGTGGTTGTTCTTGGTCTTTATCTCCAGGAAGGTGACGTCGCTGTCCATGTAGGTCCTGACGCGCACCTTCTGCCTTGGGGCGCGTCCGTTGTGGTGCTCCAGGTAGAACTTATGGTTCTCGGTGTCCCAATAGGTAGTCATGTAGTTGGCTATCTTGCTGCCCTCGTTGAACTGTGCATAGTATTTGCCCTGAGCCAGCTCCAGCAGACGGGCGAGGTTTTCCTTGTTCGTCACGAATTTTGTGTCTGTGCGGTTCATGAGGCGGATGTCCTTCATCTCGTCCAGCGTAATGGGCTTCAGATTGGTCAGCAATTCGTCTATTCGGGCGTCAATTACCATGGTTTTCCTGTGTTCTGTGCTACAAATATAGACTTTTTTGTGCAAATAACTACACTTAGCTTTGTATTTTTAACAAAAAACTATACTTTTGCTTATCAAAAGCATGGAATCGACAATTGTTTAATATAAGATAATACCGCGAAGTATGATTGACGTAAAGGAAATCCTCGGTGCGGCTGAGGAAAGAATGGAAGAGGCCGTAATGTATCTCGAAGAGACGTTGGCACACATCCGTGCCGGCAAGGCTAACGTGAAGATTCTTGATGGCATCCGTGTGGATAGCTACGGCAGCATGGTTCCCCTGAACCAGGTGGCAGCCGTCAATGCTCCCGACGCGCGTACCATTACCATCAAGCCTTGGGACAAGAACATGTTCCGCCCCATCGAGAAGGCCATTATGGACAGCAATGTGGGCATTACGCCCGAGAACAACGGCGAGATTATCCGCCTGGGCATTCCTCCCTTGACCGAGGAGCGCCGCAAAATGCTTGCCAAGCAGTGCGGCAAGGAAGGGGAGCAGGCCAAGGTGAGCATCCGCAACACCCGTCGGGAGATTATCGAGAAGCTCAAGAAGGGCATCAAGGACGGCCTGTCGGAGGACGTTGAGAAGGATGCCGAGACCGACATGCAGAAGATGCACGACAAGTACATCAAGAAGGTCGAAGAACTGCTTGCCGCCAAGGAGAAAGAGATAATGACAGTGTGACCTTTGGTCAGGATTAGGGAATAGGGACTAGAGAATAGAGATAATGTAACATATTTCTGCATCCCGGTACAAACAAGCCCTAATCCCTAATCTTTAATCCCTAATCCAGAATGATTGGAACAATCATCAGGGCAACGGGCAGCTGGTACACCGTCAGGACTGACGACGGGCGGCTGTTTGACTGCAAGGTGAAGGGCACGTTCCGCCTCAAGGGAATCCGCAGCACGAATCCCGTAGCTGTGGGCGACGTGGTGAGCCTTACGCCCGGAACGGACGGGCTGACTGCACTCATCGACGGCATCGAGGACCGTCGCAACTACATCATCCGCCGCGCCTCGAATCTCTCGAAGCAGAGCCACATCATTGCTGCCAACGTCGATTTGGCAGTCCTCATCGTCACCGTGGCGCATCCCGAGACGAGTACTACGTTCATTGACCGTTTCCTCTCGAGTGCCGAGGCGTACCGGGTTCCGGTGCTTATCCTCTTCAACAAGCAGGACCTCTACGACAAGGCAGAGCTGGAGCACATGGGGCAGCTCATTGCGCTCTACCGCGGCATTGGCTATGTCTGCCTGGCCTGCTCTGCTACCGAGGGAAGCGGACTCGAGGAGCTGAAGGCGGAGCTGCGCGGCAAGACGACTCTGCTCAGCGGCAACAGCGGGGTGGGGAAGAGCACGTTGCTCAACAGGCTTGTCCCCGATGCCGGAGCCAAGACTGCGGAAATCAGTGCGGCGCACGACTCGGGCATGCACACCACAACCTTCTCGCAGATGTACTTCCTGCCTGGCGGCGGCTCGCTCATCGACACTCCGGGCATCAAGGGCTTTGGTACCTTCGACATGGAGCGTGAGGAGGTGTCGCACTACTTCCGCGAGATTTTCTCGACCTCTGCCGGTTGCAGGTTCGGCAATTGTACCCACACCCACGAGCCCGGCTGCGCTGTCCTGCAGGCCGTGGCCGAGGGGCGCATCGCGGAGAGCCGCTTCACCAGTTACCTTTCCATGCTCGACGACAAGAACGAGAACCGCTACAGGGAAGCTCAATAGAAGAACATACAGATGCAAAGACTTAATATAATAAAGGTAGGCGGTGGCGTGGTGGAGGACGAGTCGTCCCTTGCCTCGCTGCTCAGGCAGTTTGCCGTGCTGGAGGGCCGCAAGGTGCTGGTGCACGGCGGCGGACGCCTGGCGACAGCGATGGCCGCACGTCTCGGCACGGAGAGCCGCATGGTGGGAGGTCGGCGCATTACGGATGCCGACACGCTCCGCATCGTGACGATGGTCTATGGCGGCCTTGTGAACAAGAACATCGTGGCGGGCTTGCAGGCAAAGGGAGTGCAGGCCATTGGCCTGACCGGTGCTGACGGCGACGTGATTCGCAGCCACCGGCGACCTCCGAAACCTGTCAGGATGGACGACGGTACGGAGCAGACAGTCGATTTCGGCTACGTGGGCGACGTGGATTCTGTCGATGCCCGGTTCCTTGGGCAGCTCATCGAAGGCGGCATGGTGCCGGTGCTGGCTCCGCTGACGCATGACGGCGAGGGCCACATCCTCAATACCAATGCCGACACCATCGCTTCCTCCGTGGCCTGTGCCCTTGCAGAGCACTACGACGTCACGCTGACCTTCTGCTTCGAGAAGCCCGGAGTGCTACGCAATGCCGACGACGACAGCAGCGTCATCCCCTCCATCAGCGAAGAGCAGGCCCGCAGTCTTATTGAAGAAGGCGTCATAGCGGGAGGCATGATACCGAAGATGGAGAATGCCTTCAGCGCCATACACCGAGGCGTGGGACGGGTCGTCATCACAAGAGCCGACAATATCGACGGGTCCAAGGGAACGACAATAAAGGCTTAAAGAGTTAAAAAGAGTAAAAATAGATTCAGGGCTGTAACATTTGCAGCCCTGAATCGTCTATAAGGACAGAGAGGGATGAATGAGATCAGCTTCCGTAACGTCGTGCTGCCGCTGGGCGACAGACTCTACCGCCTGGCGCTGCGCATCACGCTGAACAAGGCAGAGGCCGAGGACGTGGTGCAGGACACACTGCTCAGGGTGTGGGAACGTCGCGGCGAGTGGGAGCAGATAGCCAACCCGGAAGCATTTGCCACGACGGTCTGCCGCAACCTGGCGCTCGATGCCGTGAAGCGTGCCGGACGCAATGCCACATCGCTTGACAAGGTGGACAATGGCCAGTGGTCAGCAGCCAATGGTCAGTTGCAGGTGGCAAGCGGACAGTCTGAGATGGAAAGCCGCGAACAGCTCTCCCTCCTGCGCCGGCTCATGGACGGCCTGCCCGAAGCACAACGCACCATCATGCTGCTGCGCGACATCGAGGGCAAGACCTACAAGGAGATAGCCGCCGCAATGGGCATCAGCGAGACACAGGTGAAGGTCTATCTCCATCGGGCCCGAACAAAGATAAAGGAACAGATATGGACTACAAATATATAGAACAACTGCTGGAGCGTTACTGGGAATGCCAGACGACGCTGGAGGAGGAAGCAATACTCCGCGCATTCTTCCGTCAGGAGGACGTGCCGGCAAGCCTGTTGCCCTATCGCCAGCTCTTTGCCGAAGAAGACAAGATGGCGGACGAGCACCTGAGCGAAGACTTCAACGAGAGGCTCCTCGCCCGAATCGGCGAGACACTTCCCGCTGCCGGCCAGCCGGAAGGAGGCTTTTTCAAGGCCCACCGCCTGACCCTCGTGCGCCGACTCAGCCCGTTCTACCGCGCCGCAGCCGTCATCGCCATCATGCTCACCATAGGCAACGCCGCCTTCCAGAGCATGTCCGGCGAAGCAGACAATGCACCGCAGGTTGCCGCAACCCTTCCTTCCGACAGCCTGCAGCACCCCGCCATCGGAGGGCCGGAGCACCAGTCGGCAGCACTCGCACCGCAACCTGCCGACACGCTGGCAAAGTAAAGAAACCCGCTTATAAAACAATAATTGCTTAACAAAACAATCAATCCAGTGCTGTAAGAGCACATCGTTTCTCTCAAAACGACACTAACAACCGAAAAGGGACAGCCGCGAGGCTGCCCCTTTTTCATTGTCTCCATACGTCGGGGAAAGCAATGCAAAACCCCGAGGAACGTGTCGAAAAGTTATTTTCAAAGTTTGAAAATTATTACTGTCCGCTAAACATTGTTATATCTATCCCAACTCATTGTAGCCCAAGTAATAAAATAATATCGGATTACGAGGCTTGGCTTCAGACTTGTGGGCTTTGTCGCAATACGACATCTTTCTATATTCGTGCCCTGCAATCCGTCTATCATAAGGCTGTCCGTTACTGAAGTCGCTCGAATGCAATGTCATCAACAAAACAAACCACGACTTGCTGAACAACGTGTTCAGGAAAACCAGAAGGAGTGAAAACGTCAGGAAAATGTAAGAAACAAATAAAGGTGCCTCTCTTACTAAGAGATATTGTTATTTCATGTGCAAAGGTACGAAATATAATAATAACGGCAAAAGAAAAGTCAAAGAAAAAAGCTTATTATCAATCATTTTTGATTTTTATCCGTAACAGGAAGGTTAGTATTGCGAAATAACATGTATCCTTATACAGAAAGACAGAAACAGGCAAAGGTTCTCTTTTTAACAGCTCGAAGTGCTCAAAACAGACTGTTTCTCAAATTAATACAGAAGTACTGCCTTTCTTAGTAAGAGAGGCAGTACTTTTATTGATGCCACAACATCCATTCCGGAAACGTCCGAAGCACTTGGAAGATACTTGCCACCGGCTACAAGATGATTGTTGAGAAGCATATATGGCAGATACAACAGGGAGTACCGCAAATGCCAGTATGAGTCCGAATGTCTTGCATACGGATTGTGGCATTGCCGTATCCGGCACCGACATGCGGTGGTTTATCGCCGAATGCAAACCGACCAAAGAAAAGGCGGTTCGCACACTACTCCAGAACACCGGATACGAAGCCTATCTGGCCAGCCAGAGCGAGACCGTCGTCTATAAGTGCCGCAACCGTCGCGTCAAGGAGAAAATCGTCATCCCGGGCAAAGTCTTCGTTCACACGAAGGAGTCGAACCTGATGAGCATCATGCTCGCATTCTCTTCCGTATGGCGTTTCATGCTCGACCGTACGACGAAGGACCGGAGATTCGCCTTCGTCTCTGACGACGACATGCAGAATCTGCAATACATGCTCGGCAGTGCCGCCAATCCCGTCCTCATTACCGCCGACAAGCTTAAAGTCGG
>CACWTR010000034.1 GCA_902763865.1 uncultured Bacteroidales bacterium | reverse complement strand
TGGCGGGGTTCCACCTCTTCCCATTCCGAACAGAGAAGTTAAGCCCGCCCGCGCCGATGGTACTGCACACCCGTGGGAGAGTAGGTAGCCGCCGTTTTTTAGAGAGAAGCCCTTCGAGAGAAATCCCGGAGGGCTTTTTTGTTTGTGTAGGCACCCAAAGCCCGCACAGCCACAGCTCCCAGCCCAGCCACAGCTCCCAGCCCACACAGCCTGCAGCCCCCTTCCGGCCTCTCCCCCGAGAAGCCCCCTCCCGACCTCCCCCGAGGGGGAGGAGAGCCGCTGAGGGGCGATGGGATTAATGGGACCAATAGGACTAATGGGACATATAGGCCCAATAGGTCTAATGGGACATATGAGTCTAATAGGACCAATAGGACGGATGGGACTAGCAATTGCTTGTTCACGATGAAGCAAACAAAACGTCGTGGTCTTACCGACAACTCGACGCGTTCTTGCTGGCAACTCGTCGTGAGCTTAATGACAACTCGACGCGTTCTTGCTGATAATTCGTCGTGGTCATGCTGATAGCTTGACGCGGCTGTGCTGACAACTCGATGTGGTCTTGCTGATAACTTGACGTGGTTTTGTTGGTGTGTCGCAGCATGAAAATACCCCCAAATCCTTTTTGATGGATTTGGGGGGTGCTTTCGATGATTGTTATTGTAGGCAGCACAACGGATGATGCTGCCTGTTGTGTTGATGTCGTTTAGACGATTTACAGGTTATTAACGATTGCTTGAATCTTCTGCTTTGTCTCGTCGGTTTTCTGTTCGTCAATCTTGGCGGTGACGATTCCGCTGTCTTCTGCGTGCCAGTAGTTGCAGATGTCGTGGTACTCGGCTTCTGCACCGGTATAAACGCCGGGGGAATAGGATGACACGAGTAATGCCATCTTCTTCACCTTGGCGGGGGCATTGACGCAGTACATGCGCTGGATGGGTGCCTGAATCTGAGCATTGAGTGTGAAGTAATAGATGGGTGCGGCCAGTACGAGCACTTCGGCTTCGGCCATTAGCGGATAGAGTTCCTGCATGTCGTCCTTCTGGATGCAGTCGCCGTTGCCTTTGTTGTGGCAGTACTCGCATGCCAGACAGCCTGCGATTTTCTTTCTCGACACGTTGACCAGTGTTACCTGATGTCCTGCTGCCTCGGCAGCTTTCTTGTACTCTTCGGCCATCCATGCTGTGTTGCCTTTGGCCCTTGGAGATGCTTGTAAAATCAGAATGTTCATAGGGTTGTTTTTGTTGTTCGTGGTTAATAATATGGGTTGTTGGCTTCCAATGCTTGCTTTTTCTTCTTAAATATATTACAAAGATACAAATAATTAGAGTAATATCACTATATTTGTATGCGAGATTTAAGATAGTTTAATTCTTATGCTTCTTTTACTTACAGAATTTGACAAAACATTTGCACGGACAAGAAAAAAGTCGTACCTTTGCAAATGCATTAGGCGATGATTATTTTAGTTTGGAGATTATAATCACGAAGGTCAAAGCCAGCTACCGACTATCATTAAATGAAAGATAATATGACCACACCCGTAAAAATACTGAGCGTTGATGATGAAATGGACTTGGAACTGTTGCTGACGCAATACTTCCGACACAAGATCCGTAAGGGCGAATACGAGTTTTACTTTGCCCACAACGGGCTGGAGGCGCTGACCATTATGCTGAAGGTGAAGGACATTGACATCATCCTTTCGGATATCAACATGCCCGAGATGGATGGTCTGACTCTCCTGACTAAAATCAATGAGATGCAGAATCCGGCCATGAAGTGCATCATGGTGTCGGCATACGGAGATATGGGCAACATCCGTCAGGCCATGAACAATGGTGCCTTCGACTTTGCTACGAAGCCTATCGACTTGGACGACCTGAGCGTGACCATCGAGAAGGCTGTGGAACAGATAGACTACATCAAGAGGTCGCAGGCTGAACACACTCAGCTCGAATCGCTGAAGACGGACCTGGCCGTGGCCGGAGAGATACAGCACTCCATCCTGCCCCGCGTTTTTCCTCCCTTCCCCGAGAATGAAAGCAACCTGGACCTGGCAGCACTGATGACTCCTGCAAAGGATGTGGGCGGCGACTTCTACGACTTCTTCCGCATCGACGACGACCACATCGGACTGGTGATTGCCGACGTGAGCGGAAAAGGCGTTCCTGCTGCCATCTTCATGGCCGTGAGCCGCACTCTCATTCGGACGATTGCCATGCAGGGCTACTCCGCAGACATCTGTATGACAAAGGCCAACGAACTGCTGTGCGATGAGTCGGTGGACAGTATGTTCGTCACCGTCTTCTACTGCATCTACAATGTTCATACGGGCGAACTGGAGTATAGCAATGCCGGACACAATCCGCCCTACATCCTTCGCAGCAACGGCAAGGTGGAGCAGGTGCCCGGCAGCACAGACTGTATAGTTGGGGTGCTGGAAGGCAGGACATTCACCAACAATAAGATCAGCTTGAACGTAGGGGATACGCTGGTAATGTACACCGACGGCGTGAACGAGGCATTCAACCCTGCATTCGAGGAATATGGTGAGGGACGTATGGAAAAAGTGCTGGCCGGTTCCGTCGGCAAAAGTTGCCGTGAGGTGATTGACAGCCTGCTGAACGACGTGAAGGACTTTGCCGACACTGCCGAACAGAGCGATGACATCACCCTGATGGCGCTGAAGAGACTGACTTAGAAAAATCTACGGGCGTGAAAAAGACTGTTGCCATAGCCAATGCGATAGCTGTCCTGCTGTTGGGCGGAGCATGTGTGGCACTCGGCGTGCTCTACAACAGACAACTGTCGAGGAATGCCGAGTTGGAGCTGCAGCTGCAACAGCTGGCACGGCAGGAGCAGCAGTCGGTTGTGAGGCAGCACATCAACGCCCAAATGGAGGAGATAGCCAACGAGGAACGGCGTATCAGCGACGAACAACGAGACTTGGCTATAGAGCAGACGCGTGTTGCAGAACAGGAACGGCTGAATGCTGAACAGCAACGTCGCCAGGCCGAGACAGAACGTCAGAATGCCTTGGCTGCCGAACAGAAAGCGGTAGAAGCATCGAAGACGGCACAGCAGCAGAGAGCTGTGGCAGAACAGCAACGTACAGCTGCTGAGTACTCGAAGCGCGTCACCGATACGCTGAGCTACCTGACCTTGGCCCGCTCGTTGGCAGGCAACGCCGTGACACAGCACATGGCCGGCAACCGCGAAATTGCCGACCTGTTGGCATACACAGCCACTCTATTTACCTACCGCTACCGAGGCGATATCTATTCGGGCATGACCTATCAGGCCCTGGCTCTGACCAGCCAAAACAAAAACGTATGGAACAAGCACAAGGGAAGTGTCACCGACATTTCCTTCCTCGATGACAGCGGTAACGACCTCCTGACTTGCAGTACCTACGGCGAAGTGTTCCACCATCATCTGAAAGGCACAAACCTGCAGACAAAGACTCTGGTGCATGATGCCAGGTACGACTTCCGCCATCTTTATATAGAGCGCAACCGAAACGTCTGCTATGCCTTGAGCCGTACAGGTCATCTGCTGGTCATAAGGAACGACAGAGTGGAACAAATAGTTGAGACCGGCATTAATAATCTTCTGGGAATGAAGCAGGCAGAAGGCCGCCATTACTTATTCGGCGAGCACGACATAGCCCTGTTCGACACCAACACAGCCGCCGTGACCCGGCGAAAAAAACTTCCCGCCAAGCTGGTCTGCTTCTCGAGCACAGGCAACGTGCCACTGCTGTTCGACAACCGAGGAAACCAATATGTTGTGAAGGACTTCGACATTATAGAGACCAGCCGTGTCCCGTTCTCTGGACAAGTGACAGCTTATGCAGAATCCGACAACGGACATACCAAAGTCTATGGCATGAAGGACGGCACGCTCCATTACGTGAATTCCGACGGCAAGGCAACCCGCCTGACGGGACACCGCTCACTGATATCAAATGTCAAGATTGACGGCCACCGCATCTTCACTTCGAGTTACGACGGTACGACGAATCTCTGGCTGACTGGTGCTGCGAAGACAGAGCCCATGACGCTGTTCTCCTGTAGCGGCTGGGTAATCTCCTTCACCTCCGACCCGCGCGAAGATAACATCTGGGCCGGCGATCAGAAAGGTAACCTGACCGAAACCTTGATTGACCTGCCAACCATGATTGAGAGGCTCCGCAGCCGGCTGAGTCGCAATTTTACCCGCGACGAGTGGAACTACTACGTGGGCAGTAACGTTCCCTACGAGGAGATATTAGGAAAGGAGGTTCGCCCATGAGAAATTTTGTTCCCTTGTTCTCCCTGTTTCTCCTTCTCACCTTCATGCCAATAGGTGCAGGCGCCCAGGGCATCCCATTCATCCGTAACTATCCAGCTACAGAGTACAAAGCACACAAGCAGAACTTCGACATCATCTGCAGTCCCGACGGTACAGTCTATGTGGCTAACTTCGAAGGACTGCTCTACATGGACCATTCGCGGTGGCGCATCATCCACACACCAGGCATCACCCGCATCACTTCGGTGTTCTGCGACTCGAAAGGAATCATCTGGACCGGAGGATACAACTACATCGGACATGTGGAAAACGACCTTCAGGGCAACTTGCAGCTGCATGGCACGGAGAATGCCAGCCTCTTCGAGGGCGAGGTGAAATGGATATGGGAGAAGCAGGCCGTCATCTACTTCTTGGCGAGCGACAATAAGGTCTATTCCATCCACGACAACCAGGTGCAGCTCGCCCCAGGCGAGAGCTTACCCAAGACAGGACGCTCTGTTCTCTCCGAAAGGACTCACGTCAACCAGGAACAAGAGCTGGATGGCGGCTTGAGGGCTATCGCCACCAACGGCGACGGGTTGTTCATTACAGACAGGGAAGGACGCGAACTGATGCGAATCACAGAGGCAAACGGACTCTGCTCGGACAACGTGAATCACATTACCTACAACGGACACGGCATCATCTATGGAGCCACCGACAACGGCATCTTCAGCATTGCCTTCCCTTCGGCCTACACACGCTTCACACCAAGTGAAGGTCTTCACGGCGAAGTGCTGAGCATCGGAAAGATGGATGACAGGATTTATGCAGGAACCCTGAGCGGACTCTATATGCAGGACGGACTTCGGTTTGTCCCTGTCGAAGGCGTGAACTATGCCTGCTGGCAATTGCAACCACAGGACATGACCCTCCTGGCTGCTACGACAGACGGCATCTATCGCATCCGTCCAGGCAATCGCACTGAGCAGCTTACAACTGCCAACACCCTGTCGCTGATGGTTACTGAGGACGGATTCTATAGCGGCGAAATGGACGGCGTCTATTTCAACTCCTCTACTGGGCGCAAGAAGGTCAGCGAAGCAGAGAAAGTCGTGAAGATTATAGCTGACAAGCAGGGAACCATCTGGATGCAGAACCTCTACGGCAAAGTATGGAAGGCATTCCAGCCCTACTCGAACAGCGACGATGCAAACGTCATCATGACGCTGGTACGCTATAAAGGCGAGGTAATACCCGTGAACACCAACAGCACGAAGCCATTTGACTACCCAGCCTTCGACTACGAGGACCCCACGGGTGTCCTGTGGCTCACCGACAACAAGGGTAAGTCCCTTTATGCCTTCAGGGACGGAGAAAGGGACAGTACACAAAGCAGCTTGGTCTATCCCCTAATGGACAACTCCGTCCGTGCCATGCTCTACGATGGTAACCTGCTTTGGATGGGAGGGGACAAGGGTATCACCGTGGCCGACAAATCGTTGCCGGAACCAGCCAAGCGAGTGAAGTCCAGCGTGAAGATACGCTCGGTGGAAGTGCGCGACAGCATAGTATGGGGCGGCTTTGGCAAGACTCCCAATATGTTGCCGACACTGGCAGACGACTTCAACCGCATCACCATCTCATATTCCATTGAGCACCACTCGTTGCTCTTGAGGACACAGTATCGCTACAGACTTAACGGCGCCAGCTGGACCGCCTGGAGCAACGAGACCTTCGAGGATTTCCCTAACCTGCCTTCCGGACGATACACTTTCGAGGTGCAGTCCCGCGATGCTTACGGACAGGTGTCGGAACCAGCAGGAATCAGTTTTGTCATCCTCAAGCCCTGGTATTGGCGCTGGTATATGATACTGGCCTATCTGTTGGCGGCAGGTGCCCTCTTCTATCAGTTCATCAGGTGGCGCACCCGTCGTCTGGAAAAGGAAAAGCATTACCTTGAGACTGTCGTACAGGAACGCACGGCAGAAGTTGTGAAACTGGAAAAGGTCGCTGCTGTAGCCAAACTGACACAGGGACTCATTGACCGCATACTGAATCCTCTGAACTACATTAACAACTTCGCTAAACTGTCTGAGGGGCTTGTGCGCGATGCCAGAGCCAACATAGAAGATGAAGAAGAACACATGGGGCGCGAGAACTACGAGGATACGATGGATGTGTTCGACATGCTGCAGAGCAACCTCCAAAAGGTGGGTGAACACGGTGCAAGCACAACAAGAACGCTCAAAGCCATGGAGGAGATGCTGAAGAACCATTCCGGAGGTATCGTCAGGATGAACCTCACCTCGCTGCTCCACCAAGACAGGGAAATGCTGCTTAAATACTTTGAAAAGGAGATTACACAGTATAACATCAAGGTTGTCTTTGACCTGCCAGAACGTGAAATCAGCATCAACGGCAATGCAGAACACTTGAGCAAAACGTTCATGAGCATTCTTGGCAACGCCATCTACGCCGTCATCAAGCAATCCCAACGCAAGCAGTCGGAGGGCGCGACGTATGTTCCTGAAATACGATGCTCGGTCCTGCAGACCAGTCAGAAAACAGAACTGAGGTTCCGCGACAACGGTGTCGGCATAGAACACACGGTCATAGATAAAATTTTCGACCCCTTCTTCACCACCAAGACGACAGGTGAAGCTTCGGGTATAGGGCTCTACCTGAGTCGTGAAATACTGCAGAACCACGGAGGCGACATCAGTGTTGAGTCAGAGAAGAACGTTTATACCGAATTTACGATCACACTGCCTTCCATAAGTTAAAGGAGAACACGGTGGGAAAGAATAAAGTAATAAAACAACAAGCGTATGGACAAAGAGACTGAAGCCCTGCAGCAACAGTTGCAGCAACAGGAGAAGTTGGCATCCCTGGGCATGCTCAGTGCCGGCATCGCACACGAGATTCAGAATCCGCTGAACTTTGTCATCAACTTCAGCAAGATGTCAGAGAAGCTGCTGAACGACCTGATTGAGCTTATCAAGGACAACGAGGAAAGCCTGCCTGCAGAGGACCGCGAGGAGGTCGATGACATCGTGGCCGACTTGAAGGAAAACATGGAGAAGATAGCGCAGCACGGGCAGCGTGCCATCAGCATCATACAGGGCATCCTGCTCGTCTCGCGAGGCAAGGAGAATGAGTTCATCTCTACCGACGTAAACCGACTGGTGAAGGAATACGTCTGGCTCTCGTACCATGCTATGCGAGCCAACGACAGGAACTTCAATGTCAGCATTGTCGAAAACTATCAGGAGGGGCTTCCTGCCATGATGGTGATACCGCAGGACTTGAGCCGTGCCGTGCTTAACCTGATGAACAACGCCTGCTATGCAGTCTGGAAGCATCAACAGACCCTGAAAGGCCAGTCCTCCTACACTCCCACTATCACCATCAGCACAGTACTGTCCGGCGGCAATCTGACCATCTCTATTGCCGACAACGGTGAGGGCATGTCCGACGAGGTGAAGCAACACCTCTTCGAGAACTTCTTCACCACCAAGCCTGTCGGACAAGGCACCGGCCTGGGCCTCGGCATCACACGCGACATAATCGAGAACAAGCATGGAGGCAGCCTCAGCTTTGAATCAACATTGGGCAAGGGTTCCACGTTCACTGCCACCATACCTGTCAGATAAATAGAAGAAAGAAGAACTATGTGTTACGGTCGTCTTTTCGTCCTTTGGGCAGTTATCCTTTTCTGCTTCTTCCCTGCGACGGTCTGTGCTCAGACTGAGGAAGAGCGCTATCGTGCCATCTACGACCAAGCAGAGCAGGACTACAACATCGGGCGTCTTGAGCAGGCAGAGGAGATATTGACGGGGAACCTCAAAAACTTCCCCCTGTCCCTGCGCCAGAGTGCCTACAGAATGCTGTCGCTCTGCTATCTGGGCATGGACCGCGAGGACGACGCACAGACTTATGTACGCCTCATTCTGGAGGACAATCCCTATTACAGTCCGACGCTGGAGGACCCTCAGCGGTTCATCGATATGGTGGAGAACATCAAGTCGGGACTTGTTGCCACGATTACCACGGCCTCCAGCCAGGCAGAGACGCTCGGTGAGGTGCCTGTGCCCACAACATTGATTACCGAGGAGATGATTCGCATCTCAGGAGCACGCAACCTGCAGGAATTGCTCGCTATATACGTGCCCGGCATGAACCCCATCGACTGCAACGATGATATCAATATCTCCATGCGCGGCATCTATAGTAATAGCCAGGAGAAGATTCTCTTCATGCTCAACGGACACCGCCTGAACAGCTACTGTACCAATACGGCAGCCCCAGACTTCAGCATCTCGCTCGAGAAGCTCAAGCAGATAGAGGTGCTGCGCGGACCGGCCTCGTCGCTCTACGGTGGTGTGTCGCTAACTGCCGTCGTCAATCTCATAACCAAGCAGGGCGCCGACCTGGACGGTCTGAGATTGCACGCAGGCATCGGCAACCACGGTCAGTACCGCGGAGACGCCGTGTTCGGCAAACGATACTTCGACCTCGACCTTCTGGTATGGGGCGGATTCTACCTGGCTCACGGACAGAAGCACAGCGTCAGCAGCGAGGACACGGGACTGAAGATGTACGGTGGCGACGTGACGGTTGGCGGCATCGGCAGTAAGCCCAACTACGACTTCGGCACCAGCATCAAGTACAAGAAGCTGCAGTTCCTCTACAATGGTCAGTTCTCGCAGATTCAGGCTCCAATGACGATGACCCATACCTTCTCGCCTTACGACATCGAGCGCTACAAGACCTTCTACGGCATACGCCCCAGCCACACCAGCTACTCCCACCACGTCGATCTCAGCCTGAGCCATCAGATAGGTAAGGTGTTCCTGAAGGGACAGTTGGCTTACGACAACAACGACCTGACGCACTATCAAGTCATAACGGACAATCCACTGCCCGGACTGATGGACTTACTGCCGCTGCCTGAAACGTCTAAGGCGTTGGTTGGAAACAATGTAGGCGGCTTTGCCCGATACCTCAGCGGACAGGAACACACCTTCGGAGTGAAGGCACAAGGCGACTGGAACTACCTCACAACCGAAAAGCACAAAGGCCTGCTCACCTTGGGAGCCGAGTACAGCTATTTCCAGCTGAACGATGCCCGCTATGTCTTCGTCTATGATTTCGAGCATACCTTGCCCGAGACGACCAACATCTCCCGCCTGGGCAAGGGGCACGAGAACAATGCCAACGCCTATGCGCAGCTCAAGCACCAGTGGGGCCCCTTCATTCTCAACGCAGGCCTGCGCTTCGACTACAAGTCGCGCTACGACTCCACCTATATCCACGAGTTCTCGCCTCGAGCTGCACTCATCTTCCTGCAGCCCAAATGGAACGTCAAGCTCAGTTATGCCAAAGCTTTCACCGATGCTCCTTACCTCTACCGCAAGACGAACCAGTTCCTGATGGCTCTTCTGGGAGCTACGGGAAACGAACAACTGCTGTTGGGCCTTACTCCCGAGTCGATGCACTCTTGGCAGCTTACCTTTGGCGGCACAGGATGGGTGAAGGGACTCAACTTCGAGCTTAACGCCTTCTACAACATCACGCGTGACATGATTTACATGGAACTCCTTGAGCACTACAACATGGGCAATTCCGACATCTACGGACTGGAGTTCTCCGGCAGCTACGAACACCGCAAGTTCTCGGCATACCTGACGGCCAGCTGGCTCGCAACCAGGAAATACCAGATGGCGGACGTCGATGACTACGACCAAGCCTTCAACATGCCCAAGTTCTCGGTCAACACCGTCCTGGCCTGGAAGCCCCTGCCCAAGCTCCAGTTGTTCACGCGTCTGGGTTTCTATTCCAAGCAGCAAACCAGCTATCTGAGCATTCGTGACTATGCCACTCTCTTCAGGATACGAAGTGAAGTGACAAGCTTGACAGAGAAGTTGATGGATGGCTCCATCACACCAGAAGAGACTGCAAGGCTCCAGACTGTTCTGAACGACGGCGAGCAGGCACAAGCCAACCTGAACGTAGTGCGCAATGTGCCCGCCTATTTCCTTTGGGACATAGGTGCCCGCTACACAATTTCCAAGCTGGAGCTGGGCTTTACGGTCAATAATGTTCTCAACCGCAAGTATGCCATCAGCGGTGCCTGCACGGGCCTTATCCCTCAGAAAGGCTGCTGGTTTCTCTTCGACGTTGCCTACAAGTTCTGAACCTTTAGCGCTGCACGATGCTTGCAGCCACGGCGTTGCTTACCAGCGAGCGCAGGCGGATTGTTGAGCCGCCTTCGTCGGGATGGACGGAGTTGGTGAGCAGGATGACGCTGCAATCCAGCTCGGGATCAATGACGATGCCCGTGCCGGTGAAGCCCGTATGGCAGTAGGTCTGCGGGGAGAAGAGGTCGCCGCGGCAGGAGGCGTAGTCACTGTAGCAATCCCAACCGTATGTGCGCCCGAAGGGTTCGGCAAAGCGAGGCACGGTGCGCAACAGGCGTGCTGCCTGCCGGCTCATGATGCATTTGCCTTCCCATGTACCTTCGGCCTGAAGCATGGCACAGAGGATGGCGATGTCCTCGGCAGAGCTGAAGAGGCCGGCGTTGCCGCTGATGCCTCCGTTCATGATGCGGGCCAGCGGGTCGTGCACCATACCGCAGAGCACGCTGTCGGCTCCCTGACGGGTGGTGGGCGCCACAATGCTGCGCCAGTCCTGGCCTTCGGGCATGAGCGGAGCCCAGCAGGGCTGGTCGGTGTTGCGCCACACGCCGTCGGCATCGGGGGCGCAGGGAATGTAGTCGGTATGGTTCATTCCTAACGGTTCGAAGATGCGGCTGCGCGAGAAGTCGCGAAGGGACATGCCGCTGGTCGTCTCAATAACGCGCTGCAAGGTGATGAAGTTCAGACAACTGTAGCGGAAGCCGGTGCCGGGCTTGAAGGCACGCTTCATGTGGGCAATGCGCTCGATGGCAGCGTCCGGGTCGGGGACGGCATCGGCAGGAGGCGAGTAGTAGGCAGGCAAGCCGGATGTGTGCGTCAGGAGGTGGTGGATGCGGATGGTGGTCAGCCCGTCCGTCTCGTCCTTCCAGTCTTCGAAGCCCGGGATGTAGCGGTTCACGGCATCCAGCATCCGGAACTTCCCCTCTTCGCACAGGATGAGTGCGGAAAGGGCTGTGGAGATAGCCTTGCTGCATGAGGCCAAGTCGAAAATCGTGTTGGTGGTCATGGGTTGCACCTTGGGCCAGACCTGTCGGTTGCCGTAGGCTTTCAGGTAGGCCATCTTGCCGTGGCGGACAACAGCCAGGACTGCACCGGGAATGTGGCCTTGGCGGATGGCATCTTCGATGATGGAGTCAGCCTTGAGCAACCGCCGCGAGTCCATGCCGACTTTTTCGGGGCTGACGTGTTTCAAGGGCTGTGCCTGGCAGAAGACGGGCCAGGCGGATAGCATGAGCAGGAATAACAGTCTTGTGATTTTCATTCTGTATTAGTCTTTATCTGTTCTTGGGTTGATTGTCTGCTTGTTTTGGGTCCATTGATGTGCAAAGATACATATAAATAATGTAAAAAACCAGAGGAAAATGCAAAATGTTCCTTTATGTAGAGTCAATGTTTGTTTCAGATATTGATTGCGTGGAGATTTTTTCGTATCTTTGTGGTCAGATATGGACTTTAACCGTAACTCCGAAGTAAGTACAACGTGCACAGGGATCGCACCTGTCGCGTCGTGTTGATTGCTCCATCGCGATGGAGTGATTGCTTCATCGCGATGAAGCAATTGCTTGTTCGCGATGAAGCAATCAAGTCGTCACGTCGTACCCAATTTAAGAAACCATAATTATTAACCAATAAAAAAAAAGAAAACCACGACTAAAGAAGAAGCATTGAAGCAGTTTGCCTATCTTGGCGCTGTTTGGTTCGGCAACAGTAAGCAACATTTTGCATTCTCGGCCTATAACCGTCTGTAAGGCTGGAACAAACTGGCCGACAAGTGGAAGGAAGAAGCTGAGGAAGAGTGGGAAGAAGCAGAGGAAGTGCTGAACCGCTTGGTTGAGCTTGGCCGCAAGCCTGCTGACCTGCAGGAGGCCATGAAGACCATTGAGTTCCCCTTCTACGACGACCCGAAGTAGCAGATTGAAACCGACTACGAACCCACGGCCATCAAGCAGCTGAGCGAGCTGGCAGAGGCTTTCAACGACGACTATCCCACAAAGAAGCTCATCCAGAAGTGGATTGACGGCGAGAAGGACCACATGGCCAGGGAAGCACAGTACCTTCACTACATCGAGAAGCTCGGCTACGAGAATTTCCTGACGGCAATGATGTAGGAGACGCTTGTCGCCTCGCCCGCACGTTGCAAGTGAGAACCCCGTCAGGGTAACTCTGCACCTCAGAATAGATTTATAATTTAGCGAAGATCCCACAAAGTGAAAGATATGGAGATAAAAGCAGTAAAATTCAGACGCGACGGATTCTACACCCAACCCTTTGCCTTCGGAGGCGAGGAGGGAATGGACAAGTTCGACAAGAACATTCGCTATCGCGGCAGTCTTCAGAACTACCTTATCGACACCGGCTCCGAAGTGATACTGGTGGATACCGGCCTTCCTGCCGGAACACCGGAAGAGGCTCCCGACGAGAACTCGCTTGCCTTCACCGGTCACGACATCTGCAGCTACATGGAGGCATTCACTGCCCTTGGCTACAAGCCCGAACAGGTGACGAAGATACTGCTCACCCACCGTCATGCCGACCACAGCGGCGAGCTCCGTTCCTTCCCCAATGCAAAGGTCTATGTGAACAAGGACGAGACAGACGCTGCCGAACTGCAGGGACTTGAGAATATCGTACCCGTCAGCTATACCGACGGACCGTATTATAACTTCCCTGAAGCTCAGAAGATACAGGACGGCATCTATCTCATCAAGGCAAAAGGCCACACCAAAGGCAACAGCATCATCATCGTGGAAAACGAAGGCTTGTTCTACATGATTCATGGCGACATCACCTATATTGACGAGGCACTGTACGCTGACAAGCTCTCCGTCGTATATGATGACCTGCCTGCCGCGCGTGAGACACAGGACCGCATTCGCGAGTTCGTCCGCAACCATCCTACCGTCTATTGCGGAACTCATACGCCTCAGGGCTATGAGAACCTGGAGGCCAAACGTGTCTTAGACCTTGACAGACCCGTGCCTACTGTTCTTGCCGAAGTGGAATTCTCCCCCAAGGAAGCTTCCGGAAAGTATGTCTGCTCCGTCTGCGGCTACGTCTATGACCCAGCCGAGCATGACGGAGTGGCCTTCGAGGACTTGCCGGATGACTGGCGTTGTCCGCGTTGCAAGCAACCCAAGGAAAAGTTCAACAAGGCATAATGGCACTAATCCTCGGACTGCTCATCCCCTTATTGGGCACCATGCTCGGAGCGGCATTCGTCTTCTTTATGAAGGACGGTATGTTGCCCCGAGTGCAAAAGTCGCTCCTTGGCTTCGCCTCCGGCGTGATGGTGGCTGCATCGGTATGGTCGCTGCTCATTCCGGCTATGGAGATGGAAGAGGTGAGGGGAGCATGGTCGGTTCTGCCGGCTGCTGTGGGGTTCCTTATGGGCATCGGCTTCCTGCTCGTGCTCGATGAGCTGACCCCTCACCTGCATATCGGCACCGACAAGCCCGAAGGTCCCCGCTCGCATCTGTCGCGCACGGCGATGCTGGCCCTGGCAGTCACCATCCACAACCTGCCCGAAGGAATGGCAGTGGGTGTTGTCTTTGCCGGAGCAGAGGGAGGTGTGGCTGGGTTGACGCTGGCAAGTGCTTTGGCCGTCAGTATCGGTATTGCTATCCAGAACGTGCCCGAAGGAGCCATCATTTCGATGCCCATGCGGGCAGAAGGCAACTCAAAGTGGCGCTCGTTCCTCATCGGAAGCCTCAGCGGAGCCGTTGAGCCTCTGGGAGGCTTGGCAGTCGTGCTGTTGGCCTCGCTGATAACACCCGTGCTGCCATATATGCTTGCCTTTGCAGCAGGCGCTATGTTCTATGTGGTAGTGGAGGAACTGATACCCGAAGCCAGCGAAGGAGAACATTCCAACCTCAGCACCATTGGCTTTGCCGTCGGCTTCGTGCTGATGATGGTGCTCGACGTAGTGGCAGGTCAAGCCAGTTCAACTCTCGCTTGCTAAAAAGAAGAAAGAAGACGGAAGAAGACAGAGGAAGATATAAGAAGATATAAGTAGATAAAAGAAGACAGAAGAAGATAGAGGGACGAATGCTTGGGGAGTTTTTATTGCCCCCATTTGGTATCGTCCTCTATCTTCTTCTGTCTTATTTTATCTACTTTTATCCTTTGAAGTAGCGCTTCAGGAGTCCTGCAAAGCCAGCACCGTGACGAGCTTCGTCCTTAGCAGCTTCGTGCACCATGTCGTGGATGGCATCGAAGCCCATAGCCTTGGCTTGCTTTGCCAGCTCGAACTTGTCCTTGCAGGCACCCTCTTCTGCTGCAGCACGCTTCTCGAGGTTAGTCTTCGTGTCGAACACCACTTCGCCCAGCAGCTCGGCAAACTGAGCAGCGTGGACAGCCTCTTCCATAGCGTAGCGCTTGAAAGCTTCGGCCACTTCGGGATAGCCCTCACGGTCGGCCTGACGCGACATGGCAAGATACATTCCAACTTCGCCGCATTCGCCCATGTAGTTGTTGCGCAGCTCCTGTATCATTTCTTCGGGCACGCCCTCGATTTTGCCGTCGCCCAGGCGGTGAACGGTGGCGTAGGTCACGTCGCCAGTCTCCTTCAGTTCAGAGAACTTGGATGCGGGAGCCTTGCATATCGGGCACTTCTCGGGGGCAGCATCGCCTTCGTAGATATATCCACAAACGGCACAGATGAATTTCTTCTTCATAATGGTAATTGTTTTTTTAGATGTTAACAGAAAATCTTTATGTACATTAATCACTATATTCTGGTACAAAGATAGGACTTTTCTTCAAACAATACCTGCTTTTATGTAGAAACAAGCAAATAAATAAGTTTTTTTCACTTTTCGCTTTTCTCTTTTCAGTTAAATTCGTACCTTTGCAGTAGAAATCGATGCGATAGTGGCTCAGTTGGTAGAGCATTGGCTTCCCAAGCCGAGGGTCGCGGGTTCGAGTCCCGTCTATCGCTCTCTCCAGTGATTTAAGGGATTTTATTTGTTGTGCTGGCTCAGTACGACTCCGCTGTTGGCCGGCAGGGTGACTGCAAGCGGTTCGGAAGCATTGAATGCCAGCTTTATCCGTGAGCCGCTGAGCAGATCGGTCATCTCGGCTTTTGCCCGTTCTTTTAGAGACGTATGCTCGAACAAGTGTGAAGGCAAGTTGAGCGAAATATGTTCCTCCGAGCTGGAGAAGTTCGCAATGACAAGAGCAAAGCTCCGACCGTAATGGCGCACAAAGGCGTACTGACGGGAAAGGTGCGGGTTGACATACATAAGGTCGAAGAAGCCGCCTGCCTGCCATTCTGTCTGCTCACGAAACAGGAGTATGCGCCGGTAGGTTTCGCGCAACGAGCATTCTTCCTGCGTCAGCCTCTGAGCGTCGAAACGTCCTCTGTTGCGCCATCGACGGATGGTTGGCACGCTCCAATAGTCGAAGATGGTGGTGCGTCCGTCCAGACCGCTGAAGCCTTCTGCGTCCATGCCGCGCTCGCCAAGTTCTTGCCCGAAGTAAAGCATGAAAGGACTCGGCATGAGGGCACTGACGAGCAGAGCCGGTATGGCAGCCTTTGGGTTGCCAAGCAGGAAGTCGCTCGCCAATCGCTGTTCGTCGTGATTCTCAAGGAAGTTAAGCATGTGGCTGCGGATGTCATCGACAGCTTGCCAGCAACGGGAAATGCTCTGCGTGCTTTGTCCGCGGCAAACATTGAGCAGTGTGTCGTAGAGTCCGACCTTGTCGTAAAGGTAGTCGAATGAGCCGCGATGTATGTAGTCGCGATAGAGGCTCGGGTTATAGACCTCGGCAATGAAGATGATGTCGGGGAAAGCAGCCTTAACTTGCGGCAATGCCCACTCCCAGAACTCGACGGGCACCATTTCGGCCATGTCGCAACGGAAACCGTCGATGCCTTTTGAAGCCCAGTAGAGCAGGATGTGGAGCATCTTGTGCCAAGTGTCGGGGGTAGGGGAGAAGTGGCCCCTTCTGCCGCCAAGCACGTCAACGCCATAGTTGAGCTTGACGGTTTCGTACCAGTCGTTGGGGCCAGGCCAGGCTGAAAAGTTGTCGTTGCCCGTTGCCTTGGCCGGTACTTCCTGATAGGTGCTGCCGGGCACGATGTTGTCCAGGTGGAGTTGTTCTGACGCGATGTAGTAGAAATTGTTTGCCGGGGAGAAGGAACAGGATATGTCGTCGTCCTGTCCGAGGTCGCGGACGCCTTCCGGCTTTGCATCAGAGTGATACTGACGGGCTACATGGTTGGGCACGAAGTCGATGATGACCTTCAGCCCAGCCTTATGAGTACGGGCCACGAGAAGCTCGAACTCGTGGAGGCGCTTTGTCGGGTCTTTTGCCAGGTCGGGATCTATGTCGTAGTAATCGCGGATGGCGTAGGGGCTGCCAGCTTCTCCTTTCACGACGTCGGGGTTGTCCTTCACGATGCCATAGGCGGAGTAGTCTGTTTTGCTGGCATGCTCGATGATGCCCGTGTACCAAATATGTGTACAGCCAAGGCTCCGGATTTGTTCCAGAGCCTTGGTTGTGAAGTCCTGCATGGTGCCGCATCCGTTCTGCTGGCGCGAGCCGGAAGGGATGCAGTCCTGCTTGTCTGCACCGAAGAGGCGTGTGAAGACCTGATAGATGGTCATTGAACTCCGTCGATGCTGATGCCTTCCATGCCTTTTGTTATCTTGGCAATCATGCCTTGCAGTGCCTTGCCCGGTCCGCACTCAGTGAAGTCCGTTGCACCTGCGGCCACCATGTTCTGCACCTCCTGGGTCCAGCGTACGCTGGCTGTGAGCTGTGCGATGAGGTTCTGCTTGATTTCTGCGGCATCTGTGTGAGCCTTGGCATCCACGTTCTGATAGATTGGGCAGCGGGGAGTGTGGAACTCAGTCTTCTCGATGGCTGCCTGCAGTTCGTCCTTTGCGGGCTGCATGAGGGGACTGTGGAAGGCACCGCCCACGGGCAGCACCATAGCGCGTTTTGCACCGGCAGCCTTCAGCTTCTCGCAGGCTGCATTGACTTCTTCTACGTTGCCGCTGATGACAAGCTGGCCCGGACAGTTATAGTTGGCAGCAACGACAACGCCCTTGCCTTCTGCGCTGACTTCGGCACAGGCCTGCTCGACGGTTTCGTCGGGAAGGGCGATGATGGCGGCCATCGTTCCGGGTGCTGCCTCACAAGCTTTTTGCATTGCCATTGCACGTGCATGAACCAGTCGCAGGCCGTCCTCGAAGGAGAGTGCACCGGCTGCTACCAGTGCGCTGAACTCGCCCAGGCTGTGTCCGCCCACCATGTCGGGCTGGAAGTCCTCGCCCATGCAAATGGCGGTGATGACGCTGTGCAGGAAGACGGCAGGCTGTGTCACCTTTGTCTGTTTCAGCTCGTCGGCATCGCCCTCGAACATGATGTCCGTGATGCGGAATCCGAGTATTTCGTTTGCCTTTTCGAAAAGTTCCTTTGCTTTTGGATTGTTGTCATAGAGCTCTTTGCCCATGCCTGTAAACTGTGCTCCCTGACCGGGAAATACGAATGCTTTCATGTGTCTGTTTAGTATTTGTTTTCTCAAAAATCGCGGCAAAGGTACGAAAAAAAAGTCAAACTCGGTCTTATAAATATAGATAATGTACGCGCGAGGATGACATTTTTGACATAAATCAGTTTTGAATGGTTCGGCCTACCTCTCCCATTTGTGTCCGCAGTCGTTGCAGACGAATCTCGTCGAAGTGCTGCTGCCAAAAGGAATATACGTCAGCAAGGTCGCAATAATGCGGGGCAGCTGTCGGAGGTTGGGGCTCTTCTTCTGGCAGGCAGTCACGTTCTCGCTTCCGCATTTTGGGCACCAAGGGATGACGTTGTCGTGCTCGCTTTGGTAGGCTTGATACATCTTCGAGGCCCGGTCGTAGTCTTCTTCCTTGACGAAGATTTCGGTTGTCTTGTCGAGTATGCCGCGGGCCACTTTGCTGTTTGTCTCGTCGTAGGCAACGCTTTCGATTCCTGCCTCGTGGAGTGCGCTTCTGAAGCCTTCGGCCTCAATAGCGCTGTTGCATGTGATTCTCTTGATTGTCATGTTCTGTGACGTTCTTTTCCCTGTCCACACTTGCGTTAGAATGCTTTGACTACCATTCATCGACGTGTTGTTCGCTTCGGAACTTGTCGAGCTGCAACTGCAAGCGTCTCAGGTGTTTTGCATACTTCTTTTCATCTATTACGTTATGCAACTCGTTAGGGTCTTTCCGTATATCGTAGAGTTCGTTGTAGGAGTCCTTAGGGCCGTAGAAGTGCAGCAGTTTGTATCTGCCGTCGCTTACTCCGTCGTGTCGCATGACGTTGTGTTCGGCAGGGCAGTCGTAGTAGTGATAGTACAGGTACTTGCGCCAGCCTTTGGGCGACTTGCCTTTGTGCTGCATGACGGGCATCAGGGATGTCCCGACCATTTGCTGCGGTTTTTCGGCATCGGCAATGTCGAGGAAGGTGGGGGCGAAGTCGATGTTTTGCACGAGAGCGTCGCTTTCCTCTCCGCCCTTCATGCCTGGCGCGCAGACGAGTAGGGGAGTGCGGAAGGACTCTTTGTACATGAACCGTTTGTCGAACCATCCGTGCTCGCCCATGTAGAATCCCTGGTCGCTGGTATAGACGACCATCGTGTTGTCCATCAAGTTATTTGCCTCGAGGTAATCAAGTAATCGTCCAACCTGCTGGTCGATGCTGTGGATGACGCGCATGTAATCGCGGATGTAGCGTTGATACTTCCATAGGAGGAGTTCCTTGCCAGTCAGGTTCTGGGCCAGCATTGCCTCGTTGCGCGGGTTGTAGGCGCTTTCCCAGATTTCGCGCTGCTGGGGCGAGAGGCGTGCAAGCTGATTGCGGAACCCATTGTGGTTGCGCTCGTGTGTGTAGCCCATGCCCGGCTTTATCTGCGTGACCTTCAAGTCGTAGCACATTTCCATGTCTTTTTCGATGCTCATCTGCTGCTCGTGGGCGGCGCGGCCTCTTGTTGAATAGTCATCGAAGAAGGTGTCGGGTAGGGGGAATTCGATGTTTTCATAGAGGTCCAGCATGTCGAGTGGCGGCATCCAGTTGCGGTGGGGAGCCTTGTGGTGCACGAAGAGTGCGAAGGGCTTCGTGCGGTCTCGTCCTTCGAGGAACTGTATGGCGTGGTCCGTAATGAGGTTGGTGGCATAGCCTTTCTCCGTGACATACTTGCCGTCGGTCTCCTCGGAGCGGAACTTCGGGTCGTAGTAGTCGCCTTGTCCGGGAAGGATGTGATAGGTGTCGAAGCCCTTGGGCTGGCAGAGCATGTGCCATTTGCCTATCATAGCCGTCTGGTAGCCTGCTTTCTGCAGGTACTCGCTGACGAAGGGTGCATTCTCGTCAATCGGACAGTCCAGCGTGCGCTGTCCGCTTTGGTGGCTGTACATGCCTGTCATGAGGCAGGCGCGGCTTGGCGTGCTGAGCGAGTTTTCGACGTATGCTCTGCGGAACAGCATCCCTCGCTGTGCAAGGCGGTCAAGGTTGGGTGTGGGGGCTTGCTTGCTGAGCTGATGTCCGTAGGCGCTGATAGCCTGATAGGAGTGGTCATCGCTCATGATATAGACGATGTTCCAGCGCTGGGCGTGGACTGCACTGGCCGTACAGCTGCCGAGTAGGATAAGCGGAAGTTTGTTCATGGTGTCAGAGTTGTAATGGTGGAAATACATTCATGCGTTCTTGTGCGATGGCAATCTCTTGCATGATTCGCGTGACGTATGGGATGACGATGTGACATTCCTGCTTGTTCTGGGCAAGAGCTAGGAATTCAGCGAATTCATAGCTGAGGCGATGGCGGCTGGGGTCGCTCTTGTACGTGACGGGTTCCTTGCCGCGGAGGTGTAGCGTGAAGGAGTCGAGGATGCTGACCGGACCGTTCACTTCGATGTAGCCGTCTTCGCCCTGGATGCAACCGTAGGAGAGGCCGTCGGAGTCTTTCGATGCGTTGAGAACTGCCAGGAACTCAGGGTAATGGCAAAGCAAAGTGCCGCTCGTGTCGATGCCATTGTAGCCGCGGTTGCAATCGTAGCGAATGGTGCGTGGAGGCCCGAAGAGGGCTATTGCGAAGCACAGATTATAGACGTTCAGGTCGGCCAGTGTTCCGCCGGCCATCGAGGGGTCGAAGACGGGGGTGAGTTCGCCCTTCAGATAGCGGTCGTAGCGACTGCTGCGCTGTGCGAAATTGCAGTGGACCATCCTGACTTGCCCTATTTGCGGTAGAACTTCCTGAATCTGGCGGAAGAGGGGCATGTAGAGCAACGAGAAGGCCGGCAGGCAGTATGTGCAACGCTGAATGGCAGTGTCGATGAGTTCTTCAGTCTGGACTCTGTTCACGGCAATGGGTTTCTCTACAATGACATTCTTTCCGGCGAGCATTGCCTGCATTGCATATTCATGATGAACGTGGTTGGCATTGGCTATATAAACAAAGTCGGCTTCTGCCTCCTGGAGCATCCGGGCGTAGTCGGTAAAGACGAATCCCGTAGGTGCATAGGCCTGACACAAGTCGATGGCATGTTCTATGCTTTTCTCGCGGGCGTATATACCAGTCACTTCAATTTTGCCCGAGAAGTCCTTGTGCAGCATCCGCAGGACTTCTTCAGCGATTTTACCTGTTCCGGCAATGGATATCTTCATGTGAGGACACTTTTTGTTGTTTCTGCCACAAAGTTAGTGAATTTCGCTGAAAGCACAAAATGTAGGGTCGATAAAAGTTGTTTTTTGCTTCGTTCAAAGTGTGACGTTGCCTGCACAATACAGAGTTGTTGATTGCTTCATCGTGATAAAGCAATTGCATCTACATGTATGTGCAATTGCTCCATCGCGATGAAGCAACGAAGTCAACGTGTCGTCTGCGGCTTATGGTGCAGAGGCAACCCCTCTGACGACGTGTCGTATTAAACATAATGACACTTAGAATTTCATCTTAGAGGAAGAAGTCTTTCGTCAGTTCAGCGTAGTCTTGACTACGCGACCCATCGGTTGCCATAATGCAGAGCTGTTGTTCTTCGCTGGAAGCATTGGGGTTCCGCGAGAACGTCAACATGACGCGACGAGGTGGTTTGTGCGGCAACGTGCGAACCAGGCATCGACGTTCCAAGTACATTCCTTCGCTCAGACATAGTCCGATGACTTCAGTCATCAGCCTGGCCGGAATGATTATGGAGAACCGACCACCTTTTGCGAGCAGCGTCGAGGCTTTAGTCACAAGCTTGGAGAAAGGAAGATTCTTGCTGTTGCGGGCCAGCGAGCGAGCCGCGTCCTCGGGCAACGTGTCTTCGGTGAAGAACGGCGGATTGCAGAGAACAGCATCAAAGGGGACGTCGGCATTGAACGTGAGCACATCCTGCAGACGGCAGCTTACGCGGTCGGCAAACGGACTGTCGGCCATGTTGTCCTGAGCCTGCAGGACAGCCCCTTCGTCAACGTCGATGCCAAGCACCCGAGCCTCCGGATTCCTTTGGGCGGCCATCAGAGCGATGAGTCCCGTGCCCGTCCCGATATCCAGGATTCGCTTTCCCCCGACGGCTCCCCATGCGCCAAGCAGCACACCGTCCGTGCCGACCTTCATGGCACAGCGGTCGTGGCGGATGCAGAAACGCTTGAATCGGAAGAAGGAATTGCTCATCGCAGGAATTTGATTCGTGGTTTAAGTTGGACGTTAACGGGCGAAAATAAACATTCGTGTTGAGGGCTGATTCTCCTTTTGCGTGCAAATTTACAATAATATATTGTTTGCGCGCGCGAAGTTTGTGTTTTTTTTTGTACTTTTGCCGCGCTTTATAGCTAATGAGGCCATTAGCTGTTGAAAATAAAGAGATGTAAAAACGTAAATCGCAAAAACTGTGAACGACTTGATGTTTGAGAACAACAGAAAATCATTTTCCTTTGTTGCAGAAGTCTCGGGCGAGACTGACAAGCTGATGCATTCCAACTATGGCGGAGACATGCCTATCATCACGCTTCGCGACAACATCTTCTTCCCGGGAACGGTATCGCCCATAACCGTCGGGCGCAAATATAGCATAAAGACATTGCGCAAGCTGGAACGTACAGACGGAATGGTGGCACTGCTCACGCAGAAATCGCCCGAGGTGGATAACCCGCAGACAGAGGACCTCTACCCCATCGGCGTCGCTGCCAAACTCGTACATTCCATGAAGATGCCCGACGGCAGCTACAACGCACTCTTCCAGGCGTTCAACCGCATAGAGATACAGGAACTCCGGCAGGTGGCCGGCAACTACGAGGGCACAGTCATCCCGTTGCCCGACCAGAAGCCCGGACGACTGGAACTGGCCGAGTACAGAACCATGTTGGCGATGCTCAAGGAACGCACGGGGAAGCTGATGAGCATCCTCGACGACTATCCCGATGAACTCATGCAGTACATCAACAACATGGAGCCATCCACATTCATGCTCAACACGATATGCAGCTATCTGCCTCTCAATATAGAGCAAAAGTACAGTCTGCTGTCCAGCCCGACGGAACTTGCCCGGCTGCAACAAGCCATACAGTTTGCCAACAACATCATCGAGCTTATGCAGCTCAAGCGCAAGATTGAGAACAAGACCCGTAGCGACCTCGACCAGCAGCAGCGCGAGTACTTCCTTCGTCAGCAAGTCCAGAACATCCAGAGCGAGCTTGGCGACAAGGACGAGTCGAGCGTCAGACAAGAGGATGTCACCAACCTGAAGACGAAGGCTGAAGCTAAACATTGGAGCAACCAGACAGCCGAAGTATTCGACAAGGAACTCAGCAAGCTGAATCGCATCAACATCCAGTCGCCGGACTACAATGTGCAGCTCCAGTACCTGCAGACCGTGGTTGATTTGCCTTGGGGCGAATGTACGCGCGACAACACAAACATAGCCTCGGCAGAAAAGAAGCTGAACCGCGACCACTACGGAATGGAGAAAGTCAAGGAACGCATCCTGGAGCACCTGGCCGTGCTGAAGATGCGCAAGGACCGCCAAAGCCCCATCATCTGCCTGTACGGGCCTCCGGGAGTGGGCAAGACCAGCCTCGGCAAAAGCATTGCAGAAGCCCTCGGCAGGAAGTACGTCAGGGTCAGCCTCGGCGGTGTGCACGACGAGAGCGAGATTCGCGGTCATCGCCGCACCTACATCGGAGCAATGCCCGGACGTATCATTCAGGGAATGCAGCGTGCAGGCAGCTCCAACCCCGTCTTCATCCTCGACGAGATAGACAAGCTCTCGCTCGGCTCCGTTCATGGCGACCCCTCGTCGGCACTGCTCGAAGTGCTCGACCCGGAACAGAACGTAGCCTTCCACGACAATTACGTTGACCTCGACTACGACCTCAGCAAGGTAATGTTCATCGCTACGGCCAACGACACCAGCACCATTCCCCGTCCCCTACTCGACCGCATGGAACTCATCGAGGTAGATGGCTACATCACGGAAGAGAAGATTGAGATAGCCAGGCGACATCTCGTTCCAAAGAACCGCGAGAAGAACGGACTGCAGGATCACAAGGCGCTGAAGGTGGCAAAGCCTGCCCTGGAGTTCATCATCGAGCGCTATACCCGCGAGAGCGGAGTGCGAGGCCTGGAGAAGCAAATAGACAAGCTCTTCCGCCGCGTCGCCCTTCGCGTTGCCAAAGGCGAGATGAAGGACGACCACAACATCACCCGGGAAGAGGCAGAAGACCTGCTCGGGAAACCCATCTTCAGTCGCGACACCTATCAGGGCAACAGCTATGCTGGAGTCGTTACCGGCCTCGCCTGGACAAGCGTGGGCGGCGAGATACTCTTCATCGAGACAAGCCTGAGCAAAGGAAAGGGCAGCAAACTGACCCTTACCGGCAACCTGGGCGACATCATGAAGGAAAGCGCCCTGCTGGCCCTTGAATACATCCGTGCCCATGCTGACCGCCTCGGCATCGACAGCCGTATCTTCGAGCACTACAACCTGCACATCCACGTCCCGGAAGGTGCCGTGCCCAAGGACGGACCGAGTGCCGGCATCACGATGGCCACCAGCATCGCCTCCGCACTGACACAGCGGAAGGTACGTGCCGACTTAGCTATGACGGGAGAGATAACCCTCAGGGGCAAGGTACTGCCTGTCGGAGGCATCAGGGAGAAGATTCTGGCCGCCAAGCGTGCCCGCATCAAGGACATCATCCTCTGCCAGGACAACCGGAAGGACATCGAAGAGATTCCGGCTGAATACCTGAAAGGACTCTCCTTCCACTACGTTGCAGACATTCAGGACGTACTTGACTTCGCCCTGCTCGATGAGAAGGTTGACAGGCCCATGACTTTTACCTTCGACGAAACAGAGAACAAAGAATAGGCCTATGACATTCAAACTTCAGCATACCGATCCCCTTTCCGATGCACGAGCCGGAGTCATCACAACCGACCACGGACAGATTGAGACGCCCATCTTTATGCCCGTCGGAACTGTCGGCAGCGTAAAGGGCATAACAGACCGCGAGCTGCACGAAGAGGTGAAGGCACAGATCATACTTGGCAACACATATCACCTTTACCTTCGTCCGGGAACAGAGATTCTGAAGAAAGCCGGCGGACTGCATCGCTTCAACGGCTGGGACAGGCCTATCCTGACAGATAGCGGCGGCTTTCAGGTGTTCTCCCTTGCCGGCATCCGAAAGCTCACGGAAGAAGGCTGCACCTTCCAAAGTCACATCGACGGCAGCCGCCACACCTTCACGCCGGAGAAGGTGATGGACATCGAGCGAAGCATCGGAGGCGACATCATTATGGCCCTGGACGAGTGCCCCCCGGGGACGAGCGACTACAACTACGCCAAGAAGAGCCTGGCCCTGACGCACCGATGGCTGGACCGGTGCATCAAACGCTTCAACGAGACCGAACCGCTCTACGGCTACGGGCAGAGCCTCTTCCCTATCGTGCAAGGCTGCACCTATCGCGACCTTCGGGAACAGAGCGCCGAGTTCGTTGCATCGAAGCAGGCCGACGGCAACGCTATAGGCGGGCTGGCTGTGGGAGAGCCTACAGAGGTGATGTATGAGATGATTGAGGTGGTCAACGCCATTCTGCCCAAGGACAAGCCCCGATACCTGATGGGAGTCGGGACACCGGCCAACCTGCTTGAAGCCATCGGGCGCGGAGTGGATATGTTCGACTGCGTGATGCCGACGCGCAATGGCCGCAATGCGATGCTCTTTACCAGTCAGGGCATCATGAACATGCGCAACAAGAAATGGGAGGACGACTTCTCCCCCATCGACCCGAATGGGACGTCCTGGGTAGATACCTTCTACAGCCGCGCCTACCTGCACCATCTCTTCAAAGCACAGGAGATGCTTGCCCTCCGGATAGGCAGCCTCCACAACCTTGCCTTCTATCTCTGGCTCGTAGGCGAGGCACGCAAGCACATCATCGCCGGCGACTTCTCGGCCTGGAAGTCCATCATGATTAAACAAGTGACACAACGAATCTGAATGTTCAAGAGAATCGACCGCTACATCATCAGTAAGTTCCTTGGCACTTACTTCTTCTCCATCGTGCTGATCATCAGTATCGGCGTGGTGTTCGATTTCAATGAGAACATCGACCGCTTCACCGAGTCGCATGCCCCCTGGCGAGCTATCGTGATGCAGTATTACCTGAACTTCATCCCCTACTACGCCAACCTGTTCAGCGCCTTGTTTGTCTTCATCAGCGTCATCTTCTTCACCTCGAAGATGGCCGACGGCAGCGAAATCATTGCGATGATAAGCGCAGGCATCAGCTACAGGCGGCTGCTGGTTCCCTACATGGTCAGCTCTGCCGTCATTGCAGCTATGACGTTCTATCTCGGCTCGGAAGTCATTCCGAGAAGCAGCGTCAAGCGTCTTGCTTTCGAGAATTCCTACAAGAAACGCGTCAAGAATCCCACGTATGCCGAGAAAGTGCAGCTGCAGGTCGAGCCGGGCGTGATTGCCTACATGGAACACTTCGACGGGGTAAGCAAGACGGGCATCCACTTCTCCCTGGACAAGTTTGAGAAGAAGAAGCTTGTCTCGCATCTGTCGGCCAGTACTGCTGTCTATGACACCCTGAGCGACGTGCGCTACCAGTGGCACCTGCGGGACGTGACCGTGCGCGAGCTGCGGGGATTGAAGGAAAAGATCGTGCACTACGACCTGGTGGATTCCGTCATCCGCATCGAGCCGCAGGACTTTCTCTTCATACGCAACCAGCAGGAAACGATGACCACCTCTGCGCTGAAGGAATACATCGAGAAGCAGCGCAATCGCGGCAGCGGGAACCTGAGTGTCTTCGAGGTGGAGTACTACAAGCGCTTCGCCTCGCCGTTTGCAGCCTTCATCCTGTCTTCTATCGGCATGTCTCTCTCTTCCCGCAAACGCAAAGGCGGGATGGGACTTGCCCTTGGCATCGGTATAGCCCTGAGTGCCACCTACATCCTGCTGCAAGGCATCTCGGCGACATTCTCGACCAATGCCGGCATGCATCCTGCCCTTGCTGCATGGATGCCAAACATACTATATACATTAATTGCAATCTACCTCTACAGAAAAGCTCCCAGATAATATGGATTTCTACGATTTAGACCTCAACGACTATGTCCTCGATGCGCTCGACGACATGAACTTTACTGATACGACTCCGATTCAGGAGCACTCCATCCCGCCCATCCTGGAAGGGCGCGACGTTATGGGCGTAGCCCAGACCGGTACGGGCAAGACGGCAGCCTACCTGTTGCCTGTCCTGAGCAAGCTGGCCGACGGCGGCTACCCCAGGGATGCCATCAACTGCGTCATCATGTCGCCTACGCGTGAACTCGCGCAACAGATAGACAGCGCCATGCAGGGCTTTGCCTACTACCTGGACGACATCAGCAGCGTGGCTGTCTATGGCGGCAACGACGGCATCCGATACGAGCAGGAGAAGCGGGCCATGCAGAGCGGGGCCGATGTGGTCATAGCCACTCCTGGCCGCCTCATCAGCCACCTCAGCCTGGGCAATATCGACCTCAGCCACGTTTCCTTTTTCATCCTCGACGAAGCAGACCGGATGCTCGACATGGGGTTCTGCGACGACATCCTTCTCATAGCGAAAGCCCTGCCCCAAGAGCACCAGACCATCATGTTCAGTGCCACAATGCCTGGCGACATACTGAACCTGGCACACACCATCTTGCGCAATCCTGTTGAAGTGAAGCTTGCAGTAAGCAAACCAGCCGACAACATCCGGCAGAGTGCTTTCATCTGCTATGAGCCGCAGAAGTTTCTTATCGTAAAACACATGTTCGAGCAGGAAGCTCCGCATCGTGTCATCATCTTTGTGGGCTCAAAGAAGAAGACGAAGGAACTTGCCATCAGCATCATCCGCGCCGGCTACAACGCACGGGCCATGCACAGCGACCTCAGCCAGCAGGAACGCGACGAGGTGATGCACCTGTTCCGTAGCGGAAAGATAGACATACTGGTAGCTACGGATATCGTGGCCCGCGGCATCGACATCGACGATATAGCGATGGTCATCAACTTCGACGTGCCCCGCGACGAAGAGGACTACGTGCACCGCATAGGCCGCACGGCCCGAGCTGGTCGCGGAGGTCGTGCCGTTACGCTCGTATGCGAGAGGGACATGCACTTCTTCCGCCAGATAGAGCGTTTCCTCGAGACTGAAATAGAAAAGGAAAAGATTCCGGAGGAACTCGGCGAAGGGCCGTCCTACAGCAGTCCCCAAGCCGGCAGGCGAAAGGGGCAGGGAGCAAGGAACAAGGAGCAAGGACCGAGGGGAAAGAGATGGCACGGGAAGCCCCGTGCCGGTCACGGCAAAAAGAAGAAAGGCGGCGATGCACCGAAGCACCAAAATCATGAACCCAAACAACCGGCCAAATGAAGAACATGACAGGCGAGCAGTATGCCCGGGGCAAATACATAACACTGCAGGTGAAAGAAGCGGGACCGCTCATGGAATTCTTGATGAAGGAGATGAGCGGCATCAGCCGTAACAGAGTCAAGGACCTGTTGCAGGGACACGCCATCATGGTCGATAGGAAACTTGTCACGCAGTACGACCACATGCTGAGTCCCGGACAGCAAGTCCTCGTGAGCCGGCACAAGCGCAGCACGGAACTCCTGAACAAGTACGTGAAAATCATCTATGAGGACAAGGACCTGATTGTCATCGAGAAGGCAGAAGGCATCCTCAGCATGGCCTCCGCTCCCGGTCAGTACTGCGTCAAGACCATCCTCGACGAGTACTTCCGCCGCCGCCATTTTCCCTGCACGGCTCATGTAGTCCATCGCCTCGACCGTGACACCAGCGGGCTGATGCTCTACGCGAAGAACCTTGAGATACGCAAGGCGCTCGAGTCCGACTGGCACAACTTCGTCTATGACCGTCGCTACGTGGCAGTCCTGCAGGGAGTGATGCAGCAGGAGGGCGGCACCGTCCACTCCTGGCTGAAGGACAACAAAGCCTTCATCACCTACAGCAGCCCTACGGACAACGGCGGCAAAGAGGCTATCACCCATTACCGCCGTGTCGCTACCAACGGGCGTTTCACCCTTGCAGAGATGAGGCTGGAGACGGGCCGCAAGAACCAGATTCGTGTCCACATGAAGGACCTGGGCTATCCCGTTGCGGGCGACGAAAAGTACGGAGCCACACTGAATCCCCTCCATCGCCTGGCGCTGCATGCCTTCCGCCTCTACTTCTATCATCCGCGTACAGGCCAGCAGATGAAGTTCGAGACCCCCCACCCCACCGCCTTCACAAGGCTGTTTTGTGAAAGTTTAGAGTTGAGGGTTTAGAGTTTAGAGTCAGTGGTTAGTTTAGAGTTGAGTGTTTAGAGTTTAGAGTCAGTGGTTAGTTTAGAGTTTAGTGTTTAGAGACTCACTTCACCTCTATGCCCGTCACGTCATAGACATGACCATCGCGAACGATACGGAGTTTTCCGTTCATCAGGTATTCGATGAGAATGCCGACCTGATTATCAAGCGTTGGGAGGAGCATTTAATAGTTAACATAGGGGGATACGTTATGAAGATTACAAAGATTTGGTTTACTGCTGATCATATATTCGGCAGAGACGAAGATGGAAAGGAGTACAGCCAGTCGTTGCTCTGGTACCCTAAGTTGAGGGCAGCATCCGATGAAGAACGTAGCCAATACACCTTTGGCTATGACGGCATCCAT
>CACWTR010000033.1 GCA_902763865.1 uncultured Bacteroidales bacterium | reverse complement strand
GAATCCTGTCGAAGGACTTTGAGCGGAGACGGGAGGAAAATGAACGGTTCAGGGCCCTTGAGTCCAGGTTCGGACGCTGGTGCCGCGTTCAGAAGAGAAAATTTGACGGCCGCAGAGAATATCGCTTCTTCAAGTGCCCGAACTGCGGACAGCAGGTCCGGGTCCCGAGAGACAAGGGCCGGATCCGTATTACCTGCCCGAAATGTCATACTCAGTTTGACAGGACTACGTAAACAGGAGCGGCAATATGTTCGGCTATGTGACGATTAATCAGGAAGAGCTGAAAATCAGGGATTTCAAGAGGTATCGCGGCTTTTACTGCGGACTCTGCCACTCTCTGAAAATGAGATACGGGATCCGCGGACAGGCGATTCTTCCGAACGACATGACATTTCTCGACATTCTCCTCAACGCGCTCTACGAGGCGCCGGTCACGGAGATCGAGAGCAAGGTTTTTGTCAATTGCAAGGCGCTGCAGTCGGTCACCATTCCCGCTTCGGTCACAGACATTGAGTACTACGCTTTCCGCGCTTGCAACCAACTGACCAGCATCAAATTCGAAGACAGCGACGAACCCGTCAACTTCGTCACGGGCTACGAACTTTCCTTCGGCAACGCCGCAAACATGTTCGACGGCAACAGCGAACTGCAGAACGTCACCATCGGCACGGGCGTTAAGTACATCGGAGAGTACGCTTTCCGTAGCTGCGGAACCTCGGACACAGTGGAGGAACTGAAGGTCGAGATGGGCGTCAACGTGGATTCATTGGCAACTTATGCTTTCCAGAACTGTAAGAAGTTGAAGACCATCAGTCTGCCATCAGCGCTGAAGGTCATCGAAGCGTATGCTTTCCAGAGCAGCGGACTGACCGCACTCTCCATTCCCGCATCGGTTAAGCGCGTGGGATATTATGCCTTCCAGGGTTGCGATTCACTGACCAACATCAACATCGAGGAAAGCGACGAGCCCCTCGAGTTCGTCACGGGATATATTCTTTCCTTCGGCGGCACCGCAAAGACAGTGTACATCGGTCCAGGCGACTACACCAACCAGCGCTTGTTCAATAATCTGTCTAAGCTGACCATCGGCGACAAGGTGACGGAGGTTCCCAACTACATGTTCGACGGCAACAACGAACTGCAGAACGTCACCATCGGCTCGGGCGTAAAGTACATCGGAGGGTACGCCTTCCGTAACTGCGGCACCTCCGACGACGTAACGGAACTGAAGGTCGAGATGGGCGTCAACGTGGATTCATTGGCTACCTGCGCTTTCCAGAACTGTAAGAAACTGCAGACCATCAACCTGCCATCGACGCTGGAAGTTATTGAATCGAATGCTTTCGAGAACTGCGGACTGACCTCGCTCTCCATCCCCGCATCGGTGAAGCGCTTGGGATATTATGCCTTCCTGAATTGCAACGCACTGACCAGTGTGAGAATCGAGGAAAGTACCGAACCGCTTGAGTTCGTCACAGGCTACTATCGCTCCTTCGGCAGCGCTGCCAAGGAGGTGTTCATGGGCCGCAATGTCAACCGCACAGGCGACTACACCAACGAGCGCTTGTTCAATAATCTGTCTAAGCTGACCATCGGCAGCCAAGTAACGGAGATTGGTTCGAATATGTTCAACGGCAACAACGAACTGACGGCAGTCACCGTAGCCTGGAAACAGCCTATCGGCATCAACGCCAATGTATTCAACAACACTACCTATCAGACAGCAACCCTCTTCGTACCCGGCGGCACGATAGATGCCTACAAGGCCGATGTCGTCTGGAGCAAGTTCCTGAAGATGGAAGCAAGCTCTTACTTCGTGACCGGTACAGCTACGAAGGGCGGCACGCTGACCTTCGCCGACCAAACCGTAACGGACGGCACCGTGAAGGTTCTCGTGAACCGCGAGACAGATGTCACATTCAAGGTTGAGCCCGCTGAGAACTACGACTTCACCAGCCTCACCGTCGACGGCACCGCAGTAAACGTGACGGATGGCTTCTACACCTATCCCAACCTGACTAAGGACATCGACGTGAAGGCCACCTTCACCGAGAAGCCCAAGTTCGACATCAAGGCCACTGCCACTGGCGGCACCGTTTCGCTGAACGGAGCTAACTTCTCCGCTTCGCAGAACATCAAGGTCTATCGCGACACGGACGTTACCCTCACCATTGCAGCTAACGAGGGCTACGAGCAGCCCAAGGTGACCGTCAACGGCACAGACGTGACGGCACAGCTCCAGGACAACACCCTGAAGATAGAGAACATCCAGGAGGCCAAGACCATCGTCGTGACCTACACTAAGATGAAGTTCCAGATTGCCAAGCAGACGACACAGAACGGCAGCATCGAGCTGAGCAAGACCGTGGTTGAATGGGGCGACAGCTTCACCGCCACCTTCCGTCCCGCCACAGGTTATGAGCTGGCTACTGCCACGCTCAACGGCCAGGACGTGACCGCACAGCTGCAAGACAATGTCCTGACCGTCACCGGTGTCAAGGAGGACAAGACCGTAGGCGGCACCTT
This sequence comes from uncultured Bacteroidales bacterium, assembly GCA_902763865.1. Lineage (GTDB taxonomy): Bacteria > Bacteroidota > Bacteroidia > Bacteroidales > Bacteroidaceae > Physcousia. The sequence continues at coordinate 38,371 of CACWTR010000033.1, read as the reverse complement.
CCGCAAGCAGACCTTCACCGTCAGCATCAGTGGCGGCGGCATCAGCGTCAGCACAACCTCTCCGCAGTACGGCGACGACGTGACCGTCAGCATCGAGGATGACCCCGACCGCACGCTCGTCAGCCTCCTCGTCAACGGCCAGGACGTAACGGCTCAGGTCAAGGACGGACAGTACATTATTAATAATGTGACAGGCAACGTCACCGTGGAGGCTACCTTCAAATCGACCAAGGAGTTCATCACCCTGACGGGCGAGTACGCCACCTTCAGCTGTCCGCAGGACCTCAACTTCACCGGCAGCGACCTGCGCGCTTACATCGCATCGGGCTTCAACAAGCAGACGAACCAGGCACTGCTGACCCGCGTCTATGACGTACCGGCAGGCACCGGCATCTTCCTCGTGGGCGAACCCGGCACGACCTACAAGATTGCCTACAGCGAGACGTCTTCCTACTACGTGAACCTCTTCAAGGCCAACCTCGCGAAGAGCACCGTCCAGGCCACCGAAGGCGATATGGTCAACTTCATCTTCGGTCAGCAGGACGGCGAACCGGGCTTCTATCCCATCGACGGAACGGCAACCCTGCTGGCTCAGACCGCCTACATGCAGCTGCCCGCAGGCTTCGTCAGTGCCGGCGCGAAGGTTAGCTTCGTCTTCGAGGAAGACATCATCGACGGCATCGACGAGTTCCGCATCAGCGAGAGCGACGCCACCATCTACGACCTGGCAGGCCGCAAGCTCGGCAAGACCCAGCGCGGCATCAACATCATCAACGGCAAAAAAGTTCTTAATAGGTAAATAAGACTCCTCCCCGACTCCCTCCCCCTATGGGGGCACCCTTGGGGGGAAGGGCAGACGGGAAAGCGCCCCGCATGCAGCACAGACTCATGCGGGGCGCTTCATTTTTGCATAAAAAGAGGGGAACTTGTGCGTTTATTGCAGATTATTTCATATCTTTGCAGCAACAAGAGCAACAAAACAGCAATAAAACACATATATATAATATAGTATATGGAACTGAAAGGACACTATCTGGCTTCGGAACATCGGTATGACGACGAAAGCCTGTACCAGCGCTGCGGACGGAGCGGCGTGCTACTGCCTAAGGTAAGCCTCGGCTTCTGGCACAACTTCGGAGGCGTGGACCCCTACGAGCGGAGCCGTGCCATCACGCACTATGCCTTCGACCACGGCATCACACACTTCGACCTCGCCAACAACTACGGGCCGCCCTACGGCTCTGCCGAAGAGACGATGGGACGGCTCATGGACGACGACTTCCGTCCCTACCGCGACGAGCTCTTCATCAGTTCGAAGGCAGGCTACGACATGTGGCCCGGGCCTTACGGCAACTGGGGCTCGCGAAAGTACCTCATGGCAAGCCTCGACCAAAGCCTCAAGCGCATGCATCTGGACTATGTTGACCTCTTCTACAGCCACCGGCTCGACCCCGTGACGCCACTCGAGGAGACCCTTCAGGCACTGGTCGATATCGTCCGCGGGGGCAAGGCGCTCTACGTGGGCATCTCCAACTGGCCGCTGGAACAGCTCCGCATCGGCGAGGCGTATCTGCGCGAGCACAACGTGCCGCTGCTCATCTATCAGGGCCGCCTCAACCTCATTGACCGCAAACCGATGGACACCGGCATTCTGCAGTTCTGCCACGAGAAGGGCGTAGGCTTCATCGCCTTCTCGCCGCTGGCTCAGGGACTGCTCACGGACCGCTACCTGAGTGGCATTCCTGCCGACTCGCGCATGGCAAAGGGACGTTTCCTCAAGTCCGACCGTCTGACACCCGAGCTCATGGGCTATGTGCAGCAGCTGAAAGCCGAGGCCGAGGTAAAGGGACAGACGACCAGCGAAGCTGCCCTGCGCTGGGTGCTGGAGCAAGAGGGCGTTACTTCGGTACTCATCGGAGCCAGCTCCGTGACGCAGCTGGAAGAGAACCTGAGGTGCACCCTGTAGATAAAAGATAATCGCCCCGAGCCTTGAACAGCTCGGGGCGATTGCTTTTTTATTGAGGCCCATGAGCCTAAAGGGGCTCATCGGGCCATGAGTTTAAGTTCTTATTCTGCCTTTTCGGGACGGGGACGGCCTTCACCGCGTTCAGGACGGGAACGACGCTCGCCGCGCTCGGGGCGGGGACGACGCTCACGCTCCACATAGCCCTCAGGTTTCTCGAGCAGGACACGGCGGCTGAGCTTGAACTTACCGGTCTTGGGGTCAATCTCCAGGAGCTTCACCTTCAGCTTGTCGCCCTCCTTGATGCCAGCCTCCTCGACTGTCTCAAGGCGCTTCCAGTCAATCTCGCTGATGTGCAGCAGTCCGTCCTTGCCCGGCATGAACTCTACGAAGCATCCGTAGGGCATAATGCTGCGCACGGTGCCTTCATAGACTTCGCCTATCTCGGGAACAGCTACGATAGCCTTAATCTTCGCGATAGCTGCGTCGATGCTCTCCTTATTGGGGCCGCTGACCTGAATCTTGCCAACGCCGTCCTCTTCGTCGAGTGCGATGGTGGTGCCGGTCTCTTCCTGCATGCCCTGAATGATCTTTCCGCCGGGGCCGATGACGGCACCGATGAATTCCTTCGGGATGATGATCTGCTCGATGCGCGGAACATGAGGCTTCAGTTCCGGACGCGGTGCGGAGAGCGTCTTCATCATCTCGCCAAGGATGTGTTCGCGACCAGCCTTTGCCTGCATGAGGGCTTTCTCGAGAATCTCGTAGCTGAGGCCGTCGCACTTGATGTCCATCTGTGTGGCGGTAAGGCCCTTGGCTGTGCCGGTTGTCTTGAAGTCCATGTCGCCAAGGTGGTCCTCGTCGCCAAGGATGTCAGAGAGGACAGCGTACTTGTCCTCGCCCGGGTTCTTGATGAGTCCCATAGCGATGCCGCTGACGGGAGCCTTGATGGGCACACCGGCATCCATCAGTGCCAGGCAGCCGGCACAGGTGCTTGCCATCGAGCTGGAGCCGTTGCTCTCCAGAATGTCGCTCACGACGCGGATGGTGTAGGGGAAGTCATCGGGCAACTGACCCTTCAGGCCGCGCCATGCCAGGTGGCCGTGACCAATCTCGCGACGGCCTACGCCGCGCTGTGCCTTGGCCTCGCCGGTGGAGAAGGGCGGGAAGTTGTAGTGGAGCAGGAACTTCTGGTATTCGCGCACAAGCACATCGTCGATGAGCTTCTCGTCGAGCTTTGTGCCCAGCGTGCAGGTAGCCAGCGACTGCGTCTCGCCACGGGTGAAGATGGCACTTCCGTGGGGGCCGGGCAGCGGGCTTACCTCGCACCAGATGGGACGTATGTCTGTCGTCTTTCTCCCGTCGAGGCGGATGCCTTCGTCCAGGATGCAGCGACGCATGGCATCCTTCTCCACATCGTGATAGTAGCGGTCTATGAGTGTATTCTTCTCTTCAAGCTCCTCGGGAGCCATATCGGGATGTGCCTCGGCGTATGCAGCCTTGAAGTCCTCGCGGATGGCTTCGAAAGCCTCGGCGCGGGCATGTTTCTCGAGGCCCTGCTTCGTCACGTCGTAGGCCTTCTGGTAGCAAGCCTGCTTTGTCTGCTCGCGCAGCTCCTCGTCGTTCACTTCGTGGCAGTACTCGCGCTTCACGTCCTTGCCGAGCTCTTTGCTCAGCTCCTTCTGGAGGCGGCACATGGGCTTGATGGCTTCGTGAGCCACCTTGAGGGCTGCCAGCAGGTCGGACTCCTGCACTTCCTTCATCTCGCCTTCCACCATCATGATGTTTTCCTCGGTGGCACCGACCATGAGGTCCATGTCGGCTTCCTTGAGCTGCTGGAAGGTGGGGTTGATGACGAACTCGCCACCGATGCGGGCCACGCGCACCTCGGAGATGGGACCCTCGAAGGGAATGTCGCTGCAGGCCAGTGCTGCGGAGGCTGCAAAGCCAGCCAAAGCATCGGGCATGTCCACGCCGTCGGCAGAGAAGAGGATGACATTCACATACACTTCAGCATGATAGTTGCTGGGGAAAAGCGGACGCAGGGCGCGGTCCACGAGACGACAAGTCAGAATCTCGTCGTCGTTTGCCTTACCCTCACGCTTCGTAAAACCGCCGGGAAAACGTCCGGCAGCAAAATACTTCTCTCTGTACTCTACCTGCAAGGGCATGAAATCTGTTCCGGGAACAGCATCTTTTGCGGCACAAACAGTGGCCAGGAGCATCGTGTTGTTCATACGGAGCATCACGGAACCATCGGCTTGCTTGGCAAGTTTCCCGGTCTCGATGCTGATGGTTCTTCCATCAGGCAACTCGACTGTCTTTGTAATTACGTTCATCTTGATTTTTGGTTTTTAACTTATTGTTTCCTTTACATCATAATAAAAAATCGCACAAAGGTACGAAAAAATGAAGAATGAAAAACGAAGAATGAAGAATTATTTGCCTTAAACGCAAAAGTTTGTAACTTTGCACGACTTTTCTAAACATAAACAGATGAAAAAGACACTATTTATACTCTTCATGCTTGCAGCGCTTTGCTGTTGCAGGCAGCGCGACACTTTCTGCATCGAGGGCAACGTCAGCGGGGCTGCCGACACGGTGCTCTACCTGGAACACCTCTCGCTGGGCGAGGGTGCAGTAGCCATCGACAGCGTCCGGCTGGGGGAGGACGGCGCCTTCTGCTTCAGGAAGGAGGCCGCCGGCAATCCGGAGTTCTATCGCCTCCGCATCGGCGGACAGGCCGTCAACCTCGCCATTGACAGCACGGAGACAGTCCGCATCCGAGCCGCCCTGGACAGCATGTCCTTCGGCTACACGGTGGAGGGCAGCGGCGTGTGCGACACCATCCGCCTGCTCTGCCTCAAGCTGGCCGACATGGAGCGGCGGGCACGCCGCATCTCTGCCGACCGCAACTTTACCCTCCAGGAACGCGACAGCATGATAGGGCAGCTCGTCGGGCAGTACAAGACGGAAGTCAAGCTGAACTTCATGCGCGACCGCTACGCTGCTGCCTACAGCTACTATGCCTGCTTCCAGACGCTCGGCACGCAGCTCATCTTCGACCCCGTGCACGAGAGGAGCGACCTCATCTGGATACAGGCCGTGGCCAACGCCTGGAACGAGCGCTACCCCTCCTGTCCGCGCACGGAGAACATTGTGGCCATCGTCCGCGAATGCCAGCGCAGCCAGGCCAAGCCGCGACAGATCACGCTCAACATCGACGGCGATAAGGTGCGCGAACTGGGCATCATCGACATGACTTTCCCCGACATCGACGGACAGGACCGCACGCTGAGCGACCTGCGCGGGCAAGTCGTCCTGCTCGACTTCACGGCCTTCGCTATGGACGGCAGCACGGAGCGCACGCTGCTGCTGCGCGAACTCTACAACAAGTACCACGAGCGCGGCCTGGAAATCTACCAAGTCAGCCTCGACCCCAACCAGCATCTCTGGAAACAGCGCTGCGAGGCTTTGCCCTGGGTGTGCGTCTATTGCGAAGAGGGGCTGGAGAGCGACATGCTCACGCTCTACAACGTGCAGCAGCTTCCCTACTTCTTCCTGATTGACCGCAATTGCGACCTGCAGGCCCGCCAGGAAACAATCACCGGCCTGGAGGAGGCCATTGAAAAGCTCCTGTAGGCGCCATACATTCCTTCTGCGGCAAGGACCACAAAGCCCGGACAACGCGTCATAAAGTTATTTTCAAAGTTTGAAAATCAATTTTCAAGCTTTGAAAATTAATTTTCATGACGTGAAAATTGATTTTCACGTCATGAAAATAACTTTTGTACCGTATTGATATGGGTTTCTGCTACGGCCTGAACAGGTTTCTCAAGGACATACCCTCTTAAATGATTTAACCACAAATTGCACGAATTACACGAATTCTTCAACTGCTGGTTGTTGGTTGATTATAAATTCGTGCAATTCGTGCAATTCGTGGTTAAAGGCTATTGGCTGTATTTTGACACAGCCTCATTAGTTTTTGATTTGAAATGTCGGGGGAAAAAGGACCTGCCGCTACGGGATGATTCTTTCGCTGCGCTTCTTGCCGGTTGCGATGTCGGTGCCGGTAATCTCCACGTATTCGCACTTGACAGCGAAGTGCGGCTTCATCTTGGCAAACATCTTCTCGACCACCATCTCGTGGCCTTTCAGCTTGACGATGCCTGCCCATTTGCCTTTGTGACGGCAGATGCGAATCTTCAGGTTCTTATAGGCTGTGAGGTGTACCCATGCCTCGTTCTCCTTCGCGCTGATTACCTTTACTCCGAAGGCCATCTTGCGGTCCAGGAAGGTCAGCCCTTCTGTCCTGGTCTCCTCGTCGAGCACCCAGTAGGTCTTCAGGGGTTCCTTTTGCGAGAGCGAGCCGCCGGCGAGGTTGATGTCGTAGCACACGTAGTTGCTGTTCGTGCTGCGCTCGAACACGAAGACGTGCTCGCTCGGAATCTCCACGGCAGACAGCTGCAGGACAGCCGCAAGGAGCAGAAGGAGGGTTATGGAGAATTGTCTGAGCATGAGGAAACGATGGATGGATAAAAGCGGTTCAGAAGGATAACGTCAGGTTGAAGCGGACGCCGTTCTTCTTCGTGCCCGGGTTGTCATGGTAGTTAAGGCGGCGTACATAATCGACGCCGAAAATCTTGAAGATGTTGCGTATGCCGACGGCCAACTCCATGTAGGGCGTACTGCCCAGGAGGGGATACGAGCCCTCGGGGAACTCGAAGAGCATGCCGTCGTCGGGGTTCATGGCCGGGTTATTCTTGTCGGTCAGCGTGCCCCACACGCCCTTGAAGGCAATGAATTCGCGCAGCTTGAGCTTCTTGAGCAGCGGTATGCGGTTGAATATCTTGCCGTTCATGTTCCATGCTACGGACCAGAACACACGGCGGTCCATGAAGAACTCCATATTGCGGAGCATGTTGAAGGTGCCTTCCTGCTCGACGTAGGAGATACAGGTGGGCGGCGTGATGAGGAGCGGGAAGGGCACTTTGTTCCACTGCATAGAGCCGAGGATATGCAAATCGACACGGCCCCAGCTGCCCAGCCACTGGCGCTTGAAGATGCCTATCTCCGTCTGGTTGGAGGCATACTGCCCGCCCAGGAAACCGTCGAAGCAGACGGCGTGGCGGATGGTGAACTCCGGACGGTCCTTGTCGATAGGCCAGCGGTCCTGCTTGGTGTTAATGTAGGTCTGTCCGGGACAGAAGCGTACTTCGCCGTTCCACTCGGTGGTGCGCATGCGATACTCCTCGGGTGCGCCGTTGACATGCCGGAAGTGCAGGTCTCCGCACGGCTCGTTGCTCTCCATGATGAAGTTCGTGTTGAAGTTCAGTCCGTAGTCAGTCTCCCAGACAAAGCCGAGGCGCTGCTTGTTCTGCCTGTAGAGCATGTTGACGGTCTCGGTGCGGAAGTTGACGAAGAGGTTGTCCTTGCTGTTCTTCAGGAATTTGTCGGAGACAGAAGTGACGTCGTAGGTGCTCTCGAAGATGATGTTGCGCTGCGGGAACTCGAAGGTTGAGTTCTTCTTCTTGTTGATAGCGTAGATTGCGGTCACGCCGTAGTAGTTGCCGCCCGACCTGAAGCCGTGGGTGTAGTTGCCTTCCAGGAAGAAGTGCTTGCTGAGAGCGCCGGTCGTCTTGCCGCCGACACGCAGGCGGAAGCCGTCGTAGAAGTTGCTCGAGAAGGTACTGATGACGGGACCTATGTCGAACTTGCTGGGCTTGCCGGGCTTGGATGTCTCGATGAAGTTCTCGAAAAGCGTCTTGACCACAAGCAGCGGGATGCGCATGTTCTTGGACTTTGACATTGCCGTCATGAAGTCACCCAAGCCGCCCTCCTTCTTCGAGAGCTCCACGGCACGGTACTTGCTCCAGAACTCTTCGTCCTGGTTGCGTGCGTCGGCCATGCGCTTGACCTTTGCCTGCCCCTTGAACAGGTTCTTGTGGAGGGGGTCGAAGCTGTAGTCGGACAGACGTGTGTTGCGCACCACCAGCAGGCTCTTGCCCAGCAGCGTCATCTCGGCCCACATGTCGTCGGTCGTCAGCGCCCACTCTTCGTTAGGCAGCTGGCTGTAAACCTGGTCGATGTGAAGCGAGCTGACGAAGTTCACGTCGCTCTTGGGCGGTATGGAGAGGTGGCACTTCTTGACGTGAAGTGTCGAGTCCTTCAGGATGTACAGGTCGCCATTGAAGCCAATGTCCTGCGGATTGTTGGGGGTGAACTGCAGGTGATAGCAGGAGTCGCGCTCCACCAGCACCGTATCGACGATGTAGTATCTGTAGAAGGCTGTAGCACCTGCCCCGATAGGGCTCAGGAAGGGGAACTTGAGCAGCTTGATGTAGTTGTCGTAGATATCTACGTCCTGGAAGACTTCCTTCAGCGTCGTATTGACCATCTCTCCCGTTGCGATGAGCTGGTTCAAGCCAGTGCTCTGCTCGCCCTGGATGATGTCCTTCTCTTGCTTCGGGTCCTTGCGGTATATGTGCTGGATAACTGTTTCGTCGAGGGAAATGGGCACCACCATCTTGCCATTGTAGGGGCTGAGCTCGGCCATCTGTCTGAACTTCACCTTGCCCTCCTCGATGCTGTCTGCCCCTTCCTTGATCTTGAAGTCGTTCAGCGACATCGAGAGCTTCTGGTACTTGTTGTACATGTAGAAGTCGTGGTTCTCGAGCCTGGACTCCTTCTTGGCATCGATGACCCGCTTCATGAGCTCCACGGCAGGATTGTCCTTGCGGACATAGCGCTTCCTCTCCGCCTTGATGACCACCTCCTGGAGGCTCTTCATGTCGGGTTTGAGCTTGATGGTGAGGCGGCTCGGAGTGGCCTTTGTGACGTTCACACTCTCATCCTTGTAGCCCATGCAGGAGAAGGTGAGCGTGGCTCCGTTGATACGGTTGATGGTGAACTTGCCGTCGAGGTCGGCGATGGTGGAAACCTTTCGCTCCTTGTACGTCACGCCGGCCAGGGCAAGACTATCGCCGGTAGAGGCATCAAGGATGATACCGGTGATTTTCTGTCCGAGGGCGTTCATCGCAAAGGCAAGGAACAGGACAAGTGTAGCGAAAAGTTTACATCTCATATCTCGAATTTTATCTTTTTATGTCTCTTAAATAATTTTGCTGCACGTCTCGAAGGCCGTCATCGTGACTCCTTCTATGCCGGGCAGGACGATGCTCTGTCCCGTCAGCAGCAGGTTGGGTAGCGGCGTTGTCACCGAATGGAAACTGAGCAACGGCGTGCGCCAGTCCTTGCGTATGCCGAATGCACCGCCCTGGGGCGTGCCCAGATAGTCGCGGTAGGTAAGTGGCGTGCTCGTATAGCACTGCTCCACCATTTCAGACAGCCCAGTGAGGTACTGCCCGGCCATAGCGATACACTCTCCCGCCTTCTCCGTGCAGTACGCCTTGTAGGCATCGCCGCGGCGTCCCACCTTGGTGTCGTCCCACCTTTGGCACTCATGCCAGGGCATAGGCGTAAGGATATCTACCTGACGAAGCATGTCCGAGCCGTCCTCAGGCACCCTTGCACTGAGCATGACACCCTTGACGGGACTGTTCTCCTCTGTCATTGTCCACACATTGGGCTTGTCATAGACAAAAACGTTGTGGGCAAAGTATCGCATGGCGCCTGGCTTGATGATGAGCTGCACCGTAAACATGCCGCACGTGTTCTCTGCCGACGACATACGCCTGCGAAAAGCTTTCCGCACCGAAGGACAATCCTCAAGCATCTGGCTGAGTACGGCAGGATGTACGTCCGAGATGAAATGACCGGCTTCGTAGCTCCGCCCGTCGGCACAGACTGCAGCAGTAACCCGTCCGTCAGTCTCCACCAAGCGCACTACCCTACTGTTTGTCAGCACCTCGCCACCAGCCTCGCGGATGGTGTCGAGCAACTTGTTCACGAGCAGATTGCCGTCTCCCTTGAGTCGCCAGCTGCTCTCAATGTAGCTGGAGCAGGTGTGGGCGAAATTGAAGAGCGGAAGCGACTCGCGCCGGAGCTCCGTCTTCATGGCAGCAGCACTGACCACGTTCAGCAGCAATTCGTCGGAAAACGTCTGAGCCAGATAGTCGTAGGCACAGACTTCCATGTCGGCTGTCGTGGTGTTCTGCAATCGACGGACAAAACATTGCAGCGCCTCGCGCTGATGCGGGAAGTCCTGGGCAAGTCCTTCGACGAAAGCATCATATCCCTGATGGAAAGCAAAGTGCCGTCCGCCAATGATGACGTGGTCGAAGTCCTCGTCCATACGCTGCCAAGGCAACTCGAGCAGCCCAAGCTGCGCAAAGGCCCTGTGCATGGACTGCCCGGGAGCAAGTCCGCCCACGTAGTGCAGCCCTGTATCAAAGTGCATCCCGCCTCTGCGGAAGCTCTGCATGCAGCCGCCGGGCTGATTGGACCCCTCGAGCACGAGTACCCTGAGTCCCCTTTGTGCAAGCAATGCGCCGCACTCTAGTCCGCCCAGTCCGCTGCCGACAATCAGGACATCGTTCATTAAGTTCATAATTCACAATTCATAATTCATAATATGCAGGCACCCTGAATTGAGCGAAAGACACAGTTATAAATTATGAATTAAAAATTATGGATTGAGTTCTTTACTTCTGATGCTGCTCAATGTAGTCGTAGAGCTGGGCAAAGGTCTTGATAGTGGGAAGCTCAGCCTTGGAGATGAGCACACCATATTTGGTCTGCACGATACCGATCAGGTCCACCAAGCTCAGGCTGTCGAGCTCGAGCGTCTGGTAGATAGGAGCATCGGGAGTGATTGCAGCCTCATCAATTTCAAATTCTTCTGCCAGTTCGGCATTGATCTCAGCAATGATTTCTTCTCTTGTCATACTGTGTTTTTTTGTTATTATTGAATGATTCGTTTCTTATAATATATATATATAATGTGTCGCTACACGTTCTTAACGATGAGGGTGGAGTTGGTACCGCCAAAGCCGAAGCTGTTCGAAAGGAACATGTCGAAGTGCGTCTCCTTTGTCTCGGGCAGGACATTGAGGCATGCCGTCTCTTCGTCCGGCTTCTCGAAGTTGATATTGCCGGCAATGAAGTCGTTCTTCATCATCAGCGTCGAATAGATAATCTCGCTGGCTCCGGCCATCCACATCTCGTGACCCGTCTGGCTCTTGGTGGAGGTGACAGGCACGGTACGCTGGCCAAAGAGCTGCGCAATAGCCTGAGCCTCGCGACGGTCGCCGATGACGGTACTGGTGGCGTGAGCATTGATGTAGCCAATCTGCTTCGGATCGACACCGCTGTTGCGGAGGCACAGCTCCAATGAACGGGCAGGACCCTCCACGTTGGGAGTCGAGATATGGTCGCCGTTGCCGGAGAAGCCCCAGCCTACAATCTCGGCAATAATGTTGGCACCGCGCTTGACAGCATGCTCGTAGCTCTCCAGAATGACTGTTGCGCCGCCACCGCTGGGCACGAGACCGTCGCGTCCAGCATCGAATGGGCGGCTGGCCTTCTCGGGCTCGCTCTCGCGGATGGAGAATGCCTGAATGCCATCGAAGGAAGCAATGCCATACATGTTGTTCTCCTCAGCTCCGCCGCAGATTACACATTCCTGCAGGCCCTGGGCAATGAGCATTGCACCCAGGCCGATGCTCTGCGAACCGGAAGCGCAGGCAGCCGACGCTGTGAGGTTGATGCCGCGCAGCTTGAAGAGGCAGGCCAGGTTCATCGTGATATTGGAGTTCATACTCTGGAAGATGGCACCACTGCCGCAAGCCACGGTGCTGTTTGCCTGACGGAACTTGTCGAGGCTCTGCATGGTGGCTTCTGCTACGGAATCATTGCCGTAGATGATGCCCACCTCGTGCGTAGCAAGGAAGTCCTCATCGATGCCGGCATTGTCGAGAGCCTGCTTGGTGGCTATGTAGCCGTACTGTGCCTCTTCGGGCATAAAGTTGCGGAGGTTGCGGGGGACGTATGGCTTCAAATCCACCTTGGGGACATTGCCCACGAGGGCTGAACGGAAGCCGGCATCCTTGCGCTCCTGACTGAAGATGATGCCACTCTTGCCCCCATAGAGTGCATCGCGCACTTCGTCGAGGGACGTTCCGATGCAGGACCAAATGCCCATGCCTGTTATAACTACTCTATTCATTTACTATTTACGATTTACGTTTTATTCTTGAATTGACTATTTCGTGATTTTACTTTCAATCCCTAATCTCTAATCCCTAATCCCTAATCCTTAATCCCTAATCCACTCCCGACGGGGTTATATCCTTGCTGAAGCAACGGCGGCGTTTATAGATGACGTGGTTGAATTGCTTCCACTGCGTAAGCACCTTCAAGTTGCTTTCCAGCATCGGCCCTGTCTCTGCCCAACGGAATCCCTTTTCCCTGAAGGTTGGGATGAGGTCGGCAAATATCAGCGAATTGATGCCCAGGGCCTGCCACTCCGGGTGAACGGCAATAAGCAACAGCTCTACCTCTTCCTCGTGCTTGAACTTCAAGGCACGCAGCAGATGATACCACCCAAAGGGGAACATCCGCCCACCACTCTTCTGCAGAGCCCGCGAGAGGTTGGGCATGGTGATACTGCACGCAATGAGATTGCCTTCGCTGTCCTCCACCATAGGCAGCATATTCAGGTCGAGCATGGGAACATACTGCGAGATGAAGGCATCGGCCTCCTCGTCGGAATGCGGAGTATAACCGAACAGCTGGCTATAGGCATCGTTGAGCAGATGGAATATCTTGCGCCCGTAGCGTTCCTGGAAGACTTCCTTGGGCGTCAGCTTCTTTACCTTCAGCCCGTACATCTCCTCCACCAGGGACCGTGCACGTGCAAAGCGGGCAGGCAACTCGTCGGGTACTTCCAGCTTGACCTGTACCCAGTCCACTTCCTTCCCATAGCCATGCCTGATCATGTGCTCGGGGTAATAGGGAGGATTGTAGATGGTGATGGCAGAGCCTATCTTGTCGAAATCCTCGATGAGCATGCCTTCCTTGTCGAAGTCGGAGATGCCGAGAGGACCTTGGATGGAGTCCATTCCCTTGCTGCGTCCCCAATCCTCGACGGCTTTCAGCAGGGCAAGGGATACGTCGTCATCGTCGATGAATTCAATCCAGCCAAAGCGAACGCAGCTGCCTTTCCATATCTGATTGGCCTTGTGGTTGATGATGCCGGCTATGCGGCCCACTGGTTCTCCGCTCTCGCTGTAGGCCACGAAGGGAACTACCTCGCTGTGCCGCAGGCCCGGGTTGTGCTTGGGGTCGAACCACTTGTGCACATCCCCTTCCATGTCGGGCACATAGTATGGATTGCCCTGGTAGATCTTCCTGGGAATTTCTACAAAGTCCTTCTTCTGACGTTTTGTCCGAGCAATCTCTACGATGCACTTCATGCAGGCTGTTTTGCTTATTCTTACCTATATACGCGCACATAGTGCGCACTAATCGGCTGCAAAGATACAAATAAATACGCGAAATAGCATCATTGAGGACATTTATTTCTGCAATTGTTCCTTTTTTCGCAATTCTATAAGACTTTTTGAGCACTCTGAAATAGCAAAAAGGACAAAAAAGAGGCGACAACTCCGCTTTCGGGCTTGATGTCCTAAGCTGAGTTATCGCCTGTTTCGGGAAGGCTGTTAAGATGTCAAATGACTACCCTTGTCCTTCTGTCATTTGTTCGTCAACGGCCTTTATTTTCTGAGCCAAAAGGTTGAGTTCGTCGCGCAGTTTCTCCACCTTCTTGTTCATGGACTCAATCAGGGAATTGCCCTTCTTGCTGCCCACGGAGAGGAAGCCGATGTTGTTCTCGTAGGTCTTGATTTCGTTCTGCATCCGCTCGTAGGCACGCTGCATGCGCTGGCGCTCCGTGTCGAGTGAACCTGCTTCCTTTTCCACTCTTTGCTGCAGGTTCTGGCGGAAGTTGTTGAGACGACGCTTTGCCTGACTGACTCCGTAGGCATCATAAAGTTTGTCGCAGACGGCACGATACTCCTTGTAGAGTGCTTCTTTGTCGCGGAAGGGGACATGCCCAACCTGATTCCACTTCTGCTGAAGCTCCTTGACCTGTGCGATGACATTGTCGCCTTCCGTCTCGGCCAGTTCCTTGAGCTGTGCGATGATGCCGAGTTTCTGTTCTTTGTTGGCTTTCTCTTCGCTGCGCACGTCTGCTGTGGCTGCCTGCCGCGCCTCGAAGAACTGGTCACATGCTGCCGTGAAGCGCTTCCAGAGTTCTTCGCTGTACTTGCGGGGCACGGTGCCAATCTCTTTCCATTGCTTCTGCAGGTTGATGAGCACGTCGCCCGTGGAACGCCAGTCGGTGCTTTCTCTGAGCGACTCGGCCTTCTCGACCAGGGCTTTCTTCTTTGCGAGGTTGGCGCTTAGTTCTTCCTTGAGGTCGTGGAAGAATGCTGTCTTCTTTTCAAAGAAGGCGTCGCAGCTTTTGCGGAAGCGCTCGAAGATGGCCGTGTTCATCTTTTGCGGCGCAAAGCCGAGAGTCTTCCATTCTGTCTGCAGCTCTTTTATCTTTTGCGTGACGGCATCCCAGTCGGCGAAGGTCTTGAGTCCGTCTGTCTCGATAGCTTCGAGCTGTTCGCAGAGTGCTGTCTTACGGGCCAAGTTCTCTTCTTCGCGTGCTTTTATGGCTTCGAAGTGTGCCTGATGCTTCCTGTTGATGACGGTAGAGGCTTCCTTGAACTTTTCCCACACCACGTCCCTGATTTCCTTGGCCACGGGTCCTGTCTCCTTCCATTCCTGATGGAGTGTCTGGAGTTGGTTGAAAGCTTGCAGGATGTCGGGGTTGTTGGCCAGTGCTTCTGCCTGCCCAATGAGGCGTGTCTTTATCTCGAGGTTCTTGCGGAAGTCGTAGTCGCGCAGTTCGTGTCCGAGCTTTAGCAGGTCGTAGAACTGCTCCACGTAGAGTTGGTAGTTCTTCCAGAGTTCCGTAGCGCGCTCGGCGGGAACGGCTTTTATCTCCTTCCACTCGGCTTGCAGAGCCTTGAACTCATCGAAGTTCTGGTTTGCTTCTTCGGGAGTGGAGGCCAGCTGCTGAATGCGGTCCAGTATCTCGAGCTTGCGCTTGAGGTTTTCCTGTTTCTGCTTTTCCTGAGCCTCCTGTATGGCGGCGCGGCGTTCACGTATGACTTGCATTGCCTCTCGGAAGGCGGGCTCTGCCGGGTCTATCTGCGGCATGAACTTGTCTTCTTCGCCGCCTGCTTCGACAAAAGCGCGGAAGGCTTCCTGCACCTCGGCGTTATGGAACTTGTAGAACAGCTGCTTGAGGAGGTTTAGTTCCGCTTTGTCGCCCGCCTCGTCCGACTGTGCTATTTCCTGCACGCGGGCTACGACCTCTTCCTTTGTATGAAAGGTCTGCTGAACGATTGCCTGCTCCTGAGCTTCGGCTTCGGTTTCCGGTATCGTCTCGGTTGCTGTTGATTCCGGTTCCGGTGTCGGCTCGGCTGCTGTTGTTTCTACTTCTCCCTCTACTGTAGCGGGCTGAGGGTTCTGAATCTCAGAAGACTGCTCAAGGGCAGTAGTCTCGTTAGTCTCTAAAGAGTCCATCAAAAAGAGTTAATTAAAAGTTATGAATTAACGTTTTCTGTAAAGTGGTTGCAAATTACGCAAAAAAAGCCCTAACCTGCAAGGGAAAGAGCTTCTTTTTTCTGTTGTTTATTGAAATTTCATCATTTATGAACCATGAACCGCGGGCTGCGGACTGCTTCATATCCATGTTTTGCGCTTGAAGTACCACATGAAGAGGACGGTGACGCCTATGGAGAGGAAGAGTGCGAGGGGGAAGCCCCACGCGGTGGTTTCCATGCCGTTGACGAGATTCATGCCGAAGAGACTGGCGATGAGGGTCGGGAACATGAGGATGATGCTGATGCTGGTGAGCATCTTCATGACGGAGCTCATGTTGTTGTTGATGATGTTGGCATAGGTGTCCATCGTGGAGTCGAGAATGTTGGCATAGATGTTGGTGGTCTCGCGTGCCTGGCTCATCTCGATGCTGACGTCTTCTATCATATCTGCGTCGAGTTCGTCGATGGGCAGTTTGAACTTCAGCTTGGAGAGGAGGTTTTCGTTGCCGCGGATGGAGGTGACAAAGTAGGTGAGGCTGTCCTGCAGTCGGCTCAGGGAGACGAGGTCGGTGTTGCTGACGTTGCGGTCGAGGTTCTGCTTGGCCTTGTCGATGAGTGTGCTGATTTGCTTGAGCCGCTTCAGGTACCAGACTGCACAGCAGAGGAAGAGGCGGAATATCATGTCAACGGAATCGACGAATCCGAGTCCGCGCTTCTGCTGATAGGAGACGAAGTCAATCATCATGTTTGTCTCGAAGTTGCAGATGGTGATGAGGACGTCGCCTTTCATGATGACACCGAGGGGAATGGTGGTGTAGGGGGTGCGGCTTTTTGTTTCCTTGACGTATGGGATACGCAGGATGATGAGCACCCAGCCTTCGTCGATGTCGTAGCGGGCACGTTCATCGGTATCGGCGATGTCGCTGATGTAGTAGTCGGGAATGTGGAGGGTTTGTTCCAGGAAGTTGATGTCTTCCTCGGTGGGGCAGGTGACCTGCACCCAGCAGCCGGGCTGCCATTCGCTAATGGTACGCAGACCATTCGAAGTGTTCCAGTATGTTCGCATCGTCTTGGTTCCTCTTCTTTTTAGGGATGGGGCACACATGCACATAATTCCTTTTTCGCTTTTCAGGAGCATGCACATGACGATACAGACTCCCGAGCACTAAGAATCGTTGTTATCCGCGTGATAGTCGTCCATTGTGAATAATAAATTTGTTTGTTCTGATTTGTTGGGCTACCCGGACTCGAACCAGGAAAGGCAGGACCAGAATCTGCAGTGTTACCATTACACCATAGCCCACTATGCTCCATCGTGGAGATTGTTGGGCTACCCGGACTCGAACCAGGAAAGGCAGGACCAGAATCTGCAGTGTTACCATTACACCATAGCCCAATCGTATGTCGCTTCAGAGCGCTCCAACGCTCATTTGCGGGTGCAAAGTTACAGCTTTTTTACGAACTGACAAATCTTTAAGCAAAAAAAAACTTAATAATTTTGAATTATGAACACAGAACGATGGACTGTGAACTATTTTTTTGTATCTTTGCACGCACTTTGTGATACATAATTATATATTAACTGAATGGAGAATAAGAAGGATGAACTTGTCGAGGCCATCGTGGAGGGCCTGCAAGAGAAGAAGGGGCGCGACATCGTAGTGGCCGACCTCTCCGGGATTCCCGATGCCGTCTGCCGCTATTTCGTCATCTGCTCTGGCGGTTCGCCCTTGCAGGTGCAGGCCCTGGCCCACTCGGTGGGCGACACCTGCCGCACCAGGGTGGCAGCCAAGCCGCTGGCCGTCGATGGCCTGGGCAGGGGCTCCTGGGTGGCGATGGACTATGCCGATGCTATCGTACACATCTTCCTGCCCGAGCTGCGTGCCTTCTACGACATCGAACACCTCTGGGCCGATGCCGACCTCCGCAGCATTCCCAACCTCGACTGAACGCAAACCACATGGACAACGAAAAGAAAAAGGACAAGAATAAGAAGCGCGGCCCTCAGCCGCAAACAAGTCTGACCTGGATTTACATGGTCATTGCACTCACCCTGGGCTACCTGCTCATGAACGGCGACAGCTCGCTCCTGTCGGGAGGCTCTTCGCGCAATGCCACCTACAGCCAGTTCAAGAGCTACGTGGAGCAGGGCTATGCCTCACGCATTATTGTCAACAAGAAGGAAGGCTCGCTGCTGATGTACGTCGAGCCAAGCCACATCCGCGACGTCTTCCGCGAACAGAAGGTAGATAGCGGCACGAGGCCCTTCGTCGTCGTGCAGTACCCCTCTGCCGACAAGCTCGAGGACTTCATCAGCGAGCAACAGGCCCTGGAGCACTTCACCGGCGAGATGGAGTACCGGCAAGGCGATGATGACTTCATGCACTTCTTCTGGAGCTTCGGACCGCTCATCCTCATCGCTTTCTTCTGGATATACATGATGCGGCGCATGGGAGGCGGCAGCGAGGGAGGCGGCCCGATGGGCATCTTCAATGTCGGCAAAAGCCGCGCCCGCCTCGTCGAGAAGGACGAAGAGGGCAAGGTGACCTTTGCCGACGTAGCCGGACAGGCCGGGGCAAAGCTCGAGGTGCAGGAAATAGTGGATTTCCTCAAGAACCCGACGCGCTACACCGAGCTGGGCGGCAAGATTCCCAAGGGTGCACTGCTCGTAGGCCCTCCCGGAACGGGAAAGACGCTGCTGGCCAAGGCGGTGGCAGGCGAGGCCGACGTGCCGTTCTTCAGCATGTCGGGCAGTGACTTCGTGGAGATGTTCGTCGGTGTCGGCGCCAGCCGCGTGCGCGACCTCTTCCGTCAGGCCAAGGAGAAAGCTCCCTGCATCATCTTCATCGACGAGATAGACGCCGTAGGCCGGGCACGCAGCCGAGGCGTACAGATGGGGGCCAACGACGAGCGGGAGAGCACCCTGAACCAGCTACTCACCGAGATGGACGGCTTCGGCACCAACAGCGGCGTCATCATCATGGCTGCCACCAACCGTGCCGACATCCTGGACAAGGCCCTGCTGCGTGCCGGACGATTCGACCGCCAGATACACGTCGATCTGCCCGACGTCACCGAGCGCAAGGAAATCTTCCAGGTGCACCTCAAGCCTATCAAGACGGACAACACGCTCGACATCGACTTCCTTGCCCGCCAGACTCCCGGATTCAGCGGAGCCGACATTGCCAACGTCTGCAACGAGGCAGCACTCATTGCCGCCAGAAACGGGAAGAAGGCTGTCGATAAGGACGACTTCCTCGCTGCCGTGGATCGCATCATCGGCGGACTGGAGAAGAAGACCAAGGTGATGACAGCCGAGGAGAAGCGCACCATCGCCCTCCACGAGGCCGGCCACGCCACCATCAGCTGGCTGCTGCAATACGCCAACCCCCTCGTCAAGGTCACCATCGTGCCCCGCGGCAGAGCCCTCGGCGCCGCATGGTACCTGCCCGAGGAACGACAGATAACGACCCGCGAGCAGATGCTCGACGAGATGTGCGCCACCCTCGGCGGACGCGCCGCAGAGGAACTTTTCTGCGGACACATCAGCAGCGGAGCCATGAACGACCTGGAGCGCGTCACCAAACAAGCCTTCAGCATGATTACCTACATGGGCATGAGCGACCGCCTGCCCAACCTCTGCTACTACGACAATCAGGAGTACGGCTTCCAGCGCCCGTACTCCGAAGCCACGGCTCAGCTCATCGACGAGGAGACAAAGGCCATGATTGCCAGACAGTATGCCCGTGCAAAGGACATCCTCAGCCAGCATGCCGAAGGCCATGCCCAGCTTGCCCAGCTGCTGGTGGAGCGGGAAGTCATCTTCGCCGAGGACGTGGAGCGCATCTTCGGACCGCGACCCTGGACCAGCCGCACGGAGGAACTGCTGACAGAACAACCCGCCGGGGAAACCGAAGCCTCGTAAGAACGAAATAACGAAATAACGTCATAACGTCATAACGACATAACGCAATAACGACCCAACGTTATAACGAAACACCACCATGCGCAATCTCATCGTCCGCGCCCTGACCGGAGCCGTCTATGTACTGCTGCTCGTAGGGTGCACCGTCTATAGTCCCGTCAGCGCCTTCTTCTTCTTCGCCCTCGTCGCAGCAGCAACGCTGTGGGAGTTCGGCACGCTGATGAACCGCCACGCAGGAGCCCGCCTGCCCCGCCCTATCAACGCAATGGCCGGAGTCGTACTCATCGCTGCCACATGGCTCAGCTGCATTGCCAGCCCGCAGACGGCCCAGATGTTCTCGCTCTACGGGATGTTGCTCCTCTACATTCTCGTCAGCGAGCTCTACCGCAAAGCCCATGCCCCCCTGCGCAACTGGACGCTCTGCTTTGCATCGCAGCTCTACATTGCCGTCCCCTTCGCACTGCTGCCCCTCCTGAGCATTGTCTATGACGCCCCGACGGGTGCCTTGGCCTACAACTGGATATACCCCCTGGCCCTCTTCATCTTCCTCTGGGTCAACGACACCTTTGCCTACCTCTGCGGATGCTCGCTCGGACGATACATCCCCTACAAGCTCTTCCCGCGCATCTCGCCGGGGAAGTCGTGGGCAGGCAGCATCGGCGGCGGTCTCTTCACCCTTGCCGCCGCATACATCATCTGGCGCTGGCAACCCGAGACGATGCCACTGCTGCGATGGATGGGCTTCGCACTCGTCGTCGTCGTCTTCGGCACGTGGGGAGACCTCGTGGAAAGCCTCATCAAGCGGCAGCTGGGCATCAAGGACAGCGGACACGTCCTTCCCGGCCACGGCGGACTGCTCGACCGCTTCGACAGCGCACTGCTTGCCATCCCCGCCTCTGTCATCTACTTCATGCTGACATAAGCAGACTTAACGAATGCCCCTACAGCCGCAGCAGCCACTCGTAGGCCTCGGCACTGGTAGAGCACTGTCTGCCATTCACTTTGCAGAAGAGGCGGTTACAGGTGTTCGTCACAGCCGATTGGCTATGTGCTATCAACTGACTAACCTCTGTCTTCGTCATTCCAAAACGTAGCAACAGGAACACATGTACTTCCGTTTCCGAGGAGTCAGGCAGCAACTCATAAAAACGATGCAACAAATCGGCATCCTCTTTCAGTAATGCCTGTCGTATCTTCTCGTAGTCCTGTTCGGTGGCTATGTCTTGACTTCTTGCCTTATGCAAAAGGGTTTGGAACAATGGTGTAGTGCTGTATCGCTTTCGTAGCATCTTTGAGTTACTCTTAACGCGTTGTCGCAAATCGTCCAGTCTTTTCTGGTCATCCATCACAGCTGTTCTTTGTTCTTCCATTTCTTTCTCAGCCTTTTCTACCTCCTCTTGCAGACGTTGTTTTTCCTTCTCATCCCTGGTCTGCGCAAGTTTATCGCGGAGTGCGTGTACTTTGTTTTCAAGCTCTTCCAATTCTGCAGTGGCACGTTCAAGCTTCAGTTCCGTATCGGTTATCTGTAGTCTGTACCTCGCGCGTATATATATAATTATGTATATGGCACAGATAACGACAAAAGCCAGCGCCACACAGATGATGAACAATCTTCTCCGAGTTTGCCAAAGCTGCAACTCCTTACGACTGTTCTCCGTCTGTATGCGGCTGTAATTGTACATCTCGTGCTGGTTCTGAAGGGCCAGCGAAAGTTTTTCCTGATAGGAGCTATCTACTGCATCACATTGCAAGGATGCATATTTGCCTACCGAATCTAATTCCCCTTTCTGTTCAAACAACATCCGCAATCCGCGATAAGCTGCCTGCCGGTTGTTCCAATCCACAGCCTTCTCCAGCTCCTTTCGAAAGAAGTACTCAGCCGAGTCCAGCCGACCTGTGGCGGCCAGCACGCGACCTTTAGCGTAATAGTATATCGGAAAAGAACATTCACGGGTATCCATATTCACTTTGCCGCTGTGACGCTCATAGATTGCAAGCAAATTCTGAGCTTCCTCCACCCGTCCTATCTCCATATTAGCCAACACACTCGTACAAAGCCAACTTGCACCATAGCTTAACAATCCCAAGCGTTTACTTTCTTCCAACACGTCCCAGCACTCGTCGGCTATGGCCTGATAATTGCCAAAGGCAAAGTACTCTCCGAATCGTCCCCACTGAGATGCTACCATAAGCAACGTATCTCCTGCCAAAGCAGCGTACCTATACACCTTTTTCCCTGCTTCTGCAGATTGCCGGTGCAAACTCTGCTTATGCAGAATGTCGCTCATTTGTCCGTACAAACGAGCTAAAAGGCTATACTTGCACTCCTTGCTTGTCGTGTCTGCTGCATTAATTCCGTCCAGAAAAGCATCCAGTGCCCTTGGTGCTTCATGAAGGTCTCGATATACACTGCCCAGCAGATAGTACGCTTCCATCAGTTCGTTCGCGGTCCCATGTTCCAAATAGTATGCTACTACACGCTGCATCAGCGTATCGTCTCTTTCTGTCAACGGCTCGTACGCCAGATTTCTGCGCGACACATCGTCCATGACGGCGCGAGCCTCTTCTTTACTCATATCGGAAGAATTCCATGCCTCCCCACACGCGAGCAGACATATTATCGTCATACATGCAATGAGAATTCTTTTCATAGTTGTTTGCCATTAATCAATAGGCAAAGATACATATTTTATATTAAATGGCAAAAAGAAATAATGCCGATGAAATGGCAAAAACAAAGTTGTGAAGTATTTGTGAAGTTTTTGTGAAGTATTTTTCTTGGAGCGTTTCGTAATAACTCATAACTTTGCATCGGAATTCACTTTCAAACGAACTAATATCAATCTACTCAAACACTCTAAACAACTATGAAAAAGATTCTATTATTCTTTGGGCTGTTATTCTTCGCAACTTCATTCTTCTCGCTCAAGGCTCAGACCATCCCTGAGGTTCAGCCGGGGAATGAACTTGTGCTTATCATCCAGTTCCGGTTCATTACCCCTGAAATTGATCCACAATTGGGTTATCCCCGTTCTCCCATCGTAGCACCAGAAGTAGGGCAGGTGGGGCACACTCTCTATTTTTTCGATGAAACGCCATTTGTCCTTAACCTCTACTCTGTGGATGAAGACGACGACGAGACCCTGGAATATACCACAACGGTTTCTGCCTCTACAACGGAAGTACAACTCCCCAGTTCCCTCTCCGGCACCTACATCATTGAAGTAGTCCGTGACGGCCTATACTTCCGAGGCGAGATTGAATTGTAGCCGTGCATATGCAAAAAACTTAAGAATAAATTTGCGATATCAGTTCTTAATGCGTACCTTTGCATTGGAAACAGTGTTAAACGTGAGTGTTGATACAACTAAACATATAATAAACCATGAAAAGGTTGTTTTTTATTGTTTGCTGTATATTGGCACTTGACATCTGCCTGGCAGAAGACTGGTGGCAGGAGAACTTCATCGTCGGCGCCCACTGGGGACCGCCGTTGCACTACAAATACGACAATCTCGACAGCCCTCTTGTCAGGAACTTATCCCTGCTGAAAGATGGCGGCTTCAATTTCATTGTAGGCCAGATGAACCATCACAACAACAAAGCCACTTCATTTCTGAACGCCAACAAAGAATCATTAATTGTAGAATGTCATGACAGCGGTTTCTTTTTCCTTGTTGAACCAAAAGATTCTATTACTGCACCTGAATCCACATTCGGTTTTAATATTAAAGACGAGCCGTCGCCCCAAGACGCATCAAAGTGGTTGGATACGCTACGTAGCCTAAAACAAAGATATCATGACAAGTTGGGATTCATCAACCTTTATCCCTCATACTGGAGCAATTTTAACAGTTACAACGATTGGATAGATTATGTAGATGCCTATCTCGGAGATGCGACCCTTCAGGTTGCTTGCTTCGATAACTACTATCCTAATTCTGAATTTTCTTCTTACCCTTCTTCGAGTAGCAATAATTACTTTGCCAATTTGGCATATATGAAACAACTCGCTGGTTCCAGACCGTTGTGGGCTTACCTTAGATGTTCCGAAATTTTTGTAGAGGAAAAGGACACCGCTTGGCAGGATGCGTACATACGCTTGGGTGCATTTGCACCACTGGCTTTCGGTGCAAAGGGCATCATCTATTTCTGCTACGATTGCAAGGATCGGAACAAGATTCTAAGAAGTCCGGGAAGAACCGCGTGGCAGGGCCATGACATGTATTTCAACAACGAAGAAAAGTCAAGGCAGATATTCTTCGGAAACCTTAAAAGAGATTCTACAAGCCTTTACCCTGACTTGGCCGTTCATACCAACGACAGCCTAGGCACGTGGCGTATTAAAGAAACCAGCAATACTGGCACAGAAACGGATGATAAACAAATCACGATAGGCACATGGTTTGGAGACCACATCAATAATATACCAAACCTCTTTAACTGGGACTTTACTTCTGACGGATACGACAAGTTTACGACTATCACAAGGCAAGGCCGTTTGCACCTGTCAATGTTCAGGAACGGCTGGACCCACTATTCCGACATCAGTAATTTCCCGACTGCATACTGGTCAACGATGAGCAGGCACACCTGCCCCTTTGGTGACTTCAACGGCAACAAACAGTTTGACTACTGCCTGGGATGGACAGAAAACGGACATGGTAAACTGTGGATACTAATGGACTGCCATCTTGAC
The DNA here is from genome assembly GCA_902763865.1 of uncultured Bacteroidales bacterium. Lineage (GTDB taxonomy): Bacteria > Bacteroidota > Bacteroidia > Bacteroidales > Bacteroidaceae > Physcousia. The sequence continues at coordinate 14,219 of CACWTR010000033.1, read as the reverse complement.
CCGGCGCATACCCCGACGCCAAGAAACAACCCCATGCTTTTCGATGACACTTCACAGCTATTCACGTTCGGCTCTCCCATAAAACAGGTAATCGCCCGGCGTGATTCCACTTTATATGTCATCACTTCCAATCCCGACAACAGTTACACTAATTCCGACTCCATATATGTATTAGAGTATAGCAGCAACCATTTCAATTTTGTCGATACAGCCAGGATTGTCCTGAAAAAGAAGATTGACCATTATTGGATGGAAGAGAGGCTCTGCGGACAGAGTAATGACGGTGATGTCTGGGAAGAAAGCGACAGCTGTGCGTTTAATCTAACCCGAAAAAATGCCGATTTCAGTGCCGGCTCAATCTATCTCTGGGGACAATACAACACAAGAAGCCATCAATATGACAGGTATGCCTTCTTGGCTGATTGGAGAGCAGGTGTTCAAACCTATGCCCTGCTCAACCGTAAAGGGAATCCCAACCGGATATATTATACAGCCCAAGCAATTAATCAATTCATTAACGACAGCATCAGATCAATCATTATGGATAATGAGTGGCTGGGGGCATATTTTACGTCCGCTCCCAACCAATCTGTTTTAGACTCTTCGATAGTAATAAAGATACAGGACAACAATCCACTTCCATTGATATATAAGAATCTTGCCTTGTCAGAAGCCGTATTGTTTGGCCTCTTTAGGGAAGCAGACGACTATTTTGATTTACTTGTAATCAACATGCGGGAATTCTCTAGAAACTTGGCTCTTACCATTGATCGTCAAGCAGAACTTCCTCAACTTGAACAACATTATCAACATGAACAATATACATTTCAAATTGACAGAATAATAAGAATGAATAATTCCACGGACAATACTATCTCAAATATTAATACGCAATACACGACGATCTGGTTTAACAACATGCTTGGCGGAGAATGTGCCATACTCCGCCTCAAAATAATACCAAATTCCTAAATAAATACACCTTCAGGAAAATGACTATTAAATCAGTCTAAAAATAACAAACCACCTAAATTATTTAAGCGTCATGAAAAAAATTATTTCTATTATCTTTGCGGCCTTGCTGCCAGTGGTGGCAAGTGCTTACGGCGGACAAATCCTTCCCGATGCCTGCATTAATGGTATCTATTATCACTTTTCGGAAGACAAGGCAATAGTTACCTATAAACTTTTTGACGCCAGCTCCGGAATACTTGAATCTGGTTACGCAGGTGATGTCGTCCTGCCTGCTTCCGTCACGTATGGCGGCAAAACCTATAGCGTAACAGAAATCGGCAGATGGGCTTTCCAGGAGAGTACCGTGACGTCTGTCACCATACCGGAAAGCATGAAGGAAATTGGTGAAGAAGCCTTCATGGATTGTAAGAATCTGACCTCCATTACCATCCCAGGGAGCGTATCAACCATCCAAGACGCCGCCTTTGCTGGATGCAGTAATTTAACATCTGTCATAATAGGCGATGGCGTGACGGCTCTTGGCAACAAAATGTTTGGTGATTGTTCAAACTTGGTCTCTGTGACTCTCCCCAACAGTCTGACAAGTATTGGTGGAAGTGCCTTTGGTAGTTGCAAGAGCCTTACCGATATCACCATCCCTAACAGTGTGACAAGCATCGGCGGTGCTGCTTTTAGTAACTGCTCCAGTCTGAACACTGTTTCTATTCCCGAAGGTGTGACGAGAATTGAAAATGCAACTTTTAGCGGTTGCATCAGTCTTGCCTCTGTCATCATCCCCGAAAGTGTGACGTATATTGGAAATAATGCTTTTCGTGGTTGTAGCAGTATAGTCACCGTCTCTGTTCCCGATGGCGTGACCTCTGTTGGTGGCGATGCCTTTGAAGGAACACTCTGGCTCGAAAAGCAGCCTACAGGATTATTATATTTAGGGAAAGTCGCCTATAAACACATCGGTGAGATGCCAGAAAACACAGAGATTGAATTAAAAGACGGGACGGTACAGATTGCAGACGGAGCATTCTCCCAATGTAAGGGTTTGGTCGATATTAAACTTCCCGAAAGTGTAACAAGCATTGGCGGTGGAGCATTCGCCAACTGTACAGGTCTGACCTCTATTACATTTCCTGAAAACGTGATCAATATCGGCAATACAGCATTTGGTGGTTCAGGCCTGACATCTGTCACCATCCCCAAAAGTGTAACTAACATTAGCGTTGGTGCATTTTATAGTTGCATCAACTTAACTTCGGTTACGATTCAGGATGGAGCAAAAAGTATTGGCGACGATGCTTTCGAACGCTGCTACAATTTGACTTCCGTCATTATCCCAGAGAGTGTTACAAGCATTGGGAAATTTAGTTTCTATGGTTGCGAGAGCCTCACCGCCATTGTCATCCCAGAAGGTGTGCCCCAAATTTGTTTCGCCGCATTTTCCAAGTGCAACAGTCTGAAATCAATCTCTCTTCCAAGTAGTATGAAGAATATTGACAAGAGTGCCTTCTATAAATGCTATAGTCTGATTGATGTGTTCTGCTATGCGGAGAATGTCCCCACCACTGAAAAAAATGCATTCAATGAGTCTCCCATCTCCTCTGCCACGCTACATGTGCCGGAAGGTTCTGTGGAGAAGTACCGTAAGTCCTCGCCCTGGAGCAACTTTGGCAGCATCAAGGCGATTGGAGATGATTCTGTCATTGACAATAACGGAACGGACATTAATGAGGTTAATGGTCAACAGTCAATGGTTAATGGTCAATCAATCTACAACATCGCCGGCCAGCGCATCGGGAAGATGCAGAGGGGCATCAACATCATAAACGGAAAGAAGACTGCGATTAAGTGATTAAGTTTGAATAAAGTCAGAGCCTGCCCATACTCTTATCAGACAGGGGCAGGCTCTGTTGGATTTTAGAAGTAGAAAACACAGGAAGGTGATATGACCATGAAACACCTGCTCCCCATCCTGCTGCTCCTTGTCTGTCTGCCGTGCTGGGCATACATGGCCTTTTCCCAGCAAATAAACATTCAGGGACGAATAGCCGATGCCAAGACAGGCGAGCCATTGCCGTATGTGAATATCCTTGCGGGACAGGGTAAGCGTACGATGACAAACACGGAGGGTGACTACAAGCTCTCGGCTGATTCGAATGACAGCCTCACGTTCTCCTGTATCGGCTATGAGGAACTTACCGTCAGAGTAGCAGACTTGCCCACATCCATTCTTCTCAAGCCCTATTCCACTCTGCTCAGAGAAGTCACCGTGCAGCCAGTGAATGCCAAAAGGGTACTGAAACGTGCGATAGACAACCTGAAGAACGATTACGACAGAAACGGGAAATGGACCAGAAAGTACTTCTTCCGCAGTTTTATAGATAAGGAGAAGGGGACCTATCTGGCCGAGGCATTCATAAAGGCATACTCCGTAGTGAACATTCGGTCGTCTATGATTATAAAAGGGTTGGAAAGTTTTGACGAGAAGTCTGGCAAAGGTAAGTTGAACCTGTGGTCACTGAACATACACCGGCTCATAGAGGTTGCTCCGATGACATACGAGAGTTCCTTTTGGATGAATGCCATAAAGCCGCTGACAAATTTCCAGACGTTGCACAAGTATTACAACGTAGAATCCTATCTCTTGCCCGGCAAAGACGGAAATACACTCTGCCGGACAGAGTTCTCCTGGAAAGAGAATCGTACGCCGGAACTAATGCGCAAATCCGGCATATCCGGTACGGCGTACATTGATGCCGAGACATGCCGGCTGCTTCGTTTTGACGGTTCCTGCGACAACTACTTCATAGGCGAGCACGGACATTCATACCCGACAACCATTAATTTCCGTATCGAATACGACTACGACCAGGACGTTGCCTCCGTGTCAAAAATTTCCATTTACCCGCTTTCGGGCATTGCTGTTTGCAGTAGATAAAGACGAGCAGCAAACGACGGAGATGTCAGCAATCGGCTTTGATCTGATAACAGACATACAGAAAGCCGGATATGATGCCGCGCTGTGGGATGAATACGATGTCGTGAAGCGAACGGAAGAGGAAGAACACATCATAGACTTTAGTAGATGAAGACACACATTATATATATAATAGGAGTACTCCTTCTGTCGGGTTGTTCCCGAAGGGGCAGTGACGTGGCAAAGCAGGACACTTCACAGGAAAAGCTGCAATCAGGGATTCTTCAGCCGGAACGGGAGAATCCGGGAGGCGAGCTCCCCGACAGTTTGCCTGCCGTGCATGTTTATACCTTCAACTACTCCGATCCGTCGTTCCCTTGCGAACCGGAAGGCGGGGCCATGATAAAGGGATTTGACACGGACGGGAACGGGAGGTTGTACATTGCTGGAGGGAGCCCCGTCCGGATTGCGTGCTACAATGGGCAGAACAAGGAATTTGATGCCGTCATTTCCTATTCTGCATGCAATCATGCCATAATGAGTTTGCAGGGAGACAGCATCCTGTTCGTAGAAGAGAGTGTGCGGCGCATTGCCGTCCTCCCGAAAGACGGCACGGGCGATGTCCGACACTACAACCTGCCTCTCAAAGAAACCGACAGCATCATGAGCGGCGCATTTCGAGGCAGCGATTTGGAACTGGAGGTGTATGACAGCAACTCTCAGGCTCACAGCCACGAGGAGTTCGAAAAGAACACACACGTATGTCTGTTCCCGGCACAAGGTTCTTGGGCGAAGAAGAAGATGTGCGACGGCACAGCCAGACTCCAAAACCCTCGGGAGTTCCTTTCCGGTGAAGCAAAAGAAAAGCTGGAATGCTATAGCTACAAGGGATTGCATCACGGGATGCATCTCTTCTACAGGCATGAGCTCTTTCTTGGAGACATTGCCCTTGTAGATAAAGCAGGACACATCAGGGCAGAAGCTTCGTTTGCGCAGATGCCGCCCATTAATACATGCTGCGGGGAGGACGAGCATATTGGCTGGTACTCGTCCCCCAACCTCTACCGGGTTAAGGGGTATAGCTTCTTCCTCAGCGCTTACGACAGCAAGGAAAAAACCATATCCTTTCTGGAATATGACCTGAAGCCACTTTATGATTTCGCTAATTCCAGTCCGCACACATCCATAAATGGCACGGTCCGGAGAATCGGCGAATGAAACAAGTCAAACCATGAGACACCTACTCTCCATCCTGCCGCTCCTGGTCTGGGTGCAGGGCGCAGCCTTTGCACAAGCGCCATTGGATTCTGCCTTCTCCGGCGAGAAGGAGGACTCCATGAGTACACTTTCCATCAAGCCTGTCAAGCGCCCCAAGAAGTTGCTGAAGCAAGTCATAAACCGACTTCACAAGGACCTGAAGGAAACGCACCAGGCCAGAAGTTACCATGTGGAGGGAACCTTCCGTAAGGGTTCTCTCCCGCCTTTCTCTATCAGCTGCACTTACCATGTTGAAGGTGATAACGGATTGGAAGTAATAAGCCAAATAAGAAATGACACTAATAGCATTAAAACTCCGAAGATGGAGGATTTCCGCTTTGAAGGGCAAGCAAGGCCGAATGCACAAGATAGCGTCTATCTGAAGTTCAACCTTCTATATCTTCTTGACTTGAGTCCTTCACATATGAAGAAAGATTGCGTGGGTAATTTTTACCCATTTCCGCCCTTTGTGGATTACGAAGAAACAGCACGATGGTTCTATGTAAAAGCCTACGAAATTGATTACGGTCAGGGAAAGGGAGTGTACCGCATATTACTCAAATCGAAAAAGAACCGATATTTTTGGAGACCAGGCGACGTAATGCATTGGATTCTTGACTATGAATTCACGGCATATTTCGACCGTGGCTCCTTGCGTATAACGCAGTTCAAGGGTCAGAGTGTCTCAAGGAGAGGCATGCCATATCCCTGGAACTGGAGTATGGATGGTGTCACGCGTTTTCTGGCCGACTATGATGAAGATATGGGAACACCTGTCCTCAAACGTATTCGCATTGTCACAAATACAGAACGCAAATCCATAAATGGCACGGTCCGGAGAATCGACGAATGAAACAAGTCAAACCATGAAACACCTGCTCCCCATCCTGCTGCTCCTGGTCTGGGTGCAGGGCGCAGCCTTTGCACAAGCGCCATTGGATTCTGACTTCTCCGGCGAGAAGGAGGACTCCATCAGCGCGCTTTCCATCAAGCCTGTCAAGCGGCCTAAGAAGTTGCTGAAAAAAGTAATAGAACGGATTATACTTGACTCTAAACAGAAACACAGAATAAACAATTATATAATGGAAGCTACGATAGGTGAAGGCTCGCCTAATTCATTTGCAGTCAGCTGCATCATTTCTGCAGAAGCTGGTTTCGACCTTGAGGATGTGAAGATGGATAAATTCCACTATGAGGGGACAATTCCATTGTCGCAACAGGACACCATCACAATAAAATCGCTCCTTCTCGAAAGGGCTATGTTAAGTCCTGTCCGAGGGCACAGAACATACTTCTCATGGAAGGGGACAAAATCAACATACAATATAGTGACGGAAACGATTGAGGGGCTTGAGGAAAACAATACTGTAGAGGCTTTTACTATAAGCAGTGAATCGGGGAAAGGAGTGTACCGCATAAGTTTTGCTCCCATGAAGAAGACGAGATATAATGCTATAAGAACCGGTACAGCCTATTTTGACTGCAATACTTTTCGGATGACACAATTTAAGGGCGAAACCCGCCTGCATACGTTAGAGTATAACAGTCGTATACATTATCTGATTGACTACGAGAAGAAAAGCAAGGTACCTGTTGTCAAGCAAATCAAAACGGTTAGTACAAGCAACAATATAAAGATGACGACTTTTATGCGGGAACTCGACGAATGAAACAAGTTAAGTCATGTAAACACAGCACGTACTTCCGCCAGTACCACCGCGGGAAAACTCCAGTACCACCGTGGGAGTACTGGAGTTTTCCCGCGGTGGTACTGACGAAAGGGCACAGGAAAATGCAAACAGGCACTTCTAAAAAATACATTCGTATAATTACAAAAAAAGTCGTATCTTTGCACTTGATATGAAGCACCTACTCTCCATCCTGCTGCTCCTGGCCTGGGTGCCGGGGGGGGGTGAGAATGGGAAATACTGTACAGAGTCACCGATTTTTCCACTTATCATTCTTTTTTACCCTATATCCTTTCACGTTTTCAACTTTTCTTCGTACCTTTGCACCGCAATGCCCAGATGGTGGAATTGGTAGACACGAGGGACTTAAAATCCCTTGGCCAGTGATGGCCGTACGGGTTCGATTCCCGTTCCGGGCACCGGCAAGGAAGGCTCACCGCTCTTTTCGGTGAGCCTTCTCTTTTTTTTGCGGCATACAGTTTTTTATTCAGGGGGAAATGGAGGGATTCTGCGGACTTTTTCGTAACTTTGCAAGCGGAAGGGGCCAACATGCCGGTTTCCTTCCCCATGCAATCTCTCCACTATGGCAGACGACAATTTCTACATGAAGCAAGCGCTGGCGGAGGCCCGCGAAGCCTATCGCGAGGGCGAGATTCCCATCGGGGCCGTCGTGGTCTGCAAGGACAGAATCATTGCCCGCAGCCATAACCTGACGGAACTGCTCCACGACGTGACGGCACACGCTGAGATGCAGGCCATCACCGCGGCTGCTGTTCACCTTGGCGGCAAATACCTTGCCGACTGCACGCTCTACGTGACCGTGGAGCCTTGCACAATGTGCGCCGGAGCCCTCGGATGGGCTCAGGTGGGCCGCGTCGTCTATGGGGCACCGGACGAGAAGCGCGGCTACAAGCGCTTTGCTCCGATGGCCCTGCATCCGCGCACACAGGTCACTGCCGGCATCATGGCCGAGGAATGTGCTGCCCTGATGAAGAGCTTTTTCGAGGAGAGAAGGTAAAGGGGGGATGGGGCTTGAGGCTGTGTCAGAATGAATGGCACAGCCCCCTTTTTTGCTTTAACCACGAATTGCACGAATTACACGAATTATTCAACTGCTGTTTGTAAGCTAGTTATAAATTCGTGCAATTCGTGCAATTCGTGGTTTGGAAACTTTTTCATTGTTTTGACACATCCTCAGGTCTATAAGTCCTATGGGTCTTATTAGCCTTGGAGCACAGCTGTGTAGAATTCTATGGCTTGCTGGATTTCGCTGACTTCTATGTACTCGTCGGCGGTGTGGCTGCGGCTGCTCTGGCCCGGACCCATCTTGAGGCTGGGGAAGGACATGAGGGCCTGGTCGCTGAGGGTGGGTGAGCCGAAGGGCTGGCCGCCAAGGGCCTTGATGCGCTGCACGAGGGGGTGGTCCTCGCCGATACGCGAGGAGCCGAGGCGGAAGCTGCGTGCCTTGACCTCCGAGCGGACGTGGCGGCATATCTCATCGTAGAGTTCGCGGTTCGTGTAGAGCTCGTTGGAGCGGACATCGACGGTGAAGGTGCAGGTGTCGGGGATGACGTTGTGCTGGGTGCCGGCACTCAGGATGGTGACGCTCATCTTGACGGGTCCGAGCAGGGGCGACACCTTCTCCCACCTGTAGGAGCGGAACCACTGCATGTCATCGATGGCATGGTAGATGGCGTTGTCGCCTTCGTCGCGGGCTGCATGGCCGGAGGTGCCGTGGGCGGTCACGTCGAGCACCATCAGGCCCTTCTCGGCGATGGCGGGCTGCATGCCTGTCGGTTCGCCCACGAGGGCGACGTCTATCTTCGGCAGCTGAGGCAGGATGCTCTCTATGCCTCCGCGTCCGCTGACTTCTTCCTCGGCACTGGCCAGGAAGACGAGATTGTAGGCTGTAGGCTTGTCCCTGAGCTCTGCAAAGACGTGCAGAAGGGAGACGAGGCTGGCACCGTCGTCGTTGCTGCCCAGGCCATAGACGCGGTCTCCTTCGCGCTGCGCCTTGAAGGGGTTGCGCTGCCATCCGGCCACGGGCCGCACCGTGTCGATGTGGGCATTGAGCAGGAGCGTGGGCTTGTCGGCACTGCAGACGGGTGCCACGGACCACAGGTTGTTGCCCTGACGCTGCACGGGCAGCCGGAGCCTGTCGGCCATGTACGCCTGCAGCAGGTCGGCTGCTGCCGTCTCCTCCCTGCTGATGCTCGGCACCTCGATGAGGCGGCACAGCAGCTCCAAGGCTGACTCCTGTATCATGGGCGGTGTGCTATTTCAGATAGTCTTCGAAGTACTGCGTGATGCGTTCATGCAGGTGTACGCTCTTGTGGCCGGCCATGTTGTGGCCCTCGCCCGGATAGGCGAAGAAGTCGGGCTGCGTGCCTGCCTCGGCACAGGCGTTCAGGAACTGCAGGCTGTGCTGCGGCACACAGGTCGGGTCGTTCATGCCAATGATGATTTGCAGCTTGCCCTTCAGGTTCCCTGCCTTGCCTATGCAGCTGGTCAACTCGTAGCCTTCGGGGTTCTGCTCGGGTGTGTCCATGTAGCGCTCGCCGTACATGACCTCGTACCACTTCCAGTCGATTACCGGTCCGCCGGCCACTCCGACCTTGAAGACGTCGGGGTAGTTCAGCATGAGGGAGGTGGTCATGAAGCCGCCGAAGCTCCATCCGTGCACGCCGAGGCGGTCGGCATCGACGTAGGGCAGCGTCCGGAGGAAGGCCACGCCCTGCATCTGGTCCTCCATCTCCACCTGCCCGAGGCGGCGGAAAGTGGCCTGCTCGAAGTCGCGGCCACGGTCCTCGCTGCCGCGGTTGTCGAGGATGAAGAGGATGTAGCCTTTCTGCGCCATGTAGGTCTCCCAGGAGCGCGAGCCCCAGTGCCACGATGCCTCGACGCTATGGGCGTGCGGGCCGCCATAGACGTAGATGACGGTGGGATACTTCCTGGACGGGTCGAAGTCCATTGGCTTCACCATGCGCCAGTAGAGGTCCGTCACGCCGTCGGCTGCCTTCACGCTGCCCTGTTCGAAGATGGGCTGATACCATTCCGCCCAGGGGTTGGGGGCCGTCTGCAGCAAGGTGCTCTTGCCGGTACGGGTGTTCGTGACGGCACAGGCGCGGGGCACGTCGGGTTCCTGCCAGGTATCAATGACCCAAAGGCCGTCCTCCGAGAGGCGGGCCTGATGGACGCCCTTGCCGTTGTCCAGCAGGGTGCGCTTCCTGGTCTTCAGGGAGAGGCTGTAGATGTTCCGCTGCAAGTGGCCGGCCTCCTTGGTGAGGAGGATGGCGCTCTTCGTGGCAGGACAGAAGCCCACGATGTCCTTCACCACCCAGGGGCCGCTGGTCAGCTGACCCAGCTCCTTGCCCCCGGTATCCATGAGGTAGAGGTGTGTGAAGCCGTCGCGCCAGCTCCAGTAGATGAACTTGCCTTCGTCCCAGGGCAGGAAGGTGATGGGGTGCTGCGGCTCGACGTACTTCTCGCCGGTCTCGGTGTAGAGGGTGCGGAGCTTGTTGCCGGATGCCGCGTCGTAGGCATCCAGCGTCGTGCGGTTCTGGTCGCGGTTCAGCTCGTAGAGGTAAAGCGTCTTGCCGTCGGGTGCCCACGAGATGTTGGTGAAGTAGCGGTCCGTGGGGTCGCCCGTGTTGAGATAAACGGTCTTCTCCGTGTCGAGGTCGAAGATGCCGACCCTGACCTGGTGCGACGTCATGCCGGCCATGGGGTACTTGGCGGGCTCCATCTCTGCTTCGCGCTTGAAGGTGTTCACCTGCGGATAGTCGGCCACCATGCTTTGGTCCATGCGGTAGAAGGCCAGCTTGTGTCCGTCCTTGCTCCAGAACGTCCCCTTATGGATGCCGAACTCGTCGCGGTGGACGCTCTGCCCATAGACAATCTCGCGGGAGCCGTCGCTGGAGAGCTGCACGTCGTGGCCGTCGGCATACCGTACCCACAGGTTGGCGTCGCGCAGGAAGGCGGCGGCATTCGAGGCTTTGCACCACTCCAGCAAGCCCTTGGGGTTAGGGCGGTTCCTGTTCTCCTGCGGAGCCTGGCAGTCGGTCATCGTCCCGTCGGCAGGGTTCACCTCGAAGGTCTTGTCGCCGTCCTTGAAGAGGAGCTTCCCTTCCTGCCAGCTGTAGTTCCAGCGCTGGGGGACGGAGACGCTGTAGTTCTTGCCGCCGAAGTTCAGTTCCTCCAGCGTAAACAGTTTCTGTGACATTGCCTGCGTTGCAGCCACAAGCAGAGTGGCTATTGCTAATTTAGTCTTCCTCATCGTCGTAGTATCTTTTCCCGAACTTCTTGCTGCCTCCCTTTCCCCTACCCGAGTCGTAGGGCTTCCTGTTGCGGTCGTAGGGTTTCCTGTCGCGGTGGTCGAAGTCGCGGTTGCCGTCCCTACCCTTCCGGAAGTCGCGACGCTCGTCCTTCCGGAAGTCGCGGTTGCCGTCCCTGCCCTTTCGGAAGTCGCGGCGGGAATCGTGCCAATCCTCCCTCTCCTCGCCTCTGGCCCTGCGCATCCGCTCCTTGGGTTTGTCCTCCAGCTTCTCCTTGAACTCGCGATGCTGCTTGAAGCGGTGGCGGTCGGACATCATACGGCGCTCCTGAGCCGTCTTGATGTCGCCCCCCTCGGCACGCATCTCATTGAACTTCCCGCTAAATATCTGGTACTTGCGGAGCTCGCATTCGAGGCTGCCGTTGTAGAGCGGAGTGCGCAGCGACGGCTTCAGCCCAATCTGGTCGAAACATTCCTCGCGATAGCTCAGAATCCAGGCATCGTTATCCACGAACTGATGCTTCAGCCTCTCGCCAATCATCTTGTAAAGTCCCAACAGGTCGGGCGCAGAGATACGCTCGCCATAGGGAGGATTCGTAATGATGACGCTCTGCTCCGCAGGTTGCTGGAAGCTGGCAAAGTCCTGCTGCTGGATGGTGATGTCCTTGCTCAGGCCGGCTGCCTTGGCGTTGTTCGTGGCAATGCCGACAGCATTGTGGTTGATGTCATAGCCATAGATGTGATGCTCGAAGTCATGCTCGCACGAGTCGTCTTCGTAGATGCTGTCGAAGAGCTCCTGGTCGAAGTCGGGCCACTTCTCGAAAGCATACTCCTTGCGATAGACACCGGGGGCGATACCGCGTGCAATGAGGGCAGCCTCGATGGGAATCGTGCCGCTACCGCACATCGGGTCGATGAGGTCGCACTGCCCCTTCCAGCCCGTCAGCATAATGATGCCGGCAGCAAGCACCTCGTTCAGGGGAGCCTCGACGCTCTCCTGGCGGTAGCCGCGGCGATGCAGACTCTCGCCGCTGCTGTCGAGCGAGAGTGTGCAGTCGTACTCGGCAATGTGGATGTGGAGCTGCAGATCGGGATTCGTCACGCGAATGTTGGGGCGACCTCCCGTGCGCTCACGCATCTGATCGACGATGGCATCCTTCACCTTGTAGGCCACAAACTTCGAGTGGCGGAACTCCGTGCTGAATACAACACTATCGACGGCAAACGTCGTGTCGTTTGAGAGGTACTCGGTCCAGTCTATCTCCTGAACGGCAGTATAGACCTCGTCGGCACTCGTGGCACGGAAATGCTTGATGGGTTTCAGAATCTTGATAGCCGTGCGCAGCTGGAAGTTGGCACGGTAGAGCAACTCCTTATCGCCCGTGAACGATACCATGCGACGCCCTATCTGTATGTTGTTGGCACCAAGCTCAATCAGCTCGGTGGCCAGTACTGTCTCCAAGCCCTGAAAGGTCTTGGCAATCATTTCAAATTCCATAAAAAAACTATAAACTATGAACTGTGAACTCTAAACTCATCAAAGCCCTCCCCAGTCTTCGGGTCTCACGATGTGGGTCTTGCGTTTCCTGGCCTGCACAAGCTGTTCGCCCGGCTTGGTGCTTTCCGTTACCCAAAGGTTGCCGCCGATGACCGTGCCGGTTGCAATAGTGATACGTCCGAGCACCGTAGCGTTGCTATAGACGATGACGTTGTCTTCCAGTATGGGGTGGCGGGCAATGCCCTTGACGGGATTGCCGTTCTCGTCCAGCGTGAAGCTGCGTGCCCCGAGCGTGACACCCTGGTAGAGCTTCACGTGGTTGCCGATGATGCACGTCGCTCCGATGACGACGCCGGTGCCGTGGTCAATGGTGAAGTGGTGCCCTATCTGCGCACTGGGGTGAATGTCGATGCCCGTCTCGCTGTGAGCCATCTCGCTGATGATGCGGGGGATGAGAGGCACGTTGAGCAGCAGAAGCTCGTGAGCAATGCGGTAGCCCGTGATGGCCTTCACGACGGGATAGCAGCTGATGATTTCCCCATACGACTCGGCAGCGGGGTCGCCGTTGTAGGTTGCCTCGATGTCGGTGGCAAGGATGCGGCGCAGCTCCGGCAGGCGGCTGATGAACTCCAAGGCAATGCCCTGCGCCTTTTCCGTCAACTCGCAAAGCTGCTCCTTCTTCGTCTTGTGTTGGAAGCGGAGACCGGCCAGTATCTGCTGCGTGAGCAGGTGGCAAAGGCGTTCCAGGCTGACACCGATGTGATAAGGCAGTGTCTGGCTGCTCAAAGTGGATTTCCCGTAGAAGCCAGGAAAGAGGATTGAGCGGCAGAGGTCGAGTATCTCAGCCAAGGCGGGGGCCGAGGGAAGCGGGTCGCCGTCGGTGTGTTCGTAGAAAAGGCCGTAGAGGGAATCCGGCTCAGAGAGGCGGGCAACAGTCTGCTTCAGCAGCTCGCCCGGTTCGTTTGGACTCATGTCGGTGTGTTGTTATCTGTATATGCGTGTGCAAAGGTACTAATAAAAATTAAGAATCAAGAATTAAGATTCGATAATTTTCCCTTAACTGCCATTCTCGTATGGTCAAGACATCTGCCGGCACGACATGAATATACGAAGAGAGCCGCAACGCTGCCTGGCAGTGTTGCGGCTCCATTCATTATATATATATAAAGTTAATCGTGGTCGCTTGATATATATACGTTAGGGTCACTTACTTCTTCTCGGGCTCTTCAACGATGTTCTTGCCTCGGGTGAGGTAAGCCGTGGGAGCAGCCACGAAGATGGACGACAACGTACCGAAGATGACACCCAGTATCATGGCGAAGGCGAAGCTGCGGATGCTGGCACCGCCAAGGCAGAAGATTACAGCCAGCACGATGAACGTGGAGACTGAGGTGTTGATGGTACGGTTCAGGGTACTGTTCAGCGAGGTGTTGAAGAGCTCCTGCTTGTCGCGCTTCGGGTGCAGGTGGAGGAACTCGCGGATGCGGTCGAAGACTACCACCTTGTCATTGATGGAGTAACCGATGGCGGTCAGCACGGCACCGATGAACGTCTGGTCAATCTCAAGCGAGAAGGGCATCCAGCCCCAGCAGATGCTGTACATGCCGAGGATGAGGATGA
>CACWTR010000032.1 GCA_902763865.1 uncultured Bacteroidales bacterium | reverse complement strand
TATACGCTCACCATCACCGCCAAGCCTTTGAACCCCGACCATTATCGCTTCTACTATCCCGAAAAGTACCCTTATCTTCTTGACAACCTGACGAAAGCCGAGCCGCAGACGCTCACGATAGACAGCCTCTACTTCGGCGACATTTGGCTTGCCAGCGGTCAGTCGAACATGGAGTTGCGCGTGGACCAATGCAACACGCTCGACGAGGACCTTGCCGACGCCAAACGTCTTGCAGGTCGCCTACATATATATAATATGCCGGCACGAGCAAGGACGGATGCCGTGGAGTGGGACGACAGCGTGCTTGCCTACACGAATGAGCTGCGCCACATGGACTTTCAGGGATGGAAGACGGCCTCGCCCGAAGTGGTCGCCAAGTTCTCTGCCGTCGCCTTCAACTTCGCCCGCGTGCTTTGCGACAGCCTGCCCGACGTTCCCATCGGCATCATCTGTAACGCCGTGGGAGGCTCCACGACAGAATCATGGATAGACCGCACGACGTTGGAATGGGAGTTTCCCAACATCCTTCACGACTGGCGCAACGGCGACTTCGGACAGGCTTGGGCACGAGGCCGCATGACACAAAACATTGCCCACGCCCTCAACAAAGAGTCGGCTGCATACAATCCCCTGCAACGCCATCCTTACGAACCCGCCTACCTCTTCGAAGCAGCCATTGCGCCGCTCGGACATCTGCCCATCCGTGGCGTTATCTGGTATCAAGGCGAGAGCAACGCTCACAACATCGAGGTACACGAGAAGCTGTTCACGCTCTTGGAGCAGTCATGGCGCAAGTTCTATGCCCAGCGACGGAGGAGCGAGTTCCACAAGAAGCATTCCCTGCCATTCTACGTCGTCCAACTCAGCAGCCTGCCGCGACCTTCGTGGCCTGCCTTCCGCGACAGCCAGCGCCGCTTGGCCATTCACCCCTCCTTTTTAGGGGACGGGGAAGGCTTGCCAGACACATGGATGGCTGTCAGCAGTGACCTCGGCGACAAGAACGACGTTCATTACCGCACGAAGCGTCCTGTAGGCGAGCGCCTGGCCCTGCTTGCGTTGAAGTACACTTACGGCCATGAGTTGGTTTGCGAAGGTCCGACCTTGCGCTTTGCTGGCCGCGGAATGGACAACGACATCTTCCTGCATTTCGACAATGCCGACGGCCTCACCTGCACAAAGGGCTTCGAGATTGCCGCCAGCGATGGCATGTTCTATCCTGCTTACATCAAGATAGATGGCGACAAGATACTCCTCTCGTCGCCAGAAGTCAAGAACCCATCCCAAGTCCGCTACGGCTGGAGCGGCTTCACAGATGCCGACCTCCGCAACAAACAAGGGCTCCCTGCCTCAACCTTCTATACGAAGATAAAGTAGGTTTGCATTTTTGACAGACAAGCTACCATGTGAAGTGCAAGCAGGTCGCGTTGCAATGCCAGTACCATCGTGTGAAAACTCCAGTACCACCGCGAGAAAACTCCAGTACCACCGCGGTGGTACTGGGAGAAACAGACGAAAACAACGGGGGCAGGAAAAGCAAAACCGGTATGCGTTATGAGAAAGGTTCTTTAATAGAATCAGGCAATCTCCGCAACAATAAATCAGAAGCGTTTGATGAGGAAGCTGGGGTTGACGCGGAAGTAGATGCCGAAGGAGAAGCTGAGGCCGGCATTGCCGGGTTGCCAGGTATGGAACACTTCGGCATCGGCCCCCAGCACGTAACCGCGGGCAAAAGCGTGGCGGAAGCGCACGTTGGCAGCGGCGGTATGCAGTTGCCCATAGTCGATGTTGTCCCGTACGCTGAGAGTGGAGTAGAAATGGTTCCCATAGAGGCTGACGAAATGTCGGGGCGCGAAGAACCAGGAGGCACCGGCTTCGAGGAAACGCCACAGGCCGAAGCGCACGCCGGTATAGGCCGCCCCGCCGGTGCGGAAGGGCCAGAGATGTCCCGTCTGCTGGTAGGCCAGCAGGCCGTAGGCTTCTGCCGTGAGCGTCCGGAGCACGCGCCTGTCTGCATTCCAGCAGAGACCGGCACCGGTCAGACCGTTGTAGATAGTCTCCACGCTGTGGTGCTCCACGTTCTGTTCTCCGCCACGATGCTGCGCCACGATCTGCAGAGGTATGAACCAGTGGAGGCGCGACTCGGGAGCGTTCAGCATGAAACGCCACGCGGTACCTACGGTGAAGGCTTCCTGGTGGGTGTCCTCGCGGAAGATGTAGCTCTGCCAGTTGAGCCACGTGTCGGAGTGTAGCCAGGGAAGGTCCCACAGGAGCTGGAACCCCGCCTCAGGGTCGGCAGAGAGGTTAGCTTCGGGATTGAAAAGCGGTTCAGCCAGCCGGTGGTTCTGTGCGCCATAGATGTTTCCCAGCACAATGGTCAGGCGGCGGAAGTCAGCCTGCGCCCTGAACCAAGGCAGGAGGTGGGCACCCGAGGTATATTGATTGCCTTTCCAGACGCTGATGTCATGATAGACATAGTTGGGATAGCGGTTTGCCCCATTGAAGATGAGCGCTTGCAGGCCCAGGCTGACCTTAATCTGGCGCAGCGGCATGTAGCTGAGGCGGGGCTGCACCCACAGCCCGGGCAGCGAGTAGCCGTCGGCAAGCGGCCCCTTGAACTCGTTGTTGCGGAAGAAGCTGATACTCTCCAGCTCCACCTTGAGGCAGCGGACATCGGCGCTGTCGAGGCGGTATGGCGATGCGGCCAGGTCCTCCCACATCTGGGCGTGCAGCAACGACGAGGTCCCCAGCAGCAGCGCGAGCACCCACGTTCTCCTATGGACGGCAGATTGGCTCATCTCCTTTTCTTCGTTACTTCATTACCAAAACTTTTTTGGCCTTATCCTCTTGGATATAGAGGCCGGGCAGCAAATTCCCCTTTGCCTGCCTTTTACCGGAAAGGTCATAAAAAGCCCCCTGCCCTGCCCCGGCTTCGGCACGCGGCGCGGAGACCGGCGTTGAATAGCGGTTCAGGGTGACTTCCACCTGTACGGGACGATGGTCGGAGGCCTGAGGCTCGTTGATGACTCGGCGGCTGCGGACGGAGCGGATGGTGCGGGCACTGCCCGTGCCGTAGCTGGCTATGTAGTCGATGATGATGGTCGGCTTCGGGGCCGGAAAGGTGTAGTTGGAGCTGTTGTTCGTCGTGGCGTTGATGAAGTAGAAACTCTTCTTCAGGTTCTTGATGAGCGTGGAAGAGGGTTCGTCGTTCCAGTCGCCGCAGATGAAGAAAGGCTTGTCCCATCGGGCAGCTTCCTCCAGGATGATGGGCACA
Organism: uncultured Bacteroidales bacterium; assembly: GCA_902763865.1. GTDB lineage: Bacteria > Bacteroidota > Bacteroidia > Bacteroidales > Bacteroidaceae > Physcousia. Next base: position 41,113 of record CACWTR010000032.1, on the reverse strand, counting down.
GACTGGAGCCGGCACGTCTCGTCGAGGTCGAGATGCGTGCAGGCCAGGACGTACTCCTGGAACTCGCAGACGAGCAACGTGCGCTTCTCCGTTCCCGGCAGGGGGATGTTGCGGCAGGAGAGCGGACTTTCCTTTGAGAGGATGGCAACGCCGTACTTGCCTCCGCTCAGAGGGATGGCAGCACCGAAGCGGCCTTCCATGCCGAGCGAGGAAGCCAGGTATGCAGCCTGATCCACACGCCCCGAGCGTTTCACCACGCTATCCACCTCCTGCAGGGCCACGACGTCGGGGGCTGCCTGACGGATGACTTCGGCCTGACGGTCCAGGTCCAGCACGTCGTCCATCCCTGCTCCGTGGCGGATGTTGTAGGTCATAATCTTCAGCGTCAGGAAGTCGTCCTGCGCCTGAGCCGCCGTGCACAGCAGCAGGCAGCAAAGAATGAGTCTTGCGATTCTGTTGTAATTCATGGTAGAAAGATGTTATGTTGAGGGATTATTTCTTCATTCCTTTATATATAAAGTATGCCACGACTGCAACGCCGAGGCCCAGCATGACGATCTTCAGCTCGCCGCTGTACTGTGCCACCTTCTCCTCGAGCTGACCGCTGTAGTAATGACCTATGTACCATCCCATACCTGCCAGTATGGAGTTCCAGATGCCGGCACCGAGCATGGTGTAGAACATGAAGCGACCCAGCCCCATGCGTGCCAGGCCCGCGGGTATGCTGATAAGCTGGCGCACAGCTGGCACAAGCCGACCGAAGAAGGTGCCGACCGCTCCGTGCTCGTCGAAGTAGCGTTCTGCCTTCTCCACCTTTTCTTTGTCAATAAGGCACATGTGACCGATGCGGCTCTCTGCAAAGCGATAAACAAGGGGCCGGCCCAGGTAAAGCGCCAGAAAATAGTTGACCAGCGCACCGATGACGGCACCCACCGTGGCGAAGAAGACCACGAGGAAGACGTTGAGCTCGCCCGTCGTGGCAGCCATGTAGGCAGCAGGCGGCACCACGACCTCGCTGGGGAACGGAATAAAACTGCTCTCAATAGCCATCAGCAACGCGATGACCCAATAGTTGAGGTGCTCAAGACACCAGGCTATGAAGGGAATAGACTGCATATATCTTTTTTTGTTTATGGTTGTAAGGACACTCTGGCAACACGCTTTTTAGGGACAAGGCCGGAGCCTGACTCAAGTACTTTGCTGCGGCGGCACAGCAGGATGGAGGACGTAGGAGAAAAGAGCGACACGTGCCGGCGGAAAAGGCTTCGGAAGGTGAACCAGGGCCGACGACCCTTCGTGCCCTTCACCATGTCGATGTCGCCCTTGCAGCAGGACGTGAGGGAATACAGCCAGTCAGCGCCAGGCAAGACGGTATCGGCTGACAGAATGGCAAGCCATTCGCTGCTCGATGCCTTGGCTCCCAGAGTGAGGGCAAGCCTGCGGATGTTGATGCCGCGGGCCGTGGCCGAACAGAACGTGTGGCACAACTGCGGGTAGTGCTGTTCCATCTCCTCGAGCCACTTCTCCATGTCCCTGTCGTGTATCTCATCTACCACAATGACCTCGCAGTCGCCGGAGTACTGCACTGACAACAGCTCCGGGAGCAACCGCATCAGCTCAGGCTGCTGTTCCCTGCAGGTGACGATGATGCTCACGCCATTTGGTCTCTTTCCTTCTTTCAAGATTCTTATCTCTTAACTCTTAATTCTCAATTAATGTATGCTTTCGGCAGTTCGCGGCAATTGTAGCAGCTTGCCATCGTCTCGCCGTAGGCACCGGCGGAACGGAGCACGATGAGGTCGCCGCGTCGCGTCTCGGGCAACAGGTAGTCCTTGGCAAAGACATCGCTGCTCTCGCAGATAGGTCCCACCACGTCGTAGGTGCGGACAGGCCCTGTGCTGCTGAGGTTCTGGATGCAATGGCTGGCACCGTACAGTGCCGGGCGGATGAGGTCTGTCATGCCCGCATCGACAATGACGAATTGCTTGCTCTCCGTCTGCTTGACATAGAGACAGCGCGTGACGAGCGACCCGCACTGGCCCACGACAGCCCTGCCCAACTCGAAGTGAAGCTGCTGACCGGGGCGCAGCTTCAAGTGGCGTGCATACGTACCGAAGTATGCATTGAAGTCCGGCACAGGATGCTCGTCGGGGTGAGCGTAGTCGATGCCCAAGCCGCCTCCCACGTTGATGTTCTCCACCTTGATGCCGTCTGCCTCGAGCCGGTCTTGCAACTCGTTGATGCGATGACAAAGCGCCTCGAAATCATCCATCAGCAGTATCTGGCTGCCGATATGGAAGTGCAAGCCCGTGAAGCGGACGCTTGGCAACTGGCGGGCAATGCCGATGACGTGCGTCATGTCCTTCATGGCTATGCCAAACTTGTTCTCTGCCAAACCCGTCGTAATGTTTCCGTGGGTATGTGCTCCCACGTCAGGGTTTATGCGGAAGCTGACGTCGGCCACCTTGCCCATCTTCGACGCTATGCCTGCAATGACCTCCAGCTCGGGAATGCTCTCCACGTTGAAACACTGGATGCCTGCCTCAAGTGCTAACTCTATCTCCCAATCTGCCTTGCCTACTCCGGCAAAGACAATCGTGTCGGCACGGAAACCGTTCTCCAGGCAGGTCCTTATCTCGCCGCCGCTCACGCAGTCGGCTCCAAAGCCTGCCTGCTGAATCAGCCGTAGCACCTCGGGGTTGGCACAAGCCTTCACTGCATAGTGCAGGTGGTAGCCCTCGCGTCCTGCCGTCTCTCGCCGGATGGTTTCCAGTGTCTCAGACAACAGGCCGGTGTCGTAATAGTAGAAGGGCGTGCGGAGCTGTTCGAAGCGGTCCTTCATGTTCTTGATATCCATCGTAACAATCTTTTTATCTGTGTAACCTGATTCGCATTAATTAAATAATGTGTTGCTCAGTGCCTGCAACGTGCACTTTTTGTCCTCGGCCTTGACGACAAAGGAGATGTTGTGCTCCGAACCGCCATAGCTGATCATGCGGACAGGGATGTCGGAGAGGGCTTGGCTGGCCTTTGCTTCGAAGCCGACATTGTCACTTGCTAAATCGCCCACGATGCAGATGATGCACATATCTTCCTCGACGGCCACCGTGCCGTACTTCTTCAGTTCGTTGACAATGTCCTGCAGATGATTGCGGTTGTCGATAGTGACGCTGACACCCACCTCGCTGGTGCACACCATGTCGATGCTCGTCTTGTAGGTCTCGAAAATCTCAAAGACCTTGCGCAGGAAGCCATAGGCCAGGAGCATACGGCTGCTGTTTATCTGGATGCAGATGTTGCCGTCGCGGGCAGCAACAGCTTTGATTGTACCGCGCTGGAAGTCATTGTTGATGATGGTGCCCGGAGCTGCAGGGTCCATCGTATTGAGCAGGCGGACGGGGACATTGGCAAACTTGGCAGGCTGGATGCACGTCGGGTGCAGTATCTTGGCTCCAAAGTATGCGAGCTCGGCTGCTTCCTCGAAGTAGAGCTGCCGCACCGGTTCCGTATGCTCCACGAATCGCGGGTCGTTGTTGTGCATGCCGTCAATGTCGGTCCATATCTGAATCTCTTCAGCCTGAATAGCAGCACCGACGAGGCAGGCCGTGTAGTCACTGCCGCCGCGCAGGAGGTTGTCTATCTCGCCATAGGCGTTACGGCAGATGAAGCCCTGGGTGATGTATATCTGGTAGCCGGGATTGGCTTCCAGCGCCTTCGTGGTTTTCTCCTTGATGTAGTTCAGGTCGGGTTCTGCATTCTTGTCGGTACGGATGATGTCAAGCGCATTAATCAGCAAGGCATTGATGCCGCACTCCTTCAGGTAGTTGGTGACCATGTTCGTGCTGATAATCTCGCCTTGAGCCAGGATGACCTTCTCCTCGAAGGAGGTGAAGTGCACCTTCGTGAAGGAACGCAGGTAGTCGAATTCCTCGTGCATGAACTTCAGGGTCTTCTGCCTGGCCTCTTCTGTGTGGTACAAGTCGGCCACGTGCTTGATGTACTTCTGTTCAAGCTGATTGATGATGGTGTTTGCTCCTTCGGGATTCTTCTTGTATAGGTAGTCGGAAATCTCCACCAAAGTATTGGTCGTACCGGACATGGCGGAGAGAACAACTATCTTGCTCTGTCCGTCTGCGGTGATGAGCTTGGAGACGTCTTGCATTCTCTGCGGCGACCCTACTGAGGTGCCACCAAACTTCAGTACTTTCATATCGGTTGCTTATGTTATAGGATTTTCGTGGTTTTGCTGGGTGATGGGAGTGAGGGAAGCATCGGCACAGCGATAGACGGTTCCCGGAAAGTATTCGGGCCACTGCATGTTGTGAGTGCTCAGGATGATGGCCGTGTGATTCTGACGGCGTATCTCGTCGAGCAGGGCCAGGATAAGTTCGCCGTTGTCGGCATCGAGATTGCCTGTCGGCTCGTCGGCCAGGATGACCTTGGGGTTGTTCAGAATGGCGCGGGCGATGCAGACGCGTTGCTGCTCGCCGCCTGAGAGCTCGAAGATGAACTTGTTCTTCTTGTCCTCCAGTTGAACCATTCCAAGCACCTCGGCTATTTGCTTGTCGCGCTCGCTCTTCTGTTTCCATCCCGTAGCACGGAGCACAAAGTCGAGGTTGAGGTTCACAGTGCGGTCATGCAGGAGCTGGAAGTCTTGAAAGACAATGCCCATCTGCCGGCGCAGGGCGGGCTGGTGCCTTGTCTTCAGGCGCATCATGTCGAAGCCAAGCACTTCGGCACTGCCGCCTTCGACAGCCACCTCGCCATAGATGCTTTTCAGCAACGACGATTTGCCACTGCCTACAGGCCCTGTCAGATAGACCATCTCGCCTTCATCGACATGGAAATTCACCTTGCCGAGGACCAGATGCTCGCCCTGAAAGATATCGACGTCTGTGTAATTGAGTATCATGGTGTCTGTCTTAGTGTTTCTTCCAACCCGGGTTGTGACGTTCTATCAGCTCTGCTGCCATGTCTTCGATGCGCAGTCCTTTGCTTGTCAGCAGCACGATGAGGTGGTAGAGCATGTCGGAGCCTTCATAGATGAGGCGGTCGTCGGTGCCGTTGGTGGCTTCGATGACAAGTTCCAGCGCCTCTTCACCCACTTTTTGTGCCATGCGGTTCAGGCCGTCGCGGAAAAGCGAGGTAGTGTAGCTGCCCTCGGGCATCTCCTTGTAGCGCTTCTCTACGAAGTTGCTGAGTTCAGAGAGGAAGAGCAGGGGGTTGTCCTTGCGTTCCGGGCTTGGCTCTGCCAGCGGACGGTTCTCTTCTCCCCAGCAGGTATCGGTACCCGTATGGCAGGTAGGGCCGTCGGGAATGGCCTGGATGAGGAGTGTGTCGTTGTCGCAGTCGCTCTTGATGCTGACCAGGTGCAGGTAGTTGCCGCTGCTTTCGCCTTTGGTCCAAAGGCATTTGCGGGAACGGCTGTAGAAGGTGACGAGTCCTGTCTCCTCAGTCTTTCGGAGCGACTCTTCGTTCATGTAGCCGAGCATGAGCACGACTCTTGTCTGTGCATCCTGAATGATGGCAGGCACCAGGCCGCCGCACTTCTGGAAATCAACTTTTATCATAGTCTCACGTTTATGTTTTCTTTCTTCAGGTATGCCTTCAACTCCGGTATGCTTATCTGTCCGAAGTGGAAGACGCTTGCGGCGAGGGCCGCATCGACGTTTCCGCGGGCGAAGACGTCGCGGAAGTCTTCCATGCATCCGGCTCCGCCGCTTGCGATGACGGGAATCGTGAGCTCGGCTGCCAGGCGGTTGAGGGCTTCGCAGGCGAATCCCTGCTTCACTCCGTCGTGGTTCATGCTCGTGAAGAGTATTTCACCTGCTCCGCGGTCATTCACTTCCCTTGCCCAGGAGAAGAGGTCTCGCCCGGTGGGGATGCGTCCGCCGTTGAGGTAGCATGTCCAGTCCTCGCCGTCCTGCTGTGCATCGATGGCAACGACGCAGACCTGGCTGCCGAAGTGACTGACTATCTCGTCGATGAGTTGCGGACGGCGCAGGGCGGCGCTGTTGATGCTGATCTTGTCGGCACCGGCGGAAAGCATGCGTTCCACGTCGGCAAGCTCGCTGATTCCGCCGCCTACGGTGAAGGGTATGTCTATCTCGGCTGCCACCTTCTGCACCATATCGGCAAAGGTCTTGCGCCCTTCGTGGCTCGCCGTGATGTCGAGGAAGACGAGTTCGTCGGCACCTTGCTGACTGTAGAGCTTGCCGAGCTCGACAGGGTCTCCTGCCTGCCGGAGCTGCAGGAAGTTGGTCCCTTTGACGGTCTGTCCGTCCTTGACGTCGAGGCAGGGTATGATTCGTTTGGCTAACACCTGAAAGTTATTTACTGTTTACGGTTTACTGTTACTTTAGAGCGGAAGCTTGATTCGTCCTTCGTAGAAGGCTTTGCCGAACACGACGGCGGGGACGCCTGCTGCTTCCAGGGCGAGGATGTCCTCCGTGCTGCCCACGCCTCCGCTGGCGATGAGGTGGCAGAGCGGATAGCGCTTCATGATGCTGCTGTAGAGTTCGATGGCCGGTCCGGAAAGGGTGCCGTCGCGACTGATTTCCGTGCAGAGCACATTCTTGGTCCCTTCGTTCATGTAGCGGAGCAGGAAGTCCTCGAGCCGGACGTCGGAATCCTCGTTCCAGCCGTTGATGGAGACGTACCCGTCCCTCACGTCAGCGCCGAGGATGAGCCTGTCGGCGCCGTACTTGCCGAGCCATCCGAGGTAGCGTTCAGGGTCGGTTACGGCAATGCTCCCGACCGTGACGAGCGATGCTCCGGCTTCGTAGGCTTTCTCCAGGTCCTCGTCCGTCTTGACGCCTCCGCCGAAATCCACAATGAGTCCCGTATGGGACGTGATGGCCCTCAGGGCTGCAAGGTTCACTACGTGCTTGCTCTTTGCGCCGTCCAAATCTACGACGTGCAGGCGGTGCATGCCCAGGTCCTCGAACTGCTGTGCCATCTCAAGGGGGTCCCCATAGACCTTCTTCGTGCTGTAGTCGCCCTTGGTGAGGCGCACGCACTGGCCTTCGATGATGTCGATTGCTGGAATGAGTTCAATCATTGTCGTGGGAGTTAACGGATTGACGTGTCGATTGTCAGGAAGTTATGGAGTATCTGCTGCCCAACGGCTCCGCTCTTCTCGGGGTGGAACTGTGTGGCATAGAAGTTGTCCTTGTGCATGGCTGAACTGAAGGGATGGATGTATTCGGTCACGGCTGCCGTGTCCTTGCAGACCGGCACATAGTAGCTGTGTACGAAATAGACGAAGGGAGCCTTGCCCAACCCCTTCAGAAGAGGAGGGAATGGAGCGGACGTGGCTTCCTCTGCATTGGAAAGGGCCGGGGTGAGGGTGTTCCATCCCATGTGGGGTATCTTGTCCTCGTGGCGGAGTGGGACAAAGCGCTTCACGTCGGCATCGAAGACGCCCAGACAATCCACATCGCCCTCCTCCGAGTGGCGGCACAGCAGTTGCTGACCGATGCAGATGCCCAGGACGGGCTGCCTCAGGGAGACGATGACCTGGTCGAGCCCACGCTGACGCAGGTAGTGCATGGCGTTGCTGGCTTCTCCCTGTCCAGGGAAGATGACCCTGTCGGCGCTGAACAGCTCGCGGGGAGAGTCTGTCAGCAGAGGTTCCACACCCATCCTTTGCAAGGCGTGGACAACGGAAAAGATGTTTCCGGCATTGTATTTCACTACGGCTACCTTCATGCTTCCTGTCCGAAATTCTAATATTCGGGCGTGCAAAGATACACATTATTTATTAAAGGAGGAAACGAATAGCCGGAAAAGAAGTCTTTTCGGACGAAAATGGAGGGTTCGGAAGTTGCTGGAGGCTCACGTTTCTGCCGGAATGCGGCCTTAAAGCTCATTCTCGAAGTAGCGGATGATGGCTTCCTTCTGTTCCGGGGAAAGAGGCGGAGCAGTCTGCTGCAAGGCACGCCGGAGGACCTGGATAGCTTTGCTCCTGGTCTGCTGCTGTCCCATCCGGACGCCGCTCCTGTAGGGAGTGGATGGAAGCAAGGCTCGATTGAAATTCCCGTCGCTCACGATGCTGATATGGTTAAATGTTAATCCCTAATCCCTATTCTCTAATCTCTAATCTCTAATCCCTAATCTCTAATCTCTAATCCCTAATCTCTAATCCCTCTTACTCCCCCAGCACTTTTCCATTTGGGCGCGAAGCTTGTCCTCTGCCGGGTTGCTTTGCGGATGCCAGAAACGCTGCCCCTGAAGCTCGTCGGGCAGGTATTGCTGGCGCACGAAGTTGCCTTCGTAGTCGTGGGCATACTTGTAGCCCTTGCTGTATCCGAGTTCCTTCATCAGGCCCGTCGGCGCGTTGCGGAGATGGAGCGGAACAGGCTGGTTGCCCGTCTGCTGCACCGTCTGCAAGGCATCGTTGACAGCCATGTATGCCGAGTTGCTCTTGGGGCTTGCTGCCAGATAGACAGTGGCTTCGGCCAGCGGGATGCGTCCCTCGGGCCAACCCAGCTTCATCACGGCATCGAAGGCAGCGTTAGCAAGCAGAAGGGCATTGGGATTGGCAAGGCCGATGTCCTCGCTGGCACTGATGACAAGCCTCCGCGCAATGAAGGCAGGGTCCTCCCCACCCTCTATCATGCGTGCCAACCAGTAGATGGCGGCATCGGGGTCGCTGCCGCGAATGCTCTTGATGAAGGCCGAGATGATGTCGTAGTGCATCTCGCCGTCCTTGTCGTATGCCAGGGGATTCTGCTGCAGGCAGTCGGTCACGACAGCATCGGTTATGTCGATGTCGCCCTCTTCCGGTGCCGACTCATAGACAAGTTCCAGGGTGTTGAGCAACTTGCGGGCATCGCCCCCGCTGAACCGCAGCAACGCCCCCGTTTCCGTGAAGCGGAAGGTGCGCCGACTGAGCTCAGCGTCGTGTTCGACGGCATGATGGGCAAGCGCAATCAAATCTTTGTCCTCCAATGGTTTGAGGACATAGACCTGACAACGGGAGAGCAATGGGCGTATGACCTCGAAGGAGGGATTCTCCGTCGTCGCACCGATGAGCGTCACCACTCCCTGCTCCACGGCCCCAAGCAGCGAATCCTGCTGCGACTTGGAGAAGCGGTGTATCTCGTCGATGAAGAGAATCGGATTGTTCTGATTGAAGAAGCGGGTGGAGCGAGCCTTCTCGATGACGTCGCGCACCTCCTTCACGCCGCTCGTGACAGCACTGAGCGTGAAGAAGGGGATGTCCAGCTTCCTGGCAATGATGCTGGCTAAGGTGGTCTTCCCCACTCCGGGCGGCCCCCAGAGGATGAAGCTGCTGATGTGTCCGCTCTCCACCATCCGGCGAAGCACGGCACCAGGCCCCACCAGGTGCTGCTGCCCGATGTAACCGTCGAGCGTCTGCGGACGCATTCTTTCTGCTAATGGCTGCATATCGAACACAAAGGTACGACATTTAATTCAGAAAAGCTTCATCTCCGCGCTTTTTTTTCGCTTCCCGGCCATCAAAACCCCGGCTTTCCCAGCCTTCGCAAGGTTTTTAGTCGCAAGCAAAGGCAAATGACACTTTCAGACTATGCCTTGTTCTCATCAATTCGTTATAATGGTCTTGCGATTTAGATTTATCGAAAAGGAGGCCACATCGTCATCGACTACATTAACCAAATGCTCATGATGGAGGTCGCCTTCCTGCTGCGCACGTCGAGCCTCAGCATCCAGCAAATCGCCGACCTCCTCCACTTCGCCGACTCCACCTCGCTCAGCAAGTTCTTCCTCTGCATGAAAGGTCTCTCGCCCCGCGCGACAACTGCAAGAGAGGCTGATGGTGTCGGCACATAGCCTATAAGGAAGGGCCAGTACTCCCAGGGGAAAACTCCAGTACTCCCGCGGTGGTACTGGAGTTTTCCCGCGATAGTACTGGCATTGCCCCACGAAGCGTTCATACTGGATGCCAATATATAAGAAAGGATTTTCGGGAGAATGCGCTGACAATTAACAGCAAGATCCTCCCGAAAAAAGTTATGTCTGAAAAGCAGGCTGCGCAAAGGGGAAAATGAAACGGAAAAGCTTTGCAGCAAAGGAAAATTTCCGTAACTTTGCGGGGAATTAGAGAATTGACGTTATAACGTGATAACGGAATAACGATATAACGATAGGTTTCGTCATAACGTCATAACGTCATAACGACAAAAGAGCAATAACTAAATATTAACCACTAAAGACTAAACATCATGCAAATCTCGCGATTCGGCTTCTATTGGCTCGATACTTGGGTGATGGCGAATGTGATTCAGTTGGCGACGCAGGACTTCTGTTCGCGCTTCCTCAATCACTCGAACGACCCTTGCGGACGGCAGTTCGACCAGATGACGCAAGCTGCACGTTCTGCTCCAGCCAATATCGCCGAAGGCAACTCGCGGCACTCCACTTCGAAGGAGACGGAGATGAAGCTCACGGATGTTGCCCGCGCCACGCTCTCGGAACTGGCTAACGACTACTTGAACTGGCTGCTGAGGCACGAACAGTTGCCGTGGTCAACGCATTCGGCAGAGTACAGCGAGGTGGCAAGCATCAAACTCGACAAGCCGGACTATCAGGACGATGTCCTTTACCAAAGCAGCATCCACATCTTGAAGCAAAAGCATCGCTTCGACAAGTGGCTGCTTTCCGAGGACTCGATGGCGGTGGCCAACTGTATCCTGGTGCTCTGCAATCGTCTTGTCCTGATGCTCAGCAGGCAGATAGAGAACCAACTGGCGACGTTCCGCGAGGAAGGTGGCTTCACGGAGGCCCTGACAGCAGAACGCCTCGCCCATCGCACAGAAAAGAGCCTGCAGGACGATGCTCCCCTCTGTCCTCAATGCGGCAAGCCCATGATAAAGCGAATAGCGAAGAAGGGCATGAACTCCGGCAGAGAGTTCTGGAGCTGCTCAAACTATCCCGCCTGCAACGGGACGAGGAATATCGTGTGAAAAGGATTTCGTCATGACGTTATAACGGGATAACGTTATCACGAGGCCATCGTTATAACGAAATAACGAAATAACGTCATAACGACAATTGGCTAATAAGGCTCGATGGCTTTCTTGAGGCGCGTCTTGAGTTCTTCGAGAAGTCCTTTGCGGATGCTGACCCGCATCTGGCAGTCCATGTCGTAGCTTTGCGAGAGGACGCGGGCTCCCATGTCGCGGATGACCTTCATCACGGCATTCATCAGCGGGTACTCGAAGGTGAAGTCGTACTCCGCCTCGACCTGTCGCTCCTCGATGGCGGCGGCGGCAATGGCTTCGGCTGCTGCCGTGCGGTAGGCCACGATGAGGCCGCTCGTGCCAAGCTTGACACCGCCAAAATACCTTACCACAAGGATGATGATGTTGGTCAGCTCGTTGGAGTTGATTTGCCCGAGGATAGGCTTACCTGCCGTGCCGCTCGGCTCGCCGTTGTCGTTGCTGCGGAACGTCTCTCTGTCGGCGCCAATCATGTATGCCCAGCAGACATGGCGGGCATCGTAGTACTTCTTCTGATACTGCTCCACGAGCGCCATCGCCTCTTCCACCGTGCTGACAGGATGCGCAAAAGCGAGGAACTTACTCCTGAGTTCAGTGTAAGTGCCCTCGCTTTTGGCTGCTATGGTTTTGTAAAGGTCTGTCATTTGGGGGTAAGGGGCAAGGGGCAGGGAGCAAGAGGAATGTTTTCAATGGCGAAAAGCAAATGGCTGAAGTATTCTCATGCACCTTGCTCCTCGCCCCTTGCTCCTATAAGAGTTTATGTATCACCAGTCCTGACCTCAGTTTCGGCTCGAACCATGTTGCCTTGGGCGGCATGATGTTGCCGCTGTCGGCAATGTCCATGATCTGCTTCATGCTGACGGGATAGAGGGCCAAGGCCATCTTCATCTCGCCGCTATCGACGCGCCGCTTCAGTTCGCCAAGGCCACGAAGTCCGCCAACGAAGTCGATGCGGTTGCTCGAGCGCAGGTCGCCAATCTGCAGGATGTCTTCCAGAATCAGACGGCTGGAGATGCTCACGTCGAGACTGCCAATGGGGTCGCCGTCGTCATAGGTGCCCTCTTTAGCCACAAGGGAGAACCAGTGGCCGTCGAGGTAAAGACTGAACTCATGGAGCTTGGCAGGCTTGTATATCTCAGTGCCCTTGTCCTCCACCGTGAAGTTCTTGCGAATGGCATCGAGGAACTGCTCGGAGGTAAGTCCATTCAGGTCCTTGACGACACGGTTGTAGTCGAGGATGGTGAGCTGACTTGCAGGGAAGCAGACGGCCATGAAGTAGTTGTACTCCTCATCGCCACGATGATTGGGATTCTGCCTGGCCTTCTCAGCACCCACGAGCGCTGCCGCAGCGCTGCGGTGGTGTCCGTCCGCTATATATAAATAAGGTATAGCGGCGAAGGTCTCGGTGACGGTGCGGATGTCTTCCTGTCCCTTGACCAGCCAAAGCTGATGGCGGAAGCCGTCGATGGGCGCGATGAAGTCGTACTCGGGCTCTGACTTCGTGATGCGGCTGACGAGGGCGTCGAGCACGGCATTGTCGGGATAGGCGAAGAAGACAGGCTCGAGGTTGGCATTGTTCACGCGGACGTGCTTCATGCGGTCCTCTTCCTTGTCGCGACGCGTCAATTCATGCTTCTTGATGACACCGTTCATGTAGTCCTCCACGGCAGCAGCCACGACAAGGCCGTACTGCGTCTTGCCATTCATTGTCTGCGCATAGATGTAGTACATCTCCTCGCTGTCCTGCCTGAGCCAACCTTTGTCCTGGAACTTCTGGAAGTTCTCGGCGGCCTTCTCATAGACGCGGGGGTCGTATTCGCTTGTGCCGACGGGGAAGTCTATCTCCGGCTTGATGATGTGGTAGAGCGACTTCTCGTTGTCGCCTGCCTCAGCGCGGGCCTCTTCCGAGTCGAGCACATCATAGGGACGGCTCTCCACTTGCTCAACGAGTTCCTTCGGTGGCCTGATTCCCTTGAAAGGCTTTATCTTTGCCATACTCTACTTGTTTACTTGGAATTTGGTGACACCATCGCGGAGGAAGCCTACAATCTGGTTAGCAGCTGCAATGCCAGCGTTGACATTGGCCTCTGCTGTCTGTGCACCCATCTTCTTCGGCGTAGCGAAGTAGCGACCGGCAAACTTCTCTGCGAACTCAGCGTCGGCATCGGGTTTGATGTCCGTGAGGTACTTCAGGTCCTCGCGTTCCTCCATGAGCTTGATGAGGCCGGGTTCGTCAACGACTTCCTTGCGGGCTGTATTGACAAGTATGCCACCCTTCTTCATCTTGCCGACGAGGTCGTAGTTGATGCTCTGTTTCGTCTCGGCAGTGGCGGGGATGTGGAGCGACACGATGTCGCACGTCTCGAACAACTCTTCCTGACTCTTCGCAGCCTTCACGCCGGCAGCCTCGATAGCTTCTGCAGGACAGTAGGCATCGTAGGCTGCAACTTCCATGTCGAAGCCCTTGGCAATGCGGGCCACGTTGCGGCCTACGTTGCCGAAGGCGAGGATGCCCAGCTTCTTGCCTTTCAGCTCTGTGCCGCTGGTGCCGTTGAAGAAGTTGCGGACGCCGAAGACGAGCAGGCCGAAGACAAGCTCGGCCACGCTGTTGGCATTCTGACCCGGTGTGTTCATGGCAACCACCTTATGTGCCGTGGCTGCTGCAAGGTCGATGTTGTCGTAGCCGGCACCGGCACGCACCACAATCTTCAGCTGCTTGGCTGCATCCAGCACTTCAGCATCCACCTTGTCCGAGCGGATAATCATGGCATCCGCGTCCTTCACGGCATCGAGCAGCTGACTCTTCTCTGTGTATTTCTCGAGCATAGCTACCTCATAGCCCGCTGCATCGAAAACTTCCTTGATGCCCTTAACAGCCACACCGCTAAAGGGCTTCTCTGTTGCAATTAATACCTTAGTCATGGTGAATCAGTGTTTAGCTTCAAACTCCTTCATGCAAGCCACGAGAGCCTCGCAGCCTTCGATGGTCATGGCGTTGTAGCAGCTTGCACGGAAGCCGCCCACGTCGCGGTGTCCCTTCACGCCCACCATGCCTTTGCTCGTAGCGAAAGCCATGAACTCGTCCTGCAACTCCTGATACTCGGGCTTCAGTACGAAGGTAATGTTCATGCGCGAGCGGCTGTCCTCCTCGGCTGTCCCGACGAAGAGCTTGTTGCGGTCAATCTCGCCATAGACAATCTCGGCGCGACGGATAGCCAGCTTCTCCATTGCCTCTACACCACCCTGCTTCTTTATCCACTTCAGGTTCTGCAGAGCGCAGTAGATGGGCACCGTAGGCGGCGTATTGAACATGCTGCCCTTGCTGATATGAGTGCGATAGTCAAGCATCGTGGGAATAGGACGGCTCACCTTGCCGAGCAGGTCTTCCTTGATGATGCAGAAGGTGACGCCTGCCATGCTCAGGTTCTTCTGCGCGCCGCCATATATCATGCCATACTTGCTCACGTCAACGGGACGGGAGAAGATGTCGCTGCTCATGTCTGCTATCATGGGCACAGGGCTGTCGAGGTCCTTCAGTATCTCCGTACCGTAGATGGTATTGTTGCTCGTAATGTGGAAATAGTCGGCATCAGAGGGAATCGTGAAGTTCTTGGGGATATAGGTAAAGTTCTTGTCCTTGCTGGAGGCCACTTCCACTACTTCGCCGAAGAGCTTTGCTTCCTTTTCGGCCTTGGTTGCCCAGACGCCGGTGTTGAGGTATGCAGCTTTCTTCTCGAGGAAGTTGTAGGGCACCATGCAGAATTCCAGACTTGCACCGCCACCAAGGAAGATGACGCTGTAGCCGTCGGGAATACTGAGCAGTTCCTTAAACAGAGCGACAGCCTCATCCACGATGGGCTGGAAGTTCTTTGCGCGATGGCTTGTTTCCATCAGAGAGAGACCGCTGCCCTCGAATTCGAGGCAGGCTGCAGCCGTTGCTTCCATCACCTCGCGAGGGAGGATTGAGGGGCCGGCATTGAAATTGTACTTTTTCATACGTCGTATTAATTTATTTGGGTCTTTTGGTTCTTTTCTGCTGCTCTGAATCATCAGGGGACTTATCGCTGACGCGGGTTACATAACGTGACGGGCAAGCGAAGATTCTCCCTGACATCTGTTTTCGCGCTACAAAGATACTAATTAATCAAGAATTAAGAGTAAAGAACGAAGAATTAATCTAAAAACTGAGGTAAAGAGAATAATTTTTCGCCTTTCGCTTTCCGGTTTTGACTTTTTGTTGTACCTTTGCACCGCTTTTGCACGTTCAGTGCATCAAGCATCGGGGTGTAGCGCAGTTGGTAGCGCACCTGGTTTGGGACCAGGTGGTCGCCCGTTCGAGTCGGGTCACCCCGACTTTTTCTTTTATCCCCCCTACCATTTGTCACGCGTCTGTATGTCGTCGGCCCAGCGATGGTCCTTCGGGAAGGGTTGCCCTCCCCATGCGCGGACTTGTGTCCAGGGCTGTGCTGCTTCAGTCCAAAAGGGATGGGATGCTGGCAGTCCGAGGGGCATGAAGGCGAGGCTGGTCATATAGAGCGAACCGTTGTTGGTGTACCAGTCGGCAATGTCGGGCTGTCGGCCACAGAAGCCGATTGTCAGGTATCCGCCTTCGTTGAAATTGTCCTGCACGTCGAACATTCGGTGCATCACGCTGGTGAGTGCGGCACGTACCTGACCGTTACTCAGTTCGGAAGGCAGTTTCTGATACCATGCCATGAGTGCCAGGGGCTGCAACGCTGCAAGGCGGTATGTTGCAGAGCGACCAATGACGGGGAAGGTGCCTTCGGGCGAGATGAAGCGCTCCAGGATGATGGCATGCTTCTGTGCTCGCTTCAGGGCGCGGTCGTAGTATTTCTTGTAGTCGATGCGGGAATTGTGCTTGGCATCGATCATGGCCTGGAGGGTTTCCAGGTACATGGCATGGAAGACATAGCTCGAATAGTAGTCGAAGGCGAAAGCCTGTCCGTCGGCATACCAGCCATCGCCGACATACCATTCCTCCACTTTGCGGCAGGCGGTGTTGACGCGGAACTCGTCGAACTGTGCCCCGGCTTTGGCGAGAAGGCTCTCGATTGTTGAGGAGAAGAGGAGCCAGTTCGTATAGGGCGGGTCAATTCTGCGCAATGCCTGGAACTCGTGGATGTACCGTTGTTTTGTCTCTTCGTCCAGTGGCATCCAAAGGACGTCCCAAGCCCTGAGAAATGACTCGGCGAGGAAGGCGGCATCGACCAGATTCTGGCCTGACTTGCCCCAGCAGAGATAATCTGGCGAAGCGGGATCGACAGCATTCTTGTATGCAGCCAAGGCCCATGTCCTGAGCTGCCTGCGCTGCTGTCCCTCTTCCGTGTCATCGTCGGGCAAGGCCAGCCAAGGGGCAATGCCGTCCATCAGCCTCCCGAAGGTTTCCATATAGACGACGCTGCGGTCACGGTTGTCAAACGAAGGCGAAAACTCTGTCTGCATGTTCTTCTTCAGCTCGCCCTTAGCCATGTTCTCCAGCACGGGCTGTGCCATCTTCCATGCCAGCGAGCACCAGTATCTGCGGTCCTTCTGCCCTGCTGCCTGCAGGTACCTGTAGTACTCACAAGCTGCCAGCAGGAAGGCACCGGTGCCGAAGTTGGCTTGGCTGTTGGCATCGACGGTCTGTCCGGGTATGGCTCTCTCGCCGATGGGCTGCACATACCCTACCCTGCCGTCGGCTTGCAGGGCTGTGCCGGCAAGGTAGTCCCAGGCTTTCTCGGCGACAGGCTCGAAGATGTCGCGCGGCAGGTAGCCGTTGTTGATGCCCCAGAGCAGGCCGTAGCAGAAGAAGGCTGTGCCCGACGTCTCGAAGCCGGGAGCCTGCTGTGGGTCCATCATCGAGCGCGTCCAGTGGCCTTCGGGCTGTTGCAGGGCCTTGATGCCGTTGGCCAGATTGACGTATTTCTTCACGAAGAAGGGCTGATGACGATAGTCAGCCGGCATGTCCTGCAGCACTTTGGCCAGTCCGGCCAGCACCCATCCGTCGCCTCTGGCCCAGAAGTCTTTCTTGCCACTGGCCGTCTTGTGCTTGGGGAAGACATACTTGCCGTCGCGGAAGTAGAGGCCGGTCTCGCTGTCGAGCATGATGCTGTCGCTGTAGCGGAGGTTGTCGTAGAGCTTGTCCAAGTATTTCTCTTCGCCGGTCAGACGATACATCTTCGTCATGACGGGCATCACCATGTACAGTGCGTCGGCCCACCACCAGTAGTCGCAGGCCTTGGAGTCTGCTTCGTAGCCCATGACCTGCTTGGCGCGAGCCACTTTCTTCTTCTGCGGGTCGAGGTTGTAGAGGTCAATGTACGTCTGGAAACATATCTGCCAGTCGCCGAAGAGCACGTAGTCCTGCCCTTCTCCGTACTGTTTGTATTTCCACTTTGCGGGGTCCGTCTCGGTGGCACCTTTCCACTCGTTATGCTCTGCCCATCGGATGCTGTAGTCCAGCATCTGCCGGTCCTGCAGGAGCTTGAATACTTCCATGTTGCCTGTGTGGTAGGCAGCATTGTCCCAAAAGGCGCGTACCTCTGCAGGATTGTTTGCTTGCCAATGGGTATTGACTTTCCTGATGATATTCTCCACTTCGCTGGTTGTCCACAGCTTTGCCTGGCTGGTCAGTACCCCGAGGAGTGCAGCGAGGATTAATAATTGTCTCTTCATCGTATCGATTTGTTTGAATTTATGAACTTAATGGTTTCTGCAATATAAAGGCGCATGTGGTCTGCCCTGGAATGCCTCGTGAGCTTATGGGCAACGACTCGTGAGCTTATGGGCAACGACTCGTGAGCTTACGGGCAACGACTCGTGAGCTTATGGGCAACGACTCGTGAGCTTACGGGCAACGACTCGTGAGCTTACGGCTGAGTCAACGTGTTGCGTTTTGCCTCATGCCTTGGTCATTTTATTATTGTCTTCTTTCCATTGATAATATACACACCTTTCTGTGCCTTGCCCACGCGCTGTCCGGCGAGGTTATAGACAGCGTCGCTGTCCTTTTCCGGACGGGATATGCCGATTGCGTTGATTCGCGTCTCGTCGTTCACGAAGGTGAGGGTGAAGTTGTCGATACAGGCCCAGTCATATACAGCCGGCGAGAAGTTGCGCAGGCCGATGCGCAGGTCTGAGGTTTCTTCGACAAAGAACTCCATCTGCTGCCGGTAGTTCCCGTCGGTGAAGGCTTGGTTTGCCGAGGACACATTGTCGGGGTATGTGTAGGGGGAATAGCTGTAGGGCGCGGAGGCATCGTAGATGGAGAGCAGGGACTGGCTTTGAGTGTTGCCAGCCGGTGTACCGGCATAGACTTCGGCTGTGCCCTCTGTCCCGAGGGTATGGCGCAAGTAGGCATTGGCGATGTTGCCGTTGCGGTAGAATCCCTGCCAGCGGAGGATGTAGCGGCCAGCCGGCATGTTCGGGAGTATCTGATAGGTGTCGAAGAGCTTATTGTAGTGCTCGGCCACCGTGCCGGGTGCGGCGGTGAAGGGGGTGCCTTCCCATCCGTTGCCTTTGTCGGAGAAGTCTGCATTCTTCAGCAGTGCCGTGATATCTACTTCTCCCTGGATTGTCCCGATGAGCGTCATGGCTTCGGCATTGGGTTCTGTGTCCGGTACGGGAATGAGCGCGGCGCACTCCGTACTCTTGGACGCAGCGGATTCGTAGAGGGTGAGCACCTGCTCAGGGGAGAGCTTGCAGTCGTAGATGGCAAAGTCGTCGAAGAATGTCTTGGACATCAGCGCATCGGACGTGAAGGGACTGCGTCCTATCCATACCTTTGTAGCAGTGTTGAGCACGAGTGCATTCATGTTGGTCGGCATCGTGCCCCGCAACTGTCCGTCGATGTAGATGCTTGTCTCTGAGGCATCGGCTGTGACGGTGACGTTGTGCCACACCTTCTGCTTCAGGCCGGCACCGGACCGGACCGTGCAGGTCGTGCCGCGTACCTTCTCGAAGTACCAGTCGATGTTGTTGGCCTTGTTGATAAGGCCGGCATACGAGCTGGTACCGTTGTTGATGTTCCATGCCCAGCAGAATTTATTGAAGTTGCCACTGTCCTCCAGCATGAGGTTGAGGCTGACACTGTATGCGTTGCCTTTCAGCAACTGTCCGATGGCCTGTGCTGCCTCGTTGCCCAAGTCAACATAGCTGTCGTCGGCAGTGTAGAAGGCATGGTTGCCGTCCGAGAAGCCGAGTCCAGCCCCTTCAGCCTCGAAGTCGTGAATGATGGCGGCGGCAGGCAGCTCGGCTGGCTCCGGCTTCTGCTCTGCACATGCTTCGGAAAGCGGTATCTGAATGACGGAAAGCGAGTAGGCTGGTACCTCGAAGGAGAGCGACTTCTCTGTCTGCATGGCAATCTTCTCATTCCTCGGCACCACTTTCTCCGGTTCGTCAAGGGAGTTCTCGGCGTGGTTGTCCTCATGAGTCATGATGCACAAGTCGGCATCTCCTGCAATAGCGGCATCGGTGAAGGTGAAGTTTGCGGGAACGGCTATGCCGTTGTAATTGATGACCTTGACAATGGCTGTATCCTCCGCTTCATTGAGGGAGGCGCAGAGATAGAGGCGCTGACCTTCCGTTTCGTCGGACAACGTCACGGTATGGATGAGCGAGCCGTCGAGGTAGCAGCGAGCCGTAGTGCCGTTGAGAACGATTTTGATGCGGTAGGTGCGTCCCGTCGTGATACTGCCGTTGGCTGTAGCAAGGGATTTCTTCGAGCCGTTCACGGACTGCTCCACCGCATGTTTCGTATTGCCCCATCCGCCCAGGTTCCACCATGCATAGTTTCCTGTGTCGATAGAAGCAAAGGCGATGAGGAAGCCTTCGTCGCCACTGTTCTTCACGGCATCCATCTCGATGGTGCGGTTGCCTGTGGCGACATCGAAGACGTGGTACGTGCCTTGCATGCTCTGCGGAGAAGTTATGGGTTCGGACTGCTCAAAGACTGTATTTCCCTCGGCATCGGTCACACGGATGTTGGAATACGTGACTTCCGTCTTCCAGGAACCGATGCCGAGCCGGGCATCTTTCAGTCCGAGGGTGTTGCCCGACTCGGTCCATGTGATGTTCTGCTTGCCTACGGTGGTAGCCATCATCTGCTGCGCCCAGTAGGACGGAGTGCCGAAACTGGTGTAGGCATTGTAGTGCAGCATGTCGGGGTTCCACTGCGAGTCGTTTTCATTCTTGAAGATTGGAGCATACGAAGCCATGACGCATACGTCGGAGTTGCGCTCCATGCCGGCCATGTAGATGGCCTCGCCCAGCGCGGCTTTCAGGGTGCCGTTGGTGCCATAGTCGCTGGTGACGGCATATTCGCCGTTATATATCTTGTGACTGGTGCGGCTGGCATTGTCGTATTTATGGTAATTGCCGGCGAACCAGTCTGGAGAACGGTAGTAGTGTTCATCGACCACATCCACCGGATGAGCATTGCGCCACGTGGGGTTGTCCGTGCCCCAGGCCTCTACGTTTCCGATACAGACAACCTCTGGCCAACGGGACTTGATGGCATCATAGAACTGGCGGTAGCGTTCAGGATAGTGGTCGCTCTGGTCATTGTTATTGTTGAAAGTGTAGTTATAGTTCTCGTTGCCAATCTCGATGAGGCGCATGCCAAAGGGTTCCGGATGCCCTGCGGCTATGCGCTTGGCTCCCCAGAAAGTGGAGGCATCGCCGTTGGCGTACTCCAAGGCATCGAGTGCTTCCTGGATGAAGTCCTGAATGTGTTGGTAGTCCTGATACCATCCGTGGCCCATGCCCATGTTGACCACAAACATAGGCTCTGCGCCCAAATCCTCTGCCAACTGCAGGAACTCGTGGAATCCCATTCCATTCGAGACAGGATAGCCCCAATGACTGTTATAGATGCCCAAGCGTTCCTCCACGGGGCCGACCGTATGACGCCACTGGTAGCGGTTGCCGCCCTCGATGTAGCATCCGCCCGGGAAACGCATAAAGCGCGGGTGCAAAGCCTCCAGCTTCTCGGCCAGGTCAATGCGCATTCCGTTCTCGCGTCCCTTGTATGTCGGCGGGAACAGGCTGATGCAATCCAGGTAAATCGTGCCGGCCTTGCTCCCGCGAATGGCGAGCCAACCTTGCCGGTAGCTGGCCGTAGCAACTATCTCCGTGGTGAGTTTCGTCCATTTACCGGCTTCGCTTACGGACAGGACCGAGTGCCCCAGGTCATCGCCATTGTCGCTCTCGAGGGTAAGCGTCACGTCATCTTTCCACCCCTCGGAAGTGCGAATCCATAAGCTGGCTTTATAGGTCTGCCCTTCCACGATGTTGATGCCCCAGTAGCCATTATTGCGAATGCCGTCGCCAGCCTTGGACAGATTGAGCTGCATCGCGTATCTCTGTGCACTGTTTATGAGGTTCTGCGTCACGATGCTGGAAGCAGCACTGCCTATGGTCTGCCAGTAGTCGGGCTTCGATGCATTCTCTTCCATCGAGCCGTTGCGGATGAGTTCAGCATAGATGCCGCCGTCGCCCGCATAGTTGATTTCCTCGTAAAAGATACCGTAGTGCAGCGGTCCAATCTCGGGGCCGCGATGAGCTGTAGAGAACTGAAAGGACGTCTGCTGTGCCAATGCGTCAGCAGGACACAGAAGGCAGAAGGAAGTGACAGCAGCAAGATATAAGTCTTGGAAGTTTGTTTTCATTCGTTGACTTGTTTGTTGTAAAGAGGTTAATAATGTGTTTAAGGTGATTACTTTTGTTTGTTGACAGCGCGGACAATGCGGCTGACAGCCTCATCGACCACTGAACGCGGGGAACCGACGTTGAGGCGCATGAAGCCTGTGCCGCCCTTGCCGAACATGGCGCCTGAATTCATGCCGACTTTAGCGTCGAAGGCAAAGAAGTGCTCCAGCTCCTTCTGAGACTTGAACCCGAGTGCCGTGCAATCAAGAAAGACGAGGAAGCTGGCCTGGGGAATGATGGGGCGAATGCAGGGACATTCCTCTGCGAAGCGCTTGGCAACGAGTTGGATGTTGCCCCATACGTAGTCAAGCATCTGGCTCTTCCATTCGCGACCTTCGTTGCTGTAGCAAGCCATCACGCAGTCGCAGGCAAAGACGTTGCCAAGGTCATGGTCGGTGCCCCAGATGTAGTTGAAGTACTGCTGGCGGAGGCCCTCGTCATAGACAATGGCCTGGCTTGCCACGATGCCAGGCATGTTGAACGTCTTGGTGGGAGCCTGAAGGGTGATGCTGATGCGGCGTGCCTCTTCGCTGACACTGGCGAAGGGAATATGCCGGTGTCCGCTGAAGACCATGTCGCAATGTATCTCGTCGCTCACTACGACAACACCTTCTTCTGCACAGATATGGGCTACCTGCTGCAGGTCTTCCCTTGTCCAGCAGATGCCGGCAGGGTTGTGCGGGTTGCAGAGTATCATCATCCGGCAACCTTTGATGTCCTCCCGCAAACGTTCAAAGTCCATGGCGAAGGATGTCTCCGTGCGTCGCAGCGAGGACTGTACAACCTTGCGTCCGCAAGCTTCCGGCACGAAGCAGAAAGGATGATAGACGGGTTCTTGAATGAGGATGCTGTCGCCTTTCTCCGTGAGGGCCTGCACAGCCAGGAAGATTCCGCTCACCACGCCGGGGACGTAGCAAATCATCTCGCGGGTCACGTCCATTCCGTGCTGCTCTTTGTTCCATCGGCATATACTCTCGTAGTAAGGCGGGTTCTGGCATGTATAGCCGAGGATGCCTTGCTCCATGCGCTTGCGAATGGCGTTCAAGACGAAAGGCGGCGTGCGGAAGTCCATATCGGCCACCCACATGGGCAAGAGGTCGTCCGTGCCGCATTCGTTCTTTACTCTGTCTATCTTAATGGCGTCTGTTCCCTCGCGGGGAACAATTTCATCAAAGATGTATTTCATCTTGCTTATTTACTATTTGACGATTTACTATTTACGATTTATTTACTATTTAGTTATTGTGTTACTTGTAGTGCGGTAGCAAATTATTCATTATTATTTTTATAGATTCCTATCTCTCCACTGCCGTAGCAGATGCGGGCTTCGGCATCGTATATGCAACCAAACTGACCGGGGGCGATGCCTTGGATAGGAGCATCGGAGTGGATGTGGTAGCCTTCGTCGTCGAGGCTGATAATGCCGGGCATGAAGTGACCGACATGTCGCACCTTGAACTGGATGGGCATTTCACTTGCTCCCTGCTCCTTGCTCCCTGCCTCTATTGGCAACGGTTCGGTGATGTAGTGGAAGTCGGCCAGACGGAAGTCATGACCGTACTGAAGCTGTGTGTCCCATCCGTTGGCCACGAAGATGATGTTCTTGCGGATGTTCTTCTTGACAACGAACCACGGTCCGCCGCTCAGTCCGAGTCCTTTCCTCTGTCCGATAGTGTGAAACCAGTAGCCGCGATGTGTTCCGATGACCTTGTTCGTCTCTATGTCGATGATTTTGCCTTCCTTCTCGCCCAGGAAGCGGCGCAGGAAGTCGTTGTAGTTAATCTTGCCCAGGAAGCAGATGCCCTGGCTGTCCTTGCGTCGGGCACTCGGCAATTTGGCATCGATAGCAATCTGTCGCACCTCCTCCTTCATCAAGTGACCTATCGGGAAGAGCGTATGGCTGAGCTGTTCGTAGCTGAGTTGTGCCAGAAAGTCGGTCTGGTCCTTCACCGGGTCCTTAGCTGTGCCGAGCCACATCTTGCCGTCAATCTCGACGTTGGTGGCATAGTGTCCCGTCGCGATATAGTCATAGTGGCAACCCACCTTCTGCTCGAAGGCTCCGAACTTGATGAGACGATTGCACATGACGTCGGGATTGGGTGTCAGCCCCATCTTCACGCGCTCAATGGTATAGCCGACAACCTGTTCCCAGTATTCCTTCTGCAGGTCAGTGACCTCCAACTTGAGTCCGTACTTGCGTGCCGTTGCCTCCGAGAGTTCAATGTCCTCCTCAGCGGTGCACGACGAGTCCTCACCCTCCATACCTATCTTAATATAATGTAGGTCGGGCTTCAGCCCTGCCTCACAAAGCTGATGCACCACGACGGCACTGTCCACGCCGCCCGAGATGAGCACCGCCACGCTGCCTTTAATCGATTCATAGTTCATAGCTCGTAGTTACTTTAAGAGAAGAATAAAGAATGAAAAATCAAAGTGTCTATTAGTGCCGAATGTACTTCTGATTCTTTACGCTTCATCCTTCACTCTTCATTTGTAGTCGGCTTCACTTCATCAAGACTTTCCTGCCGCCGACGATGTTCAGGCCCTTTTGCGGTTTGCTGAGGCGCTGGCCCGACATGTTATATATTGAATGGTCAATGTTCAATGGTGAATGTTCAATGGCCTTGATGCCTGTCACTTGGTCGATGGCGGCTTGGCTGGCACTGAGTCGTTCGTTGCTGACAAGTGCCCATTGCTTGCTTGTCTCACCGGCAAGGATAAGACCGTTGTCGCCGTCGGCCACGTCGATAGGCGTCGGCTCATCGCAGAGGCTGAGGCTGTTGCCTTCCCGCTTGGCGTACTTCTTCGCGCCTATATTATATAAATAATGTAGTCCGCCAGCCTCCATCATCTGCCAACTGTGGTAAGGATTATCTTCATTGATGCTGCCAATGGAGTTAATAGTGCCGATGCAGTCGTTCACTGGGTCATAGACGGAGTATGCAAACGTCTCCGCATCCATCAGCATGTAAGCTTGCTGCTCGGAAACATCTTCCTCAGCCATCGCTGTCTCGCGTATATTGATGAACCTGTACCAGTTGTCATCGTAGGCGTAGGCATCCCAACTGCCACTTGGGATGTATAGCATTGCATGGTAGAATGTCTGATTCGTAAACGCGTTTTCTTCAATGTCGGGTGGCATCTCACACTTTATAAGTATGTTGTGCAATTTGCAGTCCTTGAAAGCAAACAGGCCAATACTTGTTACGCTGGAGGGAAGAGTGACGGAGCTTAAATCGTTGCATTGACTGAAGGCATTATCTCCGATTGCCACCACATTCAATTCTCGAACCTCACTTGGAATAGTGATTTCCCCTGTTGTGTTAGTGTCAATGCAGTGACTTGTCCCCGAACCCACTTGGCAAGTCTTGCCTTCCCTGCTAACCACCTTAAACTCCATTTCCACGCCGTTTGCCAGTTTCTCTACGAAGGTGCCACCATCCCCGGGAATGCTGTCCACAGGCTCGGGGTCGATGTCGGGAATAGAACTATAAATCAGTTTTATATTGTCAAGGTTCAACTCAGACAACTCGCCGCCAGTGGAGAAATCCCCATATTTCGAGGAGGTGGCATAGACGATGATGTATTTGGGAGTCCTGTCGCTGCGGTAATGGATATCAAGTGTCCCGGTTGTCCAACTACTGATGTCCTTTCCACAAGTCATCTGCGCATAGCCGATGATGTGAGGGTCGTTCGGCTCGAAAAGGTGCAATTGGGATGGTCTGGTACGGATGAGGTATGGGCAAGTATGTGTGCCGCCACTTTTATCCACGTAGTCCACGGGTTCCCAGTCGCCCAGAGCAATGTAAATCTGACAGGAATCAGGCTGTCCCTTCAGGCTTTCATACATTGATTGGGAAACGTAGTCTCCCCAAGCATCCTTCCAAGTTCCTCCTGTACGGTTGATAGTGGAGGTGTGGTATTGGAAATCGAACTTCATCTTTGTCGGGCGTTCGGTGAAGGGACGTCCTAGGGAGAGGACACTATTCGTTGCGTCAACCTCTATGTAGCTGCCAGTGAAGATGGCGCCTGCGACTAACTTGACAGCCAGGAATTTCGTTTGGAGGCTGGCATAGCGCCGTCCGTCCTCGTCCTTATAGGTGCTGTTGCTGACACTCAATATTGTAGCAAAGGTGTTATATGTGTCCCAGTATGGAGTCTTCCCTTCGACCCAAGGCTGATAAAGGTCTTTGCCCGAGGAACCGCTTACGATGCTCCATTCGTCGAAACTGCTGTTGTCCAATTGCATGCCGGTTATTGTAGGCTCTTCATCTGAAGAGGAAACAATCGTGCCGAACTGGTTCCACGGGCTTGTCGTCCTGTACGCCTCCTTGCACATTCCTGGCACGTGCAGTGTTGCTTGAGAAATGTCTGTACCAGAGAAAGCGTCTGAATAGGCATTTGGCACTTTTTCCGCATTGCAATATACATCTTTCAGACTATCGCAATCAGCAAATGCACGACTTCCAATGGTTGTCACACTGCTTCCAATGGAAACAGATGTGAGTCCAGTGCAATCACGGAAAGCATCCCATTCGATGCTGGTCACACTGTTTGGGATGGTGATGGAGGTCAGACCGCTGCAACCAAGGAAAGCAGCGACGCCGATACTTGTCACGCTGTTTGGGATGGTGATGGAGGTCAGGCCGCTGCAACTATTGAAGGCATGGGCACCGATGCTTGTCACGCTGTTGGGGATGTTGATGGAGGTCAGACCGCTGCAAAAAAAGAAGGCAGAATCGCCGATGCTGGTCACACTGTTGGGAATAGTGACGGATTTCAGGCTGCTGCAACCAGAGAAAGCCTGCAACCAGAGAAAGCAGAGTTGCCGATGGTGGTCACGCTGTTGGGAATAGTGACGGATTTCAGGCTGCTGCAACCAGAGAAAGCAGAGTTGCCGATGCTGGTCACACCTTCTGGGATAACAAGGTCCGTAATTTCTGTTTCCTCATCGACGTATAGATGGTGTGCATTACATAAAGGATTCGCGCCCTCACCACGAAAAGAAATACTACACCATGCTGCAATATCTGGTACAATAACTTTTCTCAGGCTGCAACCAGAGAAAGCAAAGTAGCCGATGCTGGTCACACCGCTACCGATGACGATATCTTTCAAGCCGTGGCAATCAGCGAAAGCATAACCTCCTATGCTGGTCACACTGTTAGGGATGGTGACGGAGGTCAGTCTGCTGCAATCATAGAAGGCATAGTCGCCTATGCTGGTCACGCTGTTGAGAATAGTGACGGATTTCAGGCTGCTGCAATCAGAGAAAGCAGAGTTGCCGATGCTGGTCACGCTGTTTGGGATGGTGACAGAGCACAGGCTGGTGCAAAAAGAAAAAACACCGTCACTGATGCTGGTCACGCTGTTGGGGATGTTGATGGAGGTCAGACCGCTGCAACCAGAGAAAGCTCTCTTACCGATGCTGGTCACGCTGTTGGGGATGGTGACGGAGGCCAGACTGATACAATCATAGAAGGCATAGTATCCGATGCTGGTCACGCTGTTGGGTATGGTGACGGAGGCCAGACTGGTGCAATCATAGAAGGCGTGGTCTCCGATGCTGGTCACGCTGTTGGGGATAGTGACGGAGGTTAGGTCGCTGCAATCATAGAAGCCCCTGTCTGCTATCCCTCTTGTTCCGCTATTGATAGTTACATCTCCTATCGGCTTAGTGCCTTTGTGGCCTATGAGCCAGTTATCTAAATAGAGGATTCCGTCTGGCTGGGCATTATACCATCCTGTCACAAAGAAAGCATTTTGGCCGATGCTGGTCACGCTGCTGGGGATGCTGACAGAGGTGAGGTCTTTGCATCCATAGAAAGCAGATTCGCCGATGCTGGTCACGCTGCCCGGAATGTTGACTGTGGTCAGGCCGCTGCAACCCCAGAAAGCATCCCTGCCGATGCTGGTCACACAGTTGCCGATTGTGACGGAGGCCAGGCCACTGCAACCTTCGAAGGCAGATTCGCCGATGCTGGTCACGCTGTTGCCGATTGTGACAGAGGTCAGGCCGTTGCAACCTTGGAAAGCCCCGTAGCCGATGCTGGTCACGCCCTCGGGAATAGAGACAACTGTTGCCCATGGTCTGCATCCCACTACGATGTTATTTTTTATTATTAATCCGTCACTTGATTCCTCATCAAATATGGTTGCTCCCCAATTATTATCAGATGTTAATGAAGAATAGTTAACAAAGGAGTCAGATGTAAAATAGCATTTATAGAAGGCCCCGTAGCCGATGCTTGTCACGCTGTTGGGTATGGTGACGGATGTCAGGCCGCTGCAATTATAGAAGGCATCGGCACCAATGCCGGTCACACTATTGGGGATGGTGATGGATGTTAAGCCAGTGCAGCCAGAGAAAACCTCTTCGGCAATCCAATTCACGCCCGAAGGAATGTTGACGGATGTCAAGCTACAGCAACCCCAGAAAGCTCTTTTGCCGATGCCGGTCACGCTGCTGGGAATGCTAATGGTAGTCAGGCCACTGCAACCTTCGAAGGCAGATTCGCCGATTCCAGTCACATTGTAGGTGGTTTCCTCGTATGTGACTGTTGAAGGTATGGAAATAGAACCAGAATAGTTGTCATTGCCACTTACTACACTGGCTCTGCCGTATGATGGGTATAGGTAGTAGCGGATGCCGTCAATGTATGCATAATTGGCCTTTGCCAGCATAGGCATAAGGGCTACAAGGATAAGCAAAATCTTCTTTTTCATAATTGTGCTATTGTATGTGTTATTTCTGTTTCGTTGGTCGCTTCAACAGCTTCTGCCGTTGCCTGCTTCGAGGACTTGCATCTGCCGGATGGCTATCTTCTGTGTTTTCAGCATCAACAATCTTTTCTACAATCTGTCTCAACTGTTCCTTATCGGGCAGGTAAAGTTCGTATTTTGATACGAAAAGGTTTGTGTTCATACTCAAGGTTATCCTCAGCTTGCATCAATTCGCAAATATGAGACCACGTTAAAATGTCAGACACTGTCTGACAATTAGGATAAAGCAGATAGAACTTCCTCATGTTTGCGAGGTTATGGCGACTAAAGCCTCGCCCAAAGCGTGCGGTAAGTTGTCTCGAGAGTTCTGTCAACGTGGAAGTGCCATATGCCACCTTCGCCTGTCCTCCCTGTTCGTATTCCACAATATATTTCCCAACTTGCCAATAGTTCTGAGTCATTGTGGCATTGATGTGCGTGGCGACTTTCCTGCGTGCCTCGTTTATGGCCTTTGATATGTTCTCAATCAATGGTTGCAGAATGTTGTTGTCAGGATTTGCTATTTCCTTTGTCATTGTCTTTTTTCCCTTTTTGCTTTTACAAAGGTACGGGTTATTGTAGAATTTATGCTTATGAATACGTTCTGTTTTCTTCTTGCTTCATCTATTGTATCTTGATGCCTAAGATGTAGAAATGGGGAATGTGCCCGATGATGTCCGACGAGAGGTCGGGCTTGATGACATTATCGCCGCAGAAGCGGAAGACTCCGCTGTCGGCATCCCACCAGTAGGAGCCGAACAGCACAAGCGGCATGAACTTTCCCGCGTCTGCTGTGGGGAGAAGTTCAAAGGGACGCCATTTATATATATATATTTGCTTCGCAGGCTCTCCCGGAACGAGGACAGGTTTAAGCATTAGCTTGCCTGTAAAGCCTTCGCCTTTGTCGGTTTGGAAGGAAAAGACATACACAGAGTCGGCATCTGACGGAGCCAATCCGATGACGAGTTTTTCTCCGGCAGAAAAAGAAAACTCAAAGGGAAGACTGCTTCCCACCTCTTTCCCGCCGGCATATTCCATGACACCAATCTCCAACTGCTTTCCCTTGATATCCTTCGTGTCGAAACTGTACACCATATAGCCTTTAGCATTGAGCAGGGGGACATAATCATCGAATGTCGCTTCACTCATTCTCAGTTGCTGTGCCTGTCCTGCCATGCAGACGAGGGTGAGCATGACAGTTATGATGGTTTGCTTCATTTGTACCAATTTTATTTCAGGGATTCACAAGGATTTTTTTGCTTCCAATGATGTTCAGTCCCTTCCGAGGTTTGGAGAGGCGGCGGCCAAGGAGGTCGTAGCAGGCGGACTGGTTGGGGTTCCGGATGCCGTCGGCAGCTTGGGGAGCGATGCGGGTTATATCATCGTCGGAGGGTGCGGGATGGATGGTGATGCGGTCAAAGTTCGGTGCCCACAGGTTGTCGAAGGCTTGTATGGTAATGGTGTTCTTCTGTCCTTCGTTCAGGGTGACGGGAATCATCTTCCATCCCATTCCGTCCGGGTCCCAGGAGCCGGTGCAGTCGCCGTTGTCTCTGTAGGTAATGGTGTCGCCCACCTGTTCGCCGTTGACGAAGAGCCGGGCCGTGCGGGTGTCACGCGAGATATAGTAGATGGTCAGGATATATTTTCCGGTATGGCTGGCCTTGATACGGTTGAACTGAATTTTGGCACCGTTGCCAAGGTCGCCCACGAAGCCTCCGGCGGAAGCATGGAGCGCATCGTACGTCTTGCGCTTGGCGCTGCCTGTCAGGGTGTTGCCCGAAGCCTCGGCTTCGTAGGTGGTGCGCTCGGACGGCACGTCGAGGTTGGCGTCGGGGCTGATCTGCACCAGGAATCCGCCTTCGCTGAGTTCCCTCAGGCTGAGCGACTGGCCTTTCGTCACCTGCTTCTTCTCGAACTTCAGGTCGGTGCGACACGTCCCGTCGCGATAGATATAGGCTGTGTAGGGCACTCCCTCCTCGAGGAAGTCCAGCCTGAAACGGCAGATACGCTCGTTCACACTGATGCCCGACACCCACCAGTCGCGGCCTTTCCTTCGGGCGACGGTGGCAAATGCCGTCGGGTTGCCTTCCAGAAGGATGCTTTCGTCCCATGCTGCGGGCAGACGCTTCATAATGTCGCGTCCGACGAAGTAGCGGAGGTTCTGCGGCGCTTCGGCAATATGGACGATGCCGCTCTCGAAGAGTGTGGTCAGGGCCAGGTGGTGTCCCTGGCTCCGTCCCGTGAGCAGGCTGCCGCGCCACGTGGCGAAGTCGCCGGGGGTGAAGTCCATTGCTCCCACTACGTTGCGGGTGAAGATTACGTCGAGGTGGTGCTGGGCAGTGTTCCTCTTGGGGTTCCAGAACTGCTGTTCCCCGCCGTAGATGCCTTCCTGTGTCATGATGTGGGGATAGGTGCGGCGCAGTCCGGAGGGACGGGTGCAGCCGTGAATGTTGACGAGCATCTGGTATTTCGCTGCCTTCTTGTAGAGGTTTTCTATGCGGGTCATGGTCTCCTTCGAGTCGTCTTCCCAGAAATCGACCTTGATACCCTTGATGCCCCAGTTCTTCCATCGCCTCAGGGTAGCGTCCATGTTGCCGTTGGAGAAGTCCTGGCTGTAGATGAGGCGGGAGTCGCCCCAAAGCAGACACTCCACTCCCTTCTCCTGAGCCTTTTTCACAAAGTCGGGGAACCAGGAAGAGCTCCATCCGGCATCGATGAGGTAGTAAGGCCACCCCATGTCGGCAGACACCTCGCAGTGTGCCCACTCGCCTTCGCGCAGTCCGCCATAGGCTTCCCGGACTTCGCCCTTGCCGCCGTCCGAGCCGCCCCAATACCATGCTGCCACGCCGGGCTTTATCCAGCTGAGGTCGGTCATGGTCGTCGGCGGGCAGAGGTTCTCGGCCATCGTGGTCTCGAAGATGGCCTTGATGTCGCCCTGAACCACCATCCTCCAGGGGGAGCTGAAGGGCAACGTGACGGAGATGCGATGCGCTTTTTCTTCGGCATAGCTCTTCGTCTGTCCCGTCCAGCTAAAGGAGAACTCGCCCTTTTCGGGTTCGGCCTTCGTCAGCGAGGTGCAGAAGGAGGCGCGGTTGTCGGCTTCGGAGATGAGCAGGTAGTCCGTGCCGTTATAGACAAGGGTCGGCGAGTTGTAGCGTCCGTCGCCCGTCGAGACCAGGGTCTGCCAGTCAGTGTAGCGGGCATAGAGGCCCTCGTAGGGATAGTTCGGGTCATTGCCTCCGGAATTGCCCAGGAAGCGGCAGGCCGTGGTGCTGGCAATGTCACTGACGCGGATGCGACTGGCTTCGGAGGTCAGGACGGCTGTGGATTGGCTGCCGGTCCTGGGGATGACGTAGCGGAAGGCAAAGCCGTCGTCGTAGAGGCGGAACAGGACATTCAGCTGCCACGAGCCTTTCCGTGTGAGAACGGAAAGCGTGTTGCAGCAGTCGCGGTAGCTGCTCCGTTTGCCGACGGGCAGCGTGTAGGCATCATCCACCGAGCCGTTCTCGGTTTCCACCAGCTCCAGGCCTTCCGTGAAATCGACCAGCGAGGTCGTCAGGCCAAGGGGTGATTCGTTCACTATGGTCCGCTCGTCGCGGCTGACCGAGTAGCTCAGCCTGCCGTCCGAAAGGTGGAGAGTTGCCGTAAGGTGTCCGTCGGGGGAAGAGACAGAAAAATCCTCGGCACCGACTGCCGGGGCGTAAAGCATCGCAGCACAGAGAAAGATAGTCGTAATACGCATATACATTATATATTAATACTTATTTCCCCACAAAAGTACGAAAAAAACACAGAATACCGAAGCATATCCGCTAAACTAATCTGCTTTTCGACTGAAAATGCCAAATGCGTATGCCTTTTTGCCAGTGAACAGGGACAGGATGGCAGGCAGGGAGGCAGGGAGTTACTTCCTTTGCCAGGACAGCAGAATCACGGCAAACGTCAGTATCTCCGACACGGGGACGGCGAGCCACAAGCCCTGCGGGGAGACGAGCATAGGCATCAGCACAAATGCCGGGATGAGGAAGACAAAGCCGCGAAGCAACATATAGACCGTGGCCCGTGCATTCTGTTCAATTGTCTGGTAGTACCCGATGATGGCAACGTTCAGCGCAAAGAACACGGACGAGACAGCAAACAGCGGAAGTCCAGCTACGGCAAACTCGTAGGGCTTGGTCCCGACTTGCAGGAACAGACTGACAAGAGGCTTGGCCCCGATTGCAAGAAACGCCGCCTGCAAGGCACCACAGACGGCTGCTGTACGCAGACTGAGCCTGAATGCTTTACGCACGCGGCTGCTGATGCCGGCACCATGATTGAAGCTGATGATAGGCTGCGCCGACTGAGCAACGGCATTGTTCACCATAAACACTATCGGATAGAGATAGCAGGCCACGCTGAAGGCTGCCACGCCGTCCTCGCCGAGCCTGCGGATGAACATGTAATTGCCCGCAAGCAGAATCATCGACATTGCCAATTCGCCAAGCATGGAGGAAAACCCGCTGCGCACCATGTAGGCAGTATTGCGAGCCGTCAGGTATAGGCTGGTCAGGCTGAGTTTCAACCTGCGCAGCCGTATGTTCTTGGCACGGAAAATCATATACCAGCCGACCATCGCCGAGGCAGCAGCACAGCTAAGCGTCGATGCCAGTGCACTGCCGGCAACGCCCATCTGCATGGGGAACACCATCAGCCAGTCGAGGAAGATGTTCAGAATGCCGGGGACAATCTCCAACAAAGCAGCAAACTTCGGGGAACCGTCAAGACGGATGACAAACGTGCCTACCATCTGGCTGATGATGAAGACACAACCCGGAAGGATGAACAGAAGGTAGTCCAGGGCCAAAGGCATCAGCGCGTCGGAGCAACCCAGGAGTCGCAGGAACGGTATGCGCAGGCAATAAAGAGCAATGGAGACGACAGCCATGAGCAGCGAAGCCACCCCGAAAGCCTGTGTGACTGTGAAGTTGGCAGCCCTGTAATTATTGTGCGACAGATGGATGCTTGCCACCACCGACACACCCACACCGAACATCAAGGCTATGCCGGTGGTTATCAGGAACAGCGGAGCAACAATGTTGATGGCGGCCAGCGCATCGCTTCCTACGCCTTGACCGACGAAAATGCCGTCGGCCACTGTGTAGAAAGAAGCAAACACCATTGACAGCAGCGTCGGGAAGAAAATGCTGTGAAACAGCGGTTCTATCTTCGACTTCCTGAAATCTATACTATCCCGTTGAAGGTCCTTCATCTTCTTTACCATAATCGCAAATTAAGTCTGTGACGGGCACAAAGGTAGCAATTTTCTCAGTATCTTGTGCCGATACGGGGAGGTTTGTGAGATTTTTTTTCTGTTAGGACTTCAAAATAGTAAAAACTGCTTCAGAAATCCGAAAACTTACTCGCTTTCTGTCCTTGTTTATTGTTAATTCAACGGAAATATTGTATCTTTGCAATTCTTCATTGCAGTTTCTAAACTGGGCAAAGATATGTACGATCAGATACGGGGAGATATCCTCTTTACTATATTATATTCAGCGGTGGCGACCATGGCTCTGCTGACCGGCTGTTATCTGCTGTTCAGCAAGGCTAATGCCTTTGCAACTGACATCACCCCGCCAGTACGCTTGCGCCGATGGACTGGGGTGTTCTTAGTCTCCATAGCCCTGAGTCATGTGTGGTATATGCCGTTGTTTTTCCTTAGCTCCAGCGACGACATACTGTCTATCGAACTGATAGGCGGTATGCTGGACAACTTGACGGTCTTTCCCCTATCGATAGCCATATTGCTTGTCATGCTGCAAGACCGTAGGCGTCCGCTGTGGCCCATCTGCGTGTTGACGGCACCAATTGCTTTAGGAATGGCGGTCTGCATTGTCAAGCATAGCTCTGCTTTATATCCGATTATATATGCCTATGTCGTGTTGCTGACTTTTGGCTTAATTATATATATGGTACGCGAGGTAAGACGATACGGGCGCTGGCTGCGCGACAACTATGCCGACCTGGAAAACAAGGAGGTGTGGCAGAGTTTCGTGGTGCTGGCCATCATCCTACTTGTGTACGTATTCTATGAGTTTAGCGATGACGGACCAGCTTATCCATATGTCATGCAGGCTGTCTGCATCGTACTAAACTGCTATCTCTTATGGCGAGTGGAAACGTTGAGCGACATGAACATACCCGCCACCTATGGGCATGAGGACCTTGCACCGCATACCCTGGCAGATGATAATGACCTTTCACAGTCCTTGCGCAACAGCATCGGGTCGATGCTGAAACAGTACTGCGAGGAGCCGCAGCTCTATCTACAGCACGACATTTCCGTAGTGCACCTGGCCAAGCAGATAGGCACCAACCGGTCCTATCTCAGCAAGTACTTTGCTTTGCAGGGCATCACCTACAATGCCTATATCAACGGGCTGCGCATCCAACATTTCGTCAAGCTCTATCAAGAGACAACCGCCAGCCATCAGTCTGCGTCGACCAAGCAACTGGCTTTCCAGAGTGGTTTCCGCAGCTACAGTACATTCAATGCCGCCTTCAAGCTGAACATGGGAATGACGGCTGGGGAGTGGATGCGCATTGCGGAAGAGCTGGAACCTGCCTGTGCCGGACAGCAATGCACTTCAGAATCGTAAAAAAATGCTTCTAAATTCTCAAAACTCAATGGCTACAAGCCTCTGCATATTGCGATTTCATCGGGAATTGACTACTTTTGCACAAAAATCAATTCCCAAAACTTTTTTATTTAAATTCCCAAAACTTTTTTACTATGAGAAAATCAAAAATGTGGATGCTTGCCGCCATCCTGACTTGCGGCGCAACAATGGTGCTCACCTCGTGTAGTAAAAACGACGACAACCTGGCTCCCACGAACCCAGGTGGTGAGGTAGACGTGAAGATCGACTACAGCGATGATAACAACTGGGTCCAGACTCATAAACCCACCAAGGATGTCGATGCGTTCTACATCTATTCGACGTCGTATATCGACATGAGTTTCGACAAGGATGCGCCCGATTATGTCCCTATCGACAACCCAGAGATGGTTTTCCGTGCTCAAGGCGAGTATCGCACCAATGCAAGCGTGTTTGAAGAGTCCTGTAATGTGTTTTCGCCCTTCTACCGCCAAGTAGGCATGAAATACGCCGGAGAATTATCAAGTAAGTACGGAAGCCTCGACCCAGGACTTGCCGGCGCATCCTATACCGACATCAAGGCTGCGCTCGACTATTTCTTTGGAAAGTTGAATAATGGTCGCCCATTTATCATTGCGGGTCATAGCCAAGGCTCGGCGATGGTAAGATACGTACTGAAGCACTACTTCAAGGATCACCCCGACTACTACAAGCGGATGGTCGCTGCATACGCCATCGGCTACTCCATCACGAAAGATGATCTCAAGGACTATCCGCACCTGAAGTTTGCCACCGGCGAGAGCGACGCAGGTGTCATCGTCAGCTGGAACACCGAGGGTCCCAAGAATGTGGAGGAAAGCGCCAAGAACGTCGTGGTGCTGCCTGGTGAAATAAGCATCAACCCGCTGAACTGGAAACTCGACGAAACCTACGCACCGGCCAGTGAAAACAAGGGGTCGCTCGTGTTCAACGAGAAGACCAACGAGTATGAGATTGGCGACGTAGGTGCCGATGCGCAGATTAACCTGGCACGCGGCGTGGTTGTGTCTACCACTACAGCCAAGCCCATCGACGCAAAAGATTTCTTCGGACCGGCAAGCTTCCACGACAACGACTACACGTTCTACTACAACAACATCAAGGAGAACGTGGCCAAGCGTATCGCAACATATAAAGCGAATCATTAAGTCATCAATAAAATATCACAATGGATCTTAACGAAATCAGAGAGGCATTGCATGCCATGTACGGCGGCGAGAACAAGCAGATTACCGACGGCGGTTACGACCCGTCGCTGGCCGTCAAGTGTATCAACGGCACCTTCGTAGGCAGGAAAAAGGAGAACGTCATCACCTACAGGGGCATCCCGTATGTAGGCAAGCAGCCCGTCGGCGACCTGCGATGGAAGGCACCGGTTGATGTCGTTCCCGACAACGGAGTCTATGAAGCCTACTACAATGCGAAGAGCGCATACGGCAATGAGAACTTCGAGGTCGGTTCAATGTACTACCTTGACGAGAACTGCCTGTACCTGAATGTATTCAAATCGGACGATGCGTCGAACAGGAAGAAGCCCGTCATGGTGTGGATTCATGGCGGCGCTTTTGAGGCCGGCGGAACCATTGACCCGATGTTTGACTGCTTCAACTTCATCAAGGAGAATCCAGACATCATCGTCGTCACCATCGGATACAGGCTCGGCGTAATGGGCTTCCTGCACCTGTCGCACCTTGAGGACGGCAAGGACTATACGGACTCGCAGAACCTGGGGCTCCTGGACCAGGTCAAGGCACTGAAGTGGGTACACGAGAACATTGCCGGCTTCGGCGGCGACCCCGAAAACGTGACCATCTTCGGTGAGTCGGCAGGCGCCGGCAGCTGCACACTGCTTCCGCTGATAAAGGGTTCGCATCAGTACTTCAAGCGACTCATTGCCGAGAGCGGTTCAGTCAACCTGACACGGAGCACGGAAGAGGCTATCGAATGCACCGACAAGCTGATGGATGTGCTCGGATGCAAGACAGTCAGCGACCTGCTGAAGCTGGATGGTCAGAAAGTCTTTGAGGCTTCTGCCGTGAACTTTCTGCACCAATTCCCGGAAAGAGACGGAAAGCACTTGCCTACAGACACATTCGCGGCTTACGCCGGCGGTGCGGCAAAAGACTTAAGCATTCTTGTGGGGTGCAACAAGGATGAGATGAACTTCTTCGTATCCAGCTTCGGACAGGAAGGATGGGACAATTTTGCAGAAAGCCGCAAAAAGGGTAAGTTTGCCCGGATGACGGCTGACGAGAAAGCACTGGCCGAGAGCTACATGAAGGACGTAAAGGGCGACTACTTCCAGCCATTCGCCAGTCTGTTGAGCCAGAGCTGGTTCAATGTTCCAATCATCCGGCTGTCGGAAGAGCAGACCAAGGGCGGCGGCAAAGCCTTCACCTATTACTTCACGCCGGAATCTCCCGACCCCGTCATGAAAAGCGGGCATGCCATTGAACTGGCGGTAGTGTTCAACCATCCGGAGATGACGGCAGACACGGGACGGGCTTTCGACGAGACCTTCTGCAAGACCATGCGCAAGATGTGGGTGCAGTTCGCCAAGACCGGCAATCCGTCGCTCACGGCTGACCAGTCGCCCGACGGCAAGGCTAAGGAGTGGCCCCTCTACGACCTGAAGGACAAGAAGCTAATGGTGCTCGACGAACAGGACATCCATCCGGCCAAGGAAACCGACGTGAAGGTCGTGGACTGGGAAAGAACCTATTTCCTGACCAAGTATTATGCGCTTTGAAGCGCAGAGTCATTAACCGTAAACCTAACAAATCAAGACCATGAGCGAAATGGAAGAACAGCAGATACTTCAGTACGGAGAGAATCAGCGGATTACCGGCGGCGGCTACGATGAGTCGCTGGCCGTCAGGTGCATCAACGGCACCTTCGTCGGCAAGAAGACGGGGAACATCATTTCCTATAAGGGCATCCCCTTTGTCGGACAGCAGCCCGTCGGCCAGAACCGATGGAAGGCACCGGTGCCCTATGCTCCGGACGGCGGGGTATATGAGGCGTACTACAATGCCAAGACCTGCACCCAGGCACCCGGCGACATTGCAGCCGAGTACGTACAGGGCGAGGACTGCCTGTACCTGAACATCTGGCGCTCTGACGATGCGACTGCGCAGAAGAAGCCCGTCATGGTGTGGATTCACGGAGGGGCCTACGAGGTCGGAGGCACAGCCGACCCGAACTATGAGTGTCACAACTTCGTCGAGGAGAATCCCGACGTCATCGTCGTATGCGTCGGCTACAGGCTTGGCGTGCTCGGCTTCTTCCACTTGTCGCACCTCGCGGACGGCAAGGACTATCCCGACGCGCAGAATCTCGGCCTGCTGGACCAAAAGATGGCACTGAAGTGGGTTCACGAGAACATCGCCGCCTTCGGAGGCGACCCCGACAACGTGACCCTCTGGGGCGAGTCAGCCGGTGCGGGATGCTGCACCATGCTGCCGCTGATGGAAGGCACACAGAAGTACTTTAAGCGCGTCATCGCACAGAGCGGCACCCCCGGCCAGACGAGAAGCCCGGAGGATGCCATCCGCTGCACGGACGAAATGATGAAGGCACTTGGCAGCAAGACCGTCTGCGAACTGCTGGCGGTCAGCGCCGAGAAGCTGGCCGAGACGTGGGGACGACTGTACGGACTGTTCCAAGTGCTCGGAATGCGCACAGCCCCTGAACGGGACGGAGTGATACTGCCCCTGGAGCCGTGGAAGGAATATGCCAACGGAGCGGCAAAGGACATTGCATTCCTGCAAGGCTGCAACAAGAATGAGTTCAACACGTTCATCCCCCCCTTCGGTGTGGAAGGCTTCATCCAGTGGGCCAAGCAGCGCAAGCAGGAGAACTTCGCCAAATTCACCGACGAAGAGAAAGCACTGGCCGAAAGCTACTGCCAGAGCATCAAGGAAGAAAGCTACGAACCCTACTCCCGACTGTTCGGCCAGATGCTGTTTATCGCGCCGCAAATCAGGCTGTCGGAGGAACAGACCAAGGCCGGAGGCAAATCCTACACCTATTACTTCACGACGGAATCCTCGCTGCCCATCATCAAAGCCGGTCACGCCATTGAAGTTTCGGTCGTATTCAAGCATCCGGAGGACACCTGCTTCACGGGGCGTGCCCTCGACGAGACCTTCTCCAGGACCATGCGCAAGATGTGGGTGCAGTTCGCCAAGACCGGCAATCCGTCGCTCACGGCAGAGCAGTCGCCCGACGGCAAGGCAAAGGACTGGCCCCTCTACGACCTGAAGAACAAGCAGGTGATGGTGCTCGACGAGCAAGGCATCCATCCGGCAAAGGAGGCTGAACTGAAAATCGTTGACTGGGAAAGAACATATTTCCTGACCAACTACTACATGCCCTGACAGGTTCCCCGGCACGTTTTGGTGCGCCAGGACTCAAGCACCGCGTGCCGGACACAACACGACGCATTGATTGCTTCATCGCGATGGAGTGATTGCACATACATGTAGATGCAATTGCTTCATGGCGATGAAGCAATCGCTTGTTCGCGATGAAGCAACGAACACGACGCATCGGTCCCTGACGGAAGAGCTTGTGTCCGGAAGAGGATTTACGGCGTATTTTATGCAGAATGTTGCAAAACAGGATACATTATCACGCAAAAATGTACCGAATCGGACTTTTTTTTATAATTTTGCAGTGGAATTCAAAAAACTTGGACTATGACACTTTTCGACCAAATCAGTGAAGACATCAAAGCCGCAATGAAGGCTCGCGACAAAGTGCGTCTGGAGACGCTGCGCAACATCAAAAAGGTATTTCTGGAAGCCAAGACTGCTCCCGGGGCCAACGACACCCTGGAGGATGCCGATGCCCTGAAGATCATCTCCAAGCTTGCTAAGCAGGGCAAGGAGACGGCAGCCACCTACACGGAGGCCGGACGACAGGATCTGGCTGAAGCAGAGCTGGCACAGGTAGATGTGCTGGAAGGCTATCTGCCGAAGCAGCTCTCTGCCGAGGAGATAGAGGCAGAAGTGAAGAGAATCATTGCGGAGGTGGGAGCCACAAGCCTGAAAGAGATGGGCAAGGTGATGGGCACAGCCGGCAAGCAACTGGCAGGAAAAGCCGATGGCCGCGTCATCTCGGA
Organism: uncultured Bacteroidales bacterium; assembly: GCA_902763865.1. GTDB lineage: Bacteria > Bacteroidota > Bacteroidia > Bacteroidales > Bacteroidaceae > Physcousia. The sequence continues at coordinate 854 of CACWTR010000032.1, read as the reverse complement.
GATAGTGAAGAAGCTCCTGGCATGACAAAGAAAAAGCGTCCATGCTTCTTCCGCAAGAGCAGGGTGCTTCTTTCGGAAGAGCAGGACGCGTCCGTGTAGCAATGAAAGCAACAAACAGGCGCCATGCCGAGAACGAGCGTGGCCGCTGCGTGGCCTGCGGACTGTGCGCTAGCGTCTGTCCGCAAGGGGCCGTGACGATATGGCATGGCTGCTATGCCATAATGGAAAGGGAGAAGTGTGCCGGGTGCGGGCGCTGCGAGGCGGCCTGTCCCGCCGGCATCATACACATGAGGGAAAAGGCGAAAAAAGAGGATGACGGGAATCCTTGCTGTCCCCATCATCCTGATTATCAGCCTGCTTTTCAGCGACTTTCGCCGCCTTTTACGTTAGTATTCATCCTCGTTGAAAACTTTATTTCAGACACTTTTGTACTGATTATCAGTTGACTAAACTTTCTTTAACTATTTTTAGCCAAATATACCACACTATCAGAGACGATGTGGAGCGATTAGAAGGTAAATTGGACAAACAAATGATTCGTATCGTATGAAACTTACAAAATTCTTTCTTAACACACTGCACAATATACTACATATACTGTTTTATTGTCAATCTTGATAAGATGAATTATATGAGAACGAATCTGTCTAAAGTTGTTTGAATTCAAAAAGGATGAAAAATATAGGGGAAAAGAAAGTCATAAGAAAAGGGAACCAAGTTTGCTTGGTTCCCTTTGATATAGAGTTTAGGTGTTGGACTTACCTGATGAACAACAGTTCGCGGTACTTGGGCAGAGGCCAGAGGCCGTCGTCAACGATGAGTTCGAGCTTGTCTATCTGGTAGCGAATCTTGTC
>CACWTR010000031.1 GCA_902763865.1 uncultured Bacteroidales bacterium | reverse complement strand
CCAATGTGGTGCCACACGGAGTCCGACACGCAGATTAGGGGTGAGCACGCCATCGTACAACAGGTTGTTGCTGACCGTAACGACCTGTGCATAAACATCCGTTAAGGCACAACAGCACAAAGCTGTTAAAATAATAATTTTAAATATACTATACGTCCCTTTTTTCATTATTAACAAACTATTTCAGCAAAGGTACAAATAAAAGCTCACCCAGAGAATAATTTTAATAAAAGAACCAACAAAAATTAATATTCTTTAATACTTTTGGTTGATTCTCATGGCTAAAATCAGCAAATAGTATAATAAAACACCATTGATACGTTCGCGTTCCAGGCTATGATTATCCTTGCCTGCACCAAATTCATTTCTGCCGCACGTGCGCTCCTGGGCATAAGGGGCAGTGTATCGGGCCTGCCACAGATGAGCGTAAGCTTACTTCAGCCGCTACTGCACCAAGCATCTTGGCCAGTCGCCCAGCGAGTACCGTCTGAGTCTTCAACCGAAATAAAGTATATTTAGCAAATACAATAGAAAAGGGGCCTGCCCAAGCGGACAGGTCCCTTATACATATTATTATATAGTTAGCTTACTCTTCGACAGCAGCCTGCGCGGCGGCGAGGCGGGCGATGGGAACGCGGAAGGGGGAGCAGCTGGCGTAGTTGAGGCCAATCTTGGCGCAGAACTTGACAGAGCTGGGTTCACCTCCGTGCTCGCCGCAAATGCCGCAGCGGAGCGTGGGACGTACCTCGCGGCCTTTCTCTACGGCCATCTTCACAAGTTGACCTACACCGTTCTGGTCGAGCACCTGGAAGGGATCAACCTTCAGGATCTTCTTCTCGAGGTAAGCGGGGAGGAAGCTTGCAATGTCGTCGCGGCTATAGCCGAAGGTCATCTGTGTCAGGTCGTTTGTGCCGAAGGAGAAGTACTCGGCTTCGGTTGCGATACGGTCTGCTGTGAGGGCGGCACGAGGAATCTCAATCATGGTGCCAATTTCAAAGTCAACCTTTACGCCGTACTCTTCGAAGACGTCGGCAGCAACCTTCTGGATGATAGCTTTCTGCTGTTTCAACTCGTAGAGGATGCCGATGAGGGGTACCATGATTTCGGGCTTCGGGTCGAAGCCTTCCTTCTTCAGTTCGCATGCTGCGCTCAGGATGGCGCGAGTCTGCATGGCGGTGATTTCGGGGAAGGTAATACCGAGGCGGCAACCGCGATGACCGAGCATTGGGTTGTTCTCTGCCAGACTGGCAACGCGACGCTTGATGGTGGCGAGGTCCACTCCCATCTCTTTTGCCATTGTCTGCTGGCCGACCTCATCGTGGGGCACAAATTCGTGGAGAGGAGGATCCAAAAGGCGGATGTTTACAGGCAGTCCGTCCATAGCTTTCAGTATGCCTTTGAAGTCTGCTTTCTGGTAGGGGAGGAGCTTTGCAAGAGCTTTCTCGCGACCTTCTGCACTGTCGGCCAGAATCATCTGACGCATTGCGATAATCTTCTGGTCATCGAAGAACATGTGCTCTGTGCGGGTCAGGCCAATACCCTTGGCACCGAATGCGCGAGCCACTTCTGCATCGTGCGGGGTGTCGGCATTGGTGCGAACCTGCAGTTTTGTATATTTGTCGCAGAGGTCCATCAGTTCCTTGAAGTCACCGCTGAGTTCAGCAGCCTTCGTTGGTACTTCGCCAGCATATACCTGTCCTGTCGTACCGTTGATGGAGATGTAGTCGCCTTCCTTATATATCTCGCCGTCGATTTCCACGGTCTTTGCCTTGTAGTCCACATTCAGAGAGCCAACGCCGCTGACACAGCACTTGCCCATACCGCGAGCTACGACAGCAGCGTGGGAGGTCATGCCGCCGCGGGCTGTCAGGATACCCTCGGCTGCGCTCATGCCTGCGAGGTCTTCGGGAGAAGTCTCAATGCGGACGAGTACAATCTTGTGGCCATCGTTGTGCCATGCCTGAGCATCATCAGCGTGGAATACGATTTGTCCGCATCCGGCACCGGGAGAAGCGGGCAGACCCTGTGCGATGACACGAGCCTGGGTCAGTGCCTTCTTGTCGAAGACGGGGTGCAGTAACTCGTCGAGCTTTTGGGGCTCGCAGCGCTTGATGGCAGTTTTCTCATCAATTTTGCCTTCGTGCAGCAGGTCGATGGCAATCTTCACCATAGCAGCGCCGGTGCGCTTGCCGTTACGTGTCTGGAGGAACCAGAGCTTGCCTTCCTGTACGGTGAACTCCATATCCTGCATGTCGCGGTAGTGTTCCTCGAGCTTGTTCTGAATGGCATCAAGCTGCTTGTATATTTCCGGCATGGCTTCTTCCATCGAGGGATACTTGGCGGCGCGCTCGCTTTCGCTGATGCCGGCACGCTGAGCCCAACGCTGAGAGCCGACCTTGGTGATTTGCTGCGGTGTGCGGATTCCGGCCACAACGTCTTCGCCCTGTGCATTCACGAGATACTCACCATTGAAGATGTTCTCGCCGTTGGCTGCGTCGCGGCTGAAGCAAACGCCTGTGGCAGAGGTGTCGCCCATGTTGCCGAATACCATTGCCATGACGCTGACAGCTGTGCCCCATTCATCGGGAATGCCTTCCATCTTGCGGTAGAGGATGGCACGCTCGTTCATCCAGCTGCGGAACACGGCGCAGATAGCACCCCAGAGCTGTTCGATAGGATCGTTGGGGAAATCCTTGCCGGTGCGCTCCTTGATAGCTTTTTTGAAGCGGGCCACGAGGTCTTTGAGTTCATCGACGCTGAGGTCTTTGTCGAGCTTCACGCCGCGGATGGCCTTCACCTGCTCGATGATTTCCTCGAAGGGATCGATGTCAGTCTTGTTGGCAGGCTTCAGCTCCAGTACAACATCGCCGTACATCTGTACGAAGCGGCGGTAGCTGTCATATACGAAATGCGGGTTGCCGGTCTTCTTGACCATGCCTTCGGCCACTTCGTCGTTCAGTCCGAGGTTGAGGATGGTGTCCATCATGCCGGGCATAGAAGCGCGTGCACCGGAGCGGACGCTGACGAGCAGAGGATTCTCGGCATCGCCGAACTTCGAGTTCATCAGCTTCTCGATGTGGGCAACAGCAGCCATCACGTCGTCGTTCAGCAGCTCCATGATTTTCTCCTGTCCTACCTCGTAGTACTCATTACATACATCAGTTGTGATGGTGAAGCCGGGAGGAACGGGGACACCAATCAGATTCATTTCAGCCAGGTTGGCACCCTTGCCGCCCAGTTGTTCGCGCATTTGCGCGTTGCCTTCAGCTTGTCCGTTGCCGAAGGTGTAAACACGTTTTTGACTCATAAATAATACTATCTGTTTGAATTATATGAATTATCAAGTCTGCAAAAGTACTATAAATAATTCATAATTCATAATTAGGAATGAATAATTTTGTTCTTTGTGTGTTTTTTTATACTTTTGCATGCCGAAACGAAGGTTTCGTGCCGAAAGGAAAACGATAAATTCATACTTATCATATTCTCAAAAAAGTAAAATCATAAAATACTAATATGTCTCGTAAGAAGAAAGAATTGCCTGTTTACAGGGAGGTGGAGATTCAGGATGTGGCAGCAGAGGGGAAGGCTCTTGTGCGCATTGATGACATGGTTGTCTTTGTGCCATACGTAGTGCCGGGCGATGTGGTCGATTTGCGTGTCATCCGCAAGAAGCATCACTATGCCGAGGCTGTGTGCACCTTCATCCACAAGAAAAGCGAAAGCCGTGCGGAACCTTTCTGTCCTCACTACGGGGTCTGTGGCGGATGTAAATGGCAGATACTTCCCTACGAGGACCAGCTTCGCTACAAGCAGAAACAGGTGATGGACAACCTGGAGCGCATAGGCAAGATACCCTTGCCAGAATGCAGTCCTATCCTTGGCTCGGCAAAGACGCAAAGCTATCGCAACAAGCTTGAGTTCGGGTTCGCAAACAAAATCTGGCTCACGGAAGAGGAGATTCGCTCGGGTAGGAAATTCGAGCAGCCGGGAGCTGTCGGGTTCCACACTTCGGGAGCTTTCGACAAGATTCTGCCCATCAGTGAATGTCACCTGATGGACGACATCAACAACCGCATCCGCAATGGTGCACAGCAGTATGCCTACGAACACGACCTCTCCTTCTTCGATGCCCGCGAACACAAAGGATTGCTGCGAAACCTGATGATACGCCTCTCCAATACCGGCGAGTTGATGGTGCTCATGCAGTTCTGCTTCGTTCCTTTCGGAGACTTTACGGCGGAGAATCTCAGACAGCAGGCCATAGAGATGCTGACTTGGATGCATACTGAGTTTCCCGAGGTGACGAGCCTGCTATGGGTGAACAACGAGAAGTTCAACGACACCATCGGCGACCTTGATGTGCAGCTCTTCAGCGGCACCGACCATATCTTCCTCGAGATGGAGAGTCTTCGCTTCAAGGTCGGTCCGAAGAGTTTCTACCAGACTAACACCGAACAGGCCTATATATTATATAATGTAGCGCGAGAGTTCGCGGGCCTGACGGGTCAGGAACTTGTTTACGACCTCTACACAGGAACGGGCACGATAGCCAACTTCGTGGCAGGCAAGGCCAGGAAAGTTGTTGGTATAGAGTATGTACCCGAAGCTATTGAGGATGCAAAGGTCAATTCCGAGATAAACGGCATCGAGAACACAGAGTTCTTTGCAGGTGACATGAAGGATATCCTGAACCGCGACTTCATCGAAAGGCACGGCAGGCCGGACATCATCATTACCGATCCGCCACGGGCCGGCATGCATCAAGACGTCATCGATGCTATTCTTTTTGCCGACCCTCGGCGCATCGTCTATGTCAGCTGCAACCCAGCTACTCAGGCTCGCGACCTGCAACTCCTTTCCGTGGCCTACGAGGTGAAGCGAGTCCAACCCGTTGATATGTTTCCCCACACTCAGCATGTGGAGAATGTCGTGCTGCTTGAACAGAAGGATTGCCCCGAACAGTGAACGTCCGAGGCCAGGTAGGGTAGAGTAGGGACTTCCTTGACCTCTGCTTGTACCTTATTGTTTGCGGTCGTCTATGTTGTCGCCTTTTGTTTCCTGCAGAGCCTCGTCGAAGTCAGTCAAGCCGTTCTCGACGAGGATGTTGTACCACTGAATGAGTTTCTTGACATCGGTGGGATAGACGCGGTCGCGGTCAAAGTTAGGCAGGACGTCGCCCAGGAAGCTGAAGAGTTCCTCCTTCGAGGCGGTGCGGTAGTCGATGCTTGCCACCTTGCCGCCTTCCTTTTCCTTGATGTTCTTCAGCACTTCGCGCAGGGGCACTTCCTTCTCGTCGGTGTACATTGCGATGTCGGCCAGCGAGATGATTTTGTCTGCGGCGAAAGCGGGGAAGCGCTTCTTCTGGGCATCGATGGTTTCTACGATGAGATTGCGGTTGCCTCTCGATACGAGTTTGTAGAGTCCGGGCTTGCCGGAGATTGCTAAAATTGTTTCAAGCATCTTGATATCTGTATTTAGTGATTTATGGTTTGTTAGTTAATTCAACTTTCGGAAGTTAATTGCTTGTTATCTCCAGTACCATCGCAGTGGTACTGGAGTTTTCCAGCGGTGGTACTGGAGTTTTCTCACGGTGGTACTGGCATCGTTGGCACAGCCTTACTTACGCATCATCTGAAACATGAATTAGTTAATCTGTTGAGGATTTCCGTTAGTTGTGTCAGTAATTTTGTGTCGTCGTCTGTGCTGTTCTCTATGCAGAAGTCTGCCTGACTGCGGTGCAGCTCGGGCTGTTGCATCTTCATCCTTGCACGGATTTGTTCTTCCGATGCATTGTCACGCTTGACAGCCCTGCACAGGCGGACTTCCTCAGGGGCATCGACGAAGAGGACGTAATCGACCTGCTGGTCAAATCCGCTTTCGTAGAGAATGGCGCTCTCTATGCCTACAACCGGCTTCTGCTGTCTTTCTGTCCAAAGTCTGAAGTCCTTCAAGACGGCAGGGTGGATGATTGCATTGACTTTGCTTGCGTGTTCCGGGTCGGCAAAGAGATAGTCGGCAAGGTATTTGCGGTTGAGCTCATCACCGGTGAACACTTCCGGCCCTGTCAGGCGGACAAGGCCGCAGCGTATCTCCGGGCTGGTTGCCGTCAGGCGTTTGGCTTCCTTGTCGCAGTCATAGACGGGAATGTCAAAATGGCGTCGGAGAAGTCCCGATACGTAGCTCTTGCCGCTGCCTATGCCGCCAGTGATGCCGATAGATACCATCCTGCTGTCCATTTTGCTGCTGTCGTTCAGAATTGTCTGAGCATGATTCGTGAAGTCAATTATTGCCCCGGATTTCCTTTGCCTTCTTCGGTCAGGGTGAATGCGGACGTACCGACTTGTTCGATGAGGTAGTCAACCTCCTTGGGGGTTATTCTTACGTCCGAGACTCCTTCCGGAATGGTCTTCAGGTGCAGGAGGAGTTTGCTGCCTTCGGTGAAGTCCAGGAGTTCTTCGTAAGTCGTGGCGAGTACGAAGTCGTCGGCTGTGGTTTGCTGGTAGCGTCCGGACTCAACGCGAAAGGTGACAGAGACTTCAGCCGGGAAGGTCCGCAGCTTTTTCTCTGCGGGGAAGTTCAGTCCGAGGACAGGTACCCTGACGGTCTTTTCCGTGTAGTAGCCTACGCTGACGTTGATGCTGACTTGTTCGGGTTCGTATTTCAGGAATTTCTGCTTGCGCAGTCCTGCCTGGTAGTTTCCCGAAGCATTAAGCCCTTCGAAGAGGAATGCCTCGGAATAGGCTGCCTGCATCGTGTCGAGCATTGCAGCCGGTGCGAAGACGCGGACGGAATCGGGCTCTATGCGGATGCCCTGAATGTAGTTCTGGGTTGTTGGCTTGAGGGAGCCAGCCAGCCTGACGGGGAGCATGCGCGAGAGTCCGTGATTGTAGGAGAAGCGGAGCGTGTCGGGGCGGAAGGACTGAATCTTGGTCGATGCCATGAAGAGGTGTCCCAGCATTCGTTGCATGTCGGATGCTGGGATATAGACTTCGGTCTCACTCTTCCCCGCGTCGTACTTGCTGAAGTCTATGCTCAGGTGGCTGGGACGGAACAGGCTGGAGAAGCTGTTGCGTGCAAGGGCCAGTCCCCGGTCGTGCAGGGTGACGTTGAGGACGGACGGGAGCGAATCGATGATGACCACGTTGGCGGGGACGTTGTCGAGGCTGATGCTGACTTGCGTCTCGCTTTCCATTGTTTCGTTCAGTGCCTGCAGGAGCCAAAATCCGAAGGAAACGGCGAGGAAAAAGCAGAAGACGAGCAGTTCGTGGCTTTTCGGCCCGAACAGCCGGTCCTTCCATTGATTGTTGGCACGTTTGCTCACCGACATTGTCCGATTGCCGTTCTTTTATTGCACGGGTTGAGCTGATGCGAAGACGCTGCCGCGATCTACCTTGATGCAGATGCCGTTGGCGATTTCCACCTTGAGTGTGTTGTTGGCTTCGTCAATGTCCTTGACTGTGCCGTAGATGCCGCCAGCCGTGACGATTTGCTGTCCGCGGGTGATGTTGTTGCGGAAGTTTTGTATTTCCTTCTGTTTCTTCTGCTGAGGGCGGATCATGAAGAACCACATGATGGCAAAGATGAGAACCATCATGATGAGAAACGACATGTTTCCGCCTGCTCCCTGTGCTTGTAGTAGAGTTAACATAGTGTTTGTGTATTTGTGTTATTATTATTTTGGTCTTGCGGCTTAGCTTTCCTTGACGAGTTTCCCTTCTTCGATTAGTTTCTTGGCTATTCCGTCGAGGGTGGCGTTGATGTATTTCCCGCTTTTGGGGGTGCTGTAGAACTTGGCGATATCGACGTATTCGTTGATGCTGACGCTGATGGGTATGTTCGGGAACGTGGTGATTTCAGCCAGTCCGAGTTGCAGGATGATGCGGTCCATCAGGGCGATGCGTCCAAATTCCCATTTGCGCGTAGTGGCGTTGATGAGGCTGTAGTAGTATTCCTGTCCGTTGAGGGCACGTTGCAGGAGCTTCGTGGCAAAGTCGCGGTCTTCCTGGCTCTTGTATTCGGGCAGGAGCGGTTCGGCTGCGGTGCTTGCTTCGTTGAAGCGGTTGATTGTCTTCAGCACGAAGGAATCCACGATTGCCTTGTCGTCGTTCCAATAGACGTTGTTGTCTTCGAGCAGGGCTTCGAGCTCTTCGTTGCCGGCGATGAGGTGGCGGTAGATGAGTCGCCATATTTCGCGGTCCTCTTCGTAGGTGTCATTGCCGGAGGACATATACTGCTGGTACCACTCGCTCTGCTCTACATTATTATATAATGCGCGCACGAAATCTTCCTGGTCTGCCCAGCTGAGGGCTTGTTCGTCGCAATACTTGCGGAGCTGCCGGTTCGATTCCAGCTGCAGGATGAAGCGATTGTCGGCAAACTTATGACTCCATTTCACTCCGTCGTTCAGCTTTTTGCTCCTGCTTTCGCGCATTTCCAGCATCCGGACGGACATGCGACCTATCTCCACCATCAGCAGTAGCATGTAGTTGTAGAGGTCGTATGCTTTGTCCAGGCTCAGCAGGAGTTCTTTTTCTGCAACATCGGGTCTGTAGATGCCCTTCTGGAGGTAGGAGTAGAGCACCTGTACGAGCTTCAATCGTATCAGTTCACGGTTTATCATAGAGCACTTTTAACTAATAGGGACTGCAAAATTAGTTATTTTAGAGCAAAAAGCTGCATTTTCCTTCATCTTTTTTTGGCAGTTAGCAGAAATATGAAGAAATTTGCAGAGCAAAGAGAAATCATTGTACAATGGAGACAGACAAGAAGACTACAGAAGGGCGGGATGCTGAAATCCTGTTTTCAAGGTCCGTTAAGGCGGGACAACGTATTTATTACATCGACGTGAAGCAGAACCGTCGTGGCGAGATGTACCTCAGCATCACCGAGAGCAAGAAGATGCTGAACGGCACGTCCGAGATGCCGCAGGTGAGCTTCGAGAAGCACAAGATATTCCTTTTCCGCGAAGACTTTGCCAAGTTCCGTGAGGCATTGCAGGAGGCTTTCGGCTTTGTTGCCAACGAGCAGGGCGAGTCGGAAAGCCGTCCGGACCCGGAAGCCCCCATCAGCCTGGATATGGAGTTCTAAGCGGCGCTTCGCTTTATTTTCCTTATCATATAGGCGAGCATTGCCGATGCTGCGAAGAAGCTGAGTGCATCGCTTATCGGCATGGAGAGCCACACGCCGTCCAGTCCCCACCACTGAGGCAGCAAGGCGAGCAGCGGGACAAGGAAGAGCATCTGCCGCGTCATGCTCAGGAAGATACTCTTTCCGGCATGGCCGATGCTCTGGAAGAAGTTGCCGATGACCATCTGCGCTCCTACCAGCGGGAAGGCTGCAACGACGTAGTGGAAGGCTACGACTGCCTTTCCGGTCAGTTCCGGTCCTGCTCCGAAGATGCGTATCACGGGGGTAGGGGCCAGTTCGCCCGTCAGGAAGGCCAGGAAGGTGATGCAGGTTGCTCCGAAGATGCCGTAGCGCAGCACTCGGAAGACGCGGTCGTTCTGCCGTGCTCCCCAATTGTAGCCGATGATGGGCTGCATGCCCTGTACCAGCCCCATGACGATGGTGACGAAGAGGAAGACGACGCGGTTGACGATGCCGTAGGCGCCTATTGCCATGTCGCCGCCGTACTGGAGCAGGCGGTTGTTGCACAGGAGCACGACGAGGCAGGCACAGCTGTTCATCAGGAAGGGACTGAGGCCGATGGCGAGACATTGGCGCACGATGTCGGCCCGGAGCCGGTAGATGCCTCGCCGCAGGTGGAGCAGCTCGGTCGGGCGGCTGAAGAGCCACAGCTGCCAGCAGAAAGCAATGGCTTGGGCGATGATGGTTGCCCAGGCCACGCCCTGAATACCCCAATGGAATACGAAGATAAAGAGCGGGTCGAGGATGCAGTTGACAATGATGGCGAGGAAGGTGCACCCCATTGCCAGCCGCGGATGGCCGGCACTGCGCAGTATGGCGTTGAGGCCAAAGTAAAGGTGCGTCACGACATTGCCTATCAGGATGATAAGCATGTACTCGCGTGCGTAGGGGAGTGTGGCGTCGCTTGCTCCGAAGAGGCGGAGGATGCTGTCCAGGCAGGGCAGACAGGCTGCCGTGAAGAGCAACCCCAGCAGTACGTTCAAGCTGATTGTGTTGCCCAGGATGTGCTGTGCCTCGTCGTATTTTCCCTGCCCCAGGCGGACGCTGATGACGGTGCTTGCGCCCACTCCGACCATCGCTCCGAAAGCTGCCGAGAGGTTCATGAACGGGCTTGCCACGGCCATCCCGCTGATGGCGTGGTCGCCCAGCCCTTGCCCCACGAAGATGCTATCTACGATGTTATAGACCGAAGAGGCCACCATTGCAATGATGGCAGGCAGCGAGTACTGCCAGAGCAGTCTGCCGATTGGCTTTGTGCCCAGTTCTGTTGGAACGTATTGTTGCATAGCGGCTGCAAAGGTACGAAGAAATTCGCAAGAATGTCCTAATATGCATCCAAAATCACGTTATTCTCTGCAAACTTTATCGTTAATTGAAAAAAATTTATTGTACCTTTGCGTTGTCAAACAAAAACATAAGGATTATGTCACGCGAAGAAAGAAACGTTATTGGCTACATGGTGGGACTCATCAGCGAGTTTGCCAACCACTACGGCATCTATCCGCGACAGGCCTACGCCTACCTGAAGCGCTTCAGAGGCATAGAGCACTTGCGTGAGCATTACGGGGTGCTGCACACACAGTCGTTTGCTGACACGGCAGAGGCTCTGGCGCAGGTTTGCCGTAACAATGGAGGACAGTTGCGATGATACGACTCTACCATGGCTCTCGAACATGAAGATTGAGGTGCTTTACACCTCAGAGACTTTTGACCGTCTGCAAGAAGATGAGACGGGGTTATACTATCAGAGTTCAGGCTACGTCTATTCATTCTTGCAGAACGAACTGACGAAAGCCAGAGTGGCATAACATGCCATTGTGTCCATCGAAATTCATTTATTCGATTTGTTTCCCGTGCGAAACAATTTGTTTCCACGCGAGGAAACAGTTTGTTTCACGCGGGAAACAACCCGATTCGACGTGTTGCCTGATGTTGCGACATAGCGACGGAGCAATCAGAACTTCGTGACGTGTCTGCTGGGGAATGATTATTTTTCCGATGATTCTTGCCGATGTTTAAGGAAAAAGCAGTAAATTTGCATGCAAGAAGAACTAAAACTGACTACGCCATGAACATCAAGACAACACTCATCCCCCTCCTCCTGTTCTGCCTCTCGACGATGATGCAGGCCGGAAACAACCTTATCTTCGAGACTGATATGGGCAACGATGTCGATGATGCCCTCGCTATTGACATGCTCTACAAGTACGCGCACGAAAAGCGCATTCGCCTGCTTGCCGTCATGCTCAACAAGGAAGGCGAGTTCCCACCGCAGTACATCGACTTGCTGAACACTTGGTACGGTTGTCGCCGCATCCCCATCGGACTGAGCAGCAATTCGCGGGGAAGCATCGTGGCGGGAACGAACTACACGCAGACCGTCTGCCAGTCAACCGACGAAAGCGGACGTCCGCTCTACAAGCGCTCTATCAAGGACTACGGAAAGCTCCTGCCGGCAACGCGGCTTTATCGTAAGCTTCTCGCCAAAGCCAAGGATGGCAGCGTCACGGTAGTCTCTGTGGGGTTCAGCACCAATCTGGCCCTGCTCCTTGAGACGGGAGCAGACGAGTTCTCGCCCCTCACCGGAAGGGAGCTCGTGGCGAAGAAGGTCAGCCGGCTGGTCACGATGGCCGGACACATCGAGAACCCGGACTATAAAGAATATAATGTGGTCAACGACATCCCAGCCTGCCAGAAAGTGTACCGCGAGTGGCCCACGCCCATCTACACCTCCCCCTTCGAGCTGGGGCTGCAGATCAAGTACCCGGCCCGAAGCATCGAGAACGACTTCGGCTGGACCCAGCATCACCCCATCGTCGATTCCTACAAAGCCTACCTGCCAAAGATAGAGGACCGGCCCACTTGGGACCTCACGGCAGTACTCTACGCCGTTGACCCCCAGGACTTCTTTACCGTCTCCCCGCCGGGCCGTATCACCGTCACCGACCAGGGTTGTACCCACTACCAGTCGCAAGCCGACGGACAGCACTACTACCTCTCCGTCAGCCCCGACCAGGCACGTCGCATCCTGGACTATTTCATTGCCAAGATTACGAAGAAGCCCTGATAAGGGAAATAAAACGGCTCTTCCTTTTGCAATTCCCCTGTTTTTTCGTATCTTTGCGCCCGCAAAACAAAGAAGTACCATTAGAAAACAAGGCAAATGAACAGGACACAGAAGATTATACTCACCGCGGCTGCCCTCCTTGCAGCCCTCGTCATAGGTTTCCTTCTCTACACGATGAACAAGCAGAGGGCCGAGAGCCAGCAGATGCTCGAGCTGGCCGAGATGGACAAGCGCGAAATGGAAAACGAATACGAGCAGTTCGCCATGCAGTACAACGAGATGATGACGCAAATCAACAACGACTCCCTCGTGGCTCAGCTCGAGATGGAACAGAAGCGCACCGAGGAACTGCTGGAGGAACTGCGCCGCGTGAAGAGCAGCGATGCCGCCGAAATCATGCGCCTCAAGAAGGAACTCGCCACCCTGCGACAGGTGCTGCGAAGCTATGTCCTGCAGATTGACTCCCTGAACCGCATGAACGAGGCCCTGGCCCAGGAGAACTCCAACCTCAAGACGCAAAACGAACAGGCACGGCAGCACATCTCCAACCTCGCCACCGAGAACGAGACACTCTCCGACAAGGTAGCCATCGCCAGTCAGCTCGACGCCACAGGCATCTATGCTGAAGGCCGCAACAAGAAAGGCAAGACTGCAAAGAAAATCAAGGACGTCAAGAAGTTCGTCATCGGCTTCAACATAGCACGAAACGTCACCACAGCCACCGGCATACGGAGCATCTACGTCCGCATCACCACTCCGACAGGCAATGTCCTCACCAAGGGCGGCACCTTTGCCTACGAGAACCGCCAGCTGGAGTACAGCATCCGCAAGGACATCGAATATACAGGCGAAGAGCAGAGCATCGTGGTCTATTGGGACGTAGCCGAAGCCCTGAGCGCAGGAAACTACCGTGTCGATATCTTTGCCGACGGGCAAAACATCGGGACAACCAACTTCGCATTCGAAAAGTAGATGGGTAAGGGAAAGCTGGCCAAGTTTGCAGAGATGGCACAGAACCCGCTCGTCGTGGAATGCCCCATGTCGGCCATCTCGCAAGGTGACTTCCCCCTTCGGGGATGCTGGCACCGCGACTTTTTCCGTAACACGAATCCCATCGTGCTCGAACTCGGCTGCGGACGGGGAGAATACACCGTAGGACTCGGCAGGCAGATGCCCTGCAAGAACTTCATCGGAGTAGATATAAAAGGCGCACGCATGTGGACCGGAGCAAAGGAGGCCCTGCAGTCGGACATGAAGAACGTCGGATTCCTGCGCACGAACATCGAGTTCATTCAGCACTTCTTTGCGGCGGACGAGGTCAGCGAAATCTGGCTCACCTTCTCCGACCCGCAGATGAAGAAAGTCACGAAACGGCTCACCAGCACCTATTTCCTCGAGCGATACCGCCGGTTCCTTCGCAGCGGAGGACTCATCCACCTCAAGACCGACTCCAACTTCCTCTTCACCTACACCGAGGAACTGCTCAAGGCGAATGGCATCGAACCGGAGTTCTCCACACGCAACCTCTACGGCACCGATACGCCGGCAGAAGGGTGGGGGACCGAGGCTGCCTCAATCCAGACCTACTACGAAAGCATGTGGCGTGCCCGCGGCATCGACATCAAGTACCTCTGCTTCCGCCTGGCGGCGACACCGACCCTCGTGGAGCCCGACGTAGAGATACCCCTCGACGAGTATCGCTCCTACAGCCGCGAGAAGCGCAGCAACGCAACCTCACACGTCTGAACTCACAACGCACATACACACATAACTACATATCTATCAGAATGCAAAGCATCAGGAACATAGCCATCATCGCACACGTCGATCACGGCAAGACAACCCTCGTTGACAAAATGCTGCTGGCCGGCAACCTCTTCCGCGAGAACCAGCAGACCGGAGAACTCATGCTCGACAACAACGAGCTGGAACGTGAACGCGGTATAACCATCCTCTCCAAGAACGTCAGCATCAACTATAAAGGCACAAAAATAAATATCATCGACACTCCGGGCCACAGCGACTTCGGAGGGGAAGTGGAACGTGTGCTCAACATGGCCGATGGATGCCTGCTCCTGGTCGATGCCTTCGAGGGACCGATGCCGCAGACGCGCTTCGTGCTGCAGAAAGCCCTGCAAATCGGACTGAAGCCCATCGTGGTCATCAACAAGGTAGATAAGCCGAACTGCCGTCCGGAAGAAGTCTATGAGATGGTGTTCGACCTGATGTGCGACCTGGATGCCACGGAAGAGCAGCTCGACTTCCCCGTCATCTACGGCTCGGCAAAGCAGGGATGGATGGCCGAGGACTGGCAGACACCATCCTCCGACATCACCTACCTCCTGGACAGCATCCTCCAGTACATTCCCGCGCCCGAACAGCTGGAAGGCACACCGCAGATGCTCATCACGAGCCTTGACTACAGCACCTACACAGGTCGCATAGCAGTAGGTCGCGTGCATCGCGGGACGCTGCGCGAAGGCATGAACATCACCATCGCTCACCGCAACGGTCAGATGGAAAAGACGAAGATCAAGGAGCTGCACACCTTCACCGGCATGGGACGACAGCACACGCAGGAAGTCGGCTCGGGCGACATCTGTGCCATCGTCGGACTGGAGCACTTCGAAATAGGCGACACCATCTGCGACTTCGAGAATCCCGAACCCCTGCCTCCCATCAGCATCGACGAGCCGACCATGTCCATGCTCTTCACCATCAACGATTCCCCCTTCTTCGGCAAAGAAGGCAAGTACTGCACAAGCCGTCACATCGGCGAGCGACTAGAGCGAGAGCTGGAACGCAACCTTGCCCTCAGGGTAGAACCCGTCGAGGGATGCACAGACCGCTGGATCGTGTCGGGACGCGGAGTGCTACACCTCTCTGTCCTCATCGAGACGATGCGACGTGAAGGCTACGAGCTGCAAGTAGGCCAGCCACAAGTCATCTACAAGGAGATAGACGGCGTTAAGTGCGAACCCATCGAAGAGATGACAATCAACGTTCCCGAGGAATTCTCCTCGAAAATGATTGATATGGTGACGCGCCGCAAGGGTGAAATGACCAGCATGGAGAGCCAGGGCGACCGTGTCAACATCGAATTCCTCATCCCCAGCCGAGGCATCATCGGCCTGCGCACCAACATGCTCACGGCCAGCCAGGGAGAGGCCATCATCGCACATCGCTTCAAAGAGTACCAACCCTATAAGGGCGACATCACACGCCGTGTCAACGGTTCGCTCATTGCCCTCGAGAGTGGCAATTCCTACGCCTACGCCATCGACCACCTGCAGGACCGCGGACGCTTCTTCATCGAGCCGCAGGACCAAGTCTATGCCGGGCAGGTCGTGGGAGAACACGTCCACGAGAACGACATCGTCATCAACGTCTGCAAGGCAAAGCAACTCACCAACGTCCGCGCCAGCGGTACCGACGAGAAGGCGCACATCATCCCCGCCACCATCTTCTCGCTCGAAGAAGCCCTTGAGTACATCAAGGCAGACGAATACGTGGAAGTCACCCCCAAGAGCATGCGCATGCGCAAAGTCATCCTCGACCACCTCGAGCGCAAACGCGCAGCAAAATAGCCGCTCACTCATCCAAGGAACCCATCAGCCTGCGACATCGCAACAAGCTGAAACACGATAGATGTAAATTTACGTCTATCCCAGCATCGTAGGCGTTGGCACTCACAGACGGGAGTGTTACTTGCCGCTTAGTTTGCGGCGTAAAGGTTCGTCGTAGAGAAGGAGGCAGAGTGTGGCGATGAGGATGGAGGCGGCAAATGCTGTGAGGGCGGGAAGCCAGGGGTGCATGTAGTCCTGATAGGGATGCAGGTCGCGGCCTACCCACGTGATGTAGAGATAGATGACGGGATAGTGCACGGCATAGAGCGGATAGGAGAGTCGTCCGAGAAAGGAGACGGCACGCTGGTGCCAGCCTGAGACGGTGCCGCGCGCTGCATACCAGATGATGGCGGGGAAGAGGGACAGGAGGCAGACGAGCTGATAAATGGTATTGGCATCCTTGTACCCCAACGATGGCATTCCCAGCAGGGCGACCAGTGCCATGCTGCTGAGCAGGAAGACATGTCCGCGCAGGGGCTTGGGACTCCGCTGGCGGAACATGCGGGCCATGAGGAGTCCCATCGGGTAGGCATAGAGCATCCGGAGTGCACCGCCCACGAAGTTCTCCGGTTCGGAGGACCATCCGTAGGCTACGCCGCCGCCTTCATTCAGAAGTGCAAAAGCGGAGATGGACAGTATGCCGCATGCCACCCAGACGCGAAGCCACTTGGTAGGCAGGCGATGCAGCACCAGGCCATAGAGCAGACTGCCCACGTACTCGAAGAACAATGACCAGTGCGGGCCGTTCAGCGGGAAGGATTCGGTATAGCCGCGCACGTCGAGGCTGGCAGGAGCGGGAATAAGGAACAGGGCTAAGAGGGCAGAGAGCAACAGCGTCTGAAAACTGACTTCCGTTCCGTCCCAACGGATGCTTCCTTGAATGAGATAGGCAACTACGCCCACCAGCACGCCCATCACCACCATAGGGTGCAGGCGGATGAGACGACGCTTGATGAATCCCATCAGGGTCAAGGGCTCCTTCCCTTCAGAGGATGAGAGCCGTGGAGTGTCTTTCCAACGAAGGTCGTAGGCATAGCCCATGACGAATCCCGAGAGGATGAAGAAGAAATCTACTCCCAGGAAGCTATGGTAGAACTCGCCTACAGGTTCAGGCCAGACGAAGAAGCTCTTGGCATCGTTGAAGATGTGGTACAGGAGTACCATCAGGGCTGCCACTCCGCGCAGGCCGTCCAGAATATCGTATCTGGGTTTGCTCATTATTTCTTGTTGGCGTAGATGTAGTAGCTGATACCGCGGCGCACGTTTTCAATGACGGCTTCGGACGACACGGTTGCACCGGTCACGACATCTACCTTGCTTTTCTCGGCTGTCTTGACTGGTTTTCCGTTCCACTTCTTCATCAGGCCCTTCTCTACCATGTCGAAGTACTTGGGTGTCTCTTCATTCTCGAGTGCCTCAACGCGCAGGACCTTTCCGTCCTTGATAAAGACTTTCACAGGCGTGCAGCCGGCATAGCCTTCTATGTCGCCGGCCAGCGACGTGGTGTTGATGACGGTTACGTCCTTCTCCTTCGTCATTATCGGGTCGTCGGGCGCTTGGCTGGTGAACAGCAGGAAGGCAGCGACAAGGCCCATAGCCCGTTTCAGGGGGAATATATGTCTGTGGTTCATATAGTCTATAGTCATTAATCTCTAATCCCCAATCTGTTAATCTCTAATCCCTAATCTGTTAATCTCTAATCCCTAATCTGTTAATCTCTAATCCCTTTTCTTTCTTGTCATCTCCACGAGTCTGCTCATGTTCGTGGGGATGGGCAGTTGCTGCGGGCACTTGGTCAGGCATTCGCCGCAGTCCTGACATTTGTTGGCCCTTGCCGCAGCAGGTATGGCGGCGCGATAGGATTCGAGATAGGCTACTCGCTTCTCATCGAAGTCGGGTGCCGAGCTGTCTGGCAGGGGCAGACGGCCTTCGGAGACGGCCTTGTTGTAGAATGCAAAGTTACCAGGGATATCCACTCCGTACTTGCAGGGCATACAGTAGGCGCAGGTGGTACAGCCTATGGTGGGAAGTCCCGACATCTTGTCGGCGATGCGTGCCAGCAACTCGTTTTCTACCGTGGTGCAAGGCTCCAGGGGCGAGAAGGTTTCCAGATTCTCCTTGAGGTGCTCCATGCGGTTCATGCCGCTCAGGGCTGTCAGCACGTCGGGATGGGAACCGACCCAACGGAAAGCCCATCGCGCAGGAGTGTCGTCCTTGCGGGCACGTGCCATCTGCTGGCGTATGTCGTCCGTGACGTCGGAAAGCGCACCGCCTCGGAGGGGTTCCATGATGACGCACTGTATGCCCAGCTTCTCCAGCCTTCCGTATAGGTATTCGGCATTGGCATCGCCGCGACGTCTGCCTCCCCGCTTCTGTGCATGGTTCCAGTCGAGATAGTTCATCTGTATCTGCACGAAGTCCCAATGGTACTTGTCGTTGTTGTCGAGCAGCCAGTCGAACACCTTACATCTCCGTGGTAGCTGAAGCCGAGGTGACGGATGCGTCCTGCCTTGTGCTCTTCGAGGAGGAAGTCGAGCAGGCCGTTGTCGATGAAGCGGCCCCTGAGATTATCAAGCCCGCCGCCTCCGACGCTGTGGAGCAGGTAATAGTCGATGTAATCGACTTGCAGCTTGCGGAACGAATTCTCGTACATCTCTTTCGATTTCTCGAAGGGCCACAGGCTTTCGTTCTGATTGGACATCTTCGTGGCGACGTAATACTTGTCGCGTGGATGACGGCTCAGGGCCAGTCCTGTTGCCGTCTCGTTCTGCCCGCCGCCGTACATGGGAGCAGTGTCGAAGTAGTTGATGCCGTGAGCCAGTGCGTAATCGACCAGTTCGTTCACCTTTTCCTGCTCGCGCGGCAGTCGCATCATGCCAAAGCCCAGCAGGGATATCTTCTCGCCGGTTCCGTTCTGGGTACGATAGGTCATGGACCCTTCCCGGCCTTCAGGCCCTCCCAAGCCCGCAGACCCTCCCCGGCCCTCCCGTAAAGGGAAGGGGGTCTCCCCATTTAAGTGGGAGTTAGAAAGAGCCCTTGCTTGCAACGACCCCATTGTTATCAGCGACAGTGCCGTTGCTGAACCTAATCCTAATCGTTCCAGAAACTCACGTCTTGTCAGTTCCTGCTTGTCTGTACAGTCTCTTTTCATGTCTTGGTGAGTGATGTTATCTTTCTGTTAGACTGTCCAAAAGGCATCGGGTTTAATCAGCCGAGTGCCTTAATCGTTGCTTCGAGAGCTGCAATTTTGCTCTTTGCGTCGGAAAGCTTCTTGCGCTCCAGTTCCACGACTTGTGCCGGGGCGTTCTGCACGAAGCGCTCGTTCTGAAGTTTCTTCTCGATGCCAGCCATGAAGCCTTGCAGACGTTTGATTTCTGCCGTTGCCTTCTCGCGCTCGGCTTCAGTGTCAATCAGGTTGCCGATGGGCACAGCATATTCATCTGTGCCGACCAGGAAAGCCTGCGTGCCTTCGCCTTTTGCCTCGACGTTCTCAATTTTGCTGAGTCCTGCAAGCTTTGCTATTACTTCGGCAAGGGCAGGGATGCCGGTCACGCCGTTGCGAGCGCTGCCTACAACCTGCAGTGCCAAAGCTTCGCGAGGCGAGATGTTCTTGCTCTGACGGATGGCACGGACACCGCTCACGATCTGCTTCATTTCCTCGACCTGGGCGATGAGTCCGGTTTCTGCCTGTGTGGGCCCTGCAGTCTTGAAGACCGACACCATCAGCGACTCGCCGTCCTTCCTCTCGGCTATGTGCTGCCAAAGCTCTTCCGTGATGAAGGGCATGAAGGGATGGATGATGTGCAGGAGCTGGTCGAAGATGTCGAGGGTTGCACTGAGCGTCTTGCCGTCAATCGGAGCCTGGTATGCAGGCTTTATCATTTCGAGGTACCAGCCGCTGAACTCGTCGGTGAAGAGTTTGAAGGCTGCCATCAGCGCTTCGTTCAGGCGGTACTTGCTGTAGAGGTCGTTTATCTCGGCGTATGTGGCGTTGAGCTTTGCCTGCATCCATTGGATGGAGGTCTTGTTGGCTTCGGGCTGAGCGATGTCGCCGCTCACTTCCCATCCCTTGACGAGGCGGAAGGCGTTCCACATCTTGTTGCAGAAGGCAAGGCCCTGCGCGCAGAGGGCATCGTCGTAGAGGATATCGTTGCCGGCAGGTGCGGCCAGCATCATGCCCATGCGCACGCCGTCGGCTCCGTACTTGGCGATGAGCTCCAGCGGGTCTGGCGAGTTGCCGAGCGACTTGCTCATCTTCCTGCCGAGCTTGTCACGCACGATGCCTGTGAAATAGACGTTGCGGAAGGGGATGTCGCCCATGTACTCTTCGCCTGCCATTATCATGCGTGCCACCCAGAAGAAGATGATGTCGGGACCGGTTACGAGGTCGCTTGTGGGGTAGTAGTAGCGTATCTCTTCGTTGCCGGGATTGTTGATGCCGTCGAAGAGTGAGATGGGCCAGAGCCAGGAGCTGAACCAAGTGTCGAGGGCGTCCTCGTCGCGGTGCAGCATGTCCATCGTGATGTCCTCACCGAACTTCTCCTGAGCCTTGCGGAGCGCCTCTTCGGGTGTGAGAGCCACGACGAAGCGCTCATTCTCCTCCCCCTCGGGGGAGGTCTGGAGGGGGCTTTCTATGAAGTAGGCCGGAATCCTGTGTCCCCACCAGAGCTGACGGCTGATGCACCAGTCCTGGATGTTCTCGAGCCAGTTGCGATAGGTGGTGACGTACTTGGCGGGATGGAACTTGAGTTTGCCTTCGAGCACGGGAGGCAGGGCGATGTCGGCCATGTGCTTCATGGAGAGGAACCACTGCTTGCAGAGGCGCGGTTCGACGGCTGTGTCCTGGTTGCGCTCGCTGTAGCCCACCTTGTTCTCGTAGTCCTCGACCTTTTCGAGCAGGCCGGCGGCTTCGAGGTCCTTGGCTATCTGCTTGCGGACTTCCATGCGGTCCATGCCGACGTAGAGGGGCGACTGTTCGGAGATGGTGCCGTCGGGGTTGAAGATGTCGATGGTCTCCAGGTTGTGTGTCTTGCCCAGCTGGTAGTCGTTCACGTCGTGGGCGGGCGTCACCTTCAGGCAGCCGGTGCCGAACTCGATGTCAACGTAGCGGTCCTCGATGACGGGGATGACGCGCCCCACCAGCGGCACGATGACCTTCTGGCCGCGAAGCCACTGGTTCTTCGGGTCCTTGGGGTTGATGCACATTGCTGTGTCGCCCATGATGGTCTCGGGACGTGTGGTGGCGACCACGGCGTAGTAGCCCTTGGCATCCTTGTGGATGACATTCTCTGAGTTTTCAGAGTTTTCAGAGTACCCAGAGTATTCAGAAAGATAATACTTCAGATAATAGAGTTTGGACTTCTCGTCGCGGTAGATGACTTCTTCGGTGGAGAGTACTGTCTGCGCCTTGGGGTCCCAATTGACCATGCGGAGGCCGCGATAGATGAGTCCCTTGTCGTAGAGGTCGCAGAAGACTTTAAGCACGCTCTCGCTTCGCTTCTCGTCCATCGTGAAGGCCGTGCGGTCCCAGTCGCAGCTTGCGCCGAGCTTGCGGAGCTGCTTGAGGATGATGCCGCCGTGCTCTTCCGTCCAGGCCCAGGCATGCTTGAGGAACTCTTCGCGTGTGAGGTCGCGCTTCTTGATGCCCTGCTCGGCCAGCCGGTTCACCACCTTTGCCTCCGTAGCAATCGAGGCATGGTCAGTGCCGGGCACCCAGCAGGCATTCTTTCCGTCGAGGCGTGCCTTGCGGATGAGGATGTCCTGGATGGTGTTGTTGAGCATGTGTCCCATGTGGAGCACGCCCGTCACGTTTGGCGGCGGGATGACGATGGTGTAGGGCTCGCGTCCGTCGGGCTTGCTTGCAAAGAGTTTGTGCTTAGTCCAGTATTCGTACCATTTGGCCTCGACCTCGGCGGGGCTGTACTTCGTAGCTAATTCCATGTTTCTATACATTATTTATTATAAATTTCTGCAAAGGTACAACTTTTAATTTATAATTCATAATCTGCAATTCATAAATTTCTGAAGATTGGGTGCAAAATTCCAACCGACGCGACACAAAACTATTTTCACGTCGTGAAAATCTATTTTCATGACGTGAAAATTAATTTTCATGGTTTGAAAATTGATTTTCAAACCATGAAAATAGTTTTTATGACGCGGAGTTCGGGATTTTATATCTGCGCGATAAGGGTTATGGCATGTAGGCGGGGGGCTTCAGCAAAGATTGCTGATGAGCGATGTGACAAGGAAGTAGAGCCAATGGGTGATGACACCGGCGGCGATACCTCCGACAAAGGTGCAGGTGAAGGAACGCGAGATGAAGTGGCGGTAGCCGAGTGAGTCGAGCGTGGCGGCGTCGGCGCTGAGGAAGCCGCTCCAGCACATGCCCATAGCGGTGAAGACGGCAATGGCGTTGCTGTCTATGATACCTTTGGTCATCATCTCCGGAATGAGGCCAAGGGCGGCCCCTACCGTGCCGAGTGCGGTAATGGGGAAGGCCACGAGTTCGCTTGCCTGGAAGCCGAAGAGCCAATGGAAGAGGAAGCCGGCCTTCCCTGCAAGGTGCGGCAGGAGTTCCGTCCCCTGATAGGCTGCGCCTGTATAGGTGCCGGTCTGGAGGTCGCTGCCGAAGGTGAACATCATGACGAATGTAGAGATGATGAGCACGCCGGGTATGATGGCAAGGCCGACCTCTACGCCTGTCTTACCTCCGTCGAGCAGAGCATCGAGCACGCGGACGAAGAGCGTCTGCCGAGGGTCGTCGGGGTGCGTCTCGTAGGGCTCCCGCGTCTCCTGCTCCTTGCCCTGTGCTTCCGATATGACGTCCTCCGTCAGATACTCGGGGTGTTCTTTGAGCACTAACCGCTGCATGAGCCTCGTGGCGATAATGCTGCCACAGACGGCTCCGACAAGTCCGTAGAGCGGTTCTGTGTAGTAGCCGTGGCCCATCATGAAGATGATGACGAGCAGCCCCATCGCATAGCTGCCGGCGAAGTTCACGAGGCTGATGTGCTGATAGCGCTTGAAGTAGCGGCTGAACAGCGGATTCTTGGCTACGGAGATGATGGCAGGCTTGTCGCTGAGAAACGTCATCAGGGCTCCTGCGGAGGAAACGCCCGGAAGGTCGTAGAGGGGGCGCAGTACGGGCTTAAGTATCTTCTGCAACAGGTCAACGACACCGAAGACGCTGAATATGCGGCTCAATGCGGCTGTCAGCACACACATCGCCATGAGGTAGAAGACGGTGTTGAGCAGGAGGTCGTGGGCAGTCCGCATGATGGTGTTGAGCATGTTGGTGAAGCCCATCACGGAGGACAGGTAGCCGAAGATGCCGACGATGACTGCCAGGCAAGGTATGCCGCGGGGGATTCTGGACATTGTGCTCAATCGTCTATCTCGAAATAATTCTCCAGAATGCTCTGTGCCTGCTTCTCGCGGTTGTCAATATCCTTGATGACCTGGCCGTGCTCAAGGAGGACGATGCGACTGGAGATATCTACGGTATGCTGCAGGTTGTGGCTGCTGACCAGAATGGTGGCACCGGTCTCCTCGTTGTACTTCTTCAGCAGGTGCTTAATGGCATTCTGGCTGCTGGGGTCAAGGAAGTTGAAGGGCTCGTCGAGGATGAGCACCTGCGGGTGCAGCAACATGGCAGCCATGATGCCCACCTTCTGCTTGTTGCCGGCGCTGAGGGTGCGAATGAGCTTCTTCTGTCCTGCCAGCTCGTCGGCCATAAAGTGCTGGAACCGGGCAAGGAACTCCTGCAGCTGCTCGTCGCTGGTGTCGGTCAGGCGGGCAATGAACTGGAAGTATTCGTCGGGCGTCAGATAGTCGATGAGGAAGCTTTCATCGACGAAAGCTCCCGTCCAGTCCTTCCAATCCTCCGTCGTGGCAACGTTAATGTCAATTTCAAGTGGCGAGGGGCAAGGAGCGAGGGGCAAGAGGTTTGTTGGGGTCTGTTGGTATTCTCCTGCTCCTTGCCCCTTGCTCCTTGCCCCTTTCATTCGAACTGTTCCCGTGTCGGCCTTGATGAGGTCCAGGATGAGTCGGAACAGGGTGCTCTTGCCCGCCCCGTTGTTGCCCACTAGTCCCAGCAACTCGCCGCTGTGGATGGTGAGGTCGGGTATGTCAACGGCTGTCTTGTCGCCGAAAGTCTTCTTGAGGTCTTTGATGATGATTTCCATACAACTTAAACTCTAAAATGCTCTACATTCTAAACACTAAACTAAGAATTCCTCGATGCCCTGAACCCTTCCATGTTCTTATATCGCCGCGCCATGAAGCGCTGATAGACGTTGCGCAGCCAGAGGCGATGCGTGGCGATGCCTGCCAAACCAAGCACGGCAAGGAGTATGTAGCCCCAGGGCTCGCCCAGCAATGCCGTGGCCGCCCTCTCCAGTCCGAGGGGCAGGAAGAAGATGACTGTGCTGAAGATTTGCTGGGTGGTATTGCCTTGTTTGCTTGTTATCTTCGTGTTCATGGGCAGCGTGTTGTTGTTATAGACAGCCATCTGGAAGAAGGCCGGATAGATTACACCTGCCGTAAAGAAGAAGTAGCCGACGTTCATCCAGACAGACATTTTGCCAATAATCATCAGCGGCAACAGGATGATGGGCGGAATGAACAGCAGCAGGACGTTGAAGTAGTACTTTGCCGTGAGCAGTTGCAGGATGCTCTCGCGGCGGCTCATCAGTCCGTCGATGTAGTTGCCTTCGTAGCACATGATGGTGATAAGTGTCATCATGCCCAGCACGATGTAGTTGTAGAGGCAGATGAATGAGCGCATGAAGTCTAAGTTGTCATAAATATCCGTGAAGTACATGATGACGCTGAACATCACCATGAAACCGATGCCGACGTAGAAGCTCATCTTCACCGTCTTGTTGCGCATCCGTTGCTTCACCTCAAGCTTCAGGTACTCGCCGAGCTTGCCGTAGCGGTTCAGGAAGTTGAACTGTGTGGCATGTTTGATTTCCTTGTCCTCCTTTTTCCCTATTTCAGCATGCACCATACCCATCTGCAGGGTGAAGTTTGCCTTGTAGAGAAGCAAGATGAGAATGCCGACACAGAGGAAAGGCAGGAAGTCCCACTTGAGGAAGCTGTACATCAGCAGGGTGCTGGGCATGTCGAGGGGATTCTTGTCGGGCACGAGCATGATGGCAAGCAAGGCACCATGGATGGCGGCAGGCAGCAGCGTCCAGGCCAGATGCTTCAGGATGAGAGCCCGGCAGAAGAGATAGAAGAAGCCGTTGGCTATGCAGAGCAGCCACCAGCCGAGCAGCCATCCGAAGAATGCCACCCACCCCAAGGGAACGGTTATGGTGATGAGTCCGAACGGCACGAGCAGGAACCACCAGTACAGGTTGCCCCAGGCCAGGCCGGAGCGAATGAGATAGGTGTGCATCAGGAAGGAGCGGCGCACGGGCAGCAAGGCATAGGGCTGTGCACGCTGTGCCGGTGTCTCCTGAAGCCCGAAGCGAAGCCAAAAGTCAATGATGAGCAGGTAGAGCATGCCTCCATCGAAGACATGGAAGGCTGCCACACCGTTGTAGCTGTTCTTCATGCCGATGGCCATCACCACGCCCATGAAGAGGAGGATGGCTGCAAAGTAGAGCCAGTAGAAGACCATGAGGAACTTCATGAAGCGGTTCTTGTCAATCAGCGGATGCCGCTCATCCTTGAGGTCGGCATTCTTGCATATCAGTCTGTAGAGTCTGTATTTGTTCATTGCGCAAGGAACTTCTCAGCTTCCATTGCAGCCTTGGCTCCGCTTGCAGCGGCAATGACTGCCTGACGATAGTGCGGGTCGGCCACGTCGCCTGCAGCATAGACACCGGGGACTGCCGTGCGGGGCGAGTCACCTTCAGTAATGATGTAGCCGTCCTCGTCTGTCTTGAGCCAAGGCGAGAAGAGTTCGCTGTTGGGATGATGGCCGATGGCAAGGAAGAAACCGTCGATGGGCAAGTCGTACTGCCTTTCGTCGTTCTCGCCTTTACGGTAAACAAGGTGTGCACCCTCTACACCGTTCTCGCCGTAGAGACCGAGGGTGTTGGTCTCGAAGAGCACTTCTATCTTGTCATTGCTCAGGACACGTTCCTGCATGATTTTGCTTGCGCGGAGGAACGGCTTGCGTACGATGAGATAGACTTTCGAGGCGAGGCCGGCCAGGTATGATGCTTCCTCGCAGGCCGTGTCTCCACCACCGACGACGGCCACGATTTTCTTGCGATAGAAGAAGCCGTCGCACGTGGCACAGGCACTCACGCCCTGTCCCATGTACTTCTGCTCGTCGGGAAGGCCGAGGTACTTGGCGCTGGCACCGGTTGCTATGATGATGCTGTCTGCCGTCCAGTGACTGTTGTCGTCGAGGGTCACGTGGAAGGGCCTTGTTCCAAGGTCGATGTCCGTCACCATGTTGGGAAGTATCTGCGTGCCGAAGCGTTCAGCCTGCCGGCGCATTCCTTCCATCAGTTCGTTGGCATCGATTCCTTCGGGGAAGCCGGGGAAGTTCTCCACTTCCGTTGTTATGGTGAGTTGTCCGCCGGGCTGCATACCTTCAATCAGGGTGGGGGAGAGGTTGGCGCGACCGGCATAGATGCCTGCTGTGTAACCGGCAGGTCCGCTGCCGATGATTAAAAGCTTTGTTGTGTTCATAGTTCTAGTATGATGATTTCGTGGTTTATGTCTTCCTCTCTCCAGCGGGAGCGAGTTGCGGTGGCTACCTCATGTCGTTCACGAGCACGTCGGGGTAATCTTTCTGGGGGAAGGTGAAGAAGTCGTCGGCCAGCTGAAGGTTGCCCTCGAAGCTAAGGACGCTGACACGCTGCCAGTCATTATCCTCGCGAACTCGGATGCAAAGCGGCTGGTAGTCGCTCTTGCGTATATCGACATAGACTTCCTTCACGTCCATCTTGGCATAGCGTGCCTTAAGATAGACTTCATAGACGGCATCGCCTCGCAGCACGGTTTCCTTGACGGTCATCTTGAATCCTTTCTTGTAGATGTCCATGAAGGTATAGGGGTTCATCGAGGCCATTTCCTTCTTGGAGGGTTCATCGATGTTCACTTCGTTTGCGCTGGGCAGGTAGCACCATCGGGTCTTGCCGTCGTACCAGGTCATGATGCCATCCACGTCGAGCTTCATCTTGCTTCCCTGCAACCACATTGTGCCGGAGGCGGATGCCTTTTCGGTTGCTCCGGCAAAGAGGCCGGCTTTGTATTCTATCTTGACATTGCCTGCCTTGCGGATGCGTTCTGCAGCGATGTCGAGCACCTTCATGGGGTCCTGAGCCCGGGAAAGGTGAAGGGATGAAAGAGTGAAAAGGGAAAATAAAAGCAGTATCAAACGTTTCATGGGGCAGACTTTCTGTATTTCTTGACTCTAAACTCTTGTTTCTAAACTCTAAATTCCTGTCTCTAAACTCTGAACACTCGTCTCTAAACTCTCACCGCAAATTGTCCATTATCATCATGAGCTGTTCTTCGCTGACGCAGAGCACTTCGCGCGGCTTGCTTCCCTTGGCGGGTCCAACCACGCCGGCTTTCTCGAGCTGGTCCATTAGGCGACCTGCTCGGTTGTAGCCGATGCTGAACTTGCGCTGTATCATGCTCGTACTGCCGTTCTGCTCGCTGACTATCATGCGTGCGGCATCTTCGAACATCGGGTCGAGATGTGTCAGATCGACATCGTTCAGGCCGCCGTCCTCTTCGCCCTCCATCGGCACTTCGGGGAGGAGATAGGGCGAGGGATAGCTTTGCTGGCAGGCAATGTGGTGCACGACGGCCTCCACCTCGGGAGTATCAACAAAGGCACACTGGATGCGGACGGGCTCAGTGCCGTTCATCAGGAGCATGTCTCCTTTGCCGACAAGCTGATTTGCTCCGGTACGGTCCAGAATGGTCTTGCTATCGACGCCTGTCGTCACCTTGAATGCCATGCGTGCAGGGAAGTTGGCCTTGATGGTGCCGGTGATGATGTTAGTTGTGGGGCGCTGGGTGGCGATGATCATGTGGATGCCTACGGCTCGTGCCAGCTGTGCGATGCGGGCGATGGGGAGCTCGATTTCCTTGCCGGCTGTCATGATGAGGTCGCCAAACTCGTCGATGACGACAACGATGTAGGGCATGTACCGGTGACCATTGTTCGGATTGAGCTGACGGGCGCGGAACTTCTGGTTGTATTCCTTGACGTTCTTGGCGTGGGCTTTCTTCAGCAGGTCGTAGCGGTTGTCCATCTCGAGGCAGAGGCTCTTGAGCGTCTGTATGACCTTGTTGACATCGGTGATGATTGGTTCCTCGACGTCCTCGTTGCCCTCCACCTGAGCAAGGAAGTGGTTGACGATGGGGCTGTAGAGGTTGAACTCCACTTTCTTGGGATCGACCATGACGAGTTTCAGCTCGGCGGGATGCTTCTTGTAGAGCAGAGAGGTGATGATGGCGTTCAGTCCGACGGACTTGCCTTGTCCCGTAGCACCAGCAACGAGGAGGTGCGGCATCTTCGTGAGGTCGGCTATGAAAACTTCGTTGGTGATGGTCTTGCCGAGTGCCATTGGCAGTTCGTAGTCCGTCTCCTGGAACTTGCGACTGTTCAGAATGCTTTCCATCGAAACCATCTGGGGCTTTGCATTCGGCACTTCAATGCCGATGGTTCCCTTGCCGGGTATGGGGGCAATGATGCGGATGCCGAGGGCACTTAGGCTCAGGGCTATATCGTCCTCCAGGTTGCGGATGGTGCTGATACGTATGCCCGGAGCCGGGGTTATCTCGTAGAGCGTGATGGTGGGACCGATGGTTGCCTTCGTGTTGGGCATGATTTCCACGCGGAAGTTGCGCAGAACGGTCTTGATGCGTTCTTTGTTGTTGCGCTGTTCCTCCATGTCGATGTCGCTCGAGGTGTCGTCGTAGTGCTTGAGCAGGTCGATGGTGGGGTACTTGTAGTTCTCCAGGTCGAGCTTCGGGTCGTAGGGTTCCAGGGCCCGGCCTTCCGTGAGCGAAGCCTTCTCGGGTTCTTTTCCGATGACGACCGTTATGTCATCTTGTCCGTCATCCATACCGTTCTGAGGTACAGAACCTTGCCCGCTGTCGCTCTTGATTCCCTTGAGGGGGGCCAGGGGGTCCTCGTCGAACTCGATGGTGGTGGCTGTTGTCGAAGCTTCGTCGGAGAAGGGCACTTTGGGCTCTTCCTCGTCGTCTTCCTCGTCCTCGCTGTCGGGCATCAGCGGGTATTCTACCTGGCTGTCGTCCTCGCCCTCGTCTGCCTTTTCTTCGATGGAAGGCGGGGTGGGGCGGTTGCGAATGAACTTGTGCCTGAGCCAGGTGATTGCTTCGTCGCTGAGGTAGAACAGGTAGAGTAGGGCGGAAAGGATGAAGATGAGCAGGGTCCCGAGGCCTCCGACCTTCTCCATGAGGAAATTCAGCTCGTTGCTGCCTATCATGCCGCCCCACATGATATAGGTGTCCTGTGCACTCGGGATGATGCGGACGATGTAGGCTGCAAAGGCAGAAGCCCAAGCCATGATAATCATGCAGTTGATGAACCACAGATGAAGCCGCACTTTAGCCAGTCCCATGATGCGGATGCTCGTTGCCAGCATCAGCACGGGAATCAAGATGCTTGACACGCCAAACGTGTTGTCCATCAGCCAGTGTGCCACGTGGTAGCCCCACAGCCCAAGCCAGTTGGCAGCGGTGTAGGAGTCGCTGTTGACGCATTTCCAGTCGTCGCGGCCCGTAAAGACGTGGGAGATGAGGGCAATGAGAATGGCCAGCGAGAACGTAGCCAGCACAGCCCCCCAGACGAAGCGCAGGTTGTCGCTGTGCTCGCCCCGCTTCTCCGGATCGACGTCTTCCTTGTCGCCGATGTTCGAGCGGAACCAGTTCAGCGTGCGAATCCACAATGGCTGGGGCTTCGCCGTCTTGTGCTTCCTGCTCGCCTTGCCTGCGGGCTTATGTTGTCTTGCGCTTTTCTTTGCGTCCATCGTAGTGTGCGTCTGCTTTATAATGCGGGTGCAAAGATACGGAAAAAAGAGCAAAAAGCAAAATAACTACGTTCTTTTTCTTGCTAATCATTCAGGTTTCGGCAGTTCCGATTCGTTTTGAATCAGTCCGGAGATGAGAGGGGTTTTGCTTCCCTCTGCAGTATGACGTGCCGGATGCAACGCGTCGTGTTGATTGCTCCATCGCGATGGAGCAATTGCTTCATCGCGAACAAGCAATTGCTTCATCGCGATGAAGCAACGAAGGGAACGTGAGTCCGAACTCCAGAGAATTGAATATACAATATAAAATGTTTATCCAGGGTCGTACCACCATCATTAGTTTCGGAACAGGTTACACGAATTATTCAACTGCTGTTTGTCAGCTAATTATAAATTCGTGTAATTCGTGCAATTCGTGGTTTGGAAACTTCTTCATTGTTTTGACACAGCCTCCGTTGGTGGTACGACCCAGGATAATCATATTATATAATGTATAGTGAGTCTGCGCGGGAGAAAACAAAAAAGTGCAACACCCTTCGCTTGAAGACTGTTGCACTTACCCTGATAAGTGACTCCGGCGGGATTCTAACCCGCGACCTTCGGAACCGGAATCCGACGCTCTATACAGCTAAGCTACGGAGCCATTTCTTGTGTTCGCCTCAGAATGGCAGGTCGTCGGTAGATGACGGTGCCTCGAAAGGTGCTGCGTCAATCGGAGGCACAGGAGCGGCCTGAGGAATCGGAGCAGCGCCCGCTGCCTGGGCAGGAGCCTGAGCTGCGGTTGGTTCGGCAACGGGTGCAGCCTGACCACGATCAACGCGGAAAGCGCGTACGTCGTTGAACCAGCGACCGTTGTATTCATGGGCGTCAATATCGAAATGAACGGTCAGCGTCTCGCCCACCTGGATGTTGAATGCCTGTAGGCGGTCAACGCCAAAGACATCGAACACCAGCTTACGCGGATATTCTCCGGGCACTTCCAAGACATAGGACTTGGCTTTCCATTCGTTGCCCGTCCTGCTGCTCACGCCGCCTCGTTCATTGAATTCCGTGATAATTTTACCAGTAACTTCCATAATTATGCTGTTTTCTTGTTTTTGGCTGCAAAGGTACAAATAAAAAATCAGAAAAGACACACAAGAATGAAGATTTATTTGTTTCAAGTGTTTTTTTCCGTTCTTTTCTTTGATGAAGCACGAAAAAAAGCTATCTTTGTGGAGCGAAATAATGTATAACAACATAAAGGAATATGAATTTCAAAGTATCGAGCACGGCTTTCTACAGCCGTCTGACTGCTGCCAGCAAGGTTATGGCCAGCAAAAACTCAATGCCCATTCTGGATTGCTTCCTGCTTGATGTGGCTGGTGGAACAATCACTGTCACGGCTTCCGACAGCGAGAAGTACTTCATTACGACCGTTCCGACAGTCGAACAGAGCGGCGACGCCAAGTTCTGCATCCCGGCCAAAACGATGATGGAATCCCTGAAGGAACTTGCCGAGCAACCCCTGAACATCGGCTACAACCCCGACACACAGGAGGTCAAGGTCGTACACAACTCAGGTTCGTTTGTCGTAATGGCAATGGATGCCGCGCCATATCCGATGGCAAAGACCGTCAGCGACGATGCCACACGCATCGAAATGCCAGCCAGCGTCCTGCTCAACGGCATCAACCGCTGCCTCTTCGCCACTGCCAACGACGAGATACGCCTCGTCATGAACGGCATCTACGTCGATATCAAGCCCGACTGCATCGTCTTTGCCGGCACGGACGGACGCAAGCTGGTGCGCAACACGAACCATACCGTCAAGAGCGGCCTGACAGCAGGCTTCATACTCCAGAAAAAGGTGTCCGCCATCCTGAAGGCAGTCCTCACGAAAGAAGACGAGAACATCTCCATCGCCTTCGACTCGGAGAAAGCCACCATCTCCTCTGCCGACATGGTGATGCACTTCCGTCTCATCGAGGGACGTTACCCCAACTACAACGCCGTCATCCCCGAGAACAATCCCTTCGTTGCAACCGTTGACCGCCAAGCACTCACCAGCGCCCTGAAGCGTGTCAGCGTCTTCTGCAACCAAAGCAGCGGACTCGTCAAGCTCGAACTGGCAAACAACAATATCAAGCTGACCGGTCAGGACAACGAATACGCCACACGCGCCGAAGAGTTCATCCTCTGCGAATACAACAGCAACCCAATCAGCATAGGCTTCAGCTGCACCTTCCTGCTCGAGATAGCAGGCATACTCGACAGCGAGACGATTCGCATCGAAGTAGCCGACCCCAGCCGTCCCGGAGTCATCCGTCCCGCCGACGACAATCCCGAGGACGAGGTGCTCATGCTCCTCATGCCCATGCGCGTAGAAGACTAATAAGGAAGGGCTACGATGAAACTCAAGCTCGAAAAGCCCATCATCTTCTTTGACCTCGAGACGACTGGCCTCACGATAGGCAAAGACCGTATCGTAGAGCTGTGCTACATCCGCCTTGAACCCAACGGATGCGAGCGGGCGGAAGTGCTGCGGTTTAACCCCGGAATGCACATCCCCAAGGAAGCCAGCGACATTCATGGCATCATGGATCAGGACGTGAAGGACTGTCCCACGTTTGCGGAAAAAGCGCCGCAGCTGGCCGAAGTCTTCGAGGGGTGCGACCTGGCCGGATATAACAGCAACCGCTTCGACGTGCCCATGCTTGCCGAGGAATTCGCCCTCAGCGGCATCGACATACATATCACGGAGAAGCACCTCGTGGATGTACAGAACATCTTCCACAAGATGGAGCAACGCACCCTTGTGGCTGCCTACAAATTCTACTGCGGCAAGAACCTGGAGAATGCACACAGCGCCCTGGCCGATACACGGGCCACGCTCGAAGTGCTCGAAGCACAGCTCGACCGGTACCACGACACGCTGAAGAACGATGTGGCATTCCTTGCCGACTTCACACAAGTATCAAAGGGCGTTGACCTTGCCTGCCGGTTCATCTATGACGATAAGGGCGTAGAGATAGTAAACTTCGGCAAGTACAAAGGACAACCCGTCAGGGACGTCCTGCGCAAGGACCCCAACTATAAGCATTGGGTGCTGCAAGGAGACTTCACACAAAACACAAAACAAACACTTGAACGCCTTGCATTGAAGTATGCTGGAAAATAAGAAGATAGTACTCGGCATTACAGGGAGCATTGCAGCCTACAAAGCCTGCATTCTCGCCCGACTGCTCATCAAGAAAGGAGCAGAAGTGCAAGTCGTGATGACTCCCTCAGCAAAGGAATTCATCACACCCCTGACCCTTGCCACCCTGACGCAGAAACCTGTCGTCAGCGAGTTCTTCGACCGTCGCGACGGAAGCTGGCATTCCCATGTCAGCCTGGGGCTTTGGGCAGATGCAATGCTGGTGGCACCGGCCTCGGCAAGCACGATTGGCAAGATGGCAAACGGCATAGCCGACAACATCCTGGTCACAACCTACCTGAGCATGAATCAGGGTGCGACAACGAAGGGAAAGAACAAGGTGCCCGTCTTCATCGCTCCAGCAATGGACCTCGACATGTATGCCCATCCCTCCACACAGCAGAACCTGCAGAAACTTGTCAGCTACGGCAACCACATCATTGAGCCGGGCACAGGCTTCCTGGCCTCCACCCTCGAAGGGAAAGGACGGATGGAAGAACCGGAACGCATCGTCGAGGTGCTCGAACAGCACTTTGCCCGGCAGCAAAAGCTATCCGGCAAGAAAGTGCTCATCACAGCCGGCCCCACTTATGAAAAGATAGACCCGGTCCGCTTCATCGGCAACTACAGCAGCGGAAAGATGGGATTCGCCCTTGCCGAAGTCTGTGCCGAACAAGGTGCAGAGGTGTTGCTCGTCAGCGGCCCCGTTACGTTGCAGGCCAAGCACCCTGCCATCCGGAGAATCGACGTGGAGAGCGCTGCACAGATGTACGAAGCTGCAACGACAAACTTCCCCAAGGCTGACATCGCCATCCTTTGTGCTGCCGTGGCCGACTTCACGCCTGAAACAACTGCCGACAAGAAGATAAAACGCAAAGGAGACGACCTGCTGCTCCGACTGCAGCCAACTCAGGACATTGCCGCTGCGCTCGGAGCTGCCAAGCAAAAGAAGCAAATGCTGGTAGGCTTTGCCCTCGAAACGGACAACGAACTGAAGAATGCCAAGGACAAGATGAAGCGTAAGAACCTCGACCTCATCGTCCTGAACAGTCTTCAGGACAAGGGAGCCGGCTTCAGGGTCGATACGAACAAGGTGACAATCATCGACAGCCATCATGATTTGACTGCTTACGACACCAAGACAAAACGCGAGGTGGCGGAAGACATCGTCGAGTGCATCGCAAAGAGGGTAGGGAGAAAACTGAAAAACGAATAATAAATCGTGTCCCTTATACGTTATATATATATGAAGCGACTCACCCTGATACTTCTCTCTGCTCTCCTTGCCCCTCACACACTTGAAGCGCAAGAGCTCGATGCCCGTGTCACTATCAACCACACGAAGATAGAGAACACGCGGACTGATGTGTTCGATGCCTTGCAGACTAAGCTGACGGACTTCCTCAACAACCACAAGTGGACGGAAATACCTTTCCGCGAGAACGAGAAGATTCAGTGCAACTTCAACATTACGGTCAACACCTACAAGCAGGAGGAAAATGCCTTCGAGTGCACCCTCCTCATGAACTGCAGCCGGCCTGTCTATGGCAGCTCGTACAATACCGTTACCTATGCCGTCAATGATGAGAACTTCACCTTCACCTTCGGCGAGTTCGACCAGCTGGAGTATCAGGCGAATCAAATCGACAATAACCTTGTTGCCCTCCTTGTTTACTATGCCTATATGATTATTGGTATGGACCTTGATACGATGGCCCTGAAAGGAGGAACCGACTGTTTCCACATCGCTGAGGACATCGTAACAGCTGGAGAAAACTTGGGCTTCCCGGGCTGGAAACCTTTTGGCGACACCGGCAACCGCTTTGCCCTGCTCAATGACTACATGGACGGAGCAATGGAGGGGATGCGCGAGTTCAACTACATCTATCATCGCAAAGGACTCGACCGCATGGCCGAAGCTCCGGACAGTGCCAGGGCTGCAATTGCCGATGCCCTCGAATTGCTGCACGAAGCCAACACGGCTAAGAACATGACCAAGGTGGCACAGCTCTTCACCGAATATAAGCGCGATGAACTGGTAAACATCTTTGCGAAGAAAGGAACGAAAGAGGAAAAAGAAAAGGCTTACGAAATCCTCTTTGCCATCGATGCCTCGCAGGACAACACTTGGGAAAAGATAAAGAAGTAAGCCTACTTATAACTCCGCCTGGAGTCTCAGCATTTCGTCGCGGAGAATGGCGGCATCCACGAACTCCATCTTCTTGGCAGCCTCCTCCATCTTTCGCTTCAAGTTTGCAATGCGCTTTTTCTTCTCATCAAGAGTCAATGTCTCAGCTTCGGCTACGGCAAGCACTTCATACTGCGGTTGTTCGACGTATGCTCGCGGTTCTGCCTGACTGTTCTGTATCAAGTCGCCCATCGTTGATACCTTTCTGATTTGCGTCGGAGTGACGTGGTGTTCTTCATTATAGCGCAACTGTTTTTCTCTGCGACGGTTTGTCTCGTTGATGGTTGCTGCCATGCTTTCCGTAATCGAGTCGGCATACATGATGGCCTTCCCGTTTACATTACGTGCGGCACGTCCAATTGTTTGGGTCAGGCTTCGCTGATTGCGCAGGAATCCTTCCTTGTCGGCATCAAGAATTGCAACCAACGATACTTCCGGAAGGTCAAGTCCTTCCCTCAGAAGGTTCACGCCGACCAGCACATCGTATGTGCCGGCACGGAGTTCCGAGAGGATACGGACACGCTCCAACGTATCGACGTCGCTATGAATGTATGCCGTCTGGATGCCATTCGACAAGAGATACTCCGTCAGCTCTTCTGCCATGCGCTTTGTCAGGGTGACAACAAGGACGCGCTCCTTGCGTTCAACGCATTGTTGAATCTCTTCCATGAGATCGTCAACCTGGTTCTCGGTCGGACGGACTTCAATCAACGGGTCAAGCAATCCTGTCGGGCGAATGACTTGCTCTACGATGATGCCTTCGCTTTCTGCAATTTCGAAGTCGGCTGGGGTAGCGCTGACATAAATGACCTGGTTTATCATCTCCTGGAACTCTTCGAACTTGAGCGGACGATTGTCCTTGGCAGCAGGCAAGCGGAAGCCGTACTCAACGAGCGTGTTCTTGCGTGCTTGGTCGCCACCATACATAGCATGGAGCTGAGGCACAGAGACATGACTCTCGTCGATAACAATGAGGAAATCCTTCGGGAAGAAGTCGAGGAGGCAGTAGGGGCGTGTACCGGGGGAGCGACCGTCGAAGTATCGGCTGTAGTTCTCGATGCCCGAGCAGTGTCCCAGCTCGCGAATCATCTCTATATCGTATGTGACACGCTCGTGTAACCGCTTCGCCTCGAGCTCCTTGCCTTGCCTTTCAAAGAAAGCCACCTGTTCCCGCAGGTCTTCCTGTATCTGCACAATGGCACGTTCCTGTGCATCCTTAGATGTCATGAAGAGGTTGGCTGGGTAAACCTTGTAGGAGTCATAGGATTGAATGCGTACAAGCAGTTCTGCATCCAACTCTTCTAAGCTCTCGATTTCATCTCCCCAAAAGGTGATTCGCAGGAGAAAGTCGCTGTAGGCCAAGGCAATGTCAACGGTGTCTCCCTTGACGCGTACTTCGCCACGCGACAGGGTGATGTCATTGCGCACGTAGAGCATCTCGTTCAGCCTGCGGAGCAGTTCGTTGCGGTCAATCTTCTGTCCGACGCGCAGCTCCAGAAGGCTCTCGTAGAAGGTGGAGGGGTTGCCCATGCCGTATATGCACGAGACGCTACTCACCACGATGACATCCTGTCTGCCTGAAAGCAAGGCACTCGTGGCCGAGAGTCGCATTTTATCTATCTCGTCGTTGATGGCAAGGTCCTTTTCGATGTAGGTATCAGTCGAAGGCATATAGGCTTCGGGCTGATAGTAGTCGTAGTAGCTGACGTAGTACTCGACGGCGTTGTGCGGAAAGAACTGTTTCATCTCGCCGTAAAGCTGTGCGGCCAGCGTCTTGTTGTGCGAAAGGATGAGTGTCGGTCTGCCTATGTTCCGGATGACGTTTGCTATAGTAAATGTCTTGCCGCTGCCTGTTACGCCAAGCAGGGTCTGTGACCGCACTCCTTGACGAATGCCGTCTGTCAGTTGCTGAATGGCTTCCGGCTGGTCGCCCGTAGGGACGTAATCGGAGATGAGCTCAAACATACACGTATTTCTTACTAAACATAACGTCCATTAAACATATAAGCACGCGAACTCAAGAAAAAAAGGCAATTACATAACTAAGTTAGAATTGCCTTTTTCAAGGATTGGTCGCTCTGTTAGCCCATTAAAAGATTTCCAATTCCTTGAATACTTTCTTGAGTTTTTCGACTGATTCGTCAACTTGTTCGCGTGTGTGAGTTGCCATGAGTGCATAGCGAACCAATGTGTCCTGCGGAGCACAGGCCGGCGGGATGACGGGGTTGATGAAGACACCTTCGTTGAAGGCTTTGGCTACGGCCTTGAAGGTCTTGTCCGTATCGCGTACATACAGCGGAATGATAGGACTTTCGGTGTCGCCAATCTCGAAGCCTTCCTCGCGGAAACGCTTCAGGGCGTAGTTCGTGACATTCCAGAGTGCTTCCAGGCGTTCCGGTTCCTGCTGTATGATGTGGAGTGCTTCGCGAGCGGCTGCGGTGGCTGCCGGCGTACAGCTGGCACTGAAGATATAGGTGCGGACGGTGTGGCGCAACCAGTTGATGACACTGCTGTCGGATGCGATAAATCCACCGATAGAAGCCAGACTCTTGGAGAAGGTGCCCATGATGAGATCTACCTCGTCGGTCAGGCCAAAGTGGTCGCAAACGCCACGTCCCTGCCTGCCGAACACGCCGATGCCGTGTGCTTCATCGACCATGATGGTGGCATTGTACTTTTTCTTCAGCTCGACAATCTCGGGCAGTTTGCAGAGGTCTCCTTCCATGCTGAAGACTCCGTCCACGACAATCAGCTTGATGCGGTCAGGCTCGCACTTCTGGAGTTGCTTTTCGAGGTCCTCCATGTCGTTGTGCTTGAACTTGAGCTGAGTGGCGAAGCTGAGACGTCGTCCATCAACGATGCTGGCATGGTCCCGGTCGTCGCAGATGACGTAGTCGTTGCGGTCAACCAGCTGGCTGATGACTCCGCTGTTGACGGTAAAGCCCGTTGCAAAGCAGAGTGCCTCGTCCTTGCCGACGAACTCTGCGAGTTCTTTCTCCAGCTGGACGTGGATGTCGAGCGTACCATTGAGGAATCGGCTGCCTGCGCATCCGCTGCCATACTTCTGCATGGCTTTGCAGCCGGCGTCGATGACGCGCTGGTCGCCTGTCAGTCCTGTGTAGGCATTGGAACCGAACATCAGGACGCGACGGCCTTCCATTATCACCTCTGTGCCCTGTTTCCCTTCTATCTCGCGGAAGTAAGGGTAAATTCCCTGCGCCATGAATTCTTGAGGAAGTGTGTACTTAGCGCATTTTTCTTGTAATAATCCCATATTGTTTCAATAGAAAACCCACTGTGGGGCAAAATTTGCTGCAAAGGTACAAAAAAAGTTCTTAGTTTACGTTCCTTGCTCCATATTTTTTCCCTTAATCTTTATTTTTCTTGTCTCTTTACGTCCATATCTTAATTTATTTATATCTTTGCAGTACTGAAGATGGATAAAAAGACAAAGATAGTATTCATTGTAAACCCCATTTCGGGTACGTCGGACAAGAGCCAAATCATCGACCTCATTCCGGAGTTTCTGGACGGTCATCGCTTTGACTGTTCCATTCGCTGGACGGAGCGCAAAGGACATGCAGCCGAGTTTACTGACCAGGCTGTCAGGGAGGGCGCGGAAGTTGTCGTGGCAGTAGGCGGCGACGGCACTGTCAACGAGGTGGCCCGGCGACTCATCCATACCGACACGGCCCTCGGCATCATACCCTGCGGCAGCGGCAACGGACTGGCGCGACACCTCTATATACCAATGAATGCTGAAGGTGCTCTCCAGGTCATAGCCGAGTGCCACATCGAGCTCCTCGACTATGGCATGATCGACCAGGAACCATTCTTCTGCACTTGCGGCGTAGGCTTCGATGCTTTTATCAGTGACCGCTTTGCCAAGGCAGGCCGCCGCGGACTGCTCACCTACATCGAAAACACGCTGAAGGAAGGCTTGAAGTACAAACCCGACACCTACGAGATAACCATCGACGGCGAGAAGCAGGTCTATCAGGCATTCCTCATTGCCTGTGCCAATGCCAGTCAGTACGGCAACAACGTCTTTATTGCGCCCCACGCCAGTATGAGCGACGGCTTGATGGACGTGACGCTGATGGAGCCGTTCACCGTCCTTGAGGCTCCGCAGATTGCTATTCAGCTTTTCAACAAGACGATTACGAGCAACAGCCGAATCCGTTCCTTCCGTTGCAAGCATCTTCACATCAGGCGCTCTGCTCCGGGCGTTATCCATTTCGACGGCGACCCCAAGGAGGCCGGCGTGGACTTGGATGTCCGGCTCGTACCGAAAGGCATCCGCATGGTGGTCAGCACGCGCGAGCAGCCCTATCTCCCTCCCCTACTCCGCTCCTTCACTGATTTCTATCACGGTGTCAACGAGGAGATTTCCACCTTGGGAGCCGACATCCGCGCCGACTTCCGAGAAAGCCAGCGCCGCATCAGCACCATCAACAAGGAACTCCTGCGCAAGCTCAGAAGTAAATAGCTTAGGCTGCTATAAACTCGTCTAACTGGTGAAGTTCGTAGTTAATGCTATAATAGGGGCTGTGTCATTCAATTTGACACAGCCCCTTTCTCGTATCCGTTGACAAGTACTGATTGTTAGTCTTCGATAAACTCTTCGAAACGTTTTATGCCCAGCAGTGCGCAGAAGTAAGCCAGGCCGTTTGCAATGATGGCGCATCCGATGATAGTAGAAAGCGTAAGGGCTGTAACGTCCAGGTTCTTCAGGCCGAGGACACCAAGTATGGCACCGCAGATGCCCAGTATCAGCACGACCCACCAGTATTGGAACCCTACAGACTTATAGTCAAAGCTTTGCACGGCAATTACCAAGCCTTCAACAAGCACCCAGATGGCAAACACGACAGGCAGGGAAACGGCTGTGCCAAGAATGTTGAACAGGAAAAAGCAACCGAAGAAAATGTCGAGCAATGCACTGAGCATACGAGTTCCACTGTTCGGCATGAAGGCTTGTGTCTGAAACGTAAAGATAAGTTTCGATATGCCTGCAAAAAGTGTGAGACATCCCAGAACCCATGCGGCACTGATAAGAGTAATGTCAGGCTTTACAATGCAAAGCACACCAAGTGCCACGAGTGCTGTACCCGCAAAGCACATCCAGAATTTTGTACTGTTTTTCATATAAATAATAGGTTTAGAAGTTAGTTACACTTTTTATAACGAAGAATGACACATGTTTATTGTACGGACAAATACCTGATGGAAAAAAACTGGATGAAAGAGACAAAATACTGTCCCAACAGTAATAAACTCCCGGACAACACGTGATAAAACTATTTTCACGACGTGAAAATTAATTTTCAAGCTTTGAAAATCTATTTTCATGACGTGAAAAAAGATTTTCATGACGTGAAAATAGTTTTGCCACACGTCAAGATGGCTTTTATTGCACCTCGATAAGATTTTACCGAAGTGTCAGTAATACTTTTGCGCGAGGCTATGGATTCTACTTGATGTCGATGACAAGTCCTTCCTTGGCGAGGACGGTATCGGGAAAGACACTTTGAGCCTCGCGGAGCAAGGCATCCTCGTCCTTGATGGCTGCGCTGAAATGTCCGATACACAGGCGCCCTACCCTTGCGTCGCGGGCAAGGGTGGCGGCTTGGATGGCTGTGGTGTGACGGGTCTGCTCTGCGCGGAGTGCACGTTCATGCATGTAGGTGGCTTCGTGGTAGAGCAGTGTGACGCCTTCGATAATATCCTTTAGCTCTGGCAGATAGACCGTGTCGGAACAATAGGCGTAGGAGCGTGGCTTCATGGCCGGCGAGGTGAGCCGCTCGTGGGGAATGACGGTTCCGTCTTCTGTCGTCCACGATGCTCCGGCCTTGATGTTGTTGATCTGGCTGAAGGGAATGCCGTAGGCTTCAATCATTTCCCGCCTGATGTGCGGCAGGCGAGGCTTTTCCCTGAAGAGGTAGCCAACCGACGGGATGCGGTGCTCCAGGGGAATGCTGTGAACCGTGATGCTGCGGTCCTCGTAGATAAGTTCATGGCGGCGGGTGTCAACAGGATGGAAGAGAAGCGGATAGCGGATATCGGCGTAATAGGTACGGACCAGGAAGTCGAGCAGCTCGCCAATCTGCTGCGGTCCGTGGACGTGCAGTTCGGCTGTGCGGCCCAACAGGTCCATCGTTCCGATGAGTCCGGGCAGTCCGAAGACATGGTCGCCGTGATTGTGGCTGATGAAGACGTGGCCAATGTTCGCCATTGAGAGCCCCATCAGCTGCATCTGGGTTTGTGCCCCTTCGCCACAGTCGATGAGGAAGTACTTGCCTCGCACGTTCAGTATCTGCGCCGACGGCTGGTGACGGGTAGAGGGCTTGGCCGAGCCACATCCGAGTATGTTCAGTTCAAAGTTCAAAGCCAGTATGAAATACAAAAGGCCTCGCCCCACAAAGGGGACGGGGCCTTTCAACTAAGTATCACAAAAAAACGGTTATTCTGCTTTCGGTTCGGCTACGGGTTCTGCCTCAGCCTTGGGTTCTGCCACGGGTTCTGCGGCCTTCTCACCGGCCTTCATCTTGGCCTTCAGCTCTGCCAGAGCATCGAAGTCACCGAGAGTGGTGCTGGCAGCCTGGTTCTGAACCAACGGTGCCTCTTCCTTGGCGGCAGATGCCTTGCGGGTAGATTTCTTGGCCTCGCGGGCTTCGGCACGCTGCACGTCCTCGAAGATGCGGCTGTGAGAGACGATGATGCGCTTGCTCTCCTTGTTGAACTCAATCACCTTGAACTGCAACTTCTCGCCCTTCTGAGCCTGAGTGCCATCCTCCTTGACGAGGTGACGGGGAGTGGCAAAGCCTTCCACGCCGTACTCGAGCTGTACGACTGCACCCTTGTCGAGCATCTCGACGATAGTGCCTTCGTGAATGCTGTCAACGGTGAAGACTGTCTCGAAGACATCCCAAGGATTCTCCTCGAGCTGCTTGTGGCCGAGGGAGAGACGGCGGTTTGCCTTGTCAATCTCGAGCACGCATACCTCAATCTCGGCACCAATCTGTGTGAACTCGTTGGGGTGCTTGATCTTCTTGGTCCAGCTGAGGTCGCTGATGTGAATGAGGCCATCCACGCCTTCCTCAATCTCGACGAAGATGCCGAAGTTGGTGAAGTTGCGTACCTTGGCAATGTGCTTGCTGCCAATGGGATAGCGCTCTTCGATGTTCTCCCAGGGATCTTCCTTAAGCTGCTTGATGCCGAGCGACATCTTGCGCTCCTCGCGGTCGAGGGTGAGGATGACGGCTTCCACCTCGTCGCCCACCTTCATGAAGTCCTGAGCGCTGCGCAGGTGCTGGCTCCAGGACATCTCGCTGACGTGGATAAGACCTTCCACGCCGGGAGCTATCTCGATGAATGCACCGTAGTCGGCCATCACGACAACCTTGCCCTTCACGTGGTCGCCCACCTTCAGGTTGGGGTCGAGGGCATCCCAAGGATGCGGAGTGAGCTGCTTCAGGCCGAGGGAGATGCGCTTCTTCTCGTCGTCGAAGTCGAGGATAACGACATTGATCTTCTGGTCGAGTTCGACAACCTCCTTCGGGTCGCTGACGCGGCCCCAGCTCAGGTCGGTGATGTGGATGAGACCATCTACGCCGCCCAGGTCGATGAACACGCCATAGTTAGTGATGTTCTTGACGGTGCCTTCGAGCACCTGACCCTTCTCGAGCTTGCTGATGATTTCCTTCTTCTGAGCCTCGAGCTCTGCCTCGATGAGAGCCTTGTGGCTGACAACGACATTGCGATAGTCCTGGTTGATCTTGACAACCTTGAACTCCATCGTCTTGCCAACGAAGATATCGTAGTCGCGGATGGGCTTGACGTCAATCTGGCTGCCGGGCAGGAATGCTTCGATGCCGAAGACATCTACAATCATACCGCCCTTAGTGCGGCACTTGACATAGCCCTTGATGATTTCGTCATTGTTCAGGGCTTCGTTCACACGGTCCCAAGAGCGGGAAGCACGTGCCTTCTTGTGAGAAAGAATGAGCTGACCCTTCTTGTCTTCTTGATTTTCGATGTAAACCTCTACAGTATCGCCCACCTTCAGGTCGGGATTGTAGCGGAATTCACTCATAGGTATGATACCATCGCTCTTGAAGCCGATGTTGACCACCACCTCGCGCTTATTCATCGAGATGACGGTTCCGTCAACTACGTCGTGGTCACTTACCTTGTTCAGAGAACCTTCGTAGGCCTCTGTCTGAGCCTC
Organism: uncultured Bacteroidales bacterium; assembly: GCA_902763865.1. Taxonomy (GTDB): domain Bacteria; phylum Bacteroidota; class Bacteroidia; order Bacteroidales; family Bacteroidaceae; genus Physcousia. Next base: position 14,298 of record CACWTR010000031.1, on the reverse strand, counting down.
ACGGCTCTCGTTGGTGTTGCTGTCGCCCTTTTCGTAAGCCTCCCAGTTGAAGTCTTCGAGGGGAGCAACATTCTTGAAATCTGCCATACAGATTAATTAAAGAGTTAATAAATTATAGTTAATAATCGCATGCCTTCATAAGGCGCTGCAAAGTTACAACAAATCTTCGAATTGAACAAGCCTATACATTATATTATATCGCGCAGGCGAGTTTTTTATGATTATTTAACAGACTACAGCTCCCGCAGAATGCCCCAACTCGCTAAAACAACAAGAGAGAGCTCCATCCAAGGAACTCTCTCTTCTGCATCAACTGAGCCACTACGGGGACTCGAACCCCGGACCCACGCATTACGAATGCGTTGCTCTACCAACTGAGCCATAGTGGCGGTTTGCGGGTGCAAAGATACAACAAAATGTGAAAAGCTGAAAGTGAAAAGGGAAAAATTTTGTGTTTAGGGCGAATTTATGTACTTTTGCACCCGTTAAAGCATTGCTAATGATGAACAGAAAGACATTTTGGACGGTTCTTGTTGCCGTCATACTGATGATTGGTCTGTCGGTCCTCGGCGTTCTCACCTTGACGACTGCACGGGTGGCTGCAGACGACGGAGAAGGCCGGCTGATATACATTGACCGCGACGACACGCCCGACAGCGTCCGCGCAAAGTCTGAACTCGGCTGGCGATGGGATGTCTATGGACGGTTGCTCAAGTACCGAATACGCACAGGACGTTACCGCGTTGATGCGGGCATGTCGTGCCTGGAACTGTACCGCCAGCTGCGCAACGGCATTCAGGAGCCCATCCGACTCGTCATTCCCACGGCCCGCACGATGGACCGGCTTGCAGCCGTGCTCTCGCAGAGCCTCATGATGGACTCCACTGAGATAGCCTCGGCACTGACGGACAGCACGTACTGCGCCGCTCACGGATACACGACGGCTACCATTCCGGCTCTTTTCATCCCCAACACCTACGAGGTCTATTGGGATGTCTCCCTTGACGGGTTCATCGGGCGTATGGAGCGCGAAAACAAGCGTTTCTGGACTGCCGACCGCAAGGCAAAGGCACAAGCCTGTGCACTGACGCACGAGGAAGTAGCTACACTGGCAAGCATCGTCGATGAAGAGACGGCCAACGACACAGAGAAGCCCATGATAGCCGGCCTCTACCTCAACCGTCTGCGACTCGGAATTCCCCTGCAGGCCGACCCGACCGTGAAGTATGCCGTCGGCGACTTTGCCCTGCGGCGCATCCTGAACAAACACCTCAAGACCGAGAGCCCTTACAACACCTACCTTGTCCCGGGTCTGCCCCCAGGCCCCATCCGCATTGCAAGCATCGCCGGGCTGGATGCCGTCCTCAATCACGTAGAACACCCATATATATATATGTGTGCGAAGGAGGACTTCTCCGGCACCCACAACTTCGCCAAGACTCTCCAAGAGCACTATCGCAATGCCCGACGATACGTCCGTGCCCTCAATGCACGCGGCATCAGATAAATCTTTACATCATTATCTCTCTTGAAACGTCGCATCGCAAGACACGACGCGAGCCTATGCCAATAAGCTCACGTCGTGTTGGCCAACACGTCACGACGTTTTGCCCAACGCGACGCGTTCTTTTCGTTGTGGCTTCAAGGCGATTTTTGCCAAAATCCATGCTTTGTTTTGCAACACGACGTTTCTCTCCTATATAATCGCAACATCCCTTCGTCTTTTACCACCTCGCAACCCCTTGATACTCACACATAGCTCGATTTAAGCCATTATTTCGGCCTCGGGGCACGAAAGTGCCACCCGACAGGAAATCGTGCCTCAGACGAAGCGCCTCTACGAAAACTTCTGACAGTCCCCTCAATCGTAGATGTCACCGGCCAGAACGGGCGATGAGCTCGCGGAGGCGGTCATTGAAGGCTGCGGCCTGCTGGAGGCGAGAGACGGGCAGGTGCATGCGGTAGCGCCAGTAGTGCCTCGGATTGGCCGGGACATTGATGCGCTCCATTTCGGGATGAGGATTGCGCAAGTCCTCGTCCATTGAAAGCCAATCCTGCAGGCTGATAAGGCAAAGCATAGAAGGACAGTTAAGGTGCTGTGCCACAATTTCCTCACAGAGACTCGCAGACAGTTCAGCAGGTGCATCGCCTTTGTGGTCGAGCACGGTGTTGTAGTAGAACTGTGTCCGCCCGGCATCTTCCTTCCACCAGAGCCGAAGCGTAGGCATGTCATGGGTGAAGATGGTTGCGACGCTTCGATAAGGGTTCTGTTTCAGCTGGGCGAAGGGCACGCCGTAAGTCTTCGGCATGGCCTGTATCTCGAGGCTGAGGATGCCGAGCTGTCGCATGACGGGCCCGACACAGGCCGGCACCATTCCCAGGTCTTCACCGCAGACGAGCATGTCCGTGGCACCGATGAGTGCAGGAAGTTTCTGCATTGCGGAAGCTGCCCAGAAGTCGTTGTGGCGGCGGAAGTAGAAGTCCTCATAGAGGCGGATGAAGGCATCCTGTTCATTCTTTGGAAGGCTGCGCCAGGCTCCTTCACCGATGACGCCAATACGGGGATGGAAGAGCTCAACCTTCCTGTCTTCAGCCGGGGAGGGCTTGTTGTCCCCTACCCCTTCGGAAGAAGGATGATGAGGCACGAAGAGGTCCGGATTGAAGCGCAGGCCGTAGGATTCTATTTCGGCAATGCTCATGGGCAAAGCCGGGGAGAACTGTCCGAGCAGAGCTGTCGGGCTGCCCTTGGGGATTTGCCAGATGCGGAAGAAGCCAAGGATGTGGTCGATGCGATAGGCACTGAAGTACTGCGCCATTCCTTTCAGTCTCTGGCGCCACCAGTGATAGCCGTCGGCAGCCATGCGTTCCCAGTTGTAGGTGGGGAAGCCCCAGTTCTGCCCTTCTCGTGCAAAGTCGTCAGGCGGTGCGCCTGCCGTCATGTCCATGTGGAAGAGGTGGGGCTCCTGCCATGCCTCTACGCTCATGGGGCTGATGCCGATGGGCAGGTCTCCCTTGAGGAAGACCTTGCAGCGATGGGCTCTCTCGGCAGCGTCGGACAGCTGGCAATGGAGGATGTATTGCACGAATGCATAGTAACCGACCTCTTCGGCATGGAGGTCGATATACCTGGACACGGCACCGCGATTGTACTTCGACAGCTTCGGCCAGAGGGAGAAGTCGGGGGTGCCGTACGTGTCACGCAGATGGCAGAAAGCCTGATAGGGCTGGAGCCATTCGGTATTCCTCTCGGTAAAGGTGCGGTAGTCGGCATTTCCTTCAAGAGCTGCCTTCTGTTCTTCGTAGTATTGATGCAGGTAAGCTTCCTTCAACTTGATGACCTCCACATAGTCGAGCGCAGGAAGGGCATTCAGTTTCTGCCAACGCCTGCGAAACGAAGCGAGCTTCTTGGTATCGGCAAGCGGCAACTGCCGAAGGTCGGCATAGACGGGATGCAGAGCTCGGACGCTGATGGCGTTGTAGGGATAGCTGTCGGTGAAAGTGCGATTCTGAGTCGTGTCGTGAATGGGCAGGAGCTGAATAGCGTGCATACCCGTCGAGGCAACCCAACCGGCCATCTCGCCGAGGTCGCCAAAGTCGCCGATGCCCTGACTCCCCTCCGAGCGAAGCGAGAAGAGCGGTACGACAAGGCCCGCCACCTTCCACTTAGGCTTTGCCACCCGGATTTCTCCATCGGAAAGGGCTACGACCAGTGAGCCATCCACTTTAGCCTGAAGAGAAGGACTCTCTCTGTTTGGACCTTCTTCCCAACGGATATTCCTTCTCTCGAAGTCCTTCATGAGGGTAATGTCCTGTGCTTCCTTCCCCTGAAGCTTTGCCGGAATGACTACATATTTATATTGGAAGGGCAATCGCATTCCTTCGGCACTGATGGAGAGCTGCCATCCGTGCTCGCCGGAAGGTATCATGGGGAGCGCACGTGCCGTGTCCCAGTTGCCGAGCGCAGGCTGGTCGCCGATGAGTGCCACCCTCTCCCCTTCGGCCAGTTGCGGGGCCTGTACGCAGAAGAGATACGTGTGAGGGAACAGTGCAATGGTGGCCGCTGCTGCCTTTCTTAGGCCGTTGGCAGCAAGGAAAGCATCAGTGTAGCAATAGGAGTTTTCGGGCATGTCGCGCCAATGGTCGCAGAGGAAATAGGTGCGGGCATCGTCGGCAGGAAGGAGGTGTTGCACCACATCCCATTCGCGACGGAGAATGGTGCTTCCCTGCGTCACGACATAGGAGTATCGCATCTGTTTGCTGCGTGAATGGAGCGTGCAGAGTCCCTTCCAGTGGAGCCCGTCATCCGTCTCGAGTGGGAACCGTTGCATGTGTGTCTTTCCGTCGGCAGAAATGAGGCAAAGTTCCACTTCGATGGCCTGCCCCCACTCTGTCCGGTATTCTATCGAGAAATGTAGTGTCATGTTGTGCTTTATATATCAAATTCCAAACAAAAGTAGTATTAATTCGGCAAAATAACAAAAGTAACAGAAGAAAAAGGGAAGAAAACTTGCATATTATACTAAGAAGCACTATTTTTGCATTATAATTGAAGTCCGATAACGCGTCTTGCAGCTGGCAGGACACTGACAACGATACGGGCGTACTGGTTTGATCGGGATACTCATCAATTTACATTTTATTACCGAGAACTGTTTCGCTTGCCAATGGCGTGCCATCCCGTTTCTGGTTAGGTGGATTACAAAGGAAGCGAACCCTCAAAACCTGTTTTTCGGAGTTTCATCACATCACCAGTGCGCCCCTTTTTCATTTCAAATCTTTTTTCAGCACCTGTTCCGCTTCTTCTATGACATCCGTCAGGCAGAGGTTGAGGTTCTTGTACGTACCATTATTGACGAGCGTCATAATCAGGGGCCAGACTGGTACGGTTTCCGTCCAGAACTCCTTCCCCATGAAAATCATTGGCGAGGAATAGCCGAAGGTAAGGTAGTGGTTCTGTACGGCTTCCTGGAAGATTTCCTGAAGGGTGCCGGCACTGCCTGGCGTGTAGATGATGCCGCCACGGGCGATGGTGAGGATGCCGTCCTCGCGGATGCTGTTGTCAAAGTACTTTGCTATGTGCGTTGCAAGCGGCGTGGATGGTTCATGCCCATAGAGCCATGTTGGGACGCCGAGGCTTTCGTACCCGAGATTCGGGTAGCGGTTGTGGACCTGCCAGGCTGTCGAAAGCCAAAGCGAATCGGTGTAGTAAGGTGCAACGGACATGATGGAGAGTGCTTCCTGCAACTCTTCTTCCGTATGGCCGGCCATCCATGCTCCAAGATGTATAGCTTCCATTGCACCAGGGCCACCGCCCGTTATCATCAAGAAGCCTTTCTCTGTAAGGTGTTTGCTCAGGTGGACTACTTGCCTGTAAGCCAAGTCGAGGCGCGAGAGCCCGTGTCCGCCCATGACGCCAATCAGCCGATGCTCGTTGAAGTGCGAGAGGTAGTCCTGCAGGCAGTCGCTGACGGAATGGTCGTGGAGAGTACGGGCCAGTGTTTCCTTGAAGTCGGTCTCTCGTTTTCCTTTCTTCAAGTAGTGGCGATAGACACATCCGTCGTAGCATTTCTCGTAGGAGTCAGGGATGTCTGGGTCGTAGCCGTCGTAAAGTTCCTCAGGAGAATAAAGGTGGCTTGGGAAACCGAATGTCTCGCCCATGTTCGGCAGGAAGAGGCAATCTCTCGACTGTCGCTTTAGCCCCATCGGAAGGCGACAACTGAGGAAAAGGCATTCGCGGTAAGAATACTGCAGGGCCTTCTCTGGCACTTGGGCGAAATTGACGTTCTGGAAGATGAATCGTTTCAGCTCCTGCTCTTGTCCTGATTGCTTCAGGAGCTCGTTCAGTTCGTCATTGTTTCTTATCTGTTGATACTTTTCTCTCATGAAGGTTCAAATAGTTGAATGGTTGTTCAGTTGTGACGCGACAGCTTCTGCGCAGCGTTCTCCATCGACGGCAGCGCTGACGATGCCCCCAGCATAGCCTGCCCCCTCGCCGCAAGGGAACAGTCCACCGATGCGGACATGCTGGAGAGTCTCGCTGTCGCGAAGGATGCGGACAGGACTGCTGGTGCGTGTCTCAATGCCGATGACGGTGGCTTCTTCTGTCAGGAAACCACGCTTCTGCCTGCCCCACAGACGGAAGGCTTCGCGCAGACGACCGGCAATGAACTCGGGCAACCAGAAATGCAGCGGACTTGCCAGCAGGCCCGGTGCATAGGAAGAAGGACTAAGAGAGGCCGAGAGACGACCATTGACGAAGTCGGTCATCCTTTGTGCGGGAGCCGTCTGCTGCCGGTTGGCTTGCAGCCAGCATTGCCTCTCGAGCTCTTCCTGCAAATAGATTCCTGCCAACTCCTTTTGGAGAGGGACATGGGACTCTTCCTTTGAGGAGGAAGACGTTGGAAGAATAGTTGCCATGTCCTCCGTCCTTATTTCCACCACGATGCCGCTGTTGCTCCAGTGTCCGCCTCGGTTGGAAGGACTCATTCCGTTGACCACGACCTGTTCGGGGCCGCTTGCCGCAGGCACGACAAAGCCGCCGGGACACATGCAGAAGCTATATACGCCGCGTCCCTGAACTTGCGTCACAAGGCTGTACTCTGCGGCAGGTAACCACTTGCCACGTCCCTGCTTGCTGTGGTACTGTATCTGGTCAATAAGCTCTGCAGGATGTTCCAAGCGGACACCTATAGCCAGGCCCTTCGCCTCGATGTCGATGCCGGCGGAAGCCAAGTAGCGATAGACATCGCGAGCAGAATGTCCGGTTGCAAGGATGACGGGGCCACGGAGTTCATTGACCATTGACCACTGACCATTGACCATCTTTTCTGCAACAACGCCAACGACACACTTCTGACAATGGTCAACGGTCGATGACGAATCGTCAATGAGCAGTCCCGTCATCTTCGTCTGGAAGTGTACCTCGCCGCCGCAACGGAGGATTGTTTCTCGCATCGACTCGATGACTCGGGGAAGGCGGTCAGTGCCGATATGCGGATGGGCATCGCTGAGGATGGCCGGACTTGCACCATGCTGGACGAAAATTTGCAGAATGCGGTCAGTGTTGCCACGTTTCTTGCTGCGCGTGAAGAGTTTTCCGTCGCTGTACGCCCCAGCCCCGCCTTCGCCGAAGCAATAGTTGCTTTCGGGGTCAACCCGCTGCTCGGGGCGAATGCGTGCCAAGTCCTTCTTGCGCTCGCGCACGTCTTTTCCTCTTTCTACGACGATAGGCTTCAGGCCAAGCTCGATGAGACGTAAGGCAGCAAAAAGTCCGCCTGGACCTGCACCCACGACGATGACCTGCGGTTTGTCGCTGACATCGTTCCAGACTATCGGCTCGAAGTCTTGCAAAGGCGGCTCTTCGCCAATGTAAGCCCTGACGGTCAAGTTGACATAGACCGTACGTTGACGGGCATCAATGCTTCGTCGGACGACGCGGACGGCCTGGGCATCAATGCCCTTCTCATCCCGCAGATAGGCCCGGATGCTCTGTTCGTTGAAAGCCTGCCGGGGCAGAAGACGAAGTGTCAGTTCATTTACCATGTATCATTTTATTTAGGTTCCGGAAGCTGGACTTCCCTTGAATCTATTATTTCTTGTTATTTCAGTGCAAAGTTACGAAATAATTCTTCATTCTTCGCTCTTCATTCTTCATTTTTTTGTACCTTTGCACGCGATTTATAGAAATGACATTCTAAACGAGCAAGGATGAAAGTAATGAAGTTTGGCGGAACGTCGGTCGGTTCCGTAGAAAGCATACTGAGTGTTAAGAGGATTGTCGAGAGGCAGACAGAGCCTGTCATTGTCGTGGTCAGTGCCTTAGGGGGCATTACCGACAAGCTCATCCGGACGAGTCAGATGGCCGTTGAAGGCAACATCGCCTACCAAAAGTCGTTTGCAGAGATAGCCGAGCGACACGAAGCGATGATATCTGACATCCTGCCAGCCGGCCCGAAACGCGACAACCTGAAAGCTGCCGTGGCCGAATTGCTCGAAGAGTTGCGCAGTATCTATCAGGGTGTCTATCTCATCCGCGACCTTAGTCCAAAGACACAGGCAGCCATCGTCTCCTATGGCGAGCGCATCAGTTGCCTGATTGTCGCTGCACTGGTAGAAGGAGCCGAATGGTTTGACAGCCGCGAGTTCATCAAGACGGAATTCAAGGCTGGGAAGAACCGCCTCGTCAAGGAACTCTCGGACAGACTCGTCAAGAAGACTTGGCAACAGTTTCCCAAGGTAAGCATCGTACCGGGCTTCATCAGTACCGACGCGGAGAGCGGGGAGGTGACGAACCTTGGCAGGGGCGGCAGCGACTACACCGCCAGCATCATTGCTGCGGCACTGGATGCCAGTGTCCTGGAGATATGGACCGACGTGGATGGCTTCATGACAGCCGACCCGCGCGTCATCAGTTCGGCCTACGTCATACCGGAGTTGACATACATTGAGGCGATGGAGCTCAGCAACTTCGGAGCCAAGGTGATATATCCGCCCACCATCTATCCGGTCTGCATCAAGCACATCCCTATCCTTGTCAAGAACACATTCAACCCCGATGCCCCCGGCTCCATCATCAAGGACGAGGTGGAGGACGACAACCGTAGCATCAAGGGCATCAGCAGCATCAAGGGTACGACGCTCATCACCGTGTCGGGACTCTCCATGGTAGGCGTCATAGGTGTGAACCGCCGCATCTTCACCTGCCTGGCCCAAAGCGGCATCAGTGTCTTCATGGTCAGTCAGGCTTCCAGCGAGAACAGCACCAGTATCGGCGTGCAGGACGAGGATGCAGATGCAGCCTGCCGTGTGCTGGACCAAGAGTTCCAGAAGGAGATAGAGGACGGCGCGATGTTCCCCATGCTTGCCGAGAAGGGACTTGCCACAGTCGCCATCGTGGGCGAGAACATGAAACACACTCCCGGCATCGCCGGAAAGCTTTTCGGGACACTCGGACGCTCGGGTATCAGCGTGATTGCATGTGCACAGGGAGCCAGCGAAACGAACATCTCCTTCGTCATCAACCAAAACTTCCTGCGCAAAGCACTCAACGTCATCCACGATTCGTTCTTCCTCTCCGAGTATCAGGTACTCAACCTCTTCATTTGCGGTGTGGGCACGGTAGGCGGAAGCCTGCTTGAGCAAATACACCAACAGCAGGAAAAGCTGATGCGCGAACTGCGGCTGAAGCTCAACGTCGTAGGCATAGCAAGTGGACACAACGCGATGTTCACCCGCGAGGGAATAAACCTGGAGAATTACCGCGAGCAGCTTGCTGCCGCTCCGGTGAGCAACATCCAGCGACTGCACGACGAGGTCATCGGCATGAACATCTTCAACAGCGTCTTCGTCGATTGCACAGCCAGCGAGGAAGTAGCCGGCCTTTACGCCGACTACCTTGAACACAATATCAATGTTGTCGCTGCCAACAAAATTGCAGCAAGCAGCGACTTTGCCAACTACCAGCGACTCAAGCAGACAAGCCAGAGGCGAGGCGTGAAGTTCCTTTTCGAGACAAACGTCGGGGCTGGCCTGCCCATCATACGCACCATCAACGACCTCTGCAACTCAGGCGACAAGATACTTAGAATTGAGGCCGTTCTGAGTGGAACGCTTAACTTCATCTTCAACACAATCAGCAAGGACATTCCCTTCAGCGAGACAGTTCGCATGGCAAAGGAAGAAGGCTACAGCGAACCCGACCCACGCATCGACCTGAGCGGCAAGGACGTCATCCGCAAGCTCGTCATCCTGGCTCGCGAAGCCGGCTACAAAATCAGCCAAGAGGATGTGGAAGCCAAGCTCTTCATTCCGCAGTCGTTCTTCGACGGAACGCTGGAAGAGTTCTGGAAGAACCTGCCATCGCTTGATGCCGACTTCGAATCGCGGCGGCAGGAGCTTGAACGGCAGAAGAAGGTGTGGCGCTTCGTGGCAAAGCTCGAGGACGGACACGCAAGCGTCTCCCTGCAGGAATTCGACCACAATCACTCGTTCTACGTGCTTGAAGGCAGCAACAATATCGTGATGCTCACCACCGAGCGCTACCGCAAGTACCCGATGCTCATTCAGGGCTACGGTGCAGGTGCCAGCGTGACGGCAGCCGGCGTCTTTGCCGACATCATGAGCCTGGCTTGATTCAAAAAGGTAAAAAGATAGGATGACGCAAAAACATCTCATCATTCTCGGCGACGGGATGGCCGACTGGCCGTGCGAAGAACTGAGGGGGAAGACGCTCCTGCAGTATGCCGACACGCCACACTTCGACTGGCTGGCACGCCACGGACGCAATGGCCTCCTGAAGACGATTCCCGACGGTTTCCATCCCGGCAGCGAGGTAGCCAATTCCAGCATCCTCGGCTACGACCAGCATCTTGTCTATGAAGGGCGCGGACCGCTCGAGGCGGCGAGCATCGGCGTGGAACTTGCCCCCGACGACCTTGCCTTGCGCTGCAATCTGGTTTGCTTGGAGGGCGACCTACTGAAGAACCATTCGTGCGGACGACTCGAGACGGAGGAAGGCGACGTACTCATACGTTTCCTTCAGGAGAAGCTTGGTTCGGAACGCATACATTTCTATACGGGCGTCCAGTACCGTCACCTGCTGGTCATCAAGGGCGGCAACAAGCATCTGCGTTGTACGCCGCCTCACGACATCCCCTTGAAACCTTGGCGCGACTATATGCTGAGGGCGGAACGTCCGGAAGCCGAGGAGACAGCACAGCTGCTCACCGAGCTTATCCTGAAAAGTCAAGAGCTTCTCCCGACGCATCCGCTCAACATCGAGCGGCAGAAACGGGGCATGGATGCCGCTAACTGCATCTGGCCGTGGGGAGGAGGTTATCGCCCCAAGATGGTGCCCTTGACTGCAACCTTCCCGCAGATTCGCAGTGGAGCCGTCATCACGGCTGTTGACCTCATCCGCGGCATTGGCCGCTATGCAGGCCTGGACATCATCGAAGTGCCTGGAGCAACAGGGTTGTGGGACACCGACTTCCGTGCGAAAGCGACGGCAGCCATCGATGCGTTGCGCACACGCGACTTCGTCTATCTGCACGTCGAAGCGAGCGACGAGGCCGGTCACGACGGCAATCTGCACATGAAGCTGGGCTGCATCGAGCACCTCGACCATCTGCTCCTTGCCCCCATCATGGAAGCCGTGAACGGATGGGACGCGTCCGTCAGCATCGCCCTTCTGCCGGATCACCCCACCCCAATCCATCTTCGCACCCATACGGCAGAGCCCGTCCCGTTCTGCATCTGGCACCGCGACATTGAGCCGGACGAGGTGCAGACCTTCGACGAAGCAGCCGCCGCCGGAGGCGTTTACGGTCAGATTGAAGGAGATGCATTCATCAACTTGTATATGAGAAGTTAAAGAACACAATGAGATACTACAGCACAAACGGCAAGGCACCGCTTGCCACACTTGAGAAGGCCGTCGTCAAGGGGCTGGCCGAAGACAGGGGACTCTACATGCCAGAACGTATCAAGCCCCTGCCCCAAGAGTTCTTCAACGGAATTCAGGACCTTTCTCTACAGGAGATTGCCTATCGTGTGGCAGACTGCTTCTTTGGAGAGGATGTCGATGCCGAGAGTCTCCGCCGCATCGTCTGCGACACCCTTTCCTTCGACATCCCTGCCGTCAAGGTGACGGACAACATCTATTCCCTTGAACTCTTCCACGGCCCCACCCTTGCCTTCAAGGACGTAGGGGCGCGTTTCATGGCCCGTCTGCTGCAATACTTCGTGAGCCGACGGTCCAGAGACAGATATGTCAATGTCCTGGTTGCCACGAGCGGCGACACGGGTTCAGCCGTTGCCAACGGTTTCCTCGGTGTGGAGGGCATCCGCGTCTATGTGCTCTACCCGAAGGGAAAGGTGAGCCCCATCCAGGAGTGCCAGTTCACGACGCTGGGCCAGAACATTACGGCCATCGAGGTAGATGGCGTGTTCGACGATTGCCAGGCGCTCGTCAAGAGTGCCTTCATGGACGAGGAACTGAGTGCCGCCATGCTGCTGACTTCCGCCAACAGCATCAACGTGGCCCGCTTCCTGCCTCAGTCGTTCTACTACTTCTGGGCCTATGCACAGCTGAAAAGGACCTTCTCCTGCTCCCCCCGGAAGGGGGAGGCACACATGCCCCTAAGGGAGGATTCGGGGGAGTCGTTGGTTTGCTGCGTCCCATCCGGCAACTTCGGGAACATCTGCTCTGCCCTCTTTGCCAAGCGCATGGGGTTGCCCATCAGCCGTTTCATTGCTGCCAACAACGCCAACGATGTCTTCTACAACTACCTGCAGACGGGTCAGTACCTTCCTCAGCCAAGCAAGCAAACCATTGCCAATGCTATGGACGTGGGCGACCCGAGCAACTTCGCCCGCATTCTCGAGCTCTACGGAGGCAGCCACGAGGCAATATGCGGCGACATCAGCGGTGCCACGTACTCCGACAGCCAGATTGCCGAGACGATGCGCCAGTGTCTCAGCGTCAACGGCTATCAGCTCGACCCTCACGGTGCCTGTGGCTACCGTGCCCTGCAGGAAGGCTTGCGCAAAGGGGAAGTCGGTTTCTTCCTCGAAACCGCCCATCCCGCCAAGTTCAAGCAGGTGGTGGATGATATCTGCCACAGCGACGTAGCCATCCCCGAGCGTCTGCAAGCCTTCATGAAAGGAACGAAGCATAGCATCCCGATGAGCAAGGAATTCAGCGACTTCAAGGCTTTTCTGAAGACACAAGTCCAATGAACCCCATCAACCTGACAAGTTCCCATCAGCCTGAAAAAACCGATAAGTCGTCCTGATTAGCCCGATATGTCCCAGCCCCGACTATGGAATGCCAATTACCTGAAGGCGTGGAGCGCGAACTTCATGCTCTACTTCTCCTTCATGGTTGTCACGCCGCTCTTTCCGCTCTATCTGAGCGAGATGTTCGGTGCCACGAAGGACGAGACCGGCCTTGTCCTGAGCGGTTATGCCCTCACCGCACTGCTTGTGCGTCCGTTCAGCGGGTTCATGGTCGATACCTTTCCGCGAAAGGCTGTGCTGCTCGTCTGCTACGGCCTGTTTGCGCTGCTGTTCGGGGGCTATTTGGTGGCCGGTTCGTTGCTTTCCTTCTTCATCATCCGCACGCTTCACGGTGCCCCGATGGGGGCCACAACCGTTGCAAACAGCACCGTTGCCATCGATGTCCTGCCTTCCTGCCGACGCGCCGAAGGCATCGGCTACTACGGGCTGAGCAACAATCTCGGCACGGCCATTGCGCCTACACTCGGCATGCTCATCTATCAGTGGACAGGCAGCTACGACCTCATTTTCGCCATCTCTCTTCTCACGGCCAGCATCGGTTTCCTCATCAACAGCACACTCCAGCTGAAGCCACGACCCTTAACTCCCCTCAAGGGTGTTGAGGGGGCTGTTTCCCTGGACCGTTTCCTGCTGCTGAAGGGTTGGCCGCAAGCCCTCTGCATTGCCTTCTACAGCTTCTCCTACGGAGTTGTCAGCACCTACATCGCCATCTATGCCAAGCAGGAGCTCGGCATTACGACCGGCACCGGACTCTTCTTCACGCTACTCTGCATCGGCCTGATTTCGAGCCGACTGGTCGGCGCACGTGGGCTTCGGCAAGGTCGCGTGACGGAGAATGCCTCGCACGGAGTCGTCATCTCCCTCATGGGCTATCTACTCTTTGCTGCGCTCCACAATGCCTGGGGGTTCTACGGGGCAGCCTTCATTGTCGGCTTGGGCAACGGCCACATGTTTCCTGCTTTCCAGACGATGTTCATTGGCATGGCACCCACCTGTCGTCGCGGCACGGCCAACAGCACCCTTTACACGGCGTGGGAGACGGGTGTCGGGCTGGGCATCGTCCTTGGTGGCATCGTGGCTGAGCACTGCTCCTACTCCGCCGCATTCTGGATGTCGGGGCTCTTCAACTTGGCCGGCGTAGTTCTCTACTTCGCTTATGCGCGGCGCCATTTCCTCCGTAACCGGCTGACATGAATCGTTTCGGCATTCAAGTCAAGTCGTGACAAACAGCCAACCCGCTTCTGACAAAATGCAAGCAAAACACCCGCTTTTGCTTACACACCCAATTTCATCAAACGCCTCAGAATCGATTATTTTGCCTTCCGACGGACTTTTCTGCTCCGAAAAGGAAACATGGGCTCAAATCGATTCAAACTTGTAAATCAGTACATTATAGTTTTATATTGCTGTCCGCTAAAACTTTTTTCTCGATATAAAAATTAGGCTGAAGCCCTCGCTTGGGTTTCAGCCTTTTTTGTTATCTTTGCTTTCGCTACAAAA
>CACWTR010000030.1 GCA_902763865.1 uncultured Bacteroidales bacterium | reverse complement strand
CACGAATTATTCAACTGCTGTTTGTCAGCTAATTATAAATTCGTGTAATTCGTGCAATTCGTGGTTTGGAAACTTTTTCATTGTTTTGACACATCCTCTTTTTGTATCCGCCCGGCAGCAAAATCCTTGTTCAAAGGTCGCCAACCCCTTCGCAAAGCCTTCTGAAAGTCGTTTCAACGTGACACAAAACTATTTTCATGACGTGAAAATTAATTTTCACGTCATGAAAATTAATTTTCAAAGCTTGAAAATTGATTTTCAAACTTTGAAAATAACTTTATGACACGTTGCTTGGGGTTTGGGATTTTGCGGCGGCGGTTTATAGTCCGACGCTGATGTAGTAACGCGGACCGGCCAGGAAGTAGCTCATATAGGCTTCGGCACGCTCGACGGCGGTTGTAAGGCTGTCGCCTTTCGCCAGGTACGTGGCAATGGCACTTGCCAGCGTGTCGCCCGTGCCGTTGCGGTCGTCCAGTTCGAGTCTCTTCTTGGGGTGAGGGGTGAGCACACCGGTCGTGTGGTCGTAGAGGTAATCAACGAGATACTTTCCCTTCTCTACGCTCTTTACCAGCACGCTGCATCCCCATTCGCTCAGCTTGCGCAGGTCCTGCTCAGGGTCGCTGATGGCGTGTCCCAACAGGAACTCCGCCTCGCGCACGTTGGGCGTGATGAGGGTGGCGATGGGGAACAGCTCGTTCTTGTAGGCGGCTATGGCATCGTCGCTGACAAGCTGCTCGCCGGCAAAGTTCACGATGACGGGGTCGATGAGGATGGGACAAGACCCTTCCCGGCCTTCCCGTACGGGGAGAGAATTATCAAGCTTTCCTTTTAAGGGGAGGTTTGGCAGGGTCTTCAGTACGCCGGCCACTGCGCGGATAATCTCCTCGGTGGGCAGGATGCCCGTCTTGATGCAGTCGGCACCGACGGTGCTCAGAAACGACTCGGCCTGAGAGACAATCAGGTCGGTGGGCAGGTGGTGTATGCCCTTGATGCGGTTCACGTCTTCATCCACGATGCAGGTCAGTGCCGCAGCCGCCCAGCCGCCGCAACGGGTGATGGCCTTGATGTCGGCCTGCACGCCTGCACTCCCCAGCGGCTCGCTGCCTGCAATGAGGAATACCTTGCCGGTTTTTATCTTTTTTTCCATTCAGGCCGCAAAGTTACGAAGAAAAAGTGACTTACGCCTTATGAATTGAGAATTATTTTGTACCTTTGCAAGCGACAAGCCGAAAAATCCGCGTTTTGCGGATGTATTGTTTGCTTCGCGCGTAATACATATTATATATAATGAATAGATTCTTACCAGCACTTTTTGCAGCACTCATGTGCTCCCTCCTTGCCGGTGCCCAGCCCCTGAGGGGGACTGTTCCGCAGCGTCGTACACACCATACTCACCGCCTGCCCGGAGTGGGCGAGCGCCGAATGGTCCGCCTCGAAAGGATGCGTCAGACCAATGTCTCCCGTCGCCACAGCCGCGGCCCCCTTCGCGTCCGGACGCAGCCGGAGAGCCAGCGCGGACTCGTCCTGCTCGTCGAGTTTCCGGACATGAAGATGCAGAACGGCGCAGCCAAGCAGTGGAACGAGCGCTTCAACGGCGAGGGCTTCTCGCTCGACAACCATGTCGGCTCCGTACGCGACTACTTCCGCGAACAGAGCTATGGACTGCTGACCATCGATTTCGACGTCATCGGCCCGCTGGAAGTCGCCCAAAAGCACAACTACTATGGCACGCCGCCAAACTCCCGCCTCGACGACCGCGCACCCGAGATGGTTATCGAGGCGCTGAAGCTGGCAAACCCGGAGGTCAACTATGCTGACTACGACTGGGACGGCGACGGCGAGGTGGATCAGGTCTATGTCATCTTCGCAGGCATAACGAGCGACACGGAGTCTGGTTATATCTGGCCCCACGAATGGTCGCTCACCGGAGCAAAAGCCTATGGCTGCGGTTCGGGTATGCAGCGCCTGGACAATGTCTATATCGACACCTACGCCACCTCCAACGAGCTGGCCGACGGCACAACACTGGAAGGCATCGGCACCGCCTGCCACGAGTTCAGCCACTGCCTCGGCTACCCCGATTTCTACGACACCGAGTACAACGGTGGAACAGCCGGACAGAGGTGGGAGGTGATGGACGGAGGCAGCTACAACGGTCCCTGGAACATCGGCGAAGTGCCATCCCCCTATACTGCCTACGAGCGTTGGCTTGCCGGATGGATTGACCTCGAACCGCTCACGGAGCCTCGCAAGGTGAAGGACATGCCCGCCATCAACGAGGAGGGCGTGGCCTACATTATCCGCAACTCCGGCAATTCCAACGAGTACTATATCCTCGAGAACCGTCAGCAGACCACCTTCGGCACCGGCAACGGCGGACACGGACTCATGATTTGGCACATTGACTATAGCCAAGCAGTCTGGAGCTATAACACCGTCAACGCCGACCCGGACCACCAGCGCATGACCTTCCTGCCTGCCGACAGACAGGTGGGAGTCCTCATGGAAACATACTACGGGAACTACTACCAGATCAGTGAAGAAGACGAGGCCGGCGACCCCTATCCCGGCTTGCGTAGGGTTAGGAGTGTGCAGCCCCTCACCTGGTTCACGAAGGAGAAGGACGGCACCAAGGTTCACCCGAACCTCATTCATCATATCGAAGAGAGCGCCGGCGGCAAGATATCCTTCATCTACGGCGACTACGCGGCACTCCCCATGCCCGAAATCAGCTCCCCGACAGATATCTCCGAGGACGGCTTCACCGCCAACTGGATAGAGGTGCCCGGAGCTGTCACCTACACCCTGGAAGTAGAGTCCATCTCCGACAAGGAAGGACCAGCCACCGTTTTTGCCGAAGACTTCTCCGGCTTCAGTGCAGTGAGCGAAGGCGCAACCATCACTAATAGCATCATCGGCAACTACACGCAGGCTAAGGGATGGGCCGTCTCCAATACCTACGGGACGATGGGCACCTCCGTCCGCATCGGCGCCAACGGCAACACGGGCTACCTCATGACCCCTGCCTTCGAAAGCAAGCCCGGCACGCTCACCGTCGAGTTCAATGCCGCCTCCTACGGCACGGACGGCAGCAGCGTGGCCGTCTCCATCCTTTCCGCCGACAACAAGACACTTGCCTCTCAGAAGGTTCCCCTGACAGACCAGAGTGCCACTTACAGCCTCACCTTCGAGGACATCCCTTCCGGCTGCCGCGTGAAGTTCGCTTCCCTTGCAAGGCAGAAGCGCTTATATCTCCATAATGTCAATATTATGGACATGAGTGGACTCGCTAAGGAAGTCACTACCATACAGGGCCTCACCTCGACCAGCTACACCCTTTCTCCAATCACGTCCGACCTGTACAGCTATCGCGTGCAGGCTGTCTGCGACGACGGCTCATCCGCCTGGTCGGAATGGATGTCCGTCGATATCGCTGCTGCCGTGGAAAGTGTCTCAGCATCCATTCCCGATGGAGATGAGGGCGTTATCTACGACCTGAACGGACGTCGGCTTCAACGCCTGCCGCAGCGAGGCATCTATATTCAAAACGGCAAAGTCCGCATGGCACGTTAGCACCCCGTCCGGCAGACTACGGCATCAGCGAGGCATTGCAGCTTACTGCAGTGCCTCGCTGATTTTGTACTCAACCCTCTGAGAAGGTTGTGTCATGAAAAATCGGAAAGTTTTCTTCTCCCTTCTCCTTGCGCCCTTTTTCCCTCACGGCAAGCGTCGGAAACAGCACCTTCAGCCAAACCTCTTCCTTTTATCCTTTTTTTACACCCCAAACACGTAAAAATCCACCTCAAAAGCCTGCCCGTTGAATAATTTTAACCTTCATTTGTTAAATAACCTTAAAACGAGGGGCTTTTTCCCTTTTAAGGGATTGCGCTTCGTTAAAAAATGCCTAAATTTGCTCTGTTGAGTGCACATTATAGCACAAAACGGGACCCCCAAACGTGAAAAATAACAAAAAACTAAAATAAACAAATGCGTATGACAAACCGTTTAAGCAAATGGAGCAGACATTCCTCACGGGTGGTATGCCTGCTGGCAGCTTGCGGGCTGATGTATGCTTGTAAGGACGAGTTCATCTTGGACGACGAGAAACCGAGCTGGCTTAACTCAAGCATCTACGAACGCCTGGAGCAAGAAGGCAACTACAGAACCTATCTGAGGTTGCTGGCAGATAAGGATGTTAATCGCGAAGGAGAACGCCCGCTGACAGACGTGCTGAGCCGAACAGGCTCGAAAACCGTCTTCGTCGCCAACGACTCCGCGTGGGACGCGTTCTTCGCTGCCAACGCAAAGTTGCCCGAAGCCAACCCGTGGCACTATGCCACCAGTTATGAGAACCTGAGCCGCTCTCAGAAAAAACTGCTGGTTCACACCAGCATGCTCAACAACGCCATCGTCATGGAAAACCTGGCCAGCAGCCAGTCCAACGGCAACGACTCTCCCACACGAGGCGAGTACATGCGTCGCTACACGGACGTGCTGGTGACGGACTCCATCACAAAGCTTGGGCCCGATGAACTGCCCACCAGCTACAACTATTACTACGACGGCGGTACCGACAAGGACTATTGGGAACGCTTCCGCGCCAAGAATGGTGGCAACGGCCTCTATCTGGCTACCGACTCCACCGTCCCCATGATGCTCCACTTCACCGCTGAGCACATGTCCAGAAACAACTTCAAGGACCAGGGCCCCGACGACTTCGCTAAAATTATGGGTCACACGCGCGCTACGAGCGACGTATATATCTATGATGCCCTCCTGAAGGACAAGGATGCCGTCTGCGAGAACGGTTACGTCAACGTCACCGAGAAGCCCCTCTGCCCGCTTACGAACATGGCCGAGGTCATCCGCACCAACGGCAAGACAAACATCTTCAGCCACATCCTCGACCGTTTCAGTGCGCCTTTCTACTGCGCACAGATTACGCAGGCATACCGCGAGGTCAATCCGGACTTCGGAGAAAGAGACTCTGTATTTATAAAGAGGTATTTCTCCGACAACAACTACTCCGTCAAGGCCGGACTCGTAAGGCGTGACCCCAGTACCGGCGAGATTCCCAAGTTCGAGCCAGGACCCGATGCCAACCATCTCTATGCAGCATACAATCCTTATAAGAACAACGCCCCGACCGGTGTTCACGGTCTGAAGTTCGATCCGGGATGGAATGGATACTACGACGAACTGGATGTCCGCAAGGATATGGCTGCCATCTTCGTTCCCAGCGACGAACAGATGTGGTGGTACTTCACACAAGGTTCCGGACAGCGACTCCTGAAGGTTTACTATGCCAAGGAGGGTACTCCGGAAGCTATCGAATGGGTCGCTCCCGCTGAAGGAGACGTCGAGGGACTCTACAAGCAGATTGACTGCATCCCCATCGGTGTCATCGACGCCCTCATCAATAACTTCATGCAGCGCTCATTCGTCAACTCCATTCCCAGCAAGTGGAACAAGCTGACCGATGATGCAATGGAGCCTCTGTTCGAGGACGTTGACATCGCACGCGACGTGGACCTCGACACTACGCTCATTGCCAGCAACGGCGTTGTCTATGTGATGAACCGCACCTGCGTGCCCGCCGACTACCGCTCGGTGACTGCACCTGCAAACATCTCCAATGTCAGCAAGATCATGCGCTCCGCCATCTACGATGACTACATGGAGCTGAACTACTATGCATACCTGAAGGCCATGCAGAGCCGTTTCACCTTCTTGCTTCCCACCGACGCTGCACTTTATTATTATTATGATCCCGCGAGCATGAAGAGCCGCCAGCCCCGTGCACTCGAGTTCTACTTCGTGGGCGGTTCCTTCCCCGTCAAGCTCAGATTCAGAAACTACTACTGCCCCTACAACACCTCAGGGCCCGACGATGAGAGAATCGGCACCATCGGCTCCATCATCGCAGGTACGAACAACTATACCAATGATGAGATCAAGAACCGTCTGAAGGACATCCTGGAGAGCCATACCATCGTGCACGACGGCACGAACCCCATGGACCACAGCAACGCCAACAACAAGAAGCTGCCCACACAGGAGTACTATGGCATCCCCACCTCCGATCCTCTCCCCGAGTACTACCTCTCCAAGAATGGTAATGCCGTGAAGATCGAGCGCGATGCCGAAGACAAAATCGTTGCCATCAAGGGCGGCTTCCAGCTCGAAAACGAGCGCCACGGAATCGTCAGCACAACGCCCGGCGTCACCGAGTGTAAGATTGAGGAGCCCAACGAAACCGACAACGGTTACACCTTTGTCATCAATGCTCCCCTTGTTCCTACGTACCGCAGTGTATATAGCATCTTCACCAACGACCTCGACATGGCGACCAAGATTCCCGGCACGGGTGGCGAGACTCCCTACAGCGAGTTCTACAATCTCTGTAAGGCCGACGCATACGAAGACTACATCATCGGATGCGGCCTCGTAGAAGGAACACTTGCTCCCGCCAAGCGCCAGTCAGCACTCAAGAAGTTCAAGATCTTCATTTCCGACAACGGCCTCGACTACAATGTCCAGTTCTTCAACAACTATCGCTATACCGTTTTCGTTCCCACGAATGACGCCGTGAAGGAAGCTGTTGCAGCAGGACTCCCCACATGGGAAGACATCGAAGCAGACTATCTCAGCCACTGCAAGCAAGACGTTGACGACGAAGGCAATCCCAAGGTCGATGACGAGGGCGCACCCGTTTACACCACCGAGCTTGCAACAGCAGCCGACAGTGTACGTATCGCTGCCAAAATCACCTATTTGACCAACTTTGTGCGCTATCACTTCGCCGACAACTCCGTGTTTGCCGACAAGACCGAACTCGCCCCCAACGAAATGGTTACCTCCAGCTACGACAAGGACCTGGAACTCTTCTGCAAGATTCACGTTGACCGCGTCAAGAATGGCGACGGAACAGACCTTCGCGTCTGCGACGACGTAACCTGGAAGAAGAACAACAACAGCATGGCAACCAGCTTCGTCACGGTAGGAGAGAAGAACGTCCTGGCACGCGACATCTCTTGTAACAACTCACCCATCAACGTGGCAATGAGAGGTATCACCATCAACTCCTCCAGTGCCGCCGTCATACACTCCATCCCCGGCTACCTGAACCATGTGGCCCTGGATGCCGACGGACGTCACGACAGCACTTGGAAGGACATCGTTTCTGCCAGAAGGTATTTAAAGAGATACGCTATCCAATAAAATCATCCCGACTATGAATAAAATAACTAAGCTTTTTCTGCTTTGGGTAGTCGCACTCATGGCGTTACCCGCAAGCGCACAGCAACGGCGTATTTCTGGTACCGTTTCTGATGATATTGATGTCATCATGGGTGCCAACGTCAAGGAGATAGATAAGAATAACCGTATTGTCAGTCAGGCCATCACAGATATGAATGGTAACTTCACCATGAATATCAAGGACCCGAACAATACCCTCGAAGTTACCTTCATAGGCTACAAGAAGCACAGCCAGAAGATAGGCAGCGGAAAGAGTGTGTTCAACATCCTCCTGCAAGACAATACCAAGACCATTCAGGAGGTTACGGTGACGGGTAAGAAGAATGCACCCACAACCGGCCTCGAAATTCCTGCCCGCGAATATGCCGGTGCAGTCCAGATCTTCAAGATGGACGACATGGAAGGCCTTGCCTTCGAGTCCGTCGATCAGGCCCTCCAGGGTCAGATTGCCGGCCTTGACATCGTGCCCAACTCCGGTAACCTCGGTTCCGGTACGACGATGCGCCTGCGTGGTACCTCTACCATCAACGGCAACGCACAGCCTCTGATTGTCCTCAACGACCACATCTTCGAAATTCCCGAAGACGAAAAGGACAGGTACGACTTTGCTAACATGGACAACGAGGAACAGTTCTCTACCCTGCTTCAGGTGAACCCCGAAGATATCGAGAGCATCACAGTCCTCAAGGATGCAGCAAGTACCGCCAAGTGGGGTGCCAACGGCTCTAACGGTGTCATCGAAATCAAGACACGTCGCGGCCATCGTGGTCCCACCCGCGTCAACTTCACCTACAAGTTCAGCGGAACATGGCAGCCCGAAGGATACGAGATGCTCAATGGTGACGGATACACCATGATGCTGAAGGAAGCCTACTACAACCCCAACCACAAGCCCACCGAGCTGTGGGAGCTGGACTATCTGGAGGACAAGCGCTACATCTTCAACCACTACAACAAGAACACCGACTGGGTGAAGAAGGTGCAGCAGTTCGGTCAGGAACACAAGTTCACCATCAACCTCTCCGGTGGTGGCGAAAAGGCTACGTTCCGTATCAGTGCCAACTACGATAAGAGCACCGGTTCCATCATCGGACAGAAGCTCGACCGCTTCACCAGCTCCACGGCATTGGACTACTGGGTCAGCGACCGCATCAAGTTCTCAAGTAACATCAACCTGGCCTTTACGACCAACAATAAGAACTACGGTAACGACATCCTGTCCAGAGCATACAACGCTATGCCCAACATGAGTGTCATGGAGTACAGAATCGACCCTGAGACTCTCCTCTCCTACGAGACTGATAACTACTTCAACATGCTTCCCCTCGCTGCTGTGTATGGCACGGGCGGTTCCAGCGGTACAACGAACAACAGCTACCAGACATCATGGGAGTTCAGGGATATGTTCAAGAACGGCAACCCCGTTGCACGTGCTATGAAAGCATGGTGGAAACAGAAACAGTACAACCTGACACCGCAGTTCAGCATTGAGTACAAGTTGCTTGGTAAGGAAGATACGCAGCATCGCCTCAACTATGTCGGCGACGTGCAGCTCAACATCTACAACACCAGCAATGACCAGTACTGTCCCAGCGAACTCAGACCCATGTCCTGGGTATGGGGCGGCGACAACCAGGCCAAGTTCAGCCAGGACAATCCTATTCCCAACGAAAGAAACTACGTCAGCAACGACGAAAGCAAGTCTCTGGAGTTCACTACCCGTCATGACCTGCGCTACTACTCTGCATTCAAGAACACCGACCACAGCCTGAGCGCTCTGGCACGATTCGAAATGGCTATCGGTAACAGCAGTTCACAGGACCTGGGCCTCTGGAACGTACCTAACAACATTACCGACCCCACGGTCGTAGCCCTGCTTCGCTCTGCATCCTCCGGCAACAACGAGTGGAGAAGCCAGAGCTTCTACGGACAGGTTCACTATTCTTACAAGAGTAAGTACTCCTTCGACGGTTCAGTCCGTTGGGACGGCAGCACACAGTTCGGACGCGGCCACAAGTACGGCTTCTTCCCCTCTGTCGGTGTGCGTTGGAACCTCATCGACGAAGGCTTCATGAAGTGGAGCAGCAAGTGGCTGAGCATGTTGGCAGTCCGCGGTTCATGGGGTATTACCGGTCTCGGCGGTGCTGGCAACAACCAGTACAACAAGTATGCAACAAACGGCTACTACAACGGCCATCAGGTCATCACTCCGGAAAACCTCTCCCTGAGCGAACTCCGTTGGGAGAAGACACGTAAGTTCAACCTCGGTTTCAACCTCGGCTTCTTCAAGGATATTATTACATTCGAAGGTGAAATCTATGACCACAGAACCACAGACCTGCTGATGGACAACCTCCGCATCCCCAGCGCCAACGGCTTCTCCAACCTGGCAAAGGTGAATGCAGGTGTCCTCCGCAACAAGGGTTGGGAGCTGAACTTCTCGACCGCCAAAATTTGCAAAATCGGCAAGTTCTCCTTGAAGCTGCGTGGCAATATCGCACAGAACTTCAATGAGGTTGAGGAGATGAATCCCATCATCCTGGAAAGCCTGAACGGAAGTGAGACATACCAGCCCGGCAACCTGAACTACAACCAGCGCGTGCAGATTGGCAATGCCCTCGGTTCTATCTACGGCCTCCACTACTTGGGCGTATATAAGTATGACTACGACCACAATGGCATTACCACCTCTTCTGTCAATGCATACGGCTATGCAGAAGTCGATCAGAACGGACGCACAGAACAGGAAGCAAAGAATCTGGGTATTGCTTGGGGCAACGGTACAGGCAAGGATATAAACGGCAACGTCATCAACACCGCTGCAGCCGACGCACGTCGTCAGGGTGGTCAGCTTGAGGTCCTGGCTTCCGGCGCAACGCCCCTCTGCCCCATCGCTTACGATGCCGACGGACGTATGCTGACCGACGCCAAGGGAATACCCCTTCCGATGTACTACTGCTACAACGAGACCTATCGCTACCAGTTCCAGGGCGGTGATGCCGTCTATGAGGATATCAACCATGATGGTCAGATTGACCGCTACGATATGGTTTACCTCGGCAACTCCAACCCCAAGTGCAATGGTGGTTTCGGCCTCAACCTCTACTTCGGCAGACTTTCTCTCAACGCAGGCTTCAACTTCCGTATCGGCAACCAGATTGTCAATATGGCTCGTATGAACCTTGAGAGCATGCTGACGAACCAGAACCAGAGCTTCGCAACAACATGGCGTTGGCGCAAGAACGGCGACGACACAGTCGTGCCGCGTGCCTTGAGCAATGTACAGGGCTTCCAGAGCTACAACTCACTGCCCAGCGACCGCTATGTAGAGAATGGTGACTATCTGCGTCTGCAGTACATCCAGCTGAGCTATGACTTCGACCCCAAGAAACTGAAGAAGTATCATATCAATCAGCTGAAGCTGTTTGCGTCCCTGAACAACCTTTGGGTTTGGACCAAATACACCGGTGTTGACCCCGACGTCTCTCCCCTGGGATTTGCCGTATCGAAGGACAACAACCGCACACCTCGTACGAAGTCATTCACATGTAGTTTAACCTTAGGTTTCTAAAATCGTGACGACAATGAAAAGTTTAAAGAACATATATTATACAGTCTGCCTCACGGGACTGTTGTCCGTCAGCACATCATCCTGCACGGACTGGCTGACCATTTACCCGCAGGACCGTGTTGTAGAAGAGAATTTCTGGGAAGACAAGAATGACCTGGAGGGTGTTCGCAACGGTGCATACCGTCAAATGGCAAACACCGTCTCGAAGCTTGTCCTGTGGGGCGAACTCCGCTCCGATAATTTCAAAGAGAACACTGCCTTCCAGGGCAACAACAGAGATGAACACAATATGTATATGGAGATTCAGAACGGTATGCCTGACTCCAGCATGAGTGTCTTCGACTGGGGCGGTGTCTATACGACAATCAACTATTGCAACAAGGTGCTTCAGCACGGAGAGGAAGTTCTTGCGAAGGACAAGCAGTTCACCACCAGCGAGTGGCTCTACATGAAGGCTGAGATGACTGCACTCCGAGCCCTGAACTACTTCTATCTGATTCGTGCGTTCAAGGATGTACCTTACACGACAAAGGTGATTAACAAGGATGCGGAAGTCGAGCACTTCCCTCTCACCAATCAGCTCGTGGTACTTGACTCCATTATCGCAGACTGCGAGAGCGTAGCCGGTAGGGCCCGTCAGCGTTTCAGCGATGTTGCCGACTCCAAGGGCATGATTACCAACTCTGCTATCTACGCTATGCTGGCTGACATGTACCTCTGGCGCGGCTCCCTGCACGAAGGCCGTCACGGTAAGAAAGGCAACGACTTTGTCAACGGACAGGAAGTGCCTCACGACGTGACCGAGGACTATCAGAAGGCTGTCGATTATGCCGAGATGAGTCTTCTGAGTCTGGCTCGCCAGAACAGGGACGAGAGAATCAACATCGGTGGTCTGATGACTACCAGCGATGAATACTTCGACTACGGCCTCTCCAAGATCTCTAATCCTGCTTACACCGAAGCCGGCCTTTCCAACTACAACATGATTAAGAACACCTTCCTTCAGACATCTGTTCCAAGGTTGGAAGCACAGACAGCCATCTTTACTTTAGGCAACAGTGCGGAGAGCATATTCGAGCTTCAGTACAGAATCTCAGATAATTTGAAGAACACTATTGTGAACAGCCTCTTTGGTTCTGCCTCGGATACTCACCTGCAGGCGAACAAGGAATCACTGGATTTGTTGTTCAATGGCGGCACGACCGGCGAGACCGACACCGATGGCGGTAAGTGGGACTCCCGCGTCTGGACCTGCTGTCAGTCTCAGCTCACCACGGGCAACTTAATCTCCAGCGGCGGTTCAGGTTCTGGCAGCAACGGTACGTACTGCGTGAAGTACCAGCTTCCTACGAACAACATCCTCAACATGGAGTCTTCCGGCAATACCCGTGAGATTAAGAGCGTGAGGTATCTGTCGGACGAGGAACACAACTGGATTATCTATCGTATGACCGATGTGATGCTTATCCAGGCTGAAGCTTACGCTTGCATGGCTAAGAACACGTCCGGCAAGGAATACAAGAATGCAATGGCTATTTGCAATGCCATTCACCGTCGTTCTTTCTATAATTACAGTTCTTCTGCCTCGGGTTCATTTGTTCCCGGACAGGATGCAACGGCTACAACTGCTTCTGCCGGTAACACCTACACCGGTAGCACCAGAGACACTCAGAACGGCTTGAAGAACATCAACGCCTCCATCATTGCAGTCATGAACGAGCGCCAGATAGAGCTTATCGGTGAAGGTAAGCGTTGGTTTGACCTTGTTCGCTTTGCCGAGCGTTGTTCAGCAGGCCCGAAGTCCGACGGCAAGCCCGGTGATCCCGAGGACCCGAGGGAATCCACGGAAGAGTGGCCTGTACAGAACGGCTATACCGGCATGCTGACAATGGTTGACATGTTCCTTTCAGCCGGAGGCAACAGCAACTTTGCCACCACCTTGAAGAACCGCTTCAAGAATCGCTACGGCCTGTACAACCCCATCTACTACATGGAGGTAAAGGCCAGCGAGGGTGCCATTGAGCAGAATCCCGTATGGAACAAGTCGAAGTACGAGCAGTAAGAGAGAGAAAGTAACAAGATATATCAGTTATATAAGACATAAACGATATGGCTAATAACAGAATAAACAGGTACATCGGTGCAATCGTTGTGGGTACAGTCCTGACGGCAGTTCCCGGTTGTACTGATACGTGGGACGACCACTACAACAGCGGTGAGTCCGTTTCCGGGACGACGCAAACGCTGTGGGATATTATCAGCGACTCTGAGAAGCATCCCGAGTTCAGCCGTTTTGCCGACATCGTCCGTAATGCAAAGTATTACAAAGACAATACCCACATGGTAGAGACCTATAGCTATGCCGACATTCTCAGCGGAGGACAGGTGAATACCGTATGGGTACCAGACAACGATGCCCTTTCAGAAGCAGAGTATCAGAAATGGATGGACATGCTGACGAACTCCCGTGCAGATGGCGATGGTTCCAGCATCGTGGGTGGTTACAATGTCCAGCAGCAGTTCCTGGGCAATCACATTGCCCTGTGGCGTCACAACATTTCCGAACCCGGCGTTGATACGGTGAAGATGATCAACGGCAAGAACCTGACTTTCGACAAGGGTAACCTGACCATCGAAGGAATTCCCCTTGACAGGGAGAAGTACAACATCCCAACGGCCAATGGCGTGATGCACGTCATCAAGGGTGTCACACCTTTCCGTTACAACCTCTACGAGCACCTCAAGTTCGGAACACCGGACACGAAGTTCAGCCAGTATGTTGTCAAGCAGGACACGACCTACTTCTCGGAGGGTCAGAGTATCGAGGGCAAGCCCGACGAAAACGGCAACCCGACATACGTTGACAGTGTTTATTTCACAACCAACCTGCTCTTCTTGTCAACCAAGCTGAATCTGGAAAGTGGCAGCGACCGTTGGCAGATGGCTAAGGCCGGTTTTGGTGCTGCCATCAACCACGAGGACTCGGCATTCGTTATGCTCATGCCTACCGACGCAGCTTGGGAGCAGGCTTACAACAAGCTGGCAGCATCCCACGTCTATGGCACCACCTACGAGGACAAGTCCAAGGGCGACGAGGGCGAGACGAAGGACCTGAAGATTGAGGTCAATCCCGACTCGCTGCAGAAGCTCAGTGTCGAGATGGACATCATTTCTCCTCTGGTCTTCAACATCAACAAGCAGCCTAAGACTAAGGGCGGCGAGATGTGGAAACTTGATATGTTCGATTCCCGTAAGAACGAGTTCGACGGTCCCGAGTCGTATATGCTCAACACCTTTGGTGACACGCTCCGCACGGTTGGCGACTGGAATCCCTCATCCCTCTTCGATGCACAGGCGAAGGAGATGAGTAACGGTATCGCCTACGAGGTGAATTCCTGGAACTTCCCCAAGGAGTTCTATACACCCGACGTCGAGGTGGAGATCGAGAACAACGGTGTCTTCTACAACAGAACCAACAGCAGTAAGTATAAGGTTGGTTCCCGTACCGACAGATACACCTTCTCCAACGACAACTTCAAGGACATCACAAGCATCTATGGTAAGGTCAGCAACAACAACTTCTACCATCTGGCTCCCTACAGTGCCAATGCAGGTGCAAAGGTCGATATCAGCCTTTCTTACCTTGATTTGGCTTCCTATTCCAATGTTCCGTTCAAGTATTACAATCTGGCAATTGACACCCTCGTCAACGACACGATTATCGACGGCGTTGAGTACAGTGATACGACCTATTACCTCAAGAAGGGCGATATTAACAGACAATACGTTGACAGCATTGCCAAGCTCGGCCAGTACTCCTTCAAGGTGTCGATTACCAACAACAACGGCAAGGCCGACAAAACGACGAGCCTGACCTCGAAAGCCGTTACTTTCAACAGCGCCAAGGTTGATACGGTCACGATCTTCGAGGACTACGAGTTCCCCGTTTCCTACAAGAACATGCTCTACTCCTATCCCACTTTGACACTGGAATGGGCCAAGCCGGGCAAGGCTCCGGAAGGCGAGGCTTACGTGTATGACATCATCATTGATAAGGTTATACTGAAGAGAAAAGATTAGCTTGTCCCATAGTAATACGTTAGCAGAATTATGAAAAAGATATTCAACATTACATTCTTGCATAGGACTTTGGGTATAAGTCTATGCTTCACGGCACTTACCTGTCTTTGCGTCACCAACGCTTCTGCACAGGATGAGTACGAAGAAGAAGAGGAGGCAGCCGTTGTCAAGAAGACGGCTAAGCCAAAGAAAGAAAAGACCTACGAGATGAAGCAGGTGTGGGGTTCCGTCATCGACGATGCCACAGGCGAGCCGATGGGCGGTGTCCGCATCCAGGCCCTCGGGTTGGAGAGATACTCCACCCTGACCGACGAGGATGGCACCTACAAGCTCTCCATCCCTGTCTTCTGTGACGCTGTTTATGTCTATGCCGAGGGATACAATCCCCTGCAGGTGGCTGTCAAGGACGGCCAGGCACATGCCAACCTGATCAGCAGCGACTTCAACGCTTCCTTCACCGATGGGACATCCATCATTGCGGAGAAGAAAGTCTATATCAACGAGAGCAGCGGAGTCTCCATCGATTCCGATATCGAGCGCCTGCTTTCGGGCGATGTCCGCACCGTATTGCGCAACGGCCTTCCCGGCATCGGTACCTACAACACCATCCGTGGTGTGAGCTCCATCAATGCCAATGCACAGCCGCTCATCATCCTGGACGGCAACATGATCGACCCACAGTATGACCGTGTGACGATGCACGAGGGCTTCTACAACAACCTTCTTGCCGGCATCGATCCCGAGAACATCGAGAGCGTACAGGTCATCAAGAACGGTACGGCCCTCTATGGTGCCAAGGGCGGCAACGGTGTCATCATCATCAACACCAAGCGCGGCAAGAGCATGGCCACGAAGATCGGCGTGCGCATCTATGGCGGCGTGGAGACAGTGCCCAAGAAGCTCACCATGCTCAACGGCGACCAGTACAGCAGCTATCTGAGCGACATGGTCAGCACCGTCAAGAACATGTCGGCCAATGCCCTCAGTGCGTTCCCCTTCCTGGACAAGAGTCCCTCCAACTATTACCGCAACGTCTTCAACAACAACACCGACTGGCAGAAGGACCTCTACACCAGTGCCATGACGCAGAACTACAAGATTAACGTCGAGGGTGGTGACGATATCGGTATGTATGCCCTCTCCCTGGGCTATGCAAAGAGCAACTCTCCTGCCAAGGGCAACAGCTTCGACCGTCTGAACCTGCGTTTCAATACCGACATTCAGATTTTCTCTAGGCTCAAGACCGGCTTGGACATTGCCTACAATCAGGTCAGCTATAATGTGCTCGACAACGGTTGGAGCGAAGACTACAGCATGCAGAACATCGGTTCGCCCAACGTGCTTGGCCTTATCCAGGCTTCGTTCATCAGCCCCTATGCCTATTATTACGACGAGACATCCACCGCACGCTACTCTGCCGACCGCCTTGTGCTCTCCAATGAGTATGCCGGCAAGTATGCCAAGAACGGCGGCAACTGGGTAGCCAACCCCTTCCAGTTCCCCCTCCGTATCGGCAACAGGGGCATCAACGAGGCGCTGCGTAATCCCTACTGGATTCTGGAGAACTCTCCCGGCGAGAGCAAGAACCACGCTCAGACCACTCAGATTGACCTGAACGTCAGCCCCAAGTATCAGGTGACAAGAACCTTCAGCATCAGCGACCGCTTCAACTTCCTGATGACGCGTAACAGCGAGAAGTACTTCCTCCCCGTCAACGGTACGACGAACTACTTCCTCAAGGACCTGGGCGACATCAATGCCGTGCAGAAGACGCTCTTCTCCAAGGAGACCACCTTGCAGAACGACCTTCGCCTTGACTGGCGCAACAACTACGGAGCCCACACCATCAACGTCTTTGGCGGTTGGCGCTACAACAACTATTCCTACAGCTACAACTACATGCGTGGTTACAACAACGAGAACGATAAGCTGCCTATCATGAACAAGAACATGGCGTACCTCAACTATGACGGTACGAATGACAACTGGATAGACATGGCTTACTACTTCGATGCCAACTACAACTACGCAAACCGCTACTTCGCCGACTTCACCATAAGCGCTCAGACCAGCAGCCGCTTCGGTAAGAACACCAAGTCGGGCATCAAGATGGGCGGTGTCAGCTGGGGTGTCTTCCCCTCCATACAGCTCGGTTGGCTCATCACCAACGAGAAGTGGTTCCCCCAGACGAAGGGTGCCATCAACTACCTCAAGCTGACGGCAGGCTTCGACCAGAGCGGTAACGACGACCTCGACTACTACGCTTCCCGCACTTACTGGGAGAGCATGAAGGTCTTCAACAACGTGGCAGGTCTCTACCTCAACAACATTGAGAACAGCTCCATCCAGTGGGAGACCACCACGAAGTTCAACCTTGGCCTCCACGGTGTGTTCCTGAACAACCGCATCGCCGCAGGCATCGATGTCTTCTGGCATAAGACGACCGACCTGCTCACCATCCGTGAGCTCCAGTACATGTCCGGCATGAGGAAGTACTGGACCAACGAAGGTGCCCTGACGAACCGCGGCTTCGAGCTCAACGTCAACGCTTCCGTCATCAACACGAAGAACTGGAAGTGGGAGATTGGCGCCAGCATGGGTCACTACAACAACAAGATCACCGACCTGCCCGACAGTCCCGACAACTACATCAAGCAGACCACGCATGACGGCCAGCTCTACAACACCATCCACGGCTACACCTCCAGCATCTACGGCGATGCCAATGTCCTGACGGCAGTCGGCTATCCCGTGGGCAGCTTCTTCGGCTGGGAGTCCAAAGGCGTCTTTGCCAGCGATGCAGATGCCAAAAAAGCCGGCAAGAACGGCGACGATTACCTCAAGTATCCTACCGGCCTGAAGGACGAGAACAAGCAGTCCTACGACTTCAAGGCAGGCGATGTCTGCTTCGTTGACCAGGACGGCGACGGCTACATCACGGATGCCGACAAGGTGGTCATCGGTAATCCCAACCCCGACCTCTACGGCAACCTCTTCACCAGCCTGACCTGGAAGAACCTGCGCCTCGACGTCAACTTCAAGTACAGCATCGGCAACGACATCTACAACTACCAGCGCAGCGAGCTTGAGGGTCTGAACACGACCTACAACCAGACCACTGCAGCCCTGCGCCGTTGGAGCTACGAGGGACAGAACACCGACATGCCCCGTGCCTGCTACACCGACAGCGAGGAGTGGCGCAACAACGAGCGCATGAGCAACCGCTGGATTGAGGACGGCAGCTACCTTAAGCTCAAGACCCTGCGCCTCACCTACAAGATTCCTTACACCAACAGCTGGCTGCTCGGCCTGAAGGTATGGGGCGAGGCAAACAACGTCTTCACCGTCTCCAAGTACCTGGGCACCGATCCCGAGATGAGCTCCCGCAACGGCAGTCTCTATCAGGGCATCGACACCGGCCTTCTTCCCAGCGGACGCTTCTTCAACTTCGGCGTCTCGATTAACCTCTAATATAATTCACAGTTCATAATTCATAATTAAGGAATGAATACGATGAAAAGGAAATCAACAATATGCATGCTGTTGCTGGGCCTGATGCTTGGCATGTTCTCCACTTCCTGCCAGGACATGCTCTCCCCCAACAGCGAGCGTCACGCATATACAGTGGCCGAGGATACCCTCTACTCCTATTGGGGTATCCTCCGCTCCCTGCAAAACATTGCAGAGCGCTATGTCATCCTGAACGAGTGCCGCGGCGACCTGGTTGACGAGACCAGCTTCGTCAGCGACAGCATCGGTGCCATTATCAACTTCGGCAAGACCACCGACCCCGAGAGGTACTGGAAGGACGGTGCCTGCGCTTACCTCAGGATCAGCGACTATTACCATGTCATCAACAGCTGCAACGCCTACATCGCCATGTGCGACACGACGCGCACCACCGGCACCAGCGTCAGCTACATGATCAAGGAGTATGCACAGGTGCAGGCCATCCGTGCCTGGGTCTATATGCAGCTGCTCTATGCCTACGGCGAGAACCGCGTTCCCTTCTATACGGAACCGATGCTCACCACCGACAATATCAACTCCTTCCTCAACGACAAGAACCATAAGCTGCTCAATGCCCAGGTGCTGGCCGAAGAGCTTGGCCCGAAGCTTGAGGAGGTGGAGCATGTCGAGTACGACGGCACCCTTGGCCTGCCTAACTACAACAACTACGGCGACGTCAGCACCAGCAATTCGCACTATGTCTGCCACAGCAGCATGTGCCTGTTCCCCGTCTCCATCGTGTTGGGTGACCTCTACCTGCTTGGCGGCCAGTATGAGAAGTCTGCCCTCCACTACTTCAACTACCTCAGCTCCAACCGCTGCGGCCCGCTGGCCGTCGGCAATTACTACAGCCAGGGCTGGCTGAACATCTCCAGACAGGACTATCCGGCCTACACGTATGTCGGAGTGCCTTACACCCAGAGGTCTGCGGTCAGCAGAACGGGCGAGGCCATTACCTGCATCCCCAGCAACAAGGGTAAGCTCGAAGGCAAGGTGATGACCGACATCAGCCGTCTGTTCGGCTTCGAGGCCACGATGCGTACCGCCAACGACGAGAATGCCGGTGCCAGCGTAAGCCTGACTCGCAACTACGAGCGCGAGCTCATCCCCAGCCGCGGCTATGAAGCTCTCTGCGACAGCCAGAAGTACGAGATTTACATCATCGATGGTGCTAACCGTCCCGAAAGCCTTGAAGAGCTGCGCCACGGCGACCTCCGCGTAGGCGATGCACGCCGCTCCTGGATCTATGCTTCCACCAATACCGGCAGTAGCAGCATCGCTGGCGCTGTCAACGTAATTGGAGCCTCTACCGGCGGTGCACAGTGGACCTTCCGCGTGGGCGACAACACCATGTACGGCAAGATGGTAGCCAAGCAGAATCCCGGCGGCTCCTTCACACCCGTCTATCCTATGGTATATCGCAAGAGCACCGTATGGCTTCGCTATGCCGAGGCTCTGAACCGTGCCCACTTCCCGGGCTATGCCTTTGCCATCCTGAAGAGCGGCCTGTGCGACAACCCCAACTATCTCACCGAGGACCCCACAGACCCCGTTACGGCTTCCTATAAGAACGTGAACACCCTTGTCGGCGGCGACACCTACGACTATCCCGTCAAGGCCGGCGAGAAGCTCTACTGCTACCGCGACCCCGCCACCAACAAGTATGTTCCCGAAGGATGGGACGGCAGCAACGCCCTCCGCTCCGAGGAAGAACTCCTGCAGTGGTACAAGACTAACCTGGCTACACCGGAAGAGCTTGCCCTGACCGACGAAGCCCTGCGTGCCAGCATCCTGAACAACATCTACTGGATGCCCTCCGGTCCCTCGGCCTTCGAGAACAAGCCCAGCGACTACTGCACGAAGGCTTGCTACCACATCAGCCTGGCCGAGCGTCAGCGTGCCCGCAACACGGAATACCTCAACATGAGCAAGGGCATGACCGGCGACAGCCGCTATCTGATAATTTATGGAAAAGAGCAGGGTACGATGCCTTATCCCCAGGATGTCATTTTCGAGGAAGGCGGCACCGGTGCCAACGAGTTCTACACCATCGGCGTTCACCAGCGCGGTTGCGGCTTCCTCCTTGCCCAGGACCCCGTCAGCCCTCTGACAGGCGAGCCTATCCGTTCTTCCTACAACTATGTTGACCAGGTTGCACACAAGATCAAGGAGAACACCCATCGCGACGTGACAGCCGACGACATCTACAGCGGCAGAATTGATGCCGACGTGGAAGATGCCGTCGAGGACCTCATCATCGACGAGATGGGTCTGGAGCTTGCCTTCGAGGGCACCCGCTTCAGCGACCTCTACCGTGCCGCCCAGCGTCGCGGCGAGGACTACCTCGCATCGCGCGTCGCCAAGCGTCACACGGGCGAAATCGACCCCGAGCTTCGCCGCAGGCTTCAGGACAAGTCCAACTGGTTCCTTCCCATCCCCACGGAATAACGCAGGAAACCATCTAATAAAATAACCTTAACGACGGATTTCACAGACCTCATATCTGTGGAATCCGTTTTTTTTTTATTCACATGAGGGTACGTCATAATAATCAACAACGGATTACACGGATTTTACGGATTATCCCCTACATGCTGATTATCTGTACGGCCTGAATCCGTGCAATCTGTGTAATCCGTTGTTACATAATTATTGCTGTCCGGGGAAGATTGTGAGCGCCTCAAAGACACGAAGACACAAAGAACTGTTCATGGAGGATGGGATTTTGTGTCTTCGTGTCTTTGTGTTCCATTTTACTTCCGAAAGTCGAGTAACTTTACAGCACCTCGTGAGTCGCAGGCCTACACCTCGTGAGTCGCAGGCCTACACCTCGTGAGTCGCAGGCCTACACCTCGTGAGTCGCAGGCCGACACGTCACGATGTTTTTTATGGTTACTCGCAATCGTACCACTATTCATTAGTTCCGAAAGAAGGGGCGATGCCCCGGGCTGACAGCCTACTGCCCTTTCAAGGCGTTGGTTGTTCGATTGAGGATAATTATAAAAAATAACGCCACAGAGTAGCATTTTACAGAAAAAATTGCTAACTTTGTGGCGTTTTTGCGCACTTATGCGCGTGGGGTAAAAGAGATAACATCGGATAATTCATGAACAAAGTGATAAAGCGCAGGGCATCTTTCCTGCTTGTATTCCTGCTTTCGGCAACCTTGCTGCGTGCCTTCGACTCGTCTGTTGACCATCAGCTGAAGGGCACGCTCATCTATTCCGGCACAGCTACCAAGGCAGCTATGGCCTTCGACGGCAATGCCTCGACCTACTACAGCACCAGTTCGGACAAGATGCAGTGGGTGGGGCTGGACCTGGGCGAGCCTTGCGTCATTACGCGCGTCAGCTACACGCCGGCGCCGGGCAGCATGGGTGCCGAGCGCATGGTGCTGAGCCTCTTCGAGGGAGCCAACAGCCCCGACTTCATGGACGCCCTGCCGCTCCACCTCATCAGCACGAAGCCCGGCAACGGGTCCGAGACGCGGGCCGACATCAATGTCAGCCGCGGCTTCCGCTATGTCCGCTACGTGGGCGGCGCAGGCTCCTTCTGCAACGTAGCCGAGCTGAAGTTCTACGGCCACGCCGGTGAGGGCGACGACAGCCAGTTCTATCAGATCACCAACCTGCCCACCCTGAGCATCCACGTCCAGGACAACATCCTGCCCACCGTGCGCGGCGAGGACTTCGAGTCGCAGTCCGTGCTCATCTACGACGGCGGCACCCGCCTGCAGGAGTATCCCATCCTGTTCCGCGTCCGCGGCAACTACTCCGCCTCGCACGAGAACAAGGCTTTCCGCATGAAGTACAACGACGGCAAGAGCCACCACGTCATGAAGGACGGACGGAACGAGTCGCCCGTCAAGGCCAAGAAGTGGGTGCTCATCAACAGCTATCGCGACAAGACGCTGATGCGCAACCCTGTGGCCTGGGCCATGTCCAAGAGGGCCGAGATGCAGTGGACGCCCTGGAGCCAGGTCGTCGATCTGCTGGTCAACGGCGACTATCACGGCACCTACACCCTGGCCGACCACGTGGATGTCCACAGCGGGCGCATCGACATCACCGAGATGACGGAGTCCGACACCGACCCCGAGACCATCACGGGCGGCTACTACGTGGAGGTCGATAACAACGCCAGCCGCGAGCCCTACTGGTTCAACTCCTCCCACGGCAACCCCGTCTCCATCCACGAACCCGACGACGACGTCATGCAGCCGGCACAGTTCCAGTACATCCGCGGCGCGTGGAACCAGATGGAGAACATCGTCTTCGGCGCCGACTATGCCGACCCCGAGAAGGGCATGCGCCAGGTGCTCGACATGGAGACCTTCCTGCGCCACTTCCTCACCAGCGAGTTCAACGGCAACACCGACATGCTCTGCCAGGTCTTCCTCTACAAGGAGCGCGGCGACGACCACTTCTACGTCGGCCCCGTCTGGGATGCCGACCTCGCCCTGGAGAACGACCAGACCACCTATCCCGCCAACGAGCGCATGGACTGGACCTACCCGGTGCGCGACACCGGCAACTGGTCGCAGTTCGTGGCCCGCGTCCTCTCCGACCCGTCGGTCTTCTCGCAGCTGCAGGAGATGTGGGCCAAGCTCCGCAAGAAGGGCAATTTCGAGCCCGACTCCGTGGCAGCCGACGTCGATTCGCTTCGCAATGAGATTCGCGCCTCTGCCGGACTGAACTTCATCCGCTGGCCCTACCTCAACCAGTGGCTCTCGCTCAACCCCGCCGTCCCCGGCTCGTGGGAAGCCGAGGTAGATCGCGTCCGCGACTTCGTCCGCGACCGTGTCGAATGGATGGACACCATGCTCTCCTACGGCAAGGTGCGCAAGGAGAACGGCATCTACCAGATTGCCACAGCCCTGGACCTCTGCATCTTCAGCCAGATGGTGAACGGCGGCGAGACGGATGCCAAGGCCGTGCTGGTCAACGACATCGACATGAAGGAGTTCAACGCCGACTTCCAGCCCATCGGCACGATGCGCAACCTCTTTGGCGGAAGCTTCGACGGCAAGGGACACACCATCCGCAACCTCCACCTCAGCGGCATCGACGCCGTAGCCCTCTTCGCCCACTTGGGCTTCTGCACCCTCTCGAACATCGTCTTCGACGAGACCTGCTCCTCCGAGGGCCGCAACAACGTCGGCATGCTGGCCGGCAATGCACGCAACGGCACCGTCACCATCTCCGGCGTCGAGAACCACGGCACCGTCACCGCCTCCGAAGGCTCGGCAGGCGCACTCGTCGGCTCAGGTCGCGTACTGGCTACGATAAACATCACCGACTGCTGCAACACCGGCAGCATCACCGCCCCGACGGGAGCGGCAGCACTCGTCGGCCCATCGGCTGGCAAGATGACCGTGGCGAACAGCTACAATACCGGCACCGTCTCCGGCGGCATCGAGGGCAAGGACTTCGCCTTCGCCACCAAGAGCCTCGCCATCGACAACTGCTGGGACTACAGCTCCATGCAGACCAACCGCATGTCGCCCGCACAGGCCGACAACGGCTACCTCTGCTATCAGCTCAACCGCGACGGCGGCAACCGCTGGCGACAGAACCTCGACAACGGACGCGAACACGACCCCTGGCCCGTGCTGCGCAAGACGAGCGGCATCGTCTATGAAAAGGACGGACGCTACACCAACATCAATGCCGATGCCACCCGCTACCGCTACTTCAACCTCGTCATCACCCAGCTGCAAGGCGGCAGCTACGGCTCCCTCCAGTTCTCGGAATTCGACATCCTCGACGAGACGCTCACCGAGGTGGAGAGCCTCGGCGTCTATGCCGGCATCGAGGACTCCTATTCCGGCGAAGGCTGGACCAATGCTGCCGACAATGAAGTCTATTCCAAGTACTGCGGCCCCTTCAGCGGAAGCTCCTACTTCCTCTTCGATGCCGGCACCGACGTCGATGTCTATGGCTACCGCATCTATACGGCCAACGACACCCAGAGCAACCCCGACCGCAACCCCTGCTCCTGGAAGCTCTACGGCAGCAGCACCCTTCTCTCCGACCCCGACGACCCCGAATGGGTGCTCCTCGACGAGCGCGACGACGACTGGACCATGCCGGCGGCCAACTACAAGCCCGTGGATTTCTACATCCCGCGCTCCCTCGAGTCGCTGATCCTCGACCAGCACTCCGTCACCCTCCTTCCCGGCGACGAACTGCAGCTCCGCTACAGCTATGCACCCCTCACCCTGCAGAACCTCCGCCTGCAGTGGACCTCCACCGACGAGTCGGTCGCTACCGTCGATGCCAAGGGACACGTCACGGCCCTGGGCCTCGGCACGGCCCATGTCATCCTGTCCGCCCCCAACGTCAGCACCCTGCGCGACACCTGCACCGTCACCGTCGTCAAGTCGCTGCCCGGCCATCGCTACTATCAGCTCGCCATCGACGCCGTAGCCAACGGCTCCACCATACAGCTCTCCGAGTTCGACCTCCTCGACCGCAACGGGCAGGAAGTGGAGCCACTCGCCCTCTACGCCTGCACCGGCTCCTTCATCAAGGACCACGACCAGGCCGACCTCTTCGACGATGACACCTCCACCAAGTACTGCGGCTACATCTCCAACGGCACTACATTATATATATATATAGATGCCGGCCAGCCCGTCCTGCTCTCCGGCTACCGCTTCACCACGGCAGCCGACACGCAGACTTACCCCGGGCGCAACCCCGTCACCTGGTCGCTCCTGGGCAGTAACACGCGCAGCGAAGTGCCCGACGATGCTGCCTGGACCCTCCTCGACCGCCGCGAGAACGATGCTACGCTCGGCGCTGCCAACCTCCAGCCCTACGACTTCTTCTTCACCTATCCGCAGCCTGCACAGCCCGGCGACGTCAATGCCGACGGCCTGCTCGATGCCTCCGACTACGATGCCCTCCGACTCCATATCGTAGGAAAAACGGTGGAGAACTTCCATCCCGAAGCTGCCGACATCAACGCCGATGGCAAAATAAATGCTCAAGATCTCGTCCGTCTGATACAATTGTTAAAACAAAAACCTTAAAAGAAGCACAGACAAGTTAAAAAGAGTTAAAAAGACTCGAATGTATGTCAAGGAAAGCAAAAAGATTGGTAAAAAGATATAACTTTGCCTAATGATAGGCCCAGAATGGAACGCCAGCGTATGTCTGAAACAGAAAATATCAGTAATTAACCCAATTTATTAACTTCAAAAAACCAAACAAAATGAAGAAACTAATTACATCTTCAAGCACTCTTTGGTCGTGCCTTGTCGCCCTGGCGATGATGGTGACAGCACAGAGTGCACGTGCGGAGTACGTGAAGCTCACAGCAGTAGATGGTCAGCTCTCCTACGGCCAGGCTACTGTGGAACATGCAGAGTCGTATGCCAAGCTGGTTGACACCAAAATCGACACCAAGTGGGGTGCCTGGTTCGATCCGGCTCTCAGCGACGAAGACTCCTGGCCTAACAACACAGAGGCTTCTGCCAACAAGATGTGGGTCATCGTGAAGGCAGAGAAGGCCGTTGTGCCCGAATGGTATTTCCTTGTCACCGGCGGCGACACGGAGAAATATCCCGAGCGTAACTGGGCAACATGGAAAATTTACGGCGGTAACTTTGCCGCAGATGCCGATGCAGTACGCGGCGGCGAAGGTTGGGTGCTCATCGACAGCAAGCAGGACGAACCCCTGCCCGGAAAGAATACCACAGCCGTGAACCTCAACTTCGACTACACCGGTTCCGAGGCCTTCCAGTATTTCTGGATTGAGCTGGAGAAGACTGTAGCCAATGCTGATGTTTTCCAGCAGATGGCTGAATTCGGCCTGGGCTCATACGGCGACCTCGAGCAGTACCTGAAGGACGAGGCCAACAAGCCCACCGGCGTTGACGAACCCGTCAACTTCCACGCTCTCGCAGGCGACCCTGCCGGCTATAACAATGAGGGTTACGCCAACCTCTTCGATGCCAACAGCGGCACAAAGTGGTGCTGCGGCTTTACGGGAAGGAATAAGGGCGAGACCAAGAATGGCGGCTACGTCATCTTCAAGGCTTCCCGCGCTATGGCTCCCACATACTACTCCCTGACCACTTCCGGCGACACGCAGCAGTATCCTGACCGTAACTGGAAGCAGTGGCAGATTTACGGCATGAACGCTGCCAGCGACGAAGACGTTACCCGCGAATCTGCAAGCTGGGAACTCATCGACGACAAGGCAAACGTACCCACCGGTACCGGCCTGAATCAGCTCCCTGCACTCAACTTGACCTCTTCCTACTTCAGCCTCTCCGAGGAGAACACTACGGAGTACAGGTACTTCAAGGTTGAGCTTGACCAGATTGTAGGTGGCGGAACTATGCAGATGTCCGACCTCCTGATGGGCGATGTCTATACGCTCATCCTTGACCGCACGGCCCTCGCCGATGCAGCAAGTGCCGGCTTCAACCCGGACCTCTTCGCAGAGAAGGCCCTCCTCGACCAGATGGCTGCTCTCATCGCTGAGCTCAATACCTGCGAGGACCCCTCTCAGCTGGGTACATTGAACTCAAAGATTGGTGACTTGCAGAACCAGATCAATGCTTCTGCCGGTAACTACGCCGAGCTGCTGACAGCCCGCAATCAAGCCGCCTATGCCATCGAGGGCAACAACCTCACCGAAGAAGCAATTGCTTACATGAATGTATGGATGAGCGAGACCGACGTCGTTGCTCCCAACGATGACTATCCCGTCGGCAACCTTGCCTACATCAAGGCCAATCGTCAGCTCACCGGCGCTGAGGCTCAGGCTGAGGCAAACCGCATCAATGCCTACCTCATCAACCACGCTGCCATCGAGGTTGAACCCATCTATGCCGTCTATCAGTTCCTCAGCGGTACAACCGACAACTGGAACGCACAGGAAGGCCCCGAGTCCCTCATTGACGGCGACCGCGACAACACCAAGTGGGGTACAGCCACCAGCGGCGACCGCTACCTCATCTTCAAGAGCGTGAACGCTGACACGAATGAGAACGAACCCATTCAGCCCACATACTACGGCCTCGTCACCGGTGGCGACACCAGCTCTTATCCCGACCGTAACTGGAAGAACTGGAAGATCTTTGCCGCCAACTTCGACAGCGACGAAGAGGCCACAAAGAACTCCGACAAGTGGGTGCTCATCGACGAGAAGAACAACGTAGGCACCGACATTCTGAAGACCACCAGCCTCTTCGAGAGCTACATCTACCTCTCCGAGGGTTGCGCCGTGCCTTACACATACTTCAAGATTGAGGTTTATCAGACCGGCGGCATGCAGATGAACGAGTTCACGTTCTACAACATCGGCAACCTCAAGGAATACCGCGAAAGCTTCATTTCCGAGTTCGAGGACTACAGCCCCGATGATTACGTGCCCGCTTACGGCGGCTACATCAATGGCTATAAGGAAAAGTACGAGGAACTCTGCAACACCGTGAACGCTCCCGACCTGATGAAGATCAAGAACGAGC
Source organism: uncultured Bacteroidales bacterium (assembly GCA_902763865.1). Lineage (GTDB taxonomy): Bacteria > Bacteroidota > Bacteroidia > Bacteroidales > Bacteroidaceae > Physcousia. The sequence goes on along the minus strand of CACWTR010000030.1, from coordinate 17,590 downwards.
TGACCGACATGCAGAAGGTCATCGAAGAGTCCAACGGCCTCTACCTGGCATACGAGGACGTCTTTGCAGAAATCCAGGACCTCGGCATCGAATCCGAGAGCCTCGCTGCATGGCAGGAAGGCTACACCACGGAGAACATTGCACCTTGCTCCAAGTACATCCGCGGTACTCACGCCTACATCCTCGACGAGGAAACTCAGCTCGGTACCCTCGACAACGATGGAATCAAGGCTGAGACTGATTACCTGACAAGAATCTACACTGCTGTCAACGAAGAGCTCTACATCCTGCTCGGCGGTCACACCGTAAGCGAATGGGGCGACGGCTTCTACGGCAACCTCATCGACGGCTACGCTCAGGACAGCGAAGAGAAGAACGAAGACGGCAGCCCTGTCTATCCCGCTACAAAGTGGGGCGGCAATTCTGATGCCAACGGCAACACCTACATCATCTTCCGTACCGTTGACAAGACGAATCCCTTCTTCTATACACTGACCACCGGCAACGACACCGGCACCTACACCGGACGTAACTGGGGCACATGGTACATCTACGGCGCTAACTTCGAAGGCGACGGCGATGCCACCAAGGACGCTGAAGGATGGGTTCTCATCGACTCCAAGGAGAACGTAGGACAGGATCGTCTGCATCCCGTCAATGCTCAGCCTTCTTACTTCGGCTTCAGCACCGAGACGACAGAAGAGTACATCTACTACAAGGTTGTCGTAACAAAGGCTTACAGCGGTTCCCAGATTCAGATGAACGAGCTCCACTTCGGCACAGAAGAAGAGTTCGATGCCATCAAGGACGAGTATAAGGCCGCAGCCGAAGACTTCAGCACGGACATCGTTGCACAGCAGGAACTCCTCGACAAATACGAGGCTACAATTCCTGAAATCGACGAGTGCCAGAACATGGAGGCTCTCTTCCGTGTCAACTACGAGCTCGAGACTCTCCGCGAACAGATCACTGCAAGTGCAAATGCCTATGCCGATCTCAACGCTCTGGTTGAAGACACCAAGACTTATCTCGAAGAGAACGCCCTGACCGAGAGCGAGGCCCTGACCAAGCTGGTCAACTACATCACAACCGAGGAAGAGCCCTCCGAGACTTATCCCAACGGTACCTTCGCCTACATCTATGACGAGCATGTACTGGCCGACAGCGTTATCACCGCTGAGGTTGAATTCCTCCAGTCTATGAGAGCTGCTGCCGTTGCAGCAGGCTACGGCAAGGGCATGGAAATCTCCGACCTGATTGTCAACCGCACATTCGAAAAGGCCGGCGAGATGCTGAAGGACGAGAAGGGTGTCAACATCGGTCGCGAGGCTGAAGGATGGGACGGCTACGTCTTCCGCTCTGCTTCTGCCGGCGGCGACATCTACGCTGCTGAGTTCTGCGACGTGAACGCTAAGTTCAACGTAAGCCAGACCATTGCCAACCTGAAGAACGGCTTCTACAAGGTAACGCTCAATGCCGCATATCGCGCCAACGGCGACGAAAAGATGCTGAGCTACAACTATGCAGCTATGGCATACGCCAACGACATTGCCACCTACGTTCCTGTTCTCCGCGAGGACGCAGCTGCCGACGAGGAAACAGCCTGGACAGGCTCCTACGCCGACAAGCAGATTTACAGCGCCGACTCTACAGAGACTTACGGCTACGGTGTATGGGGTTGCGAAGGTGCAGCCAACGCATTCGAACAGGGTCGCTTTGCCATCACTATGGTTGCTAAGGTAACCGACGGCACTCTGACCATCGGCGTGAAGAACGAAGGCACTAAGGGCAACGAGTGGACAGGCGTCGGCAACTTCGCCCTCACCTATCTCGGCGAGGAAGAAGCTGACGCAGCCGAAGCTCTCGCAGAAGTTGCTGAGTACAACGCAGCACGTATCAACACCCTGACCGAGCTCTACAAATCCAGCGTGGATGAGCTGGAGGACTACTCCGACGCTCCTAACTTCGGTGCAGCACAGAAGGCAACTCTCGCTGCAAACAGCGGTGCTGCTACCTACGAAGCTGAAGGCATCATCTCCGAGACCATGAAGAATATCTACGACACGAAGCAGGCTTACATCGCCCTCTTCGGTGCATCGCAGAAGGTTTACGAGAAGTGGTCCAACTACTCCGATGCCGAGGAAGATGCTGTCTATGCTGTTCGCGACAACCTCAACGCCGGTGCTTATGATGACGCAGAAGCTGCCCTGGCTGCCAAGGCTCAGCTCTACGCTGAATTCCCCGACTATCTCGAGATGACCGGCAACGGTAAGGTCGGCGACCTCCAGCAGGAAGAGTTCGGCTTCAACATCGTCACAACGGGTGCACGTCCGTTCCTCTCTCTGCACAACATCTACGAGCCTCTGGCCGACGATGCAGTCATCCTTACCTTCGAATATACTGCCAAGCAGAACATCGAGAATGGCTTCTTCTACTATGAGACTCCCAGCCTCGTGACAGACGTGAAGGATGCAATTCCCACTCTGCCCGCTACAGAGGAGTGGACAAAGGTTTACTACAATGTCTCCAAGGCTGTGAAGGTATCGCAGTTCGGTAGTGCCGTTGACCACGGCGTACGCTGGTACATCAACTACAATGCAACTGCCGACGACGTTCTCGAGCTCGGTGCACGCAACTTCCGCATCATCACCAAGGCTCAGATGAAGGCCGAGGGCGGCAAGCCTCTCAACGGAACCGAGGGCGACCTCAATGGCGACGACAAGGTAGATATTGCTGATGCAGTCTCCGTCCTCAACCTCATGGCTGCAGGAAACGACGATCCCGATGCTGACCTCAACGGCGACGGCAAGGTTGACATTGCAGACTTTGTAAGTGTCCTCAACCTCATGGCTCAGCAGTAATCGACACAGTTAACTCTCTAACATTCTCTTGGTCAGGCCCCGTGCCTGACCAAGAGAATATCTTTACTTCTAACAAACATTTATCCCGACTACAACAATGAGGAAGTCTGTCCTTATACTTACCGCCCTGCTCTTCATCGTATGTTCCTGTTCAGAGGAAGTTGATACCTCCTCCCGCTACGTCTTCAGGGAACATACCGTTGCCACTTATCTTGAAGCACATGCAGAATACTCGCAGTACCTCGAACTGACGAAACTGGTGCCAGTGAGCAATAAGAGCCAGTCTTCCGTCTATCAACTCCTGACGGCACGAGGCAACTTTACTTGCTTCGCCCTCACCAACAAGGCCATTGACAACTACCTGAACGACCTGGTGGCGCAAGGCCTGATCAGCGAACCCTCGTGGGACGCCTTTCCCGATGAAAGAAAACTGGACTCCGTCCGTAAGGTCGTTGTGCTCAACACGATTATCGACGGCCACGACACGGAGACCCAACGATATACAATCGACATGATTAACTCCTTTGGCGAAGGAAAGGAGAATGCTCAGTTCCCTCTGCCAAACATCTATGACCACAAGCTCACCGTCAACAGGAGCAAGAGCGACACCGTCTATCTTGACAAGGATTGTGGCATAGACCCTGTCAACTGCGACATTCCGCTCATCAACGGCGTGCTCCACCGGCTGCACAGGGTTATCGCACCCAAGGATGAGTCGTGTGCCCGCTACATACAGAACATACTGGACGAGAAGCGCGAAGGCTACCTCATGTTCGCCAAGGCTCTGCAGGCATGCGGACTGCTCGACACGCTGAGCAAGGTGCGCGATGAGGCCTACGAACAACTCTATCAGCAGATGGGCGACGACCTCAACATGAAGGACTACGAAAGCAAGGGAGGCAGCGACATGTCCAGAACCGCCGGCGACCCGGATGCACATGCTCCGGAGCATCGAAAGTACGGTTTCACGTTCTTCTGCGAAACCGACGACTACTGGAAGTCGCAAGGCATCGACCCGACTGCATCCGATGCTGTCGATAGGCTGCAAGACTGGATTGTCTCCCACAATATGTACCATAGCGGCTATGGCTATCAGGCCAACACCGACTACACCTCGCCGAAGAACATGCTCTATCAGTGGACAGTCTATCACATACTGCCCATGAGGATTCCGGCCAATAAGCTCGTCTATCATTGCAACGAGATAGGCTTCAACTGGAACAAGCTGTCTTCTCCCTACACCATTCCCGTCTTCGAGTGGTATCCCGTGTTCGGCGGAGACCGCCTGATAAAGATTTACGAGAGCCTGGAGAGCAACGGCATCTACCTTAACCGCTTCCCCGAAAGGGACAACGGCCTGCCCGTTGCCGGCGCCACCGGTCACGAAAGCTACTGCGCCCCTGAAAAGCAGGGCATTCTCATCCAGACGAGCCACCCGATGGTTGAGGTGACGGACATCGTCAATGCCTGCATCTACCCCATCGACCAGCCCTTGGCCTATACCGATGTCACCAGCGAGGATATGGGCAAGGAGCGCATCCGTTTCGACCTCTTCTCGCTCTTCCCCGAGGCTATCACCAATGGCATACGCCGTGCCGACAGCTCCGAGGGCAGGCACCAACACGTCTTCGTCTCCCTGTACAACCTCTATCAGTACTTCGACAACATGACGTTCCTGAACGACGAGACGCACTTCATCCACTACAATGGCTACAAGACGAATTGGGCCAACTACTGCCAGGACGAAGACAAGGCATGGGGACACTTCGATGTCAGAATCAAGCTGCCGCCCGTCCCCAAGCGCAACACCTACGAGTTCCGCTACAAGCTGCTTGCCACCGCAGCCCGAGGCGTGGTGCAGGTGTATTTCGGCAGCGACCCGGAGAAGCTGCCCGTAGCCGGCATCCCTATCGACATGACCAAGAACGTGTATGACTTCTTCGGCGAAGGAGCATCGTGGGGCGACCTCCGCGACAGTGACAAGGACGAGGACCAGATTATCGAGATCGACCATAAGCTCCGCAATCATGGCCTGATGAAGGCTGCCCACCACGAGCAGGACAGCCAGTCGGCACGCGACAAGGAAAACTGCAGCCGCCACATCATCGTGCGCCAGACGCTTGACCCGGGCGAGACGTATTATGTCCGCTTCAAATCAGTGCTCGACCTCGAAAGGCCGGAACTCTACCTCGACTACTTCGAGTATTGCCCGAAGGAAATCTACGACAGCCCCGAGAACCCGGAGGACATCTGGTAAGCCGCCATCGAACTGTCCCCCCGTGCACGGCTCGTGAGCTTAAGGGCAACGGCTCGTGAGCTTAAGGGCAACGGCTCGTGAGCTTAGAGGCCACGGCTCGTGAGCTTAAGGGCATCGACTCGTGAGCTTAGAGGCCACGACTCGTGAGCTTAGAGGCCACGACTCGTGAGCTTAGAGGCCACGACTCGTGAGACTAAAGAGTACGACACGTCGGAAACACGGGAGAAGGTGGTATGATTGCAGAAAACATTTAATCAAATGGTGCCAAGTGCCCGGTTGCAACAATGGGGCTGATTAGCCCCATGAATCCGCTAACCCTATGAAAAGAATTTTCTTGTCCCTCTTTTTGCTGACAGCCCTCATTGCATCGGCCCAGCAGAAGACCTTGCACGAGTTGCAGCAAGCCTTCGTCGATTTGCGATTCGGCATGTTCATCCACTACAACATGCCGACCTATTCCACCGAGGACTGGCCGGACCCCGACATGCCGGCTTCTGCTTTCGCTCCGACACAGCTCGACTGCCGCCAGTGGGCAAGGGCGGCCAAGTCTGCCGGCATGACGTATGGTTGCCTCACGACCAAGCACCACAGCGGCTTCTGTATCTGGGACACCAAGACGACCGACTACAATTCCATGCAGTCACCGGCCCATACCGACGTGGTCCGGCAGTACGTCGATGCTTTCCGGCAGGAGGGACTCGCCGTGATGCTCTACTTCAGCATCCTCGACACGCACCACCGCATCCGTCCGGGGCACATCAAGCCGCGAAAGCATACCGACTTCATCAAGGCGCAGCTGAAGGAACTTCTTACTGGCTATGGCGACATCACCGCACTCATCATCGACGGGTGGGACGCTCCGTGGTCACGTATCTCCTACGACGAAATCTCCTTCCCCGAGATATATGCCTTCGTCAAGAGCCTCCAGCCCAACTGCCTGGTCATGGACCTCAATGCCGCCAAGTATCCCCGCGAAGCACTCTTCTATACGGACATCAAGAGCTATGAGCAGGGAGCAGGCCAGAAGATAAGCACCAGCGAGAACCGCCTCCCCGCCCTGGCCTGCCTGCCTATCCAGCGCACCTGGTTCTGGAAGGAATCCATGCCGACCGACCAACTCAAGGACGTCCGCTGGCTCGTGGAGGAGAACATCCGTCCCTATAATAATGCCTACTGCAACTTCATCCTCAATGTCGCTCCGAACAGAGCTGGCCTGATGGACGACAACGCCCTCGACGCCCTGCAGCAAATAGGCCGCCTCTGGCACAACGAGGGTCCCACGCAGCCCGTACCCGATTGCGAAGCCCCCATCGTCGGGAAGAACATCGCAAAGCATCGTCCTACGGAGTACAGCTGGAGCAATGACTACGGCATCGGCGACTTTGCCAACGACGACGACTTCTCTTCAGCATGGACCTCCCATCCCTCCGTCGGCGAGCCCTGGTGGGAAGTTGACCTCGGAGGCCGGAAAAGCATCTCCCTCGTCACCATAGTGGAGGAGACGCAGGGCAGTATGCAGACCTACAGGCTGGAATACAAGCAAGGCAACAGCTGGCAGACGCTCTTCGAGGGAACGGCCCCCGAGTGCCGGGTAAAGCAGCATCGCTTCCCACCTGTCAAGGCAGAAAAGGTGCGCATCGTCATAACCCGGCACCGCGGCAAACTCGCCCTCTCGGAGGTAGGAGTCTATTGAAGCATCATTCCACTACAGCCCCTTCTGTTCGGTAAACGACGGATAGGGCTTTTTTTTCGCCTATATGCATTGGTATTCCAATGAATTTTCGTATCTTCGTGCCGTAATTTGCGAAACAAACCAAATAGACTAATGGAAAAGATACAAGAACTCACCGAGAAAATCCTGCGCGAGGGTGTGGAGAAGGGACAAGCCGAAGCTGACCGCATCATCCAGCAGGCCAAGGAACAGGCTGAACAGATCCTGAAGGATGCCCGCCAGCAGGCCCAAGAGATTGCGGCGCAAGCACAGAAGGAAGCCGCCGAGACTGCAGCCAACACACGCAACGAACTCAAGATGTACACGGGCCAGGCCCTCAGCGCTCTCAAGAGCGAGATAACCAACGTCCTGACCGACGGCGTGGTGAAAGAAGCTGTCAGCGAGATGACGGCAAACCCCGACTTCCTGGGCCAGTTTGCCGTAGCCTTGGCCCAGAAGTGGACCGAAGCCGAGCCCCCCGTCCTCTCCAGCAGCGAGGCCGACAGCCTCAAGGCATACTTTGCAGCCAAAGCCAAGGCATTGCTCGACAAGGGCCTGACCATCAACAAGGTCAACGGCAAGGACACACTGCTGTCCATCGCGCCCGCCGACGGCAGCTACAAAGTGAACTTCGGCAAGGATGAGTTCGAAACGTATTTCAAGAACTTCCTGCGTCCGCAGCTCGTAGAAATGCTATTCTGATTTGACAATTTGACAACCTGACAATTTGACAATTGCACAGCCCTGCCACTCTTTCGACGACTACAATTGTAAAATTGTGAAATTGTAAAATCGTAAAATACTACATGGCCAACTACTATTGCATGATAGCCGGCTTGCCGGACATTGACCTGCAGGACGCAAAGCCGGGAATGAGCATCGAGGACATGCGCGAGCAGTGCGAAGAAGTGCTCACGCCGTCCGACAGGAAGTTGCTCTTCTACTTCTTCCTGCACTTCGACTGCATCAATCTGGTCAAGCTGCTGAAGGACCCCGAGGCACATATCGACCAAATGGGAAACTTCACCATCGACCAGTTCCGCGACCTCATCACCAGCGCAAGGGAACTCAACTTCAACGTCCATCGTTACCCGTCCTTCATGAGCGTCTTTGCCCGCGAGTACAACTTCAACAAGGACAAGGCAGGCTACTTCCCCGAAGACGAAATGGCCTTCCAATTCTTCGACTACGCCATCCGCACCTGTCCCAACCGCATGATGCGCCGCTGGTACAAGCTCAACCTCGACATCACCAATATCCTGACCGCCATGATAGCACGCAGCCAGGGCTGGAGCGTCGGCGACTTCATCAAAGGCGAAGGCGAGGTGCAGGAAATGATACGCGAGAACAAGACAAAGGACTTCAATCTCGGACTCGAGTTTGACTATATCCCGCAGCTCATGAAGATAGTCGATGAAGAAGACCCCGTCCGCAAGGAAAAGATGATAGATGCCTTCAAGTGGGTGTGGCTCGACGAGCACACCTTCTTCGAACCCTTCAGCATGGAAGCCGTCTTTGCCTATCTCTGTAAGCTCGAGATGCAGCAGCGCTGGGCAAAACTCGACCCCGAAAAGGGCAAGGAAACCTTCCGCCGGATAATCGACAACCTGCGCTCCGAGGCAAGAGTGCCAGAGGAATTCAAGGCTCCCGGCCTCGCTCAGAGAGGCGGAACGAAATAACGTTATAACGTAATAACGAAAGAATAAACAAAACACAACAAGATAAAAATGACAAAAGGAATTGTAAGTGGCGTTGTTGCCAACATGGTCACGCTCCGAGTGGATGGCCCTGTGCTGCAAGGCGAGATATGCTACATCACGACAGGTGGCGACCGCCTGATGGCAGAGGTCATCAAGGTGGTGGGCCAGGACGTATATGTGCAGGTCTTCGAGAGCACCCGCGGCCTGAAGGTAGGAGCCGAGGCAGAGTTCACAGGACACATGCTCGAGATTCAGCTCGGCCCCGGTATGCTCAGCCATAACTACGATGGTCTGCAGAACGATCTCGACAAGATGGAGGGCGTCTTCCTCAAGCGTGGTGAATACACCGAACCGCTCGATGGTGAACGCCTCTGGGACTTCGAACCTCTCGTCAAGGCAGGCGACAAGGTGCAGGCCAGCGACTGGCTCGGACAGGTGGAGGAGAACCACCAGCCCCTGAAGATAATGGCTCCCTTCCAAATGGAAGGCACGGCCACGGTCAAGAGTGTTGCCCAGAAGGGTCAGTACAAGATTCACGACACCATTGCCGTTCTGACCGACGAACAAGGGCAGGACATCCAGGTTGATATGGTTCAGCACTGGCCCGTCAAGTTCGCCATGACCAACTACAAAGAGAAGCCCCGTCCCTTCAAACTGCTGGAGACAGGCGTCCGCACCATCGACACGTTCAATCCCATCGTGGAAGGCGGCACAGGTTTCATCCCCGGCCCCTTCGGAACAGGCAAGACGGTGCTGCAGCACGCCATATCGAAGCAGGCAGAAGCCGACATCGTCATCATCGCTGCCTGCGGCGAGCGTGCCAACGAGGTCGTGGAAATCTTCACCGAGTTCCCCGAACTGGTTGACCCGCACACGGGTCGCAAGCTCATGGAGCGCACCATCATCATTGCCAACACATCCAACATGCCCGTCGCTGCCCGCGAAGCATCCGTCTATACAGCCATGACGATGGCCGAGTACTACCGCTCGATGGGCCTGCGTGTCCTCCTCATGGCCGACTCCACCTCCCGCTGGGCACAGGCACTGCGCGAGATGTCGAACCGCATGGAGGAACTGCCCGGCCCCGATGCCTTCCCGATGGACCTCGGTGCCCTCATCTCGAACTTCTACGGACGTGCCGGCTACGTCATCCTGAACAACGGCAAAGTAGGCTCAGTCACCTTCCTTGGCACGGTGTCGCCTGCAGGCGGTAACCTGAAGGAGCCCGTGACGGAGAACACCAAGAAGGTGGCCCGCTGCTTCTATGCCCTCGAGCAGGACCGTGCCGACAAGAAGCGCTATCCGGCTGTGAACCCCATCGATTCCTACTCCAAGTACCTTGAGTACCCCGAGTTCGCGGAGTACATCAAGGGGCACATCAACGAGGAGTGGATTCCGAAGATTCTGACCCTGAAGACCCGCATGCAGCGCGGTAAGGAGATTGCCGAGCAAATCAACATCCTGGGCGACGACGGCGTACCTGTCGATTACCACATCGTCTTCTGGAAGTCCGAAGTCATCGACTATGTCATCCTCCAGCAGGATGCCTTCGACGAGGTGGATGCCGTGACGCCCCTCGAGCGTCAGGAAGAGATTCTCAACCTCGTGACGAAGATTTGTGACAAGGACGACTACCGGTTCGACACCTTCCTCGACGTCATCGACTACTTCAAGAAGCTCATCAACCTCTGCAAGCAGATGAACTATTCTGCCTATAAGAGCGAGCAGTACTATGAGTTCAAATCGCAAGTGGAGAGCTTGCTCAATTCATAATCAACTATGTCAACAGCATTTCAGAAAGTATATACAAAGATAAGCCAGATAACGAAGGCCACCTGTTCGCTCAAGGCGAAGGGCGTTGGTTACAATGAATTGGCAACCGTGGGCGGCAAACTGGCTCAGGTGGTGAAGATAATGGGCGACGACGTGACGCTGCAGGTCTTCGAAGGCACGGGCGGCATTCCTACCAACGCTGAGGTCGTCTTCCTCGGCAAGAGCCCCAGCCTCAAGGTCAGCGACCAGCTGGCCGGACGCTTCTTCAATGCCTACGGCAAACCCATCGACGGCGGACCCGAGGTTGAAGGCAAAGAAGTGGAGATAGGCGGACCATCGGTGAATCCCGTGCGCCGCAAGCAGCCCAGCGAGCTCATCGCTACGGGCATCGCCGGCATCGACCTAAACAATACGCTCGTCTCGGGCCAAAAGATTCCCTTCTTTGCCGACCCCGACCAGCCCTTTAATGAGGTGATGGCCCTCGTTGCCATGCGTGCCAAGGCCGACAAGATCATCTTGGGCGGCATGGGTATGACCAACGACGACTACTACTTCTTCCGCAACACCTTTGCCGGAGCCGGTGCGCTCGACCGCATCATCTCCTTCATCAATACGACGGAGGACCCTGCCGTGGAGCGACTTCTCATCCCCGACATGGCGCTGACGGCTGCCGAGTATTTCGCCGTGGAGAAGCACGAGACGGTGCTCGTCCTGCTGACGGATATGACTTCTTACGCCGACTCGCTCTCCATCGTGTCGAACCGCATGGACCAAATCCCGTCGAAGGACTCCATGCCCGGCTCGCTCTATTCCGACTTGGCGAAGATTTACGAGAAGGCCGTGCAGTTCCCCGAAAGTGTGGGCGGCGGCTCCATCACCATCATCGCCGTGACGACGCTTTCGGGTGGCGACATCACGCATGCCGTGCCCGACAACACGGGTTACATCACGGAGGGTCAGCTCTATCTGCGCCGCGACAGCGACGTGGGCAAGGTCATTGTCGATCCCTTCCGCTCGCTCAGCCGATTGAAGCAGCTCGTGGCAGGTAAGAAGACGCGCAAGGACCACAGCCAGGTCATGAACGCTGCCATCCGACTCTATGCCGACGCAGCCAATGCCAAGACAAAGCTGGAGAACGGCTTCGACCTCACCGACTACGACAACCGTTGCCTCGACTTTGCAAAGGACTACTCGAGCAAGCTCCTTGCCATCGATGTCAACCTGAACACCGAGGAGATGCTCGACGTGACGTGGAGCCTCTTCCGCAAGTACTTCAAGCTCGAGGAGGTGAACATCAAGAAGGAGTTCACCGATATCTACTGGAAGTAACGAGGTTCCGACATATTTTAGGGGCAAGGAGCAAGGGGCAGGGGGCAAGAGAATACAAAGTGCCCAAACATTTCTCTTGCTCCCTGCCCCTTCTTCTTGCTCCTTGCCACCAGCCCCTTGCCCCTTCTTCCTTCTTCTCGCCCCTTCTTCGCTTCGCTCAGGCGCAGGCGGAAGCTCCTTGCTCCTTGCTTCTTTATTATCTCACAATTTCGCTAAGGGCCTTACGTCTCTTCTCCTTCGGCTCGTCTGCCGCATAGCCGAGGGGGATGAGCACGGCGGGTTCCTCATTGTCGCCCATGCCGAAGAGCTGCTTGCATAGCGTGGCATCGAAGTTGCACACCCAGCACGTGCCCAGCCCCTGCTCCGTAGCGGCCAGGCAGAGGTGCTCCACGGCGATGGCAATGTCGATGTCGCCATGTCGTTTGCCGTCGGCCCGCACCCACTCCTCGTCGTGAAGGATGGAGGCTACGATGTACATCGGTGCCGTCCCGAACCATTCGCGGTTGTAGCACTGGCGGAGCTTTGCTTTCTCCTCGTCGCAGCTCACGATGCGGAACAGCCAGGGCTGCTTGTTGACGGCAGACGGCGACAACCGTACGCATTCCATGATGTATTCCAGTTTCTCGCGCTCCACCTCGTCGCTGCGGTATGCCCGGCAGCTGTACCTCTTTTCTGCAAGTTCTACAAGTCTCATAGCTTTGTGTCTTTTTTGAATATATAACGGTTCCTTGCTGCAAAGATACGAATAATTCGGCTAACAGGCCAACTTCAGACCCCCAAAACAACAAAGTTTAAGAATTCCGGCTCATGCGTTGCAGCAGGCGCGTCAAAACGAGGGGAGGGGAGGCGCTTTGCCTTGTGCCATTTTCCCCCTCGCGAGGTACAGGCTTATACCTCGCGAGTCAAAGCCGTTTACCTCACGAGTCAAGGCCGTTTACCTCACGACGTATAAGCGTTTGCCTCACGAGGTAAAGCCATGTACGTCGTGACGTGTGTTGCTCCTGCACTTCATTCGGAAAAGGAACAGTGCAGAGAACGATAAGTCGCGGCTGCTATTTTTTTTATGCCAGAAGCTTTAGTATTTCAAATTTATATTGTAACTTTGCCCCATGAATGTCAGGTTGAAGAGACAAATAGCCGCCTGGCTGCTCTTGGCAGTCTATGTGCCGATGCTCGCCCTGGCTTCGCTTCACGTTCACGGTGCAGGCGAAGACTACACGGCCATCGAGTGCGACGAGTGCGTGCAGCACCAGTGTCACGGTCACCTGATTCAGCTGTCGGGGTTGTCGCACGTCTGTGTCCTCTGTCAGTTCCTGACGCTTCCGCTGGTAGTCGCCACGGTAGCCGCGATTCTTTTGTACAACGTCAAACACAGCGCTCCCTTCCGTGAACATTATGCGGGCATCCTTTCTGCCCTTGTCGGAATAGTGGGGCTGCGTGCTCCCCCTGCCTTTCTCCTTTAGCGTGGTGAAGAGTCGGCATGCCCCGAATGTCTCCGGGCTGTGCCGACCGATTATTGATTTATTGGGGAAAGCAAATGAAGCGTATCCTTTTGCTGGCTGCAAGTGCTGTAGCCGTATGTATGCTCTGTGCACAGACGAGCCAGTCAGAACCGGCCCAGCCGGACGGACAGACCAGTTGTTTCCTCCAAGAGATTACCTACACGATGTCCTCGCAGAGACCGTCCACCTGACAGCTCCTGCTGCAACAGGCATTTGCCATCTCGTGCTGGAAGGTATCACCACGCAAGGTCGCATAATACACGAGGAAAGAGACACATCATCATCGAAAGCGAGAAAGAATCACATATTCTCAGTAAAAGAGGAAAGGAAACACTCATGATAAGCAATATCGTGACAGCAGTCATCGCGCTCTGCGGCGTGGCAGACACCACGAAGACACTCGAAACCGTCACCGTCTCCGGACACCAGCAGCACGAGTACCAGATGCGCTCGTCGCAATCGTCCGTACAGGTGAATCGTGACTACATCAGCAGCCACTTTGCCGGTAGCCTGATGCAGACGCTCGAAGGCATCCCCGGCGTGAAAGCCATGTCCGTCGGCTCGGGACAGTCGAAGCCCATCATCCGGGGCCTCGGCTTCAACCGCCTCGTGGTCAGCGAGGACCATGTCAAGCACGAGGGACAGCAGTGGGGCGACGACCACGGGCTGGAGATTGACCAGTTTGCCGTGGACCGAGCCGAAATCATCAAAGGCCCCGGAGCTCTGCTCTATGGCAGCGATGCCATTGGCGGCGTGCTCAGTCTGCAGTCGAACTATGTGCCTGCCAATCCGATAGAAGGGCGCGTACAACTGTTTGGCCGTACAAACAACAGCCAGATTGGTGTGTCGGCTCAATTGGGCGGCTTGCACGGCAGATTCTTCTTCCGCCTGGGTGGTACATTCATCGACTATGCCGACTATAAGGTTCCTACGGACAGCATCCAGTACTACTCCTACCAGATAAGGCTGAAGGACCGCTGTCTCCGCAACACGGCTGGTTCGGAACGCGACGGCAACCTCATGGTCGGATACATGGGCAACCGCTTCCACACGGACCTGCGTATCTCCGACAGCTATGCCAAGAGTGGCTTCTTTGCCGATGCCCACGGCCTGGAGGTGCGGCTGAGTGGTATCGACTACGACCGCTCGCGTCGCGACATCGACCTCCCCTATCAGTGGGTGAACCATCTGAAGGTCCTCAGCCACACGACCTGGCAGGGCGACCACCTCTCCGTAGAAGGCAACCTGGCCTATCAGAACAACCTGCGCGAAGAGCATTCCGAACCCGTCAGCCACGGCTACATGCCAAAGCCCGACGGGACAAAGGAGCGTCGCTTCAACAAGAGCACCTTCACGGCATCCGTCCTGTTGCGCGGCGAGTGGAAAAAACATGAGCTGCAAGGCGGCCTGAGCGGTGAATTCCAGCACAACCGCCGTGGCGGATGGGGCTTCATCATCCCCGACTTCGAGACAGGGTCCTTTGGACTCTACCTCTGTGACCGCTACGTCCTGCGCGAGAACCTCGTGCTCAATGCCGGGGTGCGCTATGACTATGCGCAGACACACATCCGCAGCTACAGCGACTGGTTCGAGACTCCCGTGGATGACGTCCCTACCTACAAGGAGCGCTCTGCCGACATGCGCCGCCACTTCAACAGCTTCACGTGGTCAGCCGGCGTGAACTATGTGAAGCGACACTGGCTCGTGAAGGCCAACGTGGGGAAGAGTTTCCGGATGCCCATACCCAAGGAGCTGGGAGCCGATGGCATCAACTACCACATCTTCCGATACGAGCGCGGCAACCCCGACCTCAATCCCGAGGAGTCGTACCAGGTAGATGCAACCATCGGGTGGAATAATGGCGTGGTGGAGTTCCAAGTGGAGCCCTACCTGAATTACTTCCCAAACTACATCTACCTGAACCCTACACCGCGTTATGTGGAAGGCCTGCAACTCTATCACTACACGCAGGCCCGGGTGCTCCGCTGCGGTTTGGAAGCTCAGGCCGCCTGGCACTTCCTCAAGCACTGGGAACTGAGTGCCCAGGGCGAGTATCTCTATGCGCGTCAGAAGTCGGGCGAGAAGAAAGGCTACACCCTGCCGTTCTCCACTCCCTGGAGCGTCGATGCAGGACTAAAGTACAGCTTCGACTGGAAGGGGGAGGGATTCGTCTCGCTGAATGCACACATCGTTGGCCGTCAGGATGAAATCGTTCCGCCGGAGAAGCCCACGCCGGGCTACTGGACGCTGAACCTCTCGGCAGGAAAGTACTTCATGCTGTGGAGAACGAAGCTCAGTTTGGCATTCCACGCCGACAACCTGCTCAACCGCCGCTACTACGACCACACCAGCTATTACCGGCTCATCGATGTGCCCGAGCCCGGGCGCAACTTCTCCATGAAGCTGGGGCTGGAGTTTTAACAGACAAACTTTAATCAGTAACAAACAATCAAGTAGATTACAACAATGAAAACCATCAATAAGTATATGAGCTTTGCTTTGGCTCTCCTGTGTGTATGCTCACTGAGTTTTATTTCCTGCAAGGGCAATGAAGAGGAAAAGCCTGCTGCTCCCACCATCGTGATAGCGGAAGCCAACATCGAGGAAGAGAGTGAACTCTGCGTGGAAGCCAACGTCAAGGCTCCCGGAAAGACAGCTGCCGTCAGCGTCAGCGTCCGCAGCGCAGACGGTTCAGCCCTGAAGTTCACCGAGAAGGTGACGGGTGTTGCCTATATCGGCGTGCTGGAAGTCCCCGAGTTCCACAAGCATTTCGACATCGCGGACAAGGGCTTGACGGAAGGCGACATACTGGAATTCACCGTGACTGATGCCTTCGGGCAGACCACTACAGCCAAGAAGAGCATCACCAAGGAAGAGGAAGATGAACATGAACACCATAATCACGAATAAAAAGATGAAACAGAAATTACCAATCCTTATGCTGCTGTGCGCACTCTGTGCATGCAGCAGCTCCGAAGACAGTACAGGAGACAATCCTAAGGACATGACCGACCCCGTCATCTCGGGCGAAGGCATCACGGCAAACCCCATCGACTGCCAAGTCTATCGGCGCGGCGAACTGATTCCCTTCAACTACGTCTTTACCGACAACGTAGAGCTCGGTGCCTTCAACATCGAGATACACGACAACTTCGACCACCACACGCACGGCACAACTTCAGTCGATTGCGAGCTGGAACCCGACAAGTCGCCCGTTGCCCCCTGGAGATACAACCGCGACTTCGAGATTCCCCAAGGGAGCAAGTCCTACACGGCACGCATCGATATCCCCATCCCTGCCGATGTCGATGCAGGCGACTACCACTTCATGGTTCGCCTTACTGACCACTCAGGCCGCCAGACGCTTCACGCCGTAGCCATCAAGCTGCAATAGGGGAGGGGACCTCTTGTGCGGATAATACCCCGCCTCCCGAGTAACGTTTTTCGTCCACCAAACAGCTCCCGCGCCGTCCCGACGCAGGAGCTGTTTGGTGCACCGATTTATTAACTTCAGAAACCGTTAGTTGTTCTTTGGCTTCACTTCATAGTTGATCTTCAAGTGTTCGTTCTTCCTTGAAGCTTCCCTGATGACGTGCTTCATCTGACTTAATTCCTTTTCCGAAGTGATGTTGATGACGGTGGGTTCGCCCTTGTGTCCGGCGAGCATTTCCATCATCTCCTTGGGCGAGACGGGTTCCGGCTTGGCTTGGTTGACGCCGCAGGAGAGCTTGTCCTCGCTGTCGATGTGGATGTCGATGACAGTCTCTTTGCCATACTGAATCTTGCGATGCTGGATGTAGCGCTTGAAGCGGCCACCTTGGATGTCATCGAAAATGGAGAAGTCCATATTGGAGTTTGCAAGCCACATGCATCTGTACATGAGAGAACCTTCCTCGCCTTTATGTCTGCGATTGTAGTCGGCGATAGAGGCAAAGTATTCATCATCACCCGCGCCATTCAGCGCGATTGCCTTCTTCTTGGCCTTCTCGTAGAACTGAGCGAATGCTTCCCAGTCGCGATAGAACTTGCTGCCGCCGAGGGTGAACTCATTCAAGCCTTCGCCCCGGACGTCAATCTTGCATTCCTCGCCAGGCACGAAGAGAAACTCGATGAAGTATTTGCCTGCAGTACCGTCTTTGTGTATGGTCTGCAACATGCCCGAATAAGGTTGGTCCAAGTTGCAGGAGTATTCAAAGCGTCCGTTCCTGACCTCAACAGTATCGACAGGTTGCGGCATTGCGCCTTGCTCAGCGTAGTCCCATATATAAATAAGGTAGTGACTGACGTTAAGGCTTTTGGGCACCTTACCTTCCAGAGTGAAGGTCGAGGCGGAGGGCTTGACGGTTCGCTCGATGAGGCCAGTTGCCGTTTGGAACTCGGGTGTGGCAAAGGCACTCAGCGCCAATGCAATCATGGGGAGGACGTAAAGCACGCGGCTGCGTCGGCTTCCCTTGGGT
>CACWTR010000029.1:32886-37106 GCA_902763865.1 uncultured Bacteroidales bacterium | reverse complement strand
GTTGGAATACCTGAGTCCGGAATGGGTAAAGCAACAGAAGTGGCGAAAGGCATTCGAGGAATTGCGCAGTCAGATGCCGCAGGAAAGGAACAGTTGGACTGTCTCTAAAGAAATGGTACAGGCATTCTTAGACAATAAATATAAATAAGTCTCAAAAACAGGAAACCCGCTGAAATCAGCGGGTTTCCTGTTTTTGAGGCGGAGAGAGAGGGATTCGAACCCCCGGTGCCTCTCGGCACGCCGGTTTTCAAGACCGGTGTAATCGACCACTCTACCATCTCTCCAGGGGTCGTCTGTCTGCAAATGCGGTGCAAAGGTACGACAAAAAAAGAAGAATGAAGAATGAATCGCGAAGAATTTTATTTAAGAAGCGAAAATTTAATGATTATCCGCAATCATACCACCATTCATTAGTTTCGGAACAGCCCTTTCAGGGCGTTGGTGATAAGATTGCGGATAATCATAGAGTTTTTTTTTTGGCCTTGCTTTTGTATTTTTTCTCCTTTCTTCCTTTCTTTTCACCTTCCTTTTCCTTCTTTCATTTCTTCTTACGTCTGCCTGAATGTCAGAAGAGCATCCGGATGAGATAGAAGACGACGGGGACAAGGAGGCTGGGCAGGAGGTTGACGGTCTTGCAGTCCTTGATGCCAAGGATGCTGAGGCCGGAGCTAAGGATGAGGACTCCGCCCACGATGCTGAGTTCCACGCGCATTGCCTCGGGCATCCCGTCCGCGCAAAAGTAGCCGATGGCGTAGAAGAGGCCTTGCCAGCAAAAGAGGATGGGGGCAGCCAGGAGCATGGTCCAGCCGTAGGAGGCGGCCAGGACTGCCGAGCTGACGAAGTCGAGGGTGGCATTGGTGTAGAGGAAGGTGTTGGCGGGTTCGCTCCAATCCCATCCTGCTGTTGGGGAGAGGGCGGAGAGGACGGGTCCTACGATGGAGAAGGTGCCGATGCAATAGAGGAGGCTGCCCGTGACGAGGCCTTGAACAGAGCTCCTTGGACTTTCTTGCATGGGGGCAAGGGGCGAGGGGCATGGGGCAAGAGAATTGCTGTGGACGTTGGTATCCTCCTGTCCCTTGCCCCTTGTCCCTTGCTCTTTTGGTTCGATGCGGCCTGCAAGGTCGAGCCGGGTGCCGATGAGTCCGCCGATGGCGAGGCTGAGGATGAAGAGCACGGGGAACTCGCTCTTTGCCATATTGGGAAGCGACGCGTTCATGCCGAGCACGAGGCAGCAGAGTCCGAGTCCGTCGAAGAGGACTTTCTTATACTTCTGGCCGATGCCTGAGCGGACGAGTGCTCCGAAGGTGCTGCCGGCAAGGATGGCGCATGTATTGATGATTGTTCCTAACACCGAAGACGACTTTATGATTGGACAATTGGACGATTGGACGATTTGCGGTTTACTTTTTATTGAGCCAGGCGGTGAGTTCGCCTTCGCTGGTCATGGTGTAGCGGAAGGCTTGGGCGCGGCTGTTGTTGTACTGCTGTTCGATGTAGCTGAGGGAGGTGTCGGTCTCTCCGTCGCGCAGGTGCTGCAGGGTTTGGTCGCTGATGACGATGAGGTCCGTCGTGTCGTCGATGTATGCATTGGCATAGATGCCTCTGTTGCCGAGCTGCTGGTAGAGGTCGGGGGAGGTGTCGGGTGCCAGGTAGAGTTCCTTGGTGTAGAGGGGGTTCATGCTGCCTTCGTAGCTGAAGCGTCCGGCGAGATAGTGGCGGAGGGTCAGACGGAGGTTCTTTGTTATGTTCTGTGGGACGAAGTAGGGGCTGTAGTGTCCGCGGAGGATGTCGTCGAGTTCTTCTTCATTCAGGACTCTGGGGCAGAAGCCGTTGAAGGCCAGTTGCTGCAGGCTTTCGAGTGCGTCGGCTGGTGCGTTCTTGCCGAGCACGACGTAGTGTACGTTGCGGCTCAGGCTGGTCTTGATGTCAGCTCCGAGTGCGAGGATGCGCTGCTGCATGGATTTCTGCACGCCCAGCAGACAGACGGAGCGCCCCGTGAAGGGTGTGTCCTGCCGGAAGTCGGCTTCGCTGAAGAGTTCGTACTGCATGGCGGTTCGGCGGGGACTATTCCTCTTTCTCGGGAGCGAGCTGGCGGACGACTATCTCGTTGGTGACTTCTCCGCTGGTGAGGCGCAGTGTGGCTTTCCGTTCCTCGCCGCTGTTGGGGGTGAGGGTGAGGTTCACCTGGTAGTGTCTGCGTGGCATGCCGGTCTGCAGGTCGAGCGTGAGCCAGTCGGGGGGTGTCGCGTCGGCGAATGTCAGTTCCCAGTTGTTCTCTACGGTGAAGCAGATGGAGTCGGCGGTCCGGTAGGCGCTGTCGGTCAGCTCGAAGTGGGCGACTTCGGGGTAGAACTGGCTGTCGTCAATCCAGGAGTCGGCCTTGTACTGGGGGTGCGACACGTTGAGTATGCCCAGCTGCATGATGGGGAATAAGGAGTCATACTCATACGAGTGGACGAGGACGGTGCCGATGCGTGTCTTGCCTGTGGTGTTGGGCTGTGCAGAGACGAGGACGCGGTAGAGGATGCTCCGCCTGTAGTCGTACTGGACGTTGTCCTGGCGCGAGGGTCCCTCGATGCCGAGCCAGTCCTGCTGGGGTGTCGCGCTCCAGTTGTCGTAGGTAAAGAACCGTATGGAGTCCAGTTTCTGGTCGGCAAAGAGTATGGCTGGTTCCACTACGGGTGTGAGTTCGTGGTACTCGGGGGCGCTGTTGCACGCAGCCAGCATCGGGAGCAGGCTGCATGCAAGAAGGAGTTTTCTGTATTTATACATTATATATATATATGTTGGTCACGTATTTTTTGCAAAGGTACGAATTTTTCTTCTTTCTTTGCACTGCTTTCTCTGCTTTTATTTGTATCTTTGCATGGAAAAGCGTACATTTGCAGGGTGAATAACATTTTCCATAGGGACATCATTGAGATTCTGCTTGAGTGCGGACGCGAGGGACTGCGCATCAAGAACATTGCCCGACGCATATACAACAGGCATGTCGATTTCTTTGTTTCGGACATCGACTACGGCGAGATTCGCGACAGTGTGGGGCGCTACCTGTGGGAGCAGGCCCGCCGCCACGAGTCGCCCTTCCTTCGCACCAACTACGGCACCTATGCCATGAAGCCCGACTTTGCCATCCAGCTCGACCTCTTCCTGGACAATGCCATCCGCGGCGAAGTGCACAGGGGGGAACAACAGTCCAAGCCCGTCTCCGCCCCCCGCCACGTGCAGCTGGAGCTCTTCTAAGGCCACGGATTCATCGGATTGACCGGATTGAACCGCCTTTCCCCCGTGTCATTTTTCACGCCTATATTGATACTTTCCCGACTCACAAGGAAAGATTTATCTCCGAAGATTTGCACGTTCCGGAATTAATCCGTATCCTTGCAACAGCTTCCTTAGGGAAGTTAGCCAGCTCTACGGAGCGAGCATCGCGGGGAGATTCATTTCTCCCCGTAGTTTTTTTATGAATGCCCCATCCTTGAAGAACAGGCGCTTGCGGCCTTTCTCATACAACCACACTTCGCTGATTCTTGTTCCAATCTTCAGCCGGGCTAATGATGTAAATGCTTCCTCCTACAGAAAACCTCTTCCAGAGGGAAAAGAACATTAACGTCTCGTCGCTTGCCATTCCTTTGTAGTTTTCAGCTTGCAAGGAGGGGATGCTGCCGCCCTACTCTTCTAATCCTGCTTGAAGTAGTAGATGAAGGTAGCGAGGCCCTCGAGGGCTTTCTTGCCCGACTCCTGGATTTCGATGGTGAACTTGATGGTCGTCTTGATGGCACCACGCAGGTTGGCAATCTCTTCCAGCTTTGTCTTCATGCGGATGTGCTGTCCGCTCAGGACAGGCTGGGCAAACTTCATGCGGTCCATCCCGTAGTTCATCATGCGCTCAAGGTTGTTGACCTCAACAATCTGGTCCCACAGGTAGGGCAGCATGCTCAGGGTCAGGTAGCCGTGGGCTATGGTCTGCCCGAAGGGGCTCTCGGCCTTGGCCTTCTCCGTATCGACGTGAATCCACTGGTGGTCGAGCGTAGCGTCGGCAAACAGGTTGATGCGCTCCTGCGAGAGCTCCACATAGTCACTGACGCCCAGCTCCTGACCAAGGTACTGCTGGAAGTCCTCGAAAGAATTGATTACTACTTTACTCATTTCTGCTTTGTTTTTGTCTTGTTTCTGAAGTTTCGGGTGCCACATGCCACACGACGTCCCGATTGCTTCAT
>CACWTR010000029.1:0-32853 GCA_902763865.1 uncultured Bacteroidales bacterium | reverse complement strand
GCTTCATCGCGATGGAGTGATTGCTTCATCGCGATCAAGCAATTGCTTCATCGCGATGAAGCAATCAACACGACGTGTCGTAGGTCATTCTGCCGCTCCCCGAATCCTCGTCCGTTAAACGTTTCTTCGTCATTCACGATGCAAAGTTACGAAGAAAATCTTAAATCCTGATTCTTAATTCTTATTTTCTTTGTAACTTTGCACCCGATGAACTGCAAAAGATATATCCTTTGTGTTCTCGCTCTGCTGCTCTGCTGTCAGGCCAGCCGAAGCGGGAATGCCGCCGAGCGCACGCTGCGCGACTTCCGCCGCATGGGAGTGCCCGTCTATGAGGCCGTCGAAGTGAAGCTCCTGCCGACGGCTACCGAGAAGTTCCACGACCTCTTTCAGGCCATCGACCAGGCCGAGCACTACATACTGCTGGACTACTTCAAGTTCCAGGAGGACAGCATCTGCGGCGAGCTGGTGAAGCGACTGGCCGCGAAGGTGCGGCAGGACGTGGAGGTACGCATCCTCTTCGACAGCTTCGGCAACAAGAATAGCGACCAGCCCCTCTCGCGTGCCTGGCTGGACAGCATCCGAGGGGCCGGCATCGGAATCGAAGGGTTCGACCCCGTCCGCTTCCCCTGGCTGAACCATCTCCTGCACCGCAACCACCACAAGATAGCCGTCATCGACGGGCAGCTGGTCTATACAGGCGGCATGAACGTGGCCGACTACTACCTGCACGGCAAGCCCTCGGTGGGCCGATGGCGCGACATGCACATCCGCATGAGCGGCTCCATCGTCCAGGCCTACGAAGAGCTCTTCTGGAAGATGTGGGGCAAGGAGCAAGGGGCAAGAGAATATCAACATCCTAAGCAATCCTCTTGCCCCCTGCCCCTTGCCCCTTGCCCCCAAAATCCCGCCCCTTGCCCCTCGGTTTCCGTCGCCTTCGCATCGCGGTGGCCGCGGCAAACGCCCCGCATCATGCGGCAAACCTACTGCACCGCCATCGACAATGCCGACCAGCTCATACAGATCGTCAACCCCTACGCCATGCTCTTCGGACAAGTCAGGGCAGCCCTGCGCCGTGCACTGCAGCGGGGCGTCAGGGTGCAGTTCATGGTATCGACCAAGAGCGACGGCAAGGTGAACGACGATGTCACCGGCCTTGAGATGCACAAGCTGATGAAGCACGGAGCAGAAGTCTATTACTACGACGGCGGCTTCCACCACAGCAAGGTAATGATGATCGACAGCCTCTTCTGCACCGTAGGCACCACCAACCTCGATGCCCGCTCCCTCTGCTTCGACTACGAAGTGAACGCCTTCATCTTCTCCCGCACCACGACCGAGGAGCTCATGCGCATCTTCTCCGACGACGTCCGCCACAGCACCCTCCTCACCCCCGAGGTATGGCAGGAGCGGTTCCCCCCGCGCCGCCGCCTCCGCGGTCGCTTCTTCACCATCGCCAAGCGCTTGATGTGAAACCGCAGGCTCAGGCGGAACTAATAGAATACAAAAAGAGGCTGTGTCACGTCATGACACAGCCTCTTTCATTAATACAGTCAACTAAATTATTTATATCTCGGAAGACGTGTATTCGGCAGGGCAGGTGTTATTCCTCCCACATGTTGTCCCAGGCTTTTGCGCCCGGAGTCTGGTCGCCGCCGGCATCCACACCGCCGAAACCAATGCCGAGGTCCTCGCTCTTCACACCACTGGCAGCAAGGATGTTCGTTTCCACCGTAGCACCCTCGATGCTTACGGCAGGACAGATATATGTTCTCTTCATAACGATATCTTATGTTAGTTAATACAATACTTTCTTGCCGTTCACGATGTTAATGCCCTTCTTCAGGCTGCCCACGCGCTGGCCGGCGAGATTATAGATTTCCTCTGCCTTTAAGGAAGAGTCAGAGATGCTCTTGATGCCGGTTGCCTCGTCGTCGATGAAGAGGCTGACCTTCACCTCGGCACCTTCGCTGTAGTATGCCTCCAGGACATCCTTGAACTCGAAGTAGCCGCGATAGCCCATGATGGCTGTGGCACCGGTGGAGTACCAGAAGTCGCCGCCGCTGAGGAACAGGTTCTCCTCGGGCACCTCCGATACGGTATAGGTGCCGTAGAAGTAGCCGCGCTCAGCCGACTTCTTGCCTACCTGCACTACGGGCTCTGCCTCTGTCTCGATGTTGACAGCCTCGAAGGTAGCAGTCTCAACGGGAGCGCTCACCTTGATAAGCATGGGCTTGTTGGCCTCGATGCCTTCTGCTGCACCGGTGGTGGAGAAGTTGACCTTGATGGCAGTGATGGCACCCTCTTCGTCTTCCTCGCTCTCCCATGCGGTGAAGGCAGCCAGCTGCACGTCGTTGCCGAATGCGGCCTTCAGCTGCTCGCCGGTAGCGGCGAAGGGCAGACAGATGGTGCTCCACTCATCAGCATTGATGGTGCGGTTCAGGACTACATCCACGTTGGCAGCGTTAGCAGGTGCCTCTGTGCCGTTCTCGTCGAGGATGACGACGTGGCGGTTCACTACGTCAACTGCGAACTCGGCAGCGGCATCAGCCTTGCCTTCAGCGCCCTCGAAGGTGACATCTACAGCGACAGGATACTCGCCAAGTGCCACGCCCTCGCCGACGGTGAACTCCACGGCGATAGCAGCTGTTTCAAACGTCTTGCTGGCAGCAGCGGCGAATTTCACCTTACCTGCTTCCATAGCACCGTACTCCAGGGACCCGTTCCAGCCGGAAGCAGCGCCGGTGGCTGCCATCGAGAAGCCCTCTGCGGGGAACTGCACTGTCATCTGGAAACCCGTGTAGGAGTCTGCAGGTACAGCGAGGTTGATAGTTGCTGTCACCGTTTCGCCGGGCAATGCCTCTATGTCGGAGACAGAGACTGTCTGTGCCATTGATGCTCCGCTTAGGCCGAAGAGCACAGACAAACTAAGAAATAACTTTTTCATATCTTCTTATCTTAATTATTTAAGTTTCGGTTGTTGTGCTTTTGAGGGAAGTTAAAGAAGTTAATGGAGTTAGCTCGCTGTGCTCGCTTTGGGAAAGTTAAAGGACAATAGTTTTGCAGTCCGATTCCAGGCTGAAAGTTCACCACATCCCAGTGGTATCGTCCTTTAACTTCTTTAACTTCTTTAGCTTCTTTAACTCCCGAAACTTGAATGAATTATTTTTATGTATGTGTTTATTCTACGAGTTTCTTCAGGATAGCTGTAGCATCGAGGGTGTCGATTCTGCCGTTGCCATCCACGTCTGCAGCTGCCTCCACGAAGTCGGCAGGCACGTTGCCCACGAGGTACATCAGGATGTAGGAAGCATCGACTGTGTTGACCTCGCCGTCGCCGTTGGTGTCACCGGGGATGATGGCATCGGCAGCACGCTGCTCGGCCAGGGCGTCAGCCACGGGAGCTACTACTGCGTCAACGGCAGCCTTGTTCTCGTCGAGCGTCAGGGCTTCGTCGTATTCGAGAGCTTCGATGGCAGCTACGGCCTCGGCAATGATCTGCTGCGATGCCTCGCTGTCGCCTTCCTCGGCAAGAGCCTCGACTGCAGCAGTCTGCTCAGACTTGTACGTATCGAAGGCAGCCTTGTCAGCTGCAAGCTGTGCGGCAGCAACGTCGGCAAGCAGCTTCTCGATGCCGGCTGCGATGGTTTCGCCGTTCTGCAGCTGGCTCTCGGCTGTCAGCTTTCCGGCTGCATACTCGCCTTCCAGCTTGGCGATGGCGTCGCTCAGCATATCCTCGATGTCGGCAATGGCATCGTCAAACTGCGCTGCTACGTCTGCATAGTCGCTCTTGATGGTGTTCTTGGCCTGCCTCAAGGCAGCACGCAACTCGTCGTACTGAGCCTTCAGGGTCGTGTAGGCAGCTTCGTTGGCAGCAGCCTTTGCAGCGGCTTCGTCGGCAGCACGCTGTTCGGCCAGAGCCTCAGCTACGGGAGCGACTGCTGCGTCAACGGCAGCCTTGTTCTCGTCGAGCGTCTTTTCCTCGTCGTATTCCAGAGCTTCGATGGCTGCTACGGCATTGGCAATAATCTGCTGCGATGCCTCGCTGTCGCCTTCCTCGGCAAGAGCCTCGACTGCAGCAGTCTGCTCGGCCTTATACGTATCGAAGGCAGCCTTGTCAGCAGCAAGCTGCTCGGCAGCTGCAGCAGCATCGGCTGTGCGCTGTGCCTCCAGAGCTTCCTCTACGGGAGCTACCACTTCTGCAACGGCAGCCTTGTTCTCTTCGAGCGTCTTGGCTTCGTCATATTCCAGAGCTTCGATGGCAGCTACGGCCTCGGCAATAATCTGCTGCGATGCCTCGCTGTCGCCTTCTGCGGCAAGAGCCTCGACAGCGGCAATCTGCTCGGCCTTGAACTCGTCGAAGGCAGCCTTGTCAGCGGCAAGCTGCTCGGCAGCGCGCTGTGCCTGCAGAGCCTCGGCCACGGGAGCTACCAGTTCGTCAACGGCAGCCTTGTTCTCGTCGAGCGTCAGGGCATAGTCGAAGTTGAGAGCATTGATGGCCTCGACTGCAGCGGCGATGATGGCCTGAGCCTCTTCGCTGTCGCCTTCCTCGGCAAGAGCCTCGACTGCAGCAGTCTGCTCGGCCTTGTACTCATCGAAGGCAGCCTTGTCTGCAACAGAAGTGTTGGTGACAGAGATGGTGACGGGGTCACACAGCTGGGACTTGCCATTCGTCGTGGCGGCATAAATATTAGTAAGTGTAATCTTAGACTCCTCAGCTAAAGCATCAGTAGCTTTCACCTTGAAGGAGAAGACGACACCGTCATTCCCGACAAGCTTAGAGTTCATTGTGGAGCTCAACACGAAGTTGATGACTCCTTCGTTCTGCTGGAACTTGAAATTGTTCGTCTTGGGGATACGATCGGAGTAGATGAACAGTTCACCGGGTTCTTCCTCATCAGGCACGACAATTTCCAGTCCCTCGGGCAGTGTCAGTGTTCCCTGGAAGGCGGTAATGTCCTGTTTATTGGTCATCGTGACATCCACCTGGTACTCCTGTTCGACGGACACTTCGAGGCTCTCGGCAGCACTGAACTTGCAGTCCAGTCCAAGGAACTTTGCCGTAGCTGTATAAGATTCCTCCTGATTCAGCTGAGTGCCTTCTGCGCTCGAGATGATGATGTCAGTGAGTTCCACACCATAGTTGCCTTCGGTCAGGTCATCGCCGGCCTCCACCTTGAAGGTGATGACGGCTCCCGTGCCGGCAGCAATGGTGCCGTCGGTCTCCACAATCACCAGCTTGCCGGTTTTCTCGGAAGACTGTACGACAGCTCCGCGTCCCTTGACGCGATCGGTCTTCTTGGCAGAGTCCTTTACGTATTTTAGCCCGTTCGGAAGGTCAATGGTCACCTGCAGGGCTGTGGCCGGTTGGTCGTTAGAGAGGATGAGGGAAAGCTCCTTTGTCTCGCTGCTTGCTATTGTGAAATCCTCGAGTGAGAGTTCCACCTGAGCGGATGAAGTCAGTGCCTGTGTCAGGAGCACCAACAACAGCAGACAGCTTCGCATCATCTGTTTGCTTATATTCGTAATACTAATCATAATAGAAACAGTTAAGTATTTCTTTGTTGTTTAGGTTTAATTGGGGAAGGCAGGTGGCAGCAGTTCCCTGTGCGTGGCACGGAGCACTGCCACCCGCCTGATTGAGAGATTTACTTCACAACCTTCTTGGTCTGACCGTCGGCACCCTGGATGATGTTCACGCCCTTCTTGAGGCCGTTCATCATGCGACCGCCGAGGTCATAAACCTTCTGCTTGAGCGTCTGCATGGCAGCCGTGATGTCGATGCCAGTAGCCTCGCCGCCGTTGCCGATAGCAAAGGCGCGGGTCTGGGCATAGACGTCGGAGAAGAGGATGTTCATCATCTCAACACTGCCGCCCTTGAAGTCGCTCGTGGTCTCCACGTCGATGTAGAGCACTGCGCCTTCGCTGCCGCTGAAGCTCTCGCCCTTGATGGACGATGCGAGCAGACGGATGCTGCCGTCCTGCTGGGCGCGGCTGTAGAGCTTGTGGCTCTGGCCGGCACGGTCGCTGAGGCTCTGGCCCACAATCTTCATGCCCTCGGGCAGCACTACGTCGAGCTGGAAGGCGGTGTAGTCCTCGGTGTTCTGCAGGCTGATGGCATAGCGGCGCACATTCTGCTGCATCGGAGTGATGTCCATCGTCACGCTCTCGTTGGCAGCGCCGAAGCTCTTGGCTGCAGCATAGCCGTCCTTCCAAGTCTGGGTCAGGATGTAGTTGACGATAGCCGTCAGGTCGCCCACTTCGATAACCTCGTTCTTGTTGATGTCGATGTTCCTGAAGAGTTCCTCGTCTGTCTGGTACTTGGCGACTATCGATTCATCAACATCACTACTCGGCTGCTTTTCCGGTGCGAGAATCATGTTGAGCACATTCTGGTAGTCAAGCACATTCACGCGGCCATCCTCGTTAGCGTCGCCAAGCAACTGGAGGTTGTAAACCGAATCATCGAGGGTATCGATATCTTCCTTGATGCTTCCAACGGTCTCCATGTGACCTGCATAGTCGGCATCGCTGAAGCAGCCATAAACCCAACTGTTACCGTTCCAGTATTCATGCCCGTTGGAATAATCAACATCCTCCTGCAGTTTGTTGATTCTTGTATCGATTGCATCCTTTATAGCAATCAACCTTGCCCAAAGCACGCTGGAATACTTATCCTTACCCTCATGATTGGCAATATCGATGGCATCGGCGAGATCAATGTTCAGATCATTAATTTGACAATTGAGCTCAGCGTTAGCAGAGTTATCAAGATAGTTCTTTACCGTATTCTCAACATTTGACGTAATTGTCAGGTTGTAGTTCTGAGCTTCCTTGTACCTGTTAGCATTTTCCACTGCATTCTTTGCATTGTTAATATCCAGTTGGATACCACCAGTGAGGACATGTTTATAGTTGTACTGCTCAAGCAGGTCATTATAGTTGTAGGTGATGTTGGGGTAGGGTAAATTGAAATGCTCGTACTCACTAACCTTTGC
The DNA here is from genome assembly GCA_902763865.1 of uncultured Bacteroidales bacterium. Taxonomy (GTDB): domain Bacteria; phylum Bacteroidota; class Bacteroidia; order Bacteroidales; family Bacteroidaceae; genus Physcousia. The sequence continues at coordinate 25,858 of CACWTR010000029.1, read as the reverse complement.
CTTGGCTGCATCAACCAAGCCCTGCAATCTTTCGAGTTCTCCGGTAAGACTTGCATAAGCTGCATTGTTGGCTACTACCTGAGCCTGCCTATCCGCGATGGCTGAAGCAACAGGCGTGAGGACTTCCGCAATGGCATCAATTTGAGCCTGGTACTGCTTCTTGTAGAACGAGAGGTTCGGTTCAGCCTCAATGTCACTCTTGAGCTCTACTATCTGAGCTGAGATCTCAGCAATCCAGTCGGAAATCTTCTTGCCCTTAACGCTCTGCTCACCTACCCACGGGTCGATGCCTTCGAGCGAAGCTGTGGCTTCAAGCTCCTGAAGCTGGCCGTTGAAGTCTGCGAGTGCTTCGGCATTGGCAGTATTTCCATTAGCCGCGAGCAACTCAGTCTCCAGATTGGCAATAGCGTACTGCAACTCAATCAGAGCCTCGGTAGCAGCAACCCTGTCGTCGAAGTCGATGTCGTCGGCGGGGTCGTCAAGGTCCACGATATCTATGTCTTTGAGCTGTTTTTCGAGTTCATCGATTGCTGCCTTGAACTGACCTGCTGCTTCATCGAGACCATTAGCGGCAACGTATGCATTGTACTGGTTCTTCAGTTCTGCGATATCCGCTGCAAGACTGGTCTTTTCAGTATTAAAGGCAGTTTCCAATGCAGTATTGATATCAGCTGTGAGTGCATCAACGTCGAAGTCATTGGTCTGATAATCGACAGCATAGCCCCATTCCTTGGCATCATCCATCGCTTCCTTGATGTCCTCAAGCCTCTGCTCGAGCGTTGCAAACGAAGCATCATACTTGTAAGCAGCAGCAGCATCTATTGCATCTTCCAGCACCTTAGCTACCTCATTCCAAGCAGCAAGCATCTCTTCGTATGCCTCAGTGTTCTTGACATCGTTCTCTACGGCTGCCTTGACCTTATTCTCACAAGTGGTAGCCGTCCCAATGAACTGATCAACAAACCACTTGATATCGTCGCGGTTACTGAAGTTCTTAGTCAACCTCTTAGCGCCTCGGGTGATGTTATTGGAGTAAGACCGCTCCAGATCCTCCTTGTTGCTTGCCTTGATGCCGGCGTAATCATCTGTAATATTTACACCGTCGATGTAGGCCTTCACGTCGTTGTACTTCTGTTCGGCTTCTGCAAGGCGGATATCGATATCCTTCACTGCGGCTACGTTCTTGTCTGCAGCGAGCATGTTATCGATATTCTCCAGACCGGCAACAGCAGCCTCAATATCCGAGAGCTTCAGGTTAGTCACACCAGCAGTACCTTGAGCTATCAGATTCTGTACATCCTTGAATGCATCAGTCTTAGCCTCGTCCTTGTAGTCTTCAATAGCTGATTCTGCAGCAGAAAGCTTGGCACTATAGCCTGAGTCGCCTAAGGTCCTTTTTTCCCAGAATTTATTGAGGGCAGCCTTCACATTCACCTTGAACTGAGCGAGAGCATCTGTAATCCTCTTTTGGATTGCAGTTGCAGCTTCGTTGTATTCGCTAACGTCGAATGTGGTAGGACTGGTGACAGCTGCGTAAGCTGCGTTCTCATCGTTCTTCAATTTCTCGATTTCTGTCGGGCAATTGTAGAGGATAACATCCAGTGCAGCAGCAGCCTCCGTGACTTCTTTTTCGATATCGGCGTTGGTCGTACTGTATGTGGCACGTTCCTTCACGGCATTCAGATATGCCTCGTTAGCCAGTCCGATGGCTCCCTTCGTAGTCTCTGTACCCATGAAGGACTCGTGTGCGGCCTTGTTGTCGGCGGCAATCTGAGCGTCGTAACCTTCCTTCTGCTGGGCTTTCACGTCGTTGATGCGAGCCTTGATTGAGGCGAAGTCCTTAGCCTCAGCCACAGACTTACCTTTCTTGTAGTTAGCCTCTACAGCCTCGGTAGCTGCGGTAAGGTCAACCTGGATAGCGTCGAGCTGGTCGAGCCATTCCTGTACCTTGGAGCTATGGTCGGTTGCAGCAATCTCGGTGTAGGTGCTGTTCCAAAGGGTTTGAGTCTCAGTGTAGGCAGCAACCTGTTCGTCATACTTCTTCTTGTTAGCTATACCATCGCTCTTGACAACCTTCACCTTTTCGATGAGTGCTGCAATCTGACTCACGAAGCCACTCTTGGTGCTGACAGCCGTACGAGCGCTAAGGCTCTGCTTCATAGCTTTCAGAATATCATTCTTGCCTGCCTTATAGCCATTTTGCAGTTCGATGTAGTGATCATAAGCACCTCCGCCTATAATCTCTTTAATCTCAGCTTCAGTCATGTCCACAAGGTGCTCGCCATCCTTCTTCGTAAAGATAGTATCGGGCCTGAGCTTAGACATGTTTTCGCTCTGAAGGGCAGCGTATGCCTCGTAGTTGTTGCTTTCTTTCTCGGCCTCTGCCTTGAGGTTATTGATGGCAGCAGTGATAGCTGAGATGGAATAGGTCTTGGCATTGTCGCCTTCACCGACGGTGATGCTCTTGTTCTGCCACTTTTCGACCATAGTCTCTGCTGCGTTGGATGCATCGAGAGCGGTCTGCAGGGCATTGATGTCAGCGTCGATGGCAGCCTTTTTAGCTGTGTAGGTCTTGCCGGCGTCAAGGTCAGTCTCAAATACCTTGAAGTTAGCAGGATCATCCTTCTTTGCTGTAGCGTCGTCGCTCACGGCCTCGGCGTTGGTGACATTCTTCAGGTTTTTCAGAGTGTTGAGCTCAGTTGTCTGCAGGGCTTTAACGTCATTGGTGGCAGCTGTGTAGGTCGCAGCATTGTTCTCAACAGCAGTCTTGATGCCGGGAGCGGCTGTTTCAAGAGCATTCTCCTGTGCGTTCAAGGCAGAATAGGTGTTGTTGTAGCCAGGGTTCTTCTCGTCTGCATTGTTGTAGGTTGCATCCAGGGAGTTCTCGTGGTAGGTGAGCTTCTTGATTGTCACCTTGTCGTCCTTGCCGCTTACGGCAGCCGTCAGTGTGCCGTCAGAAACGAATACGCTCTCCAGCGTGACCGTGGTTTTGCCTGCATCGTAATCCTTTTTGGAGTAGTTGACAGAGACAGTGCCGGCAGCTGCGGCTTCAACCTCTACTTTAACTTCGTACAGGCCGTTGGCGAGTCCGCTGGTGGCAACAGTCTTCTCGACTTCTTTCACAACGGTAGTTACAACATCATTGTTTGCTTTTTCCAAAGTCTCGAGTTCGGTCTTAATCTCACCGACTTCCTTGGTGATGCTGCCTTCAGCCTTACCGCGGTTGCCAAGGGTGGAGTTGTCCTTACCAATCTTATAAGTGTCCTCAAACGACTTAATCTTTTCCTTCAAGCCGCCGATGCTTGTAGCAAGGTTGCCCTTTGCTTGGTTATTGGCCGCAACTTTGGCTGCAACGGCAGCGGCAGCGGCCTCGAGAGCAGCCTGCTCTGCCTTGATGCTGTTAACCGTTGCAGTCAGTTCAGCAATCTTTTCCGGAGCCTTTTCATCGGCGGGGTCGATGGCTTCCCTTGCACCCTGTGCGGCTGTCACCTTAGCACTGATGGCAGCTTCTGCATCGGCAAAGGCCTGATGGTCTGCACCGAGTGTTGCATCTGTAGCGTCGAAGCTGTTGATACTTGTGCTGAGGGTTTTCAGGCTACCATCCAGATAATCCTTATCGTAGGTGTTCTGATCAACCTTGTAGTTATCCTTCAGTGCCTTAATGGCATCAGTAATAGCAGCATCCTTATTGATACCAAGCATCGCTGTCCAGTGATCGGCACCAACTTTCTCCTGGGCCTCTTTGATAGCCTTATTAATGGCGTTGATGCGCTTTTGCAGGAGGTCAAGCTTCGTCTTGTAGTCATAGACTCCTTCCTCGTCTTCATAGATAGCAAGATTTTCCACCAGACCGCGAACTTCATCGAGGTCCTTCTGGTAGCTTGCCATAGCGGCAACCAGCTCATCGTACTTTGCAACTGCAGCAACGGCATTGGTCTGGTAGGGAGTAATCTCACCCTCGATAGCCGTAATCTTGGCAGCCAGCTCTGAGTTGTAAGTCTGAGCCGAACCTGTGCCATCCACCTTATAGACGGCAGCAGCATCGGTAGTGAGCTTCGTAATCTTGTCCTGAATACCCTTAACATAGTCAGTATAGTAGTCCTGAGCCTTGTATTTGCCATCCGTTGAAACCTTGGCATTGACAGCTGCCTTGGCATCGTCCAACTTCTTCTGGACACCAGCAATGGCAGTGGTGGTTGCAGCATTGGCATTGTACTCGGCATTGGCCTGGTTAACCTTATCTGCCAGTTCGTTGATCTTTGTTTGCGCCTCGCCTGCTTCTTTATCAACATCGAGCGACAGCTGGGCGGCAGAGTTGTAGGCATTCTCTACCTTTGTGTTGATGGCATCAATAGCGACTTGGGCCTCTGTCTTGGGGAACAGGGCAGCGATGTCGCCGGATGCAGGCTTAACATTGTCGAGGTCGGCCTGCAGATCAGTTACCTTTTTGTGCAGAGCATCATAGTGACCGATATTGTCTGTTGCCTGATCCGTATAGTTTTTGACAATGGTGTTGAGATCAGCTTCTGTAGGAATCTTATCGGTATTCGTTTTCTCGTCAGCAACAGCGGTGCCGGCCTGATAGGAAGCATAGCTGGCAGAAGTGGCCTCCGTAATCTCCAGGTTGATGTAATCGTTCAGGTCAGCCTTGGCTTTGCCAAGCAGATAAGCGGCAGCACCTACGAGTTTCACCTCCAATTCTGCAACGGCAGCGTTGTACTTAGCCTTGATTGCCGTGATTGCGGCGTTTACGCGGTTGTAAGCCTGCTCGTTCTGGTAGGCAGCCTCTGCCTTGGCAGCTTTGTCAGCCAGTGCATCGATTTCTTCCTGAATAGTAGATTTCTCAGCATAGAGCTTGTACTTCTTATAGTCATCATAGCTTGACTGTACGTTGTCTGCCTTTGTCTTCAGGGCATTGGCAGCCTTCACATCATCCTCCTTGGCTGCATAGTTGTAGCCGCTGATGGTGTTAGCAAGAGTCTGGGCATTGGTAGCCAATGTGCTCTTGATAGTAGCAAAGTTGAAGGCGAGGCTTACCGTAGTAGGAGCGGTAATAGAGTATCCGGAGCCTGACACACCGGGATCAGAGCTTGCCAAGGAAATGACGATGTCTTTCGTTGCATCTTCCACCTGGAATGCAACGTTCACATCCTGAGCTGTAGAACCAGGATTGCATACCTGATTGGGGGTGCCTTTTGCGCCGGAGACTGCAACGGTAACATCGTAAACCTTCGACGTAACCTGCAATGCGAGGTTGTAATAGCCCGGAGCCAACTTACCAATGTTGAAGCTCAAAGGCTCAGCAGTAGCAGCATCTGTAACTGCCTGGCTACCGGCAACTGTCATTGTAGTTCCAGTCCAGTTTTGATTTTGGGCAACCGTCTGTACCATTGGCATGGCGGCAAGGCCCATCACAGAGTAAAGAACTTTCTGATTCATAATAAAATTAATTAAATTAATATTGGTTGTTTTATCACTTTCTTATGACTAATATGCTTTATTCCGTTATATATTTACACTTTTCGGAAGCAAAGATATGTATTATTATAGAAACATGAATGAGCAGTAAACATGGTTTCTCTGAGCCGTAGGGGTTTCTGGCCGAAACGCAGACTTTCGGTGTACGAACCGACAAGAAGGGTTTCGGAGCTGTGCAAGATGCCCTTTTAGGGCTGCCACATCGCGCGCGCGAACATATATATTACTTAAGTTTCGGTTGCTGTGCTATTGAGGGAAGTTAGAGAAGTTAAAGGAGTTAGCTCGCTATGCTCGCTTTGGGGTAGTTTAAGGACAATAGCTTTGCGGTCCGACTCAAGGCTGAAAGTACACTATATCCCGGTGGTATCGTCCTTTAACTTCATTAACTTCCGAAAGCTGAGTATCTTCAATACGCACGAGGAGGGTGGCAGACAGGAAGGGTCAGAGTACGAAGAGGGCGGGCATAGGTGCATGGAGACCTACGCCGCGCCGCAATCAGTCAGCCCGGGAAGGGTCGGGCGGGGCTTATTGCATGCTCTCCGATAGATGCCTCTTGAGCAGCATGAGCATGTTCTTGGAGGCACTGAGCGTGATGGGCGGATTGCCGCGGAAGCTGATCAGCTTGAGCTTGATGCTCACCAGCTCGATGTGGGAGGTGTTGACCAGCAGGCTGCGTCCGACACGCACGAAGGGATTTGGAATACCTGCCTTCCTTGCTGCTTCGGCAATCCGGCCTTCCAGCACGGAGATGCCTACCAGTTCACTCTTTGTTCGCCCATCAGCAAACACGAAATCTGTGTAGTTGTGACTTGCCTGCAGGAAGCATACTTCCTGCATGTCGATGATGCGGATTTCGTCGCGCGATTCGATGTAGATTTTCATCATAAAGAAAAAGAAAACCGTTTAATGTGGTACTTATTGTTTTTTTACCACGGGCTTTGCAGCCCTGGTTCTGTTTTTCTTCGCGGAGCCCTGAAAAGGAGGTAGAGTGGCTTGTCATTCGAGAGGGATGGTAAGTTCTACGGAATATACATCAGGGCTGTCCTCGGTGCGGAGGGTGCTGAATCGGGTGGTTGGCTGCTTCCGCTGCTTGTCTATGCAGGCCGGGGATTTGCCCGTACGGATAGGAACAGCCGACACTGCGCCAGCCTGCCCCTCCCGTCCCTTGGAGTTGCGGCAGAGGAAGCGTAGCTCATCGCCTTCGACCGTGGCTTTTATTTCGACGAATGATTCTCCCTCCCCTTCGATGCAGTGGCGGAAGGCGCTCTCGACGTAGGCGAAGAGCATGGCGGGCGGCTGTATCCAGTGGTCGCCGACTTCCGGCAGCTGAAGCGAGATGCGTACCTTGCCTCCGTAGTTCAGCTTCATCAGCTGCGCGAGGTGGCAGATGGAGTCGAGTTCGTAGTAGAGCAGTATGCGCTGCTCGCCGGTCATGCGGGCAGCATAGTGCATCAGCGCCATCATCTCCACGATGATTTCCTGGGCCCGCTTGGGGTCGGAGGCAACCAGGGGGTGAAGGGCTCGGAGGGAGTCAATGAGCAGAGCGCCATTCAACATTGTACATTGAACATTGACTTTTGTGCCAGTCTCGGCGCTGTCGTGTCGTATGGAATTTCTTCTCCAGAGGGGGTTCATTCTGCTGTTATGTGTGTTCGTATGCTTCTTTGCTGCTACAAATTTACGCATTTTGAGCGTAAGAACACACAGAATGATACTATTCCTGTCCGAAATAGTGGCTTTTGAAGTACGAAACAAGCCGTATGCAAGTACGAGACGATAAGAGAGGGAGCAAGGGGGCAAGGGGCAGGGATTCAGAAGCGTCCGCCGCGGCCTCCGCCGCCCCAACCGCCACGGCCTCCGCCCCAGCTGCCCTGTCCGCCGCCGAAGCCTGCGGCGCGGGTTTCCTTGTCACCGACAAGGTTGAAGCGATAAATGAGGTGCACCATGACGTAGCTGTGTATGGCATTGGTCCAGGTGTCGCTGCGGTTGGTGGCGCTGTAGTTGCGGTTGATGCTGGAGCGGTTGCGCAGGATGTCGTACCACTGGACGCTGACGGTGGCGTTCTTCTGCCGGAGGAAGTTCTGGCTGAGCTGCATGTTCCAGATGAGCTCGTTGGTGTTCATCGAGGCGTCGTCGTAACCGCGGCGGCTTTGCTGCGAGATGTCGCTGCTCAGCTGCATGTCCCACGGCATGTTGATGACGATGTTGCCGCCGTAGTTGAAGAACCATGTGTTGCGGTTGCCTTGCTGCTGCATGTCGTTGCGGGCGTGCTGGTAGTTCATGCCGCCATTGATGCCCACCTCCAGGAGGTCGTTGCGGTAGTTGAGGCGGAGGTTCTCGCCCAGGCTGGTGCTCTTGGTGGTGGCCTTGCGGAGCAGTCCGCTGCGGTCCATGTAGTCGAAGAGTCCGCTCATGTCGGCTGTCTGTCCGGAGATGTACTGCATTGCTCCGGCATCGAGGTCGCTGCTGATGTAGCCGACGCTGGTGGCGTGGTTGATGTTCTGGCTCCAGTTGATGTTGAAGTGCTTGGCTTTGTCGAGGGCGGTGTTGAATCCCATCCATGTGTTCAGGTTCCATCCGCCGTCGATGTTCATGGGTCGGCTGTAGGAGATGCCGGACGCGGTGTCGTAGATGGTGGCGTTGGAGATGGCGCGGCGCGTGATGCCTCCCCAGAGGCCAGCGTACCAGCCCATCTGCAGGTCGGGGATGTAGTTGTTGTAGTCGAGGTTGAAGTTGTCGTTCCACGAGGACTTCAGCCCGGCATTACCTGTGCTGATGTAGAGGGGGTTGCTGTTGTCCATGACTTCGATGAGGTTGGTCATGGATGGTTGGGACATGCGTCCGTTGTAGCGGACTCGTAGCTGGCTGGTGTTGGAGATTTTCCAGCGGAAGTTGAGGCGGGGTGCCCAATTATAGATGTGGCGCACGGTGTCGATGTGGACGCCGCGCTTCTCGTACTCCATGTCGGTGCGCTGCGGCTCGAAGTTCACGCCCAGGTTGAACTGGAACTCCTGTCCGTTCTCGCTCTTGCTGTTGTGGCGCAGCATGAGGTTGACGCGCTGGTTGAACTCCTTGTAGGTGGCATACTGACTGTTCATGGCGTCGCGGGTGAGCTGGGAGAGGTCGATGCCGAGGCTTTCGAAGGTCATGCCGCGGTACGTCCCGTTATAGAGGTCAACGGCAGTGACATCGGTCAGGCCTTTGTCGCGCAGTGCGTCCTCCAGCTTGTCGTACACCATCATCTCGCGGTTGCTGTCCTGGAAGCGGTACTGTCCCTGATAGCTGAGCTGCACGACGGTTCCCTTCAGGATGGGCTCGGTGTAGCTGATGCGACCTTGCACGCTGTAGTTCTTGGAGGGCGAGGAGGTGTTCTGGTAGTCGGCATTGAGGTTGTCGGTAGTGCGCTGGTAGTAGTTGACGATGGAGCGGCTGTAGGATTTGTTGTCCGACTCGCTGTAGGAGCCTTCGACGTTGACGGTGATGTTTCGTCCGGGCACTCCGATGCGTCGGTTCACCTGCAGTTCGCCGTTGACGTTGTTCGAGTGGCTGTTGCCATTGTTGAGGCGCTCGTTGCCGTTGACGCGGATGCCATTGGGGTCGGCCCACGTCTTGTACTCCTCGACGGGGTCGGTGAGACCGGCTTCGAAGGGACTCTGGTTGAAGGTAACGCTACGGCTGTCGGAGAAGCTGTTGCCGTCGGAGTGGCTGAAATTGGGACGGAACAGGATGTTGGTCATGCTGTCGGGGAACCACTCAAGGCGGAAGTTGGCGTTGACGTTCTGATTCCAGTTGGTGCCCCTGTTCTTGGAATTGGAGAACTGGCTGGCGCCGGAGGGGAGGAACATCTCGCTGTTGGTGCGGGTCTGCGACTCGCTGTCGCTGCTGCCGTAGCGCACGTTGCCGCCCAGCTTGAGCAATCCGGCGGAGTATTCGGGCTTGCCGTTCTCCCAGGCAAAGGTGACGCCGCCCATCGTGCTGGTGACAATGCCGTTGCCGCCGCCGCCCCAGCGACCGCCGAAGTCGTTCACGTTGTTGCGGCTGCCGATGACGGAGAGATAGCTGTTGTCCATGAAGCGGTTCACGTTGGCCTTGCCCGAATAGCGGTCCTCGGTGCCGTAGGCTCCGTCGAAGTTTCCTACCCAGCCGTCCTTCATGCCCTTCTTGACGGAGAGGTCGAGCACGGTCTCCTCCTCGCCGTCGTCGATGCCGGTGATGCGGGTGTAGTCGCTTTTCTTGTCGTAGGCTTTCAGCTTCTTGATGAGCTTCGACGGCAGGTTCTTCATCGCCATCTTCGTGTCGTTCTGGAAGTACTCCTTGCCATCGACCATAATCTTCGAGACGCTCTTGCCGTTGATCTTGATTGTTCCGTCGTCGTCAATTTCAGCACCGGGCAGCTTCTTGACGAGTTCCTCCAGCATGGACCCCTCGGGCATGCGGAAAGCCTCGGCATTATAGACGAAGGTGTCGGCCTTCATCTCCATCTGGGCCAGCTTTGCCGTCACCTCCGCCTCCTTCAGCACCTTGCTGTTCTCGAGCAATGTCAGCTCGCCCAGGTTGATTGACTTGTTGCCCTTCGGAAGCGTGATGTTGCGATAGTACGTCTGGAAGCCGATGAAGCTGACGCGCAGTATGTAGTTGCCCGCCTTGACGGAAGGGAGCTTGAACTTTCCCTCCGCATCGGAGGTCACGCCGGCAGCCTGGGCGCTGTCCTTGGGCTGCAGCAGCACGACGGCAGCTCCGGGCATCGGCTCGCTAAGGGCTCCGTCCATGACGGTGCCGCTGACCGTTACCTTCTGCGCAGCGGCCAGAAGGGAAAAGAGGAAAAGAAGGGCGAGGGTATGGATACGTTTCACGGATTCGGGATGTTTTGTAAGAAGGGAGTTGGCGTATTCAGAAATTAGTTCACTGTTCTTTTGACAAGCAAACACAGCAAAGGTTTACTCGTGCACCATAATTTATTATAAATTTTCAGCATTCTCCTTTCATCATTCGACTTTATTCCGTATCTTTGCAGACAGATACCACACAAACAAAACACTATGGCAAAGGACAAGTATGTACGCTTCGACTGGGCAGCCAAGCGCATGCTCCGCAACAAGGCCAACTTCGGCGTGCTGGAGGGACTTATCACGGGTACTAACCAGACAGAAGATGCAGATTGTCGAAGCCATCGAAGACGGACTTAAATCTCAATTCGACATTGTTCGCGATGTACAAGACTCTCGGAACCGAGTCTCCTTCATTGCAAAGAATACATACGACGAAACTTTTGTGATTGAACTGCACTTTGTTCGCCTTCTCTACTATTACGAGAGCGCATCCTCTACGGCGTGGCGAAGTCTAACGACGTGATATCCACCGCACAAAAGGAAGGAAGAACAGAAGGACGGGCTGAGGGACGGGCTGAGGGCATCGCCATAGGAGAAGAACGTGGCAGGCTGCAAGCGACTCTCGCCAATGCAAAAGCCCTGATAGAAAGGGGAGTCCCCAAAGAAACCGTACAGCAAGCACTCGCCCTCACCAACGAACAGATGAACGAGTTGTAGCACAAGCCAGCTGCATACAAAAAACCTTCCCGACGCTACACAAAAGGCTTCCCGACGTGTCGAGAAACTATTTTCACGTCATGAAAATAACTTTATGGCTCGTTCACAATAACTTCTCGACGTGGTGATAGAGACTTTGGCAAGGAACTCCAGACGGTTTGCATGTAATATCCCGTTAATCAGGGTTTGCAGAAAGTGAGTCTCTCTCCCTGAGGCTGGAGAGGGAAGCCAGTGCCGTCCCAGACGAGGCGACCGTTCACCCACGTCCGCTCCACTTGCCAGCCGAGCGTGCGACCCTCCAGCGGACTCCAGCCGCAAAGACTCTCTATGCAGTCCTTTGTCACCGTCCAAGGCCGACGGCGTACCAGAACGAGGTCGGCCCGGTAGCCCTCGCGGATGAAGCCGCGCTCGGGGATGCCGTAGAGAAGGGCCGGGTTGTGGCACATCAGTTCCACTGCCCGCTCAAGGCTGAGCACTCCTTCGTCGGCCAGGGAAAGAACGGCAGGCAGGGAGAACTGCACCATCGGCATACCACTCATAGCCTTCAGTCCGCCTTGCTTCTCGGAGGGGAGATGCGGAGCATGGTCGGTGGCAATGGTGCGGATGCGCCCGTCGGAGAGTGCCCGACGCAAGGCATCGCGGTCAGCACGCGTCTTGATGGCCGGGTTGCACTTGATGCGTGCCCCAAGGGTATCGTAGTCCTCGTCGGAGAAGAGCAGATGGGGCACGCAAGCCTCCGCCGTGATACGGTTGTCGCCGGGGCGGAAGAGGTCCAGCTCCTGCGCCGTTGTGATATGAGCCACGTGCAGCCGTGCCCCTTCCTCCCTGGCGAGGCGGACGGCCAGCTCGGTACTGCGCAGGCAAGCCTCGTGGTCGCGGATGAGGGGGTGGAGGCGAATGGAGGCCTCCCCCGTCCCCTCCAAAGGAGGGGTGAATTGCAGCGAAGAACTCCCCTCTCCTCGGAGAGGGGCTGGGGGTGAGGCTGTCCCCTCCCTCTTGAAGAGGGACTCGGTGTTAGCATTTATCCTTGCTGTGTCCTCGCAGTGCGTCACAATCAGAGTCGGCGAATGGCGGAACACCTGACGGAGCGTCTCTTCGCGGTCAACGAGCATGCCCCCCGTGCTGCTGCCCATGAAGACCTTCACGCCGGGGGAGAGCGACGGGTCGAGCTGACGTATTTCCTCGATGTTGTCGTTTGTAGCACCAAGAAAGAATCCAAAGTTCACGTGGCACCGTCCGGTGCCTCCCGTCTGCCCGTCGGGGCACGTCATAGCCAGGGCGTAGCGCTCCTGCAGCAGCCGGAGCGTCGTGGTCTGCGGCACGACGTTGGGCATGTCGAGCACCGATGTCACTCCGCCCCGTGCGGCTGCCCGCGTTTCGCTCTCCATCGTGGCCTTGTGCGTAAGGCCCGGTTCGCGCATGTGGACGTGTCCGTCGATGACTCCGGGCAGGAGGAACAGGTCGTTCTCTCCCCCACCCTCTCCGGCGGGGGAACGGTCTATGCGCTTTATCCGACCGTCCTCAATGAGGACCGACGCCCGGAAGCGCTCGCCCTCATTGATGACTATGACGTCGGGAATGACAGTACTGAATTCTTTCATGTTTGTGCGTGCATGTGTTTGCTTCTACTCTTCGGCCAGTATCTTCTCGAAAGCCTGGATGAGGACGTTGGCCATGACCTGCATACCCTCGTCGTTGGGGTGCAGGGCTGTGTCGTAGCTCCAGTTGTCGAGCTGTCGCTGCCCGCCGCATTCGGCGAAGAAGTCGGCAACGGGGAAGGACTCGTAGGCTGCTATCTGGCGGATGATGTCGGCGTACTGCTCGAGGTAGATACCTCCCTTGGCATCGTACCAGTGGTCGGGCAGATAGCCGCTGTAGCCGTATGCCTTACGCGGGGTGCAGAGGATGACGCGTGCCTTCTTGTTGCGCTGGAAGATGCGGTCTATGACCTGACGGTAGGTGGCAGCGAAGGTGCCGTTCTTGGTGTTGTTGATGTAGTCGTCGATGGTGCCGACGGGCGTGGAGTGGCCCCAGTCGTTGATGCCATGCTCGATGGTATAGTAGTCGGCAAGGGCCACGGCGGCGATGGCCGACTGGAGGACACTGCCATTGACGGCCTTGTTGATGAAGCCCGTGAAGGCCAGCTTCTCCATGACACGCGTCTGGTAGCCCTTGGTGATGGGATAGGAGGCCGTCTGGTCGTTGAGCCATGAGATAGAGGTGCCCAGCGAGCACCAGCGGCCCTTCACCTTGCGCGGCTTGGCGGCTGATGCCTTGGCAGGTTTTTCACTGAAGACGACGCTATCCACTTCCTCGACGTTGAATCCCTGGTCGCCGCCTTCCTTGTCATATACGGTGAAACTCTGTGCCATGGCCGCAGGAGCCATGACACAGAGCATGATTGCTAAGAATGTGTGTCTTTTCATTACTTGACGATGATTTTTCTGCCGTTAACGATGTTGATGCCCTTCTGCATTCTCGTCATGCGCTGTCCGGCAAGGTTAAAGATTCCCGTTGACTGCTGGCGGCTGTCGGCCATGATGTCGGCTATGCCGTCGGGGTTGCCGTACTTGCCGTCATCGAAGGTGACAATCTGGTGAGTCGGGTCGAGAACGGGGAAGGCGTCCTCGCCGATGTTCTGATACCAATTGATGATGTCCTGCGAGCCGTTGGCTTCCCCTTCGGATGCCGACCCTTGGTTCAGCTTATAGCAGACCTCGCCGTTCTGGAACTGCTCGAGGGTCATCTGCTTGCCCTGGGCCGTACCGACGGCATTGAGGTAGTAGCAGTTGTTGAACTGAGCTGTGCCGCGGCAGAAGGTGTAGCAATAGTCGGTGCCGGTGCCTTCGGTCAGGCTGCTGACGGTGTAGCAGTTGTTCAGGGTGGACGAACCGTTGCCCGCGTAAGCTACGAAGCTACAGTACATGGAGCTGCCCTCGTAGCCCATAGAGCCCAGAGTGGCACAGTTGTTGAACGTAATGGGACCTTCCAACCGGCCTACCATGCCGCCGTTGCCCGTCACGCCGCTGTGCTCGCCAACGATGTTGACGTTGGTCACGACATTCTCAACGAGCAGGGTGCCGCGGGCGTAGCCTAGCAGCGCACCGAAGTGGATGCCGCGGGTGACGACATCGCCCTCGACACACAGGTTGCGGATGGTGCAGCTATTCGCGTAGCTGAAGAGGCCGCAGTAGTTGTCCTCGCAGTCATAGCTGTAGGTGATGGTGTGGCCCTGACCGTCGAAGATGCCGGAATACTGTTCTGCATCGTTGCCTATCATGAGGTTGTTGAACTCCGTCTCGCGCAGGTCAATGTCGGCAAGGAGCTTGCCGTTGATGCCCGTCGAACCGGCAGCAACCAGGCCGCCAAAGACAAAGAGGTCCTTGGGAGTGCGGAGCAGATAGTAGCCGTCGGCCTGCTCGGGCAGGAAGTTGATGACCTTGCTGACGTCGATGGCAAGTGCCTCCTCGGTAGATAACGTGCCGTCCATGTAGCTGTTGATGAGCAGTTCGTAGAGGTCCTCCATCTGAGTGATTTCCTCTTCGGTAAGGATGTCCATGAAAGCGTTCTCCAGTCCGTTCACTTCTTCGGCCTTGTCCATCAGGGTGATGTATGCCTGCTTGCTCTCGTAGATTTGCAGGAAGAGGCTGGAGAACTTCTCGATGAGCTGGAACTTGGCCTCGGGCTCGGAAGCAGTGGCTACGGCATCGAGTGTCTGCTGCAGCTCGTCTTTCAGGGCTTGGCTGAAGTTGGGATAGGCAGCATACTCGTCCATGAAGTCGAATTCATAGACGTTGAGGATGGTGTAGGCGCGGTCCGACTGCGAGGCCAGCACGCGGTCGAGGCTCTCGGCTGCATCGTTCATCTGTCCGCAGTAGAACACCTTGATGTCTCCGAAGCCGAGCCAGTCGCGGGAGAGACCCGTGCCGGGCTGACGAATGCCGATGGTCAGCGTGCCGTCGGTCACTTCGCAGAGGACGCTGTTGAAGTAGCGTCCGGCCTGGAACGCATTGCTGCAGCCCACGATGCCCTGCAACGTGTAGCCGGCCAGCTCGCCATACTCGTCGGTCACGGCAAAGTCGGCAACGGGGCCTGTGATGTTGCAGTTCACTCCGTCGATGGCATCCTCAGGGCTGATCATGTCCTCGATGTTGGCCTGGAAATAGTTGTGCACGTCGTTGGCATAGAGCGTGGCGGCATAATTGACGTTGTAGAAGTTGTCGTAGGGTGTCGGGCGGAAGGCACCATGAACCTGAAGCTCATAGAGGCCGTTGGGGAGTCCCGTCAGCGTCTGATGCATGTCCATCTTTGCGGCAAGACACTCGCCGACATACAACGGGCTGGTTTCCGAGGTGCCCCAGCCTGTAGGCAGCTGTCCCTCCCATCCGTTGAACTTGTCCTTCAGGTCAGCATTGGTGAAGAGCATCGTCACCTCAGTGCCTACGGTCGGGCTGTTGGTGATAGCCTCCACCAGCTTATCGGCAACCAGTTTTGTCTCGGCAATGATTTCCTCCTCGCTAAGCTCGAGGTTTTCGAGGATGTATTCAGCCGAACCGTTGGGATAGTCCTCGCTGGGCTCTTCAAGTTCGGTGAGGTAAGCCTTCAGGAGCTCTGCCTTGGCATTGTCCAAGGGGTTGTCCTCAAGGTACTTTTTCGTTTCCTCGACCTTTGCGATGTATGCGGCATAGGCTTCGGCACAGGTCCGGATGCTCTCGCGCTGACCTGCCAGGGCGTTGTAGGCAGTCAGGAAGGCATCGATGTCGGAGGTCTCGCCCAGCTTGTCGAGCTCTTCCAGGTAAGTCTCGATGAGGCTCTTCTGTGCAATAGTCTCTGCATAGCGCTCCTTCTCCTCGCCGATGACAAGGTCAACGAAGGCGCGGAAGCTTGCATCGTCGGTGATGTTCATGTAGGTTTCACCTGCGCCGAAGACTCTCGGGTGCGAAGCGTCGGGCACAGGCATCTCATCGTTGGCAAGGTCCTGATACCAACCAATCTGGCTCTGGTCGCCATTGAGCTTGTAGCAGAGTGCTCCGCTCGCCAGCTCTTCCTCGTCGTAGGCAGTGCCCTGCACCCTGCCTACTTCATAGAGGTAATAGCAGTTGTTCAGGGTGACGGTACCGCTGCTGTGGGTCATGGTGAAGCAGTTGCCGGTGCCGGTGCCTTCGGTCAGGCGGCAGGCGGTGAAGCAGTTGTTCAGGGTTGTCTTGCTGTTGCCGTCCGACCATCCGGAGAAGCTGCTGTACATAGAACTCTGCAGGCCATTCTCGGCAAAGCCCATCTCGCCGAGCGTAGCGCAGTTGTTGAAGGTCATGTCAGCGTAGTTGGCTCCCACCATGCCAGCATCGCCCGTCACCTGATTCATGGCTCCGGTGATATCGACATTCGTCACGACGTTCTCCACGAGCACCGTTCCGTTGGCGCGTCCGATGAGGGCACCGTAGTGAATCTGGGTGACGTAGGCACTGCCCTCGACACGCAGGTTGCAGATGGTGGCGTCCTTGGCAAAGGCAAAGAGGCCGCGCCACTTTGCGTTGACGTTCTGGTAGATGTATGTAATGGTGTGGCCTGCTCCGTCGAAGATGCCCGTGAAGGGACGGCTCTCCGTGCCTATCATCAGGTCGGGGTAGTCGCTTTCGCTGAGGTCGATGTCGTCCGTGAGAAGCACCTTCACATTCTTTTCTCCCTGTTCCATCCTCAGTACTACCCAGTTCAGCTGCTTGGCGCTGCCTATCAGGTAATAGCCGTCGGCGTTCTGCTTGACGGCATCAGGGTCGGGTGTGCCGCAGACGGTGCACGTGCCGTCGCTGCCGAACTGATGGTCGGGGATGACGGGATAGCCCTCGGTGTTGCTATAGTCGAGCGGGTTGTCCTCCAACTCTGTGCCATCGCAGCGAAGCGTGCCGGTGGCATATACCCTCAGGCTTCCCGTGCCGGGCTGCGGGGTGAGGTCGGTGCCAATGGTTTGTGTCCAGCTGATGGTGCTCTGGTCGCCATTGAGTTTGTAACAGAGCGAACCGTTGGCTATCTGCTCTTCGGTAATGGGCTTGCCCTGCACGTCGCCTATCGGTTCCAGGTAGTAGCAGTTGTTGGCAACGTATGTGCCGCGGCAGAAGGTGAAGCAGTAGTCGGTACCTGTGCCTTCGGTCAGGCGGCAGGCGGTGAAGCAGTTGTTCAGGGTGGAGGTTACACCGCCGGTGGCGAAGGCCACGAAGCCGCAGTACATGGAGCTGCCGGGATTGCCCATCTCGCCCAGGGTGGCGCAGTTGTTGAAGGTGATGTTGCCGTAGAGTGCACCTATCATGCCGCCATTGCCTGTTACGCCGCTGCGCTCGCCCGTGATGTGGACATCGGTTACGACGTTCTCCACGAGCATCGTGCCGTCGCCATATCCGATGAGGGCACCGTAGTGGATGCCACGGGTGACGACATCGCCTTCGACGCGGAGGTTGCGGATGGTGGCATCGCGGACGAAGCTGAAGAGGCCGCAGTAGTTGGCAGTGAAGTCATAGCTGTAGGCGATGGTGTGGCCCTGTCCGTCGAAGGTGCCGGTGAAGGGGCTGCCGTCCTTGCCTATCATCAGGTCGGGGTAGTCGCTGGAGGCAAGGTTGATGTCGGCTGTCAGCACGCCATCTACGGCCATGCCGTTCTCGACCATCGTGGCGAAGGAGTGGAGGTCTTCCGCCGTGGCAATCTCCACCACTTGGTTCGGCTCAGGCGTCTGTGCCTTTGCCGTCACGCTGTGTCCCACGATTCCCGTCAGGAAAAGCAGGAGCATTGGAAGTAATCTTTTTTTCATAGTAATTAGTTTTTGGTTTAAATATATAATGTGTGTTCTTCACGTCAGCGTAGGGTGCCCCGCTCTGCGGAATTGCAGGGCGGGGCAGCTGGTCACAGCTCGATCTCCAGCATCGTGAACGAGTAGGGAGGCAGGCTGAGGCTGGATTGCTTCTGCGGCGCCACCTGCTCCGTCTTGGGGGCAACGGGCTGGCTGTCGAAGGTGTTCTTGTCGTCGGCTTTTCCGGCCAGGACGGTCTTCGTGGCCGACTTCATGGAGCCGAAGCGCCGGAGGTCGAGGTGTGCCGTCTTCGTCTCGTCGGTGGCGTTGCAGAGCTTGACGTAGAGGCGGCGCGTCTTGGCATTCAGCACTACGGACTGCCCGTAGTGGCTGTCCTTGACGGGCTGCACGGTGCCTGCCTTGTCGCCTTCGAAGCGGACGCAGTTGCCGTAGTAGTACTGTCCGGCTGACTGCCCGAACATCTGCTGCACGTAGTAGCTGCAGGTCAGGTAGGGCTTCTCGTTGTCGAAGTAGATGAGGTCGGGGTTCCAGTTCGTAGCGTTCTTGCGGGCGAAGAGGGGGGCGTAGCTGGTCATGCAGACCACGTCGGCATTCCTCTCCACATGGAGCAGGTACAGTCCTTCGGCCAGTGCGTCGATGAGCTTGGAATCCTTTGCGGCATACTCGCCGAGATATACCTTCGTCTTGCGGTTCCGCGGGTAGTCGTCGTACTGTCGGTTGTTCAGGAAGTACTCGCGCGGTTCGTAGTAGTGCTCGTCCATGATGGGCATGCCCAGTTCGTTGGCCAGCTTCCATCCGTTCTCAAAGTCCCAGTTGCCCGGATGCGACCCGGGGCCGGCTGTTCCGACTATGATGATTTCGGGGTGAGCCTTCGTGACGCGCTCGTAGATGTACTTGAATCGCTCGCAGAACTCGGGCGAGATGCGTTCTTCGTTGCCCAGGCCCAGGTATTTCAGGCCGAAGGGTTCGGGGTGTCCCTGCTCGGCACGTTTCCTGCCCCACGTGGTCGAGGCGTCGCCGTTGGCCCACTCGATGAGGTCCAGGGCATCCTGTACCCACTCGTCCATCTCCGACATGGGCACTGCGTCCTGTGCCTGTCCCTTCATGCCCCAGCCGCCGTTGGCTCCCTGACAGGAAACGCCGCACGGCAGGATGGGGACGGGAGCCATGCCCAGGTCCTCGCAAAGCTGGAAGTACTCGTAATAGCCAAGTCCCATCGACTGGTGGTAGCCCCAGCAGTTCTTGAGCGACTTGCGCTCGTGGCGCGGACCGATGGTCGTCTTCCACCGGTAGGTGTTCCAGAAGCCGTCGCCGCCGCCGTGCACGACGCAGCCGCCCGGGAAGCGCATGAACTTAGGCTGCAGGTCGGCCAGGGCCTGAACGAGGTCCTTGCGCAGGCCGTGACCCTTGTAGGTGTCCTGCGGCATGAGCGAGAGGTGGTCCACATCCACCGCACCCTTCGTCAGCACCAGCAGGCGCAGGACGGCATTCGGGCAGTCTTCCTTGGCGGTGAGCGTTGCATGCTGCTGCTGCCATTCTCCCGCAGCGACCTTCAGCGTTGTCTCTGCCAGGCAGACGTTGCCCTGAGGCTTGACCAGGGCGATGCGCACTTCCTTGCTGTCGCCCTCCACGTTGCGCAGGAAGGCAGAGAAGTCGTACTTCTGTCCGGCCTTGACCGTGATGCCGTCGAAGCCCGCGTTCTCCATCCCGACGCCCGTCCAGCCGTCGAAGTCGTAGTAGTGTCCCACGCGCTCCACGTAGAGACGCATGTAGGTGGGGTTGTTGGGGTGAAGGGGTTGGTCCATGCGGGGCTCCATGCGTCCCAGCGAATGTCCGGGGCGGGCGAAGCGCCAGGCCGTCCCCGGCCCCCAGCCGTCGCGTTCCGTAGGATTGTACTCGAAGGAGCCGTTCTGCAGGAGCTCGGCACAGAGGCCGCCGTCGGCAGCATGGCTGATGTCCTCGAAGAAGATGCCAAGCAATTCGTCGCTAATCGCCTTGCCGCCCTTCGGAGCCTTCATCGGCTGGGCGGCACTGTCCAGTGAAGATGCCAGCAGCAGAACTGCGGCAGTAAGGATGTGTCTCATGTGCATTTGTATTTATTTTTATCTATTCAAGCGCAAAGTTACAAAGAAAAAATCAAAATAGCACACAGAAAACACAGAAATGTTCGGCTAAAAAGAGGCAGAAGGAGCTTTTTGCACAGCAAATCCCGATTCCCGGTCCTTGAACCATTGCTCTCCGGGACTTCGAGGCTCCCACGAAAATTCCTTACACCATTTTCGTGCAGCAAGTGACTTTATGCCGGACGGGACCTGAAGCTGCTGGCATAAGCTCACGACGTGTTGGCCATAAGCTCACGACGTGTTGACCATAAGGACGTGTTGCGATGTGCGGAGGGACACGTGTTTCTGGCAGTCGATTCTTGCACTATCTATGCTCCGCGACGTGATGTTCTGATACTTTCTATGCTTCCCGCTGTTCTGCGGCTCATTGCAACTGTCTGATAATCATCACAGGCTCGATTTAAGGGCTTTTTTGCCTTCTTCCCGTGCAAAGTGCCACCGGAGGGAAAAAAGCGCGTCTAAGAAGGGACTCGTGCGAGATTTCCTGACAAAAGGACGCGGCACCCCGGGCAGGGAAGACTCTTCGTGCCGCGCTTGCGCTTGTTGTGTCCACCCGGAAGCAACATCAGCTCCTGCCCTGCCCTGCAGCAAGCAACATTTGTGCTTTTGCCTCTTTTTTCGGGCAAAGTACTTGCCTTTGTCGGGGAAAAACAGTAACTTTGTAGTCCCTAAACGAAAAAACGGCTATGGCACAGGATGCGCTGACTCCCATGATGAAACAGTTCTACGACCTCAAGGCTAAACACCCCGAGGCGCTCTTGCTGTTCCGCTGTGGCGACTTCTACGAGACGTATGCCGACGATGCTGTCATCGCGGCAGAGATTCTCGGCATCACCCTGACGCACCGCAACAACGGGAAGTCATCCTCCGCACAGAGCACGGCAATGGCCGGCTTCCCTTATCATGCCCTCGACACCTACCTGCCCAAGCTGGTCCGCGCCGGCAAGCGCGTAGCCATCTGCGACCAGCTGGAAGACCCGAAGATGACGAAGACGCTCGTCAAGCGCGGCATCACGGAACTGGTGACTCCGGGCGTGACGATGGCCGACACGGTGCTCAACCACAAGGAGAACAACTTCCTCTGTGCCGTCCACTTCGGCAAGCAGGCGTGCGGACTCTCCTTCCTCGACATCAGCACGGGCGAGTTCCTCGTGGCGGAAGGCACTACGGAATACGTGGCAGGCCTCATGGCATCCTTCGCCCCCAAGGAAGTCCTCTACGAGCGCGGCAAGAAGATGATGTTCGAGGGAAGCTTCGGCTCGCGCTACGTCACCTTCGAGCTCGACGACTGGGCCTTCACCGAACAGTCCGCCCGCCAGAAACTGCTGCGCCACTTCGAGGTGAAGAACCTGAAGGGCTTCGGCGTGGAGCACCTCAAGAGCGGCATCGTGGCAGCAGGCGTCATCCTGCAGTACATGGAGATGACACAGCACCAGCAGCTGGGCCACATCACAGCCCTGCGCCGCATAGAGGAGGACCGCTTCGTGCGACTCGACAAGTTCACCGTCCGCAACCTCGAACTCGTGGGCAGCATGAACGACGGCGGCATCTCCCTGCTCGACGTCATCGACAAGACGGTGACACCGATGGGAGCACGAATGCTCCACCGCTGGATGCTCTTCCCCCTGAAGGACCCGGGGCAGATTACACGCCGGCAGGACGTGGTGGAGAGCTTCTTCCGGAGTCCCGACATGCGGGAAACCGTGCTGGAACAACTGCAGACGGTGGGCGACCTGGAGCGTATCATCTCGAAGGTCAGCACGAGGCGCGTCTCGCCACGCGACATCGTGCAGCTACGCATCGCACTGCAGGCCGTGGAGCCCATCAAGCAGGTCTGCATGAGCGCCGAGGACGCAACGCTCAGCGAGATAGGACGGCAGCTGGACCTCTGTGCCGACATACGGGACCGCATCGCACGCGAAGTGCGGCCCGACCCGCCGCTGCTCGTCGCTAACGGAGGCGTCATCATGGACGGCGTCAGCCCCGAGCTCGACGACCTGCGACGCATCGCCTATCAGGGCAAGGGCTATCTGCTCGAGATGCAGCAGCGCGAGATAGAGGCCACGGGAATTCAGAGCCTGAAGATAGGCTACAATAACGTCTTCGGCTACTACCTGGAAGTGCGCAACACCTATCGCGACCAAGTACCGCCCGACTGGATTCGCAAGCAGACACTCACCCAGGCCGAGCGATATATCACACAGGAACTCAAGGAGTACGAGGAAAAAATCATGGGAGCCGAGGAACGCATCCTCAGCCTCGAGGCACAGCTCTTCGACCAGCTCGTCACGGCCCTCGCCGAGTACGTCGCACCCATTCAGCGGGATGCCGCACTGCTGGCACAGCTCGACTGCCTCCTCTCCTTCGCACAGAGCGCACAGGAGAACCGCTACATACGCCCCATCGTCGATGAGAGCGACGTCATAGACATCCACGGCGGCAGACACCCCGTCATAGAGAAACAGCTGCCCGTCGGCGAGCGATACATTGCCAACGACGTCTTCCTCGACACACGTCAGCAGCAAATCATCATCATCACCGGACCCAACATGGCCGGCAAGAGCGCACTGCTACGTCAGACGGCCCTCATCACCCTGCTGGCACAGATGGGCAGCTTCGTGCCGGCAGACAGTGCACATATCGGATACGTCGATAAAATCTTCACACGCGTAGGAGCCAGCGACAACATCAGCATCGGCGAAAGCACATTCATGGTCGAGATGACCGAGGCAGCTGGCATACTGAACAACCTCTCGGAACGAAGCCTCGTCCTCTTCGACGAGCTCGGACGCGGCACAAGCACCTACGACGGCATCTCCATAGCATGGGCCATCGTCGAGTACATCCACGAGAACAGCCGCGGACACGCACGCACCCTCTTCGCCACGCACTACCACGAGCTGAACGAAATGGAGCGGCAGTTCCCACGCATCAAGAACTTCAACGTCAGCGTGAAAGAAGTCGATGGCAAGGTCATCTTCCTGCGCAAGCTGGAACGGGGCGGCTCCGAACACAGCTTCGGCATCCACGTCGCCAAGCTTGCAGGCATGCCACGCGCCATCGTAGCCAGGGCTAACATCATACTGAAGGAACTTGAAGGAGCAAGCGGACATCAGAACCTGGGAGCAAAGGGCATAGGACAGCAAAAGGGTGCAGACAGCGGCGTACAACTCAGCTTCTTCCAGCTCGACGACCCCGTACTCTGCCAGATTCGCGACGAAATCCTCGGCCTCGACATCAACAACCTCACGCCCCTCGAAGCCCTCACCAAGCTCAACGACATCAAGAAGCTGGTAAAAGGGTAAGCCATCCCCGCTCCTTTCATTTCATAAAGATACAAACAATGACTACAGAACTCGAACAAAGAATTCAGCGGGCCGTGGAGCTGTTCATGCAGGGCTACGGCTGCTGCCAGAGCGTGCTGTGCGCCTTTGCGGACCGCTACGGGATGGACGAAGAGACGGCTCTCAAGGTAAGTGCAGGCTTCGGAGGCGGCGTGGGAAGAATGCGCATGATGTGCGGCACATGCTCTGCCCTGGTGATTCTGGCCGGCATGGAGAAAGGGCAGACCCGCGGCGAGGACCGTGAGGGAAAGGCTGCTTGCTATCAGCTCGTCCGCCAGCTCCTCGAGACGTTCCGACAAAGGAACGGCAGCATCATTTGTGCCGAACTGCTGCAAATGAACGGCGTCAAGGCAGAGACTGGCACCTCGCAACCCGACGAGCGCAATGCCGAATACTACCGCGTCCGCCCTTGTGCCCGCAAGGTCGAGAGCGCGGCGCGGGTGTTTGCAGAGTATCTGAGCAATCGGAATAATCAGAATAATCAGAGTAATCAGAATAATCAGAAGCAATGAAAAAGAGTTTTATCACTTTTGCAGTGCTGGCACTTAGTGCTTTGGCTTGCAACGCGCAACAGACAGTCGGCACACTCATCGACTATCATATGGTCAAGCCGTGGAACGAATCGGCATGGATAAGCGCCAAAGATGCCCAGGTTGTCACGGGCAAAGTCGTCGATGGCACTCGTGCAGCCGATGGCGCAAGCTGGTTCGTCAGCAGTCCTCGCAATGCGAAGAAGGTGAAGAGGGCCATCTGGAAGACCTCCGCGCTGGGCACCTACGAGCTTTATGTCAATGGTCAGCTCGTCGGCAACGAGGTCTTGAAGCCCGGCTTCACGCACTTCGAGAAGACGAAGTACAGCTTTACTTACGACATCACGAAGGCCTTCAACAAAGGCGCAGGACAGGAGAACAACCTCGCTGTGCAGGTCGTTCCGGGCTGGTGGGCTGACAAGATTATCACCCCGGGCGGTCACGACGGCATGATTGGCAAGAAGGTAGCCTTCCGAGGCGTGCTCTTGTTGACTTACGCTGACGGCTCCGAGGAATGTCTCGGCACGAATCAGAAGGACTGGAAGGCTGGTGTGGCAGGTCCTGTGACACACGCCGCCATCTTCGACGGCGAGGACTACGATGCCCGACTGCCGCAAGGATGGGAGCGTGCGGCTGCCTTCTCGCAGCCGGAAATCAATGAGGAATTCCCCGGGAAGGTGTGGCCGACCGATGGTGCAGAGATTTATCATCGCTGGGACCTCGCGTTGTCTCCCGTCAAGGCCTACACTTGGAAAGGCACGACAGGTGCGACCGACGACCAGTTCGGCAAGGTGAACATCGTCGAGGAGTTCGCTCCGGGTAAGCCCATGACGGTTCGTCCGGACGAGACACTCGTGGTGGATTTCGGCCAGAATGCTTCCGCAGTACCTGCTTTCGAGTTCAAGGCGAAGGCCGGCACCATGCTGACTTGCTTGCCGAGCGAGCTTCTGAACGATGGCAACGGCGCAAAGAGTCGCGGCATGGACGGGCCGGAAGGCAGCTGCCACCGCCTCAACCTTCGAATCCCGGACACGGGCATGATACTCCGCTACACGTTTGCCGACAATAAAGGCTTCGTGACGTTCACTCCCCGAAGCACCTTCTACGGCTACCGCCTCGTGTCGATAACGGCCACGGACGAGGTCACGATTCGCAGCATCAAGTCCGTCCCCGTCTCTTCCATCACGAAGGAACTGGAGACAGGCACTATCGTGACGGGCAGTGAGGACATCAACAAACTCATCTCCAACACGGTCTGGGGTCAACGCTCCAACTATCTGTCCGTCACCACAGACTGCCCGCAGCGCAACGAGCGCCTGGGTTGGACAGCCGACACACAGGTCTTCACAGAGACTGGAACGTTCTTCGCCAACACAGACCGCTTCTTCCATAAGTGGATGAGGGACATGAGGGACACGCAATCTCCCACCGGCGCTTTCCCGGGCGTCGCACCTCTCGCACAATATGGGGCAGGTGACGGCAAGGGCAACGGCGACATGATGCGCCTGGGCTGGGCAGATGCCGGCATCATTGTGCCTTGGACGGTGTGGAAACAGTTTGGCGACAAAGACATTGTCAACGAGAACTGGGAGGCGATGAACCTCTTTATGGATCACATCTACGAGACCAAATACGAGCACAACGTAATGACGGGCGAGAATGGCAACTACCAATGGGCGGACTGGTTAAGCTACGAACCCCTGGAGAGCTGCAGCGGACGCAGCCACGAGAACGGGCAGCCGAAGCCCGAAACGATAGTCTATTGGAACTATCTTAGTGCGTCGTACTGGGCTATCGATGCTGGCATGATGAGCGACATGGCACGTGCCACTGGCCGCGACGCCGCTTATTATGAGAAGATACAGGCCGAGGCGAAGGACTATTTAAGACAGAACTTCCTCAATGCCGACGGCACGTTCAAGCTCGAAATCCTCAACACGATGCAGACGCCGGCACTCTTCGCCCTCAAGAACAACCTGCTTCAGGGGACTGCAAAGGACGCCATGATAGCCCGCCTCCGCAAGAACTTCGAGGAACACGA
>CACWTR010000028.1 GCA_902763865.1 uncultured Bacteroidales bacterium | reverse complement strand
ACTCACCATGATGTATTGGCATATAGGCGAGCGCATCAATCGTGAAGTTCTTGGCAATCAACGCGCCGAGTACGGCAAGCAAATTGTCGCATCAGTGGCACGACAATTACAAGAAGACTTTGGAACGAAGGGATTTGAGGAAAGAACTATCCGAAGGATGATGCAATTTGCTCAAATGTTTCCAGACATTCAAATTGTGTCACCACTGGTGTCAAAATTGTCTTGGTCTCACTTCCTGATAGTTATGCCCCTAAAGGACGAACTCAAACAAGAGTTCTATCTTACAATGGCTGCATCAGAAAGATGGAGCCTGGCGAAGAGTCGCCCTTGGGCTTGTTGCTTTGCACAGAGGGTGGCGAAGAACAGATAGAATTGCTGCAACTCGACAAGGCTGGCATCAAAGTTGCCCAGTACATGACCGAGTTGCCGCCTCGCGAAGTGCTGATACGACAAATTCAGAAATCCTTAGAGGCAGCCAAAGCCCATTTTGACAACGCTATTGAAAAAGATTAAGAACGCAATTGTTTAAGGTATGAAATAGCATTACTTTACCCTTTTGCAGGCGGGAAGCCCCAACGAATCACCAGCAACAAACTGACGAAGATATTTAACCACGAACCAGCACGAATTACACGAATCTCGTCTTTACCTTTTCTAAGGGCGTAGCCAATTCGTGTAATTCGTGTAATTCGTGGTTTATATATTATTGATGTCTTCTGTCAAATGGGACGTGCTCTCCGTCAGAAGTGCTTCAGGGGCATGAGCAATAGGACGGGGTTCGCCTTGATGTCGAGCTGACGGATGAAGGTCAGTGTCTTGTCGTCCAGCTGATACCACTCGGGGTGGGAGGCGTAGTACTTCAGTTGGGCGGGGGTGTGGAACGAGATGAGCGTGCCGTCCGCCGCCATTCCCTGTGCCGCCTTTAGGCAAAGACCTTGCAGCTCATACTTGTTGGGATTGATCGACCAGGCCCAGCAGCTATGGCCCGACTTGCGGTCATAGACGAGGAACGTGTTGCTGTTGTTACTGGTCCAACGGAATATGCTGTCCGATTCTTCCTCTATCTTGATATTGTAACGCCGTATGTAGCGGCGCACGAGGAAGCCGGGCGAGACGAGCAGCGAGGGGCTGATGCCGGCATTGGGAATATAGATGTTCTCGGTGGCAAGCACGCGCTGGGACTGCGTCAGGGAGGAGTCGAAAGCCACAGAGCCAATGCCGAGGCTGTCGTCGCGCACCAGATATCGGGCCACGGTTCCTTCGGGCGTCACTTGCCAGATGGTGTCGGAGTAGCCGGCGGCATAGAAGAGTTCGTCGCCAGAGTTGACAAGCGCGGCCTCCAAGTCGCAGGTGTAAACCGGCGAGGGACGGGAGAGACAGAAGCCCCGGGGCCAGAGTTCCTTGTCGTACACCGTGAGCTGCGGAGCAAAATCATGTAACGGCGGACGCACATTGCTGACCAAATGATTCTGTGTAAAGCCCATGATGTTGGCATAATCATAATAGGTTACATCGTGACGCAGCAGGTTGCCTTCGTAATCGTAGGAAAGGAGGTCGCCCCAATTATCCCGCCATTTTTCCCAAAACATCAGGCTTATCTCCTTGGCCTCTCGGTTTAAGGCCATAGTGACCATGTCTTTGTCCTTGCTGACATTTGATACTTTCAGCTGAGCCACCAGACTGCCGTCCCTGCGGAAGATGAAGCCTGCTTTCCTCTTGATGTTGTACTGAAAGACGCTTTCGCCACCCGCCTCCGTCTCGGCTCCAAGCATAAAGAGGAGGTCGCCGTCGGCCTCTATCTTCTCCACGTGGCCGATGTGGAAGCCGGGCGTAGGAGCCAAGGGCAGGATGGTGACGTCGCCTGCGAACTGTGGGTTGGTCTTGTCCTTTATCCACGACGTGGGTGTGCCCGGGCAGATGTTCTGGAGCGTGCTGTCGGTACGCGCAGGTAGGCGGGAAGCCTCCACGAGGTTGTCGTCGCACATCCAGGCTTCATAATCTTTGTCGGAGGCTTCTGGTTGACTGTGGCAGGCAGAGAGCAGCAGCATGACTGCCAGCAGGGGGGTGATTCGTTTCATTTTCTGTTCTGTTTTGATTGTTTAACCTTTTTGTTTGATTCAACACGCCGGACGTTGTTTTCTGCTGCAAAGTAACGTCGAAACGCCAACTCCTGCAAGAAAAGGCAGTAAACAAAAGTAAACAAACGGCTTTTTTACTGGTGTTTATCGCAAAAAGGCATGAAATGTGCGGAAAAAGCCTTACCTTTGTGTCGTGAAACAGTCCTTCGTCATATTATTCCTTTCGGGTTTGCTGCTAACCTCGTGCCGCAAACATGTGGAGACGCCGCTGCAGATTCTCTACGCCGAGATTGCGGTGGAGAACAGTTCCGACGCTCAGTATGCGCTCTACCTGCTCGGCGAGGTGGAGGACACGATAGCCTTTTTTCCCGATTCCATACAGATGCGCTACCGCCTGGCCCAGGCGATGGCGCAGAACGCGAAGGGCGAGGCGGTGGATTCCCTCTTGCCGCCGCTCACGGAGTGGTTCGACGCACACGGCCCTGCCAAGGAGGCTGCCCGCGCCCATCACCTGGCTGCCCTCTCGCTGCTTCAGCAAAGCCGGATGGAGGAGGCACGAGGGGAGCTCTCCCTTGCGCTGAAGGCCGACCCGTCGTACAAGGCCAGCCAGTTCCTGACGGCCTACCTCTCCCTCTATACAGGCGCATATACCGAGGCGCTGGAGCACTTCATGCGTATCGAGAAGGACGAGCGGAGTAACTACTCCGTCCTGCAGGGAGCCTACGCTTTGCGCAGCAGTCTCTATACCAACCACAGCGACTTCGCCCAAGCCAGGAGTTCTGTCTGCGCTACTTCCAGGAGCATCCCGACGACGACCGCGCCGACATCATCCGTCGCTGCGCTGCGGCCCGCGACTCATTGCTGCGCTCGCAGTACCAGCAACCAAGGCCCCTCCAAATCCCTTTATGGGGAGAAATCGGCGAGGCTCAGGCGAAGGAAGAACTCCTCCTAACGGGAGTCGGGGGGTCTTTGGCGGCGCTCGCGCTGATTGCAGCACTTTGGATAATGTATCGTCGCCGTCGGAAGCCGGCCACGGAGCAGCAGCCGATGCCGATGCCGGAACCGCAACCCATCTTCCACGAGATAGTGCAGCGCATGGAGCAACTGGCGGACGGCGGACAGCAACCCGCAGCCGAGGAATGGGAACAGCTGCATGTCTTTGTGCGCGACCGCTACCCGCATCTGGTTCAGACGCTGGAGAAGCAGGGCCTGACGCGCAGCGAGATGCAGATGTGCCTGCTGTCGGCCATCGACATGCGGCAGAAGCAGGTGGCAACCCTGCTGGGCATCAGTCCGCAGAACCTTCGCAACCAGCGTCTCCGCCTGCTCAGCCGTATCAAGGGTCAGCCTTGCGTCAGCATTTCCGACTTTGCAGCCTGGATTGAGTCGTGCCGCTCCTGAAGAAAAGGCGGTGAGCTATTCAATCACCCAGTCGTCGATGGTGCGTGTGTCGGCATTGAACCGGATGCCGACCATGGCGATGCTGTTGCCTTCGGTGTGGTAGGGTAGGGCGTAGTTCCGGGCTTTTATCTGTTGCAGGGCTTCCTGTGCCGAGGCGTTCACTTTCAGTTCAAGAATATATGTGGTGTCGGGCATATAGACGACCATGTCGGTCCTTCCGCCGGCACATTTCACCTGAGTGCGTACATAGACGTATCCCCCATTGATGATTTCAGAGAAGGTCTGTATCCCTACGGGGTATCTGCAGGCGGATATCGGTGTCATAGGCATCAAGGTTATGTTCTCGTCTGCAAAGATAGAGAGATTTATGCAAACAACCAAATTTTAGCGGGAAAAAGGGGTGCTTCATGGTGCAGCGGTTCTACTTTGACAGGAAGGGCACGGAGCTGCGTCCGGAAGCTCACGAGCCGATGGCCAATGACTCGTGAGTCATCGGGCTGCGACTCGTGAGCCGTTGGCCCTCGACTCGTGAGTCACCGGGCCATGCGTCGGCACTACTTTGACAGGACGTGGCGGCAGGAGGGGAAATGAATCGTGAAGCGGGTGAGGTGGTCGCCGGGGTCGGTGAGCAGGCTGAAGGTGCATCCGTGGGCCGAGAGGATGTCGCGGATGAGCATGAGACCGATGCCTTGGCCCTGCGGCTTGGTGGAGAAGAAGGGGGTGAAGAGGTTGGCCGACACTTCGGGCGGTATGCCCGGGCCGTTGTCGATGACGGAAAGTTCCACGGAAGACTCTTCCCGGCCTCCAGACCCTCCCCAGCTTCCAGACCCTCCCCGGCCCTCCCTTAAAGGGAGGGAGCCTTCGCCGGTGTTCTCCCCCTTTAAGGGGGAGTCAGCGAGGGTCCTGGAGTCAGCGAGGGTTATAGTTATCTCCTTTGCCCCTGCTTCGATGCTGTTCTTGACGATGTTGATGAGCACCTGCTGGAAGAGGACGGTGTCGAGCCGCACGGGTGTGGCTTCGTCGGTGAGGCGGAAGCCGATGCGTATGCCCTTCACGGTGCAGAGGCTCTCCAGGAAAGGCCGGCAAGCCTCCACCTCCTCGCTCAGGTCGCAGAGCTGCAGCTGCGGCTGCGGTATCTTCACCACCTCGGCAATGCGGGTGACGAACTTGGAGAGGGCCAGCAGGCGCTCCCTCTCGTCGTCGGCAAGGCTGCCCACGATGCCCGCCACGCTGTTGTTCACCTCGTGCGCTATCATGCGGATGATGCGCTCGTAGGCAGCTTTCTCTGCCTTGCGCACCTCGTCGGTCAGCGACTCGATGAGGAAGAAGGGGTGCCTGTAGCCGCGGTCGGGGAAGGAGAGATGGCTGATGCGGAACAGCTGCGGCTCGCCCGGCGGACGCACCGTCGTGTCCGTGTCAAGCGGCAGGGACTGCATGGTCTGCTCTATGGCGGGCGACATCATCTTCCGCGCGGCAGGGTTCATCGAGGTGACATCTCCGTCCAGGTTGCACTGCACCACGCCCAGCGGCGAAGCCTTGATAAGGAGTGTCAGGAAGTTGTACTGCTCCTCCAGGGAAAGGTGCTCGCTGCGCAGGCGTGCCAGCAGGTCGTTGAACGTGCGGACAATGACGTCCGTCTCGTGCTGGCCCGACAGCGCCAGCCGTGTCGTCAGGTCCAGGTCGCGCACCAGCTCCATGCCGCCAATCAGCGTCTCGTAAGGACGGATCACCTTGCGGAAGAAGAAGCTCAGGTAGAGAAACAGCCCGGCGGCAAGGCACTCCGTGGCGTAGAACAGCCAGGAGCGTTCCTCCAGCAAAGCGTAGATGCCGATGCCAGCAAGCGTAGCAATGCCCACGACAAGGATGAGAAAGTAATGCTTCAGTTTCACGGGAGTAGTTTCGTTATTTCGGGTTGTCGTTATCACGTTATGACGTTATTTCGTTATCACGAATTGTCGTTATGACGTTATTTCGTTATAACGTTATCACGTCATAAATTATATTTCTCAATCTTCCGGTAGAGTGCGCCGCGGCTGATGCCCAGCTCCTTTGCCGCCAGCGAGAGGTTGCCGCCGCAGCGGGCTATGCAGGCTGCAATGGTGCTCCGCTCCACGGAGGAAAGAGACCCTCCCCAACCCTCCCTTAAGGGGAGGGAGTCCTCCCCCTTTAGGGGGGAGTCAGAGAGGGTCTGTGCCTCGTTCCGAAAGTCAGCGGCAGTCAGTAACCTTTCTCCCCCTCCCTTCGGAGGGGGTAGGGGAGAGGCCAACAGCACAGCCCGCTCCACCATGTTCTTCAGCTCGCGTATATTGCCGGGGAAGGGCAGCGTCTGCAGGTAGGCGATGGCGTCCGGCAAAGCAGTCACGGCGGGAAGATTGTCCGCCGCGCAAGCCTTCCGCAGGAAGTGTTCCACCAGCAGCGGGATGTCCTCCCTCCTTTCGCGCAGCGGCGGCAGGTGGATGCCCACCAGGTTGATGCGGTAGAAGAGGTCCTCGCGGAACGTGTGCTCCGCCACCATCGCCCGCAGGTCGGCATTCGTGGCGCAGATGACGCGGACATCCGTGCGGCGCGTCCGGCTGTCGCCCAGCACCTCATACGTCTGGTCCTGCAGCACGCGCAGCAGCTTCACCTGGCTTGCCAGCGACAGCTCGCCTATCTCGTCCAGGAAGATCGTGCCGCCGTCGGCCAGTTCGAAGCGGCCAGTGCGGTCGGAGACGGCATCGGTGAAGGCACCTTTCTTGTGGCCGAACATCTCGCTCTCGAACAAAGATGTTGAGATGCCCCCGAGGTTTACTTTTACAAATGGTCCGTTAGCCCGCTTACTTTGCCGGTGTATGGTCTCGGCAATCAGCTCCTTGCCCGTGCCGCTCTCGCCCGTGATGAGGACCGGCGCATTCGTCGGAGCGATGCGAGCCACCGTGGAGTAAATATGGGACAGGGAAGGCAGCCTCACGCCTTGGAGGTAGGGAGCAAGGGGCGAGGAGCCAGGGGCAAGAGGATTGTCGGGGCAGGTGGTATTCTCTTGCTCCTTGCTCCCTGCTCCTTGCCCCCTATCCTTATTAGAATTGTTAATTTGCTTCGCCGTTCTGATCCTTTCCATCAGCACGTCGGCGTTCCACGGCTTCGTGATGAAGTCGAAGGCCCCGGCCCGCATGCCGCGCACGGCCAGGTCGATGCTGCCCCAGGCCGTCATCAGGATGATGGGCACGTCGGGACGGAACAGCTTCGCCTGCCTGAGCAGTGTCAGGCCCTCCTCGCCGTCGGTGGAGTGACTGAAGTTCATGTCCATCAGCACCAGCTCTACCGCAGGCTCGTCCCGCAAGACCTGTATGGCAGCCTTCGGCTCCTCGGTCAGCACCGCCTCGTGCCCGTTGTACTCCAGCAGCCGCCGCAGCGAGTGGCGTATGTTCTTGTCGTCATCTACTACGAGAATCTTCATTTACCAGTTAATCATTTTACATTTACGAGTGCAAAGATAAGAAAACATTTCGACATAAGCCAGCAGCTTCCTGCTTATTCTTCTCTTATTGCCTCCGTAATGGTGCTGCGGCAGATGTGCCAGGCAGGTATGGCGGTGCCGACGAGGACCGTACATAATATAATAATATAGACAAAGAGGGACACGACGAGGAAGTGTGTGCCGAAGTCGTCGAACCAGAGCCGGACGGCAGGATTCGCGTTTGTGAAGTTGTCGAAGAGTCCGTGCGAGGCGGCGAACTGGAAGTAGATGGCGCAGCCGATGGCGACGCTGAAGGTGGTCAGGAGCCATGCCTCGCGGATGAAGCCCCAAAAGATGTTCCAGCGTGTAGCACCGAAGGCACGCCGGACGCCTGCCTCCTCGCGGCGCTGGCGTGTGTACATCAGCAAGGTGCCCAGCACGCCGAAAGCCATGTTCACCGAGAAGAAGGCAGCGATGAGCAGGTTGCGGCGCATCTGCCGCCCTATCCGATAGCGGTCAATGCTATCGCGGAAGGCATCCCGGGCCGTCTGGAGGTCGCGGATGTAGCAGTGCTCCGTCATCATCTCCGCTTGCAGTTGCTGCCTGTGGCTCTCCACAAAGTGCTCTGCATTCACGCCTTCACGCAGCCTAACGACGATAGGTGCAGACGTGTCCGGCCCTTCGGCGCAGACAAACACCGTGGCAAGGTCGCGGTCCCAGGCATGATTGTGCACGTCCTCCACCACGGCACGGATGCGGTACGTCTTCTTTATCCAGCCATATCCTCCGTCCTCCAAGTTGCCATAGTCCATACCGATTAAGGCGCGTCCTGCCACGTCGATGGTACCGAAGAGGCCCATCGCAAAGGAGCGTGTGATGATGACCGTCTCGTTCCATTCGCAGTCGTGGCTCAGCTCGCTGGTTGGCACTTCGGGCGTGAGCGACTGGATGCCATAGACTTCGAACATCCGCGATTCCTTAGCGAAGCTATAGCGCTGGCCGTAAAGGGAGTCGTTGTCGTGGTAGAAATAGCCTGACCAGCCTCCTATTCCATAGCCAAGGGGATTGTCAGAGGCACGATAGGCCAGTTCCACGTCCTCCAGCTCCAGCACCTTTTGCAACAAGTGTTCCTCTTCGTCGGGAAGAGAGGTAATCTGTTGCTGCTCCACATCCAGGCGGGTGACGGTGCTTGCCACGTTCAGTTTCACAATCCTGTCGATGTCGTAGCCGGGTCGCATCCCTATTACCGTCCCTGTCACCAGCACGGGGTCGAAGGCCCACCAACAGGCGACGGTGACAAGAATGAGTTCGAGGGCGAGCCAGGTAGATCCCCTCCCGACCCTCTCTAACTCCCCCTTAAAGGGGGAGGAGGACCCCCCGACCCCCTTTAGGGGGAGAGAGGATGATGTTGTGGATGCTTGTTTTGCCATGTTCATATTATATATATATTATGTATTAGTATTACATTCTTCATTCCCCCTAAAGGTGGTCGGGGGTGGGTCCTTTATCTCTTCTCCATCATACTCTCAACAATCGGTTTCCTGAGGCTGAGCCAAGCGGGTAGGGTGGCAGCCAGGACATTGAGCAGCGTGCAGACGAGCAGGGCGATGAGGAAGACGGCGGGGCCAAAGAACATCTCGCCTTTGATGAGGGGCACACTTTCGTAGAGGCTGTTGTTATTGGAAAAGATATAGAACACCCAGTCGCGCCAGCCGTAGAGTGCAGTCCAAGCCAGCAGGAGCCCGATGGCACCGCCCATGAGCGTGAGCACGAGGTTCTCCATGATGACCTGCCAGAGCAGTGTGCGGCGCTTGGCTCCGAAGACTTTGCGGATGGCCATCTCGGGCAGGCGGCGCTCCATGCGGCTCGCCACCATGCCGTTCAGGTTGAGGGCTGGCACAAGGAGCAAGAGCAGGATGGAGGGCACGACGTACCAGAACAGGTTTCCATCCCAGACTTGGAACATGCTGCCGAGTCCTTTCCAGACCAGGGAATAATGTGTCTCAAGATAGGCAGTCATATCTACGGGCTTGTCTTTGTGCATGGAGTTGTAGCGAGCTTCCACTTCCTTCAGTTCCTGCATGAAGGCATCGCGCTTGTTGGCAGGCACGGCGAAGGCCACATTCAGATCCAGGTTTATATTGTATTCTCCGCTGACCACCTTGCCATCTTTACCAACGATGTTTAGATTATCGAACAGGCCCCGTGCCTTAAACGGGCACCAGATGTCGGCCACGCATTTCTCTGTGAGCGAGCTGGGCGTCTCAACTACGCCGCAGATTGTAAAGTCGCGGTTGTTGACGTAGATGCACTGCCCCACGACTTTCGCTCCTTTGCCGAAGCGTTGTTCTGCCACCTCCGTCGTCACTACTACTGTTCTGCTGCGGCCAGCGAGGTCGTCCTGCGTGAAAGGCGCACCCTCCGTAAACGTGAACTGATAGAACTGGAAGAAGCCCGGCTCGGTCAGCTTGACCTTCACTTTGCGGTCGTGTATGCCATCGGCAAGCTTCATGTAAGCTTCGTCCCATAGCCCCATAGATGACGTTGCCATCACGCACTCCGGTGTCTGCATCGTCTGCAGCAGGTCGCGGAAGGTGTCTTCGTAGATACTCTCCATGCTGGGATACCCATCCACTTTCGTCCCCAAGTGTTCCAGATAATACGTCTTGCTCCTGTTCACCTCGGGGGCGATGTCTGCTACCTTAATATAATACACTTCGGCAATGAGCATCGTGAAGGCAATGGCGAGCGCCGTGCCGCAGATGTACATGGCGGAGTAGAGCTTTTCTTCTCGCATCATGGCGAGGGCTTGTCTTAAATGTCTCATTTCACTTTCAGTTTTTCTTTCCCTTTATATTTACTCATGTCGCTGACCACGACCTGCTCGCCTTCCTCCAGGCCCTCGATGACTTCGATGTAGTCGTAGTTGCACTCGCCGAGCCGTACCTGTCGCGGCACAAGCCGCTCGGATTTACCATTTAACCATTTACCATTTACCATTTGTTTCCCTTCCTTTTCAATTTTCAATTTTATTTTATAAAAAATCTCCAATCCCCACAAGTTTTTATCGCAAGAATCCGCCAATCCCCACAAATCTTATTCTTCTCTTATTGCTTCCGTAATGGTGCTGCGGCAGATGTGCCAGGCAGGTATGGCGGTGCCGAGCAGGACGGTACATAATATAATAATATAGACAAAGAGGGACACGATGATGAAGTGCTTGCCGAAGTCGTAGAACCAGAAGTGGACGGCAGGATTGTCGTTGTTCTCCATCCTGAATAGGCCGTGCGAGGCGGCGAACTGAAAGTAGATGACGCAGCCGATGACGACGCTGACGGTCGTAAGAAGCCATGCCTCGCGGATGAAGTCCCAGAAGACACGCCACCGGGTAGCGCCGAAGGCACGCTTCACGCCTGCCTCCTCCCTGCGCTGCTGCGTGTACATCAGCAATGTGCCCAGCACGCCGAAAGCCAGGTTCGTGGCAAAAAAGGCAGCGATGAGCAGGTTGCGTCGCGTCATTCGCTTCATCCTGACTTCCCCATAACCTTTCTCAAACGCCTCGCGAGCCGTCAGCATCTGGCGGACATAGCAATGCTCTGTCACCAGCTCGCGCTGCACCTCCTGCTGATGTTCCTGCACGAAGCGGTCGGCATTCACGCCTTCGCGAAGGCGGACGATGATGGGGACGTTCAGGTTCACCCCACCGCTGCAAAGGAATATGGTCGCATAGTTGTGGTCGAAGGACTGATAGCGTACGTCCTCCACCACGGCGCGAATGTTGTAATGCTTCTTGAGCCAGCCTGATTCCATTTTCTCCTCGTCCCAGCCATAATAGCGGACAAGCACGTTCCGGCCTGCCACGTCGGTGGTGCCGAAGAGTCCCATTGCCAGCGAGCGCGGGATGATGATGCTCTTGTCCCATTCGCAGTCGTGCGTCAGCTCATTGGTCGGCACGCCTGGCGTCAGCGACTTCATGCCATAGACCTCGAACATCTTCGAGTCAGGCTCGAAGCGAAAGCCGTAAACTTGAATGGAGTCTCCGTTGTCGTTAAACAGGGAATTTATTGAGCCGACTGAGCCAAAACCCATGGGAACGCTTTTGGCACGATAGGCTTGCTCCACGCCGTCCATCTCCTGCACCTTCCCGAGCAGACGTTCCTCTTCCTGCATGATGGCGTATTGGTCTGCGTCCCGTTCCTTATAATTGGACGAGCTGGCGACTTGCAGCTTTACCATGCGGTCGATGTCGTAGCCTAAGGGCAGGCGTGCCACGTAGCTTGTGACGATGACAGGGTCGAAGGCCCACCAGCAGGCAAAGGTGACGAGGATGAGTTCCATAATTAACCAGAGAGAGGAACTCCGACGAAATATCTCTTTTATCTGTTTCATTTCTTTATCATCATAGATTCAACAATCGGTTTCCTGAGGCTGAGCCATGCGGGCAGGGTTGCAGCCAGCACGTTCAGGGTGCAGCAGACAATCAGGGCGATGAGGAAGACGGCGGGGCCGAAGAACATCTCGCCCTTGAGCACCGGCACGTCGGCATACATCTCCGCATTCGTGGCGAAGATGGCGAACACCCAGTCGCGCCAGCCATAGAGCGCCAGCCATGCGAGGCACAGACCCAAGAGGCCGCCGGCAAGCGTGAGCATGAGGTTCTCCATGACAATCTGCCAGAGCAGCGTGCGACGCTTGGCTCCGAAGACTTTTCGGATAGCCATTTCGGGCAGACGACGCTCCATGCGGCTGGCCACCATGCCGCTTAGGTTGACGGCAGGCACGACGAGCAGGAGCAGGATGCCCGGCAGGACGTACCAGATGATGCTGTCGCCCCAGGCATCGAACACATAGCCGAGACTCTTCCAGACCGTGGCGTAGTGCGACTCCATGTCTATTGTCATGTCCACCTGCTCGTCGGCATGCATGGCGTTGTAGCGTGCCTCCACCTCTTTCATCTCCTGCATGAAGGCCTTGCGCTTTGCGGCGGGCACGCTGAAATAGACTTCCACGCAACCGTCTTCGTAGCTGTTGAAGTCGTGTTCCTGCAGCAGGCCGTCGGCAGCGTAGGGCACATAGATGTCTGCCACGCACTTCTCCGTCAGCTCGCTCGGCGTTTCTACCACGCCGCAGATGCGGTAGTCCTGGTGGCGGAAGGTGACGGTGGAGCCCACGGCTTTTGCTTCCTTCGGGAAGAGCAGGCTGCGCACTTCTTCCGTGATGACGACGTTGCGGCGGCCGCTGTCGAAGTCATCCTGCGTGAAGGGATTGCCTTCGGTGAAGCGGAACTTGAAGAAGCGGAAGAAGCCAGGCTCCGTCATCTTCACCTTCACCTCGTGGTCGTGGATGCCGTCGGGCAGCTTCACATAGTCTTCGCCGCCTGTATAGAAATCCATCACGGCTGTCATGCATTCCGGCGTCTGCATCTTCTGGAACATATCACGGAAGAGGGCAGGCGGGATGATAAGGCCTTTGGAGTTGTCTTTCATTCTCATGACATCCAGATAGTACGTCTTGCTGCGACGCACTTCGGGTGCGATGTTGGCAGTCTTCACGTAATAGACCTCGGCAATGAGCATCGTGAAGGCGATGGCGAGGGCCGTGCCCAGGATGTAGAGGGCGGAGTAGAGCTTGGCCTCCTTTAGGGGGAGAATAGGATTCTGTCTGTTCATTTGTTGTGTTCTTTTTCGTTATGACGTGATAACGTTATTTCATTATGATGAGGCTTTGCTTTCTATTTCACCTTCAGCTTCTCGCGTCCCTTGTACTTTGTCATGTCGCTGACGACGACCTTTTCACCTTCCTCCAGACCCTCGACCACTTCGATATAGTCGTAGTTGCACTCGCCGAGCTTGACATTCTTCATTCTTAATTCTTCATTCTTCATTACGAACAGCGTGTAGTCGCCCGGGCCGCTGTAGAACGAGCCGTTGCGGATGCGCAGGACGTCGTCCTTGATGCTGGTGATGACGAACACTTCGGTGCGGAGGCCGGAGCGCAGGCGCGGGTGACTCATGTCGTGGGGCATGGCGGTGAAGGTGATGGCGCCGCTCTGACTGAGAGGCGTGACGGTGCCGACGGTGCCGCTGAGCATCTCCTTGCCTATCTTCAGGATGACGGCTCCGCCCACGCGGACGCGGTCGGCATGTGTGTCGCTTATCTCGCACTCGGCCTTGAAGTGCGTGAGGTCGCTGACGATGGCGAGCTTCTGACCCGCAGAGACTGTGGAGCCGACCTCCGAGTTGATGTAGGTCAGGGTGGCGCGGCGGGGCGAGCGTATCTTGGCATCGTCCAGGGTGCGACGCTTCTCGCCGAGCCCCTTCTCGAAGATGCTGTTCTGAAGCTGCTGCATGCGCATGTCGGCCTGCTTGACGCGCTGCTCGTTCTCGTACTGCTGCCGGAGCTGCCGGAGCTGCAGCTGTGCCGTGCGGAGGGCTGTCTCGGCCTGGCGGACACGGTCGCGCGTGCCGGAGCCGAGGCTGTCGAGGTAGAGCTCGTTGCGGAGCTGAGCCTCCAGCTGCGACACCTTCATCTCCTCCACCTCTATCTGCATGCGGCGGTCGGAGAGCTGCGTCTCGGTGTTCGCCCGGAGCTGTGCCATCTGCTGCCGCCGTATCTCGCGCTCGTCGAGGGCCTTGGCGTAGTCCGTCTCGGCTGTCTGAAGGTCGAGCCGGAGCAGCGGTGTGCCTACATCTACGCTGTCGCCGCTGTGGGCATAGACTTCGAGGATGCGCGAGCTGATGGGCGAGACGATGACCTCCTCGAAGGCCGGTACGATGCGCCCCGTGGCCGAGACGCTGACGTCTATCGTGCCTCTATCGACGTCCGAGATGACGAGGGCCTTCCGGTCCAGCGTCGGTATCATCTGTGTGCCGAGCCATGTGGCTGCGCCCAGCACGGCCAGGAAGCCGCCAGCCCATGCCGCCGCCTTCTTTATTTTACGTTTGCGCCTTTCGCTGACAGGTATCTGCCTGTCCATTGAAGATAATTCACAATTCATAATTCTCAGTTCTCAGTTCATAATTCACAATTCATAGTGCATTCAAACTTCCGGAAGTTATTTGTTTTCTCCAGTACCACCGCGGTGGTACTGGAGTTTTCACGTGGTGGTACTGGAGTTTTCCTGCGGTGGTACTGGCATCGTTACACAGCCTTACTCACGCTTCACTTCGAAGTTTATCCTCATGTGTCCGTTCCTAATTCATAGTTAGAGGCGGTGGCAATTTTTCACTACTCGCTATTCACTTTTACTTTATAAGCTTTTCAATGTCTTCAATTATGTCACATCCCTTCTCGAAGTCCCAGAGGGCGATGCTGCGCAGCTGGTAGTAATAGTACCAGTAGTAATGCAGCTGTGCGATGCGGTTCTGCCTTGCCTCGTCCTTGGCCTTTGTAGCATCGGAGATGTCCAGCATGGAGATGCTGCCTATCTTGAAAGTCTCTATGTTCGTATTGTAACGCTTCTGGGCAATGGTGTCCGCTTCGCAGGCGATGCGCAGTTGCTCTGCCTGGTTGTTGAACTGCTCCGTCAGGATGAAGATGTCCTGACGGAACTCCTGTGCCTGCTGCCTGAGCTGACCCTGCACTATCTCGCGGTTGCTTTCCGCCATCTTGCGCTGCCCCTTGCGTTTGCCCCAGTCGAGGATGGGGATGGAGAA
This sequence comes from uncultured Bacteroidales bacterium, assembly GCA_902763865.1. Taxonomy (GTDB): domain Bacteria; phylum Bacteroidota; class Bacteroidia; order Bacteroidales; family Bacteroidaceae; genus Physcousia. The sequence goes on along the minus strand of CACWTR010000028.1, from coordinate 22,759 downwards.
GCCCACCTGCACCACCTGCTTGCTCAGCAGGTCGCGGTAGGCACCGCCCAGCTTGTCGGCCATGCCGGTGAAGCCCAGCTGTGCGTGGAGCGTGACGCTGCGGCGGTTGGCCTTGGCCGATGCCACGTTGTAGTCGGCCTCCAGCTGGCGGCGGCGCATCGTCGTGGCAAAGGCATTGTTCTGCAGGGCATGGTTCAACACTTCTTCATAGTCGAGGTGCAAAGCTCCCTCCCCGCTCCCCTTTTGGGGGAGTGCTGGCACTATTGGTTCAATCTCTGCCTCTACATCCAAGAACGATTGCAGGGCAAACTGTCGGGCCTGACGGTTGCTCTCGCTGTTTGTCAGGGCGCTATGCGCGTTCAGCACGTCCAGTTTCAGTTGCAGCACGTCGTTCTCGCTGATGGTGCCCATCTCTCGCTTGGCCCCAGCCACCTTGTAGAGTTCCTCCGCCTTCTGCAGGTTCTGACGGGCAATGCCCACCTGCTCGCCTGCCAATATCAGATTAAAGAAAAGGCTGATGGCCTTCATTGCCACCTGTTCCGTCGCGGTCAGGAAACGCGCCTGTGCCTCGCGGTAGCGCAGGGGCTCGATGCGACGGTTCCACTTCAGGTGGTTCACGCCGAAGAGCGGTTGCGACAGCGTGACGGCAACAGGCATCGACATGAACTGGTTGCCGCCGCCCGAGCCGGACTGGTGCAGGAAGTCGAGCGACGACTCCACGCTGAGGGTGCCGCCCGTGGGCCACAGCTTCTGCGTGACGTAGAGCGAACCGTTGAGCCCGAGGTAGTCGTTGCGGACGTACGAGATGCCGCCGTCCCCCTGCTGGTAGCTCGTGTAGCGTTTGTTGTAGCTGCCGCTCGTCGAAAGCGACACCTCCGGCAGCAGGTCGGCCTTGTAGCTGCGCCACTGCCAGTAGGCCGACTTCAGCTCGCCCAGGGCCACAGCCGCGTCCACGCTCTGCCGCCGCGCCATCGCGATGCAGTCGGGAAGCGAGAGGGACAAAAGACCCTCCCCCGTCCCCTCCCTTAAAGGGAGAGGGGCAGACAGCATGGGAAGCGTGCAGACGAGCAGCAGTATCATTATTATCCCCTTCCTATAAGAAGGGAGGGTTAGGGAGGGTCTTATTTTATTCATGCCTCAGTGCTTCTACGGGTTTCCTATACATAGCAATCACGGTGGGGATGGTGATGCCCAGGGTGACGACGAGGAGCATTAGCAGCAGCTGAATGCCGCAGACGGTGAGGAAGTGCGGCCAGAACTGCGCCACCCAGTCCGTCTCATGCTCCAAGGCATCATAACCATGCACCCCCATGAAGAGGAGGTCGTTCATGGCAAACTGAAGCCAGATGGCCTGCCCGATGACGCAAGCCACGAAGGTGAGCAGGGCTGCCTCCTGCCATATCATCCGGAAGATGTCGCGCCGCTTGGCGCCGAAGCTCCGCATGATGCCGATGTCCTCCGTCCGTTTGCGTATCTGAAGCCAGAAGCTGCCAAGTGTGCCGAGCATGACGTTGAGGAGCAGAATGCCGAGGAAGAGACCAAACATCGTTGACACCATGTGCGCTTCGCCCAACTTGCTGTGGTTCTTTTTGTAGTCATTGTACGTCTCTAATGTCGTCAACTGATACGCGCCTTCCTGCGGACGCAGGTCCGGCATGTCATATCGCGCCAAGAATGCCCCGGCGTCGGCATCGGGCTTGAGGCGGATGAGCATGAACGGACTGTTGTCCCACAAACCATTGGGGAAGAAGATGCTGTAGAAGTACCGTTGGCTCTCTATGGCCTTCACGTCCTCCACCACGCCGCAGACGGTGAGGTGCTTCTTGTCCTCCTCGCGATGGTACTTCCCGCCCCACACGAGTCGTCGGCCTATTACCTTCTCGGTGCCGAAGAGCGCCTGGGCCAGGCTGCGAGTGATGACGACATTGTCCTCGCCTCTCACCTCCGACAGCTCCTCTGCCGAAGGACTGCCGGGCGCAGGCGTCAGGCCAAGCGTCTCAAAGAAACGTTCGCCAGAGACAAAGGTGTGCTCGTAGGCAATCAGGCACTGCGTGTCTGTCTCGGTGCGCACGCTGTCCCATGAACTTTCCTGGAAGCGCCCGCTAAAGCTTTCATTGACCAGGCTCACGGACTGCACCTCGGGCAGGCTCTGAACCTGGTCGCGCAAGGCATAGATGGGGGCAAAGATGGAGTCGAGGCTCATGACGCCGGACAAGGCTATGGTGTTCTTCACCTCTCCCACCAGCAAATGCTCCTTCTCGAACTCGCCGCTGGCACGCGCAATGTAGATGTTGTATGTTTCGACGACAATAGCGTCGAGGGCAAAGAAGCTGAGGGTGGCAGTGAGAAGAATCTCCACGAATATAAAGGCGTTTTGCCCACGATGCGCCCAAAAGTTCTTTAGTGTCATCTTTTCTGATTTAAGGATTCTACAATAGGTTTGCGGAGTGAGCGCCATGCCGGGATGAGGGCTGCCATGAGGTTGAGCACGGCGCAGCAGAGGAAGGCAATGAGGAAGAGCGTAGGCGTGAAGAACATGGCGGGGTCGAGGCTGAGTTCAAAGCTCTTGGAGTCCTCGCTGACGAATAATGTTTGGAACTCCCTCGTGTGGCGCATCAGGCTGATGAAGAGCCACGAAAGCCCCCAGCCTACGGCACCGCCAAGAAGCGTCAAGACCAGGTTCTCGTTGATGACTTCTTGCAACAGCCACCGCCGCTTGGCACCGAAAACTTTCCTTATGCCCATCTCTGCCCGACGTGCCTCCATGCGGTTCGAGACGAGGCCGCTCAGGTTGACGGCTGGCAGAAGCAGGAAGAGCAGCATCAACAGGGCAATCGGCATGAGGTTCATGACCTTGAGCGTCGTGCTCTCCTCCTGGCCGCGACTGTAGAAAAAGGAAATGTATCTGAAGAAATGACTGTTTGCCCACACTCGCCAGCCCGTTTCCTCGCCTGTCTGACTGCTCGCCACGGCTTCATACCTCTGCCGCCACGGCTCCAGCTCGCGCATGAAGTCCTGCTGCGTGAAGCCTTTCCGCAGGAGGATATGGACATCCAGGTTGCCGCTGTATGGAATGTTGGTTTGCCGCTCGGGATGAAGCCCAATGCCTTCCACCTTGTAGGGAATATAGACATCAGCCGCCGCGTTCATCAGCATGTAGCTAACCGTCTTGACTACTCCCACGATGCGAAATGGCTTGTCGGCCAGAAGCAGAGCCTCTCCCCCAGCCCCTCTCCCGTGGGAGAGGGGAGTGGGTTGCTGGTTTTGCCCCTCTCCCGCGGGAGAGGGGTTAGGGGTGAGGCCAAGGCCAAGGCTTTTTGCCAGTCTCTCCGTGATGACGCAGACAGGCTCGCCGTTCTGGAACTCCTGCTCGGAGAAGGGTCGGCCGCTGAGGAACGTGAAGTCGTAGAGGCGGAAGAAGTCGGTGTTGGCAGGAGTGAAGCTGACAGGCAACTCGTGCTGTCCGTCCATGTCGCTGACTTTATAGTCCAGATAGTGAAGGTACGACATGAAGCCGGCCACAGCCTCCACGCACTCCATTCTGCGGAAGCACGAGTCGATGGCCTCGGTGGAAAACTGCGTATAGAGCCATTCCCCGTTACCCATTGATGCTTTGCGGTAGTAACTGGTGAGGTAGAGCGTACGGCTGCGATTCGACTCGGGCGGGATGTCTGCCAAAAGGATGTTCACAAAGATGGCGACCACCATGGCCGAGGCGATGGCAACGGCTGTGCCCGCCACGTAGATGGTGGAGAACAGCTTGTCCTCGCGCACCAACGCTATCGCATGACGCAGAAATAAGATGAACTTACTCATAGTCTTTCTTCTTTTTTAACAACGGATTCAACGGATTTGACGGATTATTTATCTAAAGCAATAGCATCAGTAGAGCCAATCCGTTCAATCCGTTTAATCCGTTGTTTAGGAAACCTGTCGTCCGTCCAGGAACTTGATGATGCGGCTGGTCTCGGCGGCTTGCTTTTCGTTGTGCGTCACCATGACGATGGTGCGGCCGTCCTCCTTGTTGAGGGTGTGCAGCAGCTCCATAATCTCGGCACCCATCTTGGAGTCGAGGTTGCCGGTGGGCTCGTCGGCAAGGAGTATCTCGGGATTGCCGATGACGGCGCGGGCGATGGCGACGCGCTGGCACTGTCCGCCGCTGAGCTGCGTGGGGCGGTGCTTCATGCGGTGGGAGAGGCCGACGCGGGCGATGACGTCCTTTGCCAGCCGCACCCGCTCGCTGCTGCGCACGCCGCGGTAGATGAGGGGCAGTTGCACGTTGTCCAGCACGTTGAGCGTCGGGATGAGGTGGAAGCTCTGGAAGATGAAGCCCAGCGTCCGGTTGCGAATCTCGGCCAGGCGGTTGTCGCTCATGTGTGTGTCGATGACCTGTCCGCACAGCTCGATGGTGCCGCTCGTGGGTTCGTCCAGCAGGCCCATGATGTTGAGCAGCGTCGATTTGCCGCAGCCCGAAGGCCCCATGATGCTGAGGAACTCGCCCTTGCGGACTTCGATGTTCACGTTCTCCAGGGCTTGTGTCTCCACCTCCTCGGTACGATAGATTTTGTTGATTTCGCTGAGACGAATTACAGCCTCACCCCCAGCGCCTCTCCCGTGGGAGAGGGGTGTTGATAGTGACAGACTTGCTGAATTCTGATTCGTTGTTACATTCTCGTTAGTTTTCATATTTGTACTAATTAAAATTATTATTGTTGCATGTTAATTGTCTTCCTTTCTCCCCTCTCCCACGGGAGAGGGGTCTGGGGTGAGGCCTTTACTCGTCCCTCAGCGCGTCGGTGACCTTCGTGGTGATGATTTTCAGGGCAGGGATGGCTGTGCCGATGAGGACGGTACATAATATAATAATATATACCACGGCGGAGACGATGAGGAAGTGCGGCCAGAAGTGATTGACCCAGGTCTGGTCGGAGAGCGGCGGATAGTTTATCTCCGGTGTGTACATCTTGAAGCTCTCCCATCCGTCATAGACCTCATAGCCGCTGTAGGCGTACTGGAAGTAGATGAAGCAGCCGATGAGGACACTGGCGGTGGCCATCAAGGCTCCCCGCGAGAGGAAGGACATGAGCAGTCGCAGCCTTGTGGCTCCGAAGGCACGGCGCACGCCACATTCCTCCGTCCGCCGGCGGGCCTGCAGCCACACCGTGCCAATGACGGCCAGGCTCAGGTTGGCGAGGAAGAACAGGGCCAGCGCGAGGCTTATGTTCGTCTTCTGCGGCAATTCTCTCCGCAGGTCCTCGCGGTGAAGTAGCTCCTCGTAGGGCTCCATCTTCTTGATGCGGTAGAAGGGAGTCTGCACCGTGCTCATGATGTCTGCCGCGTGTTCATCGACGAACTTCTGCGGCTTCACGCCTTTCCTGAGGCGTATCATGATGAAGTTTGGCGTCATGTCCGAATAGCTGGGGAAGTATATCATGCTGTGCAAGGAGCTGTAGCGCTGGTGCTGCGCGTTGGCCACCACGCCGGCCACTGTCCAATGCTGCTCCGGCTCATTATTCGACATGTTGAGTACGGTGAAGCGTCGCCCCACGATGCCTTCCGACGTGCCGAAGACGTACCTGGCTGCCGACTCGGAGAGCACCGCTCCCTTCTCCGCCTCTTTCTGCTCCGACAGCTCTTCGGCCTTCGGGCTACCGGGCAGGGGCCTCAAGCCGAAGGTCTCGAAGAAATGCCTTCCCTCCTCGAAACGCGTACAGGCAACATAGATTGTGTCGTGCTCGCGGCAGACGGACACCTGAGTGGAGTAGCGCGACGAGGGGATATTGTAAGGAAGGCCGTAGCAGTAGGCATTCTCCACGCCCTCCGTCTCCTTCAGCCTTTCCGTCAGCCACGGTGCAAGCTTGCTGCCAAAGGGAGTGTCGCCCACCACAGGCTCGCTGTGGATGAGACCCCTTATCTCGGCATAGACGAGGCGCTCGCTGTCGTAGCCCTTCGGGAGATGAAGGTAGTAGAGGTTCACTACAGCCGGGTCCACGACCACCCAAGCCACGATGGTTATCACGACGAGTTCCAGGAAGAGCCATACAGAAGGCCCTACAGACCCACCCCAGACCCCTCCCTCTAAGGAGGGGAGTGATAGGCGAAAAGTTCGTTTGTTATTCATTGTTATTTTGTTTTATGTTGTGTTTAGTGTGAATGAACTCCTCCCCCTCGGGGGAGGTTGGGAGGGGCTGTTTATCTCTTCTCCATCATACTCTCCACAATAGGTTTCCTCAGGCTCCACCAAGCCGGTAGCAAGGCGGCCAGCAGGTTCAGCACGAGGATGGCGGCAAAGGCTCCTACGAAGAGCAACGGCGCAAAGAGCATCTCGCCCGTGACGATGGGCGACGAACCGGGTGCGCTGCTGTCGAAGAACAAGCCGAGGATGGGCGTGCGGAAGGCATAGACGGCCAGCCAAGCCAGGGCAAGACCGATGAGGCCGCCGATGCAGGTCATGACGAGGTTCTCCGTCACCACTTGGTTCAAGAGCACAGACCGACGGGCACCGAAGGTCTTGCGCACAGCCATCTCCGCCGTGCGCCGCTCCATCCGCCCCGCCACGATGCTGCACAGGTTCAGCGCAGGCACCACGAGCAGCACGAACAGCAGGCCGGCAAAGTGCTTCACAATCGGCCAGCAGGAAGTCTCGCCGAGGAAGCTATCAGCCCCCGACGCGTCGAGCAAGGTGTGCATCGGGTGCGTCTCCATCCCATTCGTCAGCTGCACCGTCCGCGTCGTGCCCTCCTCGTCGCCCCAGCCGATTTGTATGGCGTCCGTCTGCGTGAGCCGTGCCGCTATCTCGTCCAGCTCCTGCCTGAGGGCCTCGAGCTGACGGTCGTCCTTCACGGTCAGCACGATGCCGTGGCTTCCGCAATAGGGATTGTCGTAGTGTTGGGTGTTGCTAAGCGTGTAGGGCAGGAAGAGCTGCATGTAGCTGTCGGGGGTCAGTTGGCTTCCGCTACGCACTACGCCCACCACGCGCATCGGTCCATGATTCTCCCTCTCCACCATCCTGCCCACGGCACTCACGTCCCGCCCGAAGTATTGCTCGGCAAAGTCATCGCTCACGACGCAGACCGTCTCGTGGTTCTCCACGTCCTGCTTCGTGAGCGGACGGCCCTCGAGGAACTCGTACTCGTATATCTTGAAGAAGTCGGCATTGGTGTAGTTCGTGATGGCATCGATGTACTCGCCCGTCGGGCTCTTTGTGCTCTCGGTGGTGTACTCACTGAAGCTGCCGCTGCCTGCCGTCGGGAGCGTCGGGGCGCAGTACTCATAATTTTTCGATGGCAGCAGCCATTCCTCGAAAGCCTTCTCGCTGAAGCAATAGCCTGTTGCTCCTATCAGCCTGCCGTCCCTCTCCACGCGGACGGCAATACTTTTGAGATAGACCGTCCGCGGGCGGTTCGTCTCGGGATAGATAGGGGCGAGCTTGATGTAATAGACCACCGCCATCACCATCGTGAAGGCCAGGGCCATGGCTGTTCCCGCAATGTAGATGCCCGAGAACAGCTTTTCCTCCCGCATCATGGCGAGAGCTTGTCGGATGTGACTCATAGTTTTTCTTCTTTTGTCGTTATGTCGTTATTACGTTATATCGTTATAACGCCTTCTTTATTGCGAGGCTCACCTTATATATATGCAATAACCGTGCCAAACGCATAAGTGCCTGGAAGCGAGAAGGGGCTAAAAATGAAGTGTCCGCTTTCGGACACTTTGTGTGTTCGGAAGCGGACACTTGTTCGCCTTTCGTGGGCGTGAGGGGCAGTCAGCGGTTCTCGAACCTGTAGGTTCCCTGACGGACTTGGACCGTATCCGAGGGGAGGCAGACGGTGGCCGTGCTGCCAACGGGGACGCGCACTTCCAGCGAGCGGAGCTGCCCCTCGTGGCTGATGACGCGCGAGGAGAGCCGTCCCTGCGGCGTTTGCAGAGCATAGAAGACGGTATCCACGCCCACGGCAGGCACGGGCCGCACCTCGAAGTGGCGGTAGCCGGCTCCCTGCTCGGTCACGTTGATGCCGGCCAGCCGGCGCATGAACCATGTCAGTCCGCCGCCGAACATGGGGTGGTTGTGGGAGTTCTGGCCGTCCCATTGTTCCCAGGTGACGGTGGCTCCCTGCTCTATCCAGTGGCCGTAGCTCGGGTAGTCGGTCTTGAGCATAGCGGTGGTTGCCACGTCGTGGAGTCCGCAGTCGGTGAGTGTCTCGAAGAAGAACTTGGTGGTGACGAAGCCCGTGTTGATGTGCCCGCCGTGCGTCTCCATGATTTCGCGGCGCAGGCTTCCCGTGACGGCTGCCTTGCGCTCGGCGGGAACCCCCATGTAGAGGGCCAGGATGTTGGGCCCGAAGTCGCCGTAGGTGGCATGAGCTGCATCGTAGAATTTGCGGTGGAAGGCTTCCCACGTGCGCTGTGCGATGGCTTGGAATTCCTGCTCTCCCTCGCTGTCTCCCAGCACGCGGGCGGCCTTGGCGGTGTTCGTGGCGCAGAGCCAGAGGTAGAAGGTGTGCACCTTCTCGTCGGCTGGCATGCCGTAGGGCGGCACCCAGTCGCCCAGGTTGAGCCAGTAGCAGGGCTCGCCTGTCTCGAAGTTCAGCTTCTGCTGGAACATGGTGCCCTCGGGCGTGAGCCATGTGAGCATGTGGCGCACCTGCTGCTGCATGGGCCGGTAGCAGAGCCGGAGCTGCTGGAGGTCGCCGTACTGGAGGTAGTATTCCCAGGGAATGACGTTCATGGCTGCTCCCCATGCCACGCCTCCGCCGCAGGTGGGTTGCCAGGGCGCTCCGTTGGGGACGTAGCCGGTCCGCGGGTTCTGTGCGTCGCGCATGTCGCACAGCCATTTCTGGTAGAAGGCTGCGGCATCGAAGCTGAGCATCACCATGGCAGCGGCTATCTGTCCGTCGCCCGTGTAGGGGAGGCGCTCGCGGTGGGGGCAGTCGCTGGCGATGCAGCCGTGCATGTTGTCCATCTGCGAGCGCTGCCAGATGGCGTTGATGCGGTTCAGCAGCGGATGGCTGCACCGGAACTCGGAGGAAAGGGGCACGTCGGTGTTGACGGCTTCAGCCTGAATCTGTCCTGACGTGAGGCTGCCGAGTCCGCGAACCTTGACCTGCCGGAAGACGTACCAGGTGAAGCGCGGGGCATAGGATTCGCCCTCGTCGGCTCCCTTGCAGATGTACTCTTGTATGCCGAGCGGCGACTCGCAGACGTACTCTACGCTGACCTTCTGCCCGCGACTGCCGTGTATGTTGCTCAGGCGTACCCATCCGGCCACTTCCTTCTCGAAGGTGACAACGAAGACGCTGTCCTGCCGCTCCACACTGACGGGGCGGAGCACTTCCGTGATGCGGTCCGAGGGCGAGGTCTGCGCCGAGAGCTGCCCTACGGGAGCCACGGCCAGGCTTGCCTCCTGCCATCCGCTTTCGTCCAGGTCGGCTTCTGCCCATCGGGGCGTCTCGAGCCGTGCATCGTAGGCTTCGCCGTCATAGACGCCGGTCAGGGTGATGGGGGAGGGACGGGTGAGCCACGTCTGGTCGGAGACGATGCGCTCCCGTGTCCCGTCGGCGTAGGTGACGTCGAGCTGGCAGAGCAGGCAGGGCTCTCCGAAGGTGCCGACGCGGTGGCTGGCGGAGCGGTAGAAGCCGTCGCCCAGCATGGCTCCCATCGCGTTGCGTCCGCTTTGGAGCAAGGACGTGACGTCGTAGGCGAGGTAGAGCACGCGGTAGGCCGTGAAGTTGTTCTCCAGGGCGATGCCTCCGCGGTCCAGCCCCTCGCGTGTGGTGTAGTTGCTGAAGTTGGGGACGAGCTGATCCTCGCCTACGCGCTGGCCGTTCACGTAGAGCTCGAAGTAGCCGCCCGCGGTGACGTAGGCCTTGGCCTTCCGTACCTTGCCCTTCAGCGTGAAGGCCTTACGGAAGAGGGGTGCTCCCTGTGGCTGGTGGGCCGTTATCCACTTGGCTTGCCAATCACGGGGCGAGAGCAGCCCCATGCCCCAGTGCCCGACGGGGCTCCATCGGGAGCGCTTCCCCCGCCTGTCCCATGTCCGGACCTGCCAGTAGCAGTCCTGTCCGGAGGTGAGGGCGCGTCCGCCGTAGGGCACCAGCACGCTCTGGTCGGACGGCACCCGCCCGCTGTCCCACAGGTCGTAGTCGCCCCGCCGCAGCTTCTCTGCGGAGGAAGCCACCACGACCTGATAGGCGGTCTGGCACTGCTCCTTTACCTTCTCGTCCTTAGGCTCGTTGACCCAGGAGAGGCGTGGCTTTGGTTTATCTACTACTGCGGGATTCTCGAGGTGCTCCACCCTGAGGGAGCCTACACGCAGCTGCGCTTGCATCCCGACGGGCAGGCAGAGCAGCAGGAAGGATATCAGTCTGGTCATTTGCATGCACTAGGTGTTGTTCGTCTGCACAAAATTACAATAAATTTTTCAATATACATTATTATATTTGGAAAAAGTAGTATCTTTGTGGCACGAACAACTGTTATTCCCCCCCGAAACCGTTATGTGCAAGCAACCATTCCTTTTCATGCTCCTCCTTTGGATGCTCGCCTCGGCAGCAAAGGCTGCGGACGGCATCAGCCATTCAGTCGATGTCCGTCAGGTCCGTCAGCATTGGGACGGCTGGGGCGTGTCGCTCTGCTGGTGGGCCGGACAGTGCGGCCAGTGGGACGACGCGAAGATTGATGAGCTCGTGACGTGGCTGGTCAGCCCCGAGGGACTTAACTACAGCCATTTCCGCTACAACATAGGTGGCGGCGAGGACCCTGAGAACCGCAACTGCACGCCGCACCACATGGCGGCGGGGAAAGGGTTGCGGGCCGAGATGGAAGGCTTCAAGGACTTCAGCGGTGACCGTTACCACTGGGAACGCGACTCGGCGCAGCGCAAGATAATGCTCAAAATCCGGGAGAAGCGACCCGATGCCGTGTTCGAGGCCTTCAGCAACTCATGCCCCTACTACATGACCTGGAGCGGCTGCGTAGGCGGCAATGCCGACGGCGGCAAGGACAACCTGAGGCCCGAATACTACGAAGAGTTCGCCCACTACCTTGTGGATGTCTGCAAGCACTACAAGGACGAGTACGGCATTGAGTTCCGGACGCTGGAACCCTTCAACGAGTCGGCCACCAACTACTGGTACCAAGGCGGTTCGCAGGAGGGCTGCCACTTTGACTACCGGTCGCAGGTGGCGTTCCTGCGCGTGTTGGCTCCCGTCCTGCGGCAGTCGGGGCTCAGTACCGTCATCGCAGCCTCCGACGAGACCAGCGTGGCACATTCCGTCAAGGCTTTCAAGACCTACCGCGACGCCGGCGTGCTGCCGCTGGTGGGGCAGTGGAACACTCACACCTACGAGGCCGACAACAAGCTGCGCGACCAGCTTCGTCACCTGACGCAAGAGGCCGGCATTACCCTCTGGATGAGCGAGACGGGCAGTGGCGGACGCGGACTGGACGGCAACCTGAAGCTGGCACAGCGCCTCTTCGACGACGTGCGCCACTTGCAGCCCGCAGCATGGTTCGACTGGCAGTACGTGGAGGAACACTCCGACCAGTGGTGCACCGTCCGTGGCAACTTCCGCCGACAGACATACACGAGGGTGAAGAACTACTATGTGCGACAGCAGTGCAGCCGCTTCATCCGCCGCGGCTACGACATCCTCGCCACGGAATGTCCGCAGGCGCTGGCTGCCGTCAGCCCGGGGCGCGACACGCTGGTGCTGGTCCTGCTCAACACGGACGAGCAGGCGGTGCTGCACCGAGTCTCCGTCAATGCTCCGATGGCAGCGGCCATAGAGGGCTGGCGCACGTCGGCAGGCGAGGACATGGCCCGCATCCGCGAAGGCTTCTCCAGCGAGGGAGGCACCCTGAACGTCACCCTGCCCCCGCAGTCCATTACAACGCTCCTTGTTCCCCTCTCGGGAAGGGAGTGAAAAATGCACGTTGCTTTTCAGGCACAGGGCAGTGACCTCGCAATAAAAGAGTAACTAACAAACAAATTCTAAATACACTATGATGAACACATCCCTAAGAAGATTTTTATTCGGCTTCTGCCTGCTGTTTTCCTTCGGGGCAAGAGCTCAGGAAGCGGCAACGGAGTTGCAGCTGAGTTCCGGCGACGTCATCTGTTGGTACCGCATCTGCAGTGCCGTGCCCGGCATGGAGGCGTATGCGATGACGGATCTGGAATCAGATGCGACTGAACTCGCAAGCATCATGATTCATCTGCTTCCGACCAGAACGGACGATTACGCCTCGCAATGGAAACTGACGGCAGGCGAGGACGGCAAGGTCATCCTGACCAACCGTGCCACAGGCAGCCAGATAAGCAACTGCTCGTTCAGCACAGAGGAATGCAATGCCACCTTGCTCGCCTACGGTTCGGATGTGCCGGGCTTCACCATTACACCTCTTGGCGACAACGCCTTCAAGCTGGAGAGCGTTGAGGACGACGGCGTGAACCGCTGCCTGGCCCTGATGCAGTACGGCGGCCAGGCTGCTGCCTATCCCGACGGCGGCGAGAGCACGTCGGTCATAGGCTGGAAGTTCTTCCCCATCGAGATAGACACCGGCATCGGCTCTGCCGGGTCTGGGCGCTCCGTCATCCGCGTGAACGCAGGCCGCATCTCCGTGAGCGGATGCAGCGAATGGCAGCTCTTCAGCGCTTCGGGCGAAGAGATGCCCCGCACCGTCGCCCTGCCCACAGGCGTCTATGTGGTCAAGATGCAGCAAAAGGCTGTGAAGATTCTGATTCCATAACTTATCGCCATAACATCATAACATCATAGCGTCATAACGAAATGACGACAACATAACCAAAGACCATTCAAGATGAAAAACCATATTCTCCTTCTCCTGCTTCTTGCCCCCTGCTTGCTGTTCCCCGTGCAGGCCCAGACCTACGTTGTCAGCTCGCTGGCTACCCCCGGTGCCGCCACCTTTGCTTCCGACCACATCAAGGATGGCACCATCAGCCTGCCCTTCGTCGCCGCCACACACACCATCCGGGTAGAGACGAACCAGCAGAGCGCCACCGTCAGCTCCGATGCCGACTGGTGCCAAGCCTCCTACGCTGCAGGCGAGCTCACCCTGACCGTCGCCGAGAACGACGGCGAGGATGCCCGCACCGCCATCCTCACAGTCCGCAGCAAGGACTTCCGCCCGCTGCTCCTCACCGTCCGGCAGGAGGCACGCCTTGCCTTTGCCGTCATCTCCGACACGCACGTCGGCAACACCTCCGGCGCTGGCTACAAGGTGAAGATTCCGCAGGCATTGCAGCACCTGACGGGCCACGGCAAGCTGGACCTCATGGCCGTAGTGGGCGACCTCACCGACAACGGACGGAGCGGTCAATACACGGAGTTCGTGCAGTTCTTCGGCAGCGACCAGAACATCCTCAACCCCGTCGGCAAGTTCCTCTTCATGATGGGCAACCACGACAACTTCGACTCAAACGGACAGGCCAACTACAAGTCCGGGCTGAGGAAGTTCAACGGCAACAAGAGCTATCCCCTGCACCAGTACGTCCTCATCAAGGGCTACCCCTTCATCTCCATCAGCGACCTTGGCTCTGCCAACAACGACATCACGAACCCCGGCAACGCCACCGTCTCCTATCCCACCGCATCGGTAAGGCAGCTGGAACGCTACCTGGAGAAAGCCACGGAGGATGCCCCCGGCAAACCCATCTTCGTCTTCACGCACGTGCCGCCACGCTGGACGTGCTACAGCACATGGGTCGAGTTCGAGAGCGAGGCATGGGCCATGAAGGTGCTGAACCCTGTCCTGAACAAATACCCGCAGGCCGTGGTCTTCGGCGGTCACAGCCACTACCCCCTGGGCGACCCGCGCAGCATCCATCAGGGCGCTAACCCCAACAGCTCGCGCAACAACTTCTATACCTCCATCAACACGGCCAGCACCACCTACTCCGAGATCAATCCCGGAGCCGTCGATGCCGGCATACACCCCGAGGGCTATGCCTACGTCACCGAGGGCATGATCCTGCTGGAACAGCCTAACGGCGACATCGAGATACGCCGCTACGACACCTACCGCGACGTGGAGATTGACCCTGCGAACCGCTGGGTGCTGAAGGCTCCCTTCGACGGCAGCATGTTCCAGTACGCCGACATCCGCGATGCCGACGACAACCCTGCAGGCCGCCCGCTCCGCACGGGTCTGCCTGCACCCCACTTCCGGGACGGGGCCAAGCTCACGGCGAAGCCTGCCGCAGAGGAAGTGAAGATTGTCTTCCCGCAGGCCACAGACGACGAGTGCGTCTTCCGCTACAATGTCCGCGTCAGGAAGGGCGACAGCGTGGTGAAGAGCTCTTTCATCTTCTCGCAGTTCTACCTCACCACCGACATGCCACAGAGTCTTTCCTGCACCGTATCGGGACTGGAGCCCGGCACGGAATACACCGCCGAGGTGATCGGCCATGACTCCTACGATAACCAGTCCGCACCCCTCACCGCCACCTTCACCACGCTCACCGACGACGGCACTCCACCCGAAGCCGTCGGCACCTGGACTTTCGACGATGCCGACAACCTGCTGGCCGGCTCCGGCACGGCAACCCTCACCGGAGCCATCATGGAGAAGGGCAGCCTGGCCTTCAGCGACAACCTCGCCTCCCTGGGCATCAAGCCTGTGGCAGGACCCGCCGAGGCAAACGGAGCCGTCACCATCCCCGTGGGCTCAGGACTGAAGATGACATCCAACCTGGAGGAACAGACGCTGGGCACCTACACGTTGCTCTTCGACATACGTTCCGAACAGCTCAACGGCTACACGGCTATCTACCAGAACGACCTCACCAACAAGAAGGACGGCAGCTTCTTCATCAACAACGGACAGCTCGGCATCAACACCGGCGGACTCGGCTACCACGGTTCCCTCACGTCCGGCAAGTGGCACAGGGTGGTCCTCGCTGCCCTGAACAACGCCGTGAGCATCTACCTGGACGGTGTCCTGATAGGCAAGAGCACCTCGGCCAATGCCACGGCCTGGGGGATGAGCACCGGTGCCCTCTTCTTCCTCGACAACGACGGCGAGGAGAAGCCCATCGAGACCTCCGAGATACGCTTCTGGGACTCCTGTCTCAGCGGCAAGCAGATAGCCGGGCTCGGCAGCATCAGCGGAGAGACTCCTGAACCCGAACCTGTGCCCGAAGCTGTCAGCACCTGGAATTTCGACGTCGCTTCCGACCTCTTGGCTCAGAACGGCATCGCCACCATCGTGCCGGCCACCCACTCAAAGGGCAGCGTGACTGTCCGCGGCACGACTGCCGAAGCCTCCATCACCGCCGTGGCAGGCCCCGCAAACGGCAACGGTGCCATAGCCGTCCCCGTAGGCTCCAGCCTTATGATGAAGTCCAACCTCGGGACAGATGCGCTGACAACCTACAGCATCATGTGGGACATACGGGCCAACGACCTCAGCGGCTACAGCGCACTCCTGCAGAACGACCTGAGCAACACGAAGGACGGCAGCCTCTTCATCCTGAACGGCAAGGTGGGCCTGAACGGGTCGCACGGCATGGGCTACAACGGCAGCCTGACCGCAGGCAAGTGGCACCGCGTCCTCTTCGTGGTGGATGAGGGCTACGGCACTGTCTATATCGACGGTGTGAAGGTGGGCCAAAGCAACAGCTCGTGCGACGAGCACTGGAAGCTCTCCACCGGTGCCCTCTTCTTTGCCGACAACGACGGCGAGGAAAAACCCATTGAGACTGCCGAGATACGCTTCTGGGACAAAGCCCTCAGCCCGAAGCAGGCACAACAACTGGGTTCCCCTATTCCGCAATGATTACGCACAGGACTTCGGATTAAACGGATGGAGGACAAATACAATCAGTATAATATAAACAACGGATTGAACGGATTAAACGGATTGTCTGATTTGTTGATTTCAACATTATTTTAATCCGTTCAATCCGTTCAATCCGTTGTTTATATCATAATCCGTTGTTTTATTATCAATTCATGGTTCAATTCTCCGTCGAGAACCAGTCGAAGTCGGCATAGCCGCCGTTCTTCTTTGTGGCCTGGCAGAAGAGGCCGAAGCGTGAGCCGACAAAGATGGTGAGGTTGAACGTCTGCTGCGTCTCGCCGCCAAACGGTTCCCACGTCTTGCCGTCGAGCGAATAGAGGAAGCGGGCCTTGTTCTCGCCAAACTTGATGGCGGCACGCAGGTAGATGATGCCCTTCTTCAGGCTGAGGGGTTTTCTCTGCTCTGACGGGGTGAAGTCGCGGCCCGCATTGCGCACCTGGTCCTGCCTCCAGAGCAGTTCGAAGCCGTCTGCCGTGCGCTCCACGCAGAGCATGGCATAGGGGTCCTGGAAGATGCAGATGCCGGCGCGGTCGCCTTCCTGGAGGGCGCTGACATCGAGGCGGATGGTGCCGGTGCTGGGCCTTTCGGGGTCGGCAAAGATGCGCTGTGTGAGCATGCCCCGGGCCTGGTGGAGCTGTTCTGCGATGCCGGCGGTCCTGAGTCGAAGCCAGCCTTTGCGTTCCCTAAGGCTCCATGCGTCATCGACGGGGTTGTGGTTCCACTGCCATTGCATGCCCAGGTGTTTCCCCTTGAAACTGTCCGAGGTGGGCAGGCAGTTCACGCTTTTCCCTTCGCTTGCGGGGCGCGGCACCTTATCGACAAAGCTGACGGGGGGCCTTACTCCGCCGGCCACGACGGGCCAGCCATCGGCCCATTCCACGGGCAGCAGGTTGGGGAAGCGGCCCAGCGCACCAAGGTCCTCCTGCATCACTGTCCACCAGTTGCCCTTCACGTCCTGGAGGAGTGCTCCCTGATGGATGGTGTTGATGTTGCGCCCGTAGTGCTTTTCGACGAGCACCTTCTCCTCGTAGGGTCCGAAGATGTCGCGCGAGCGGAAGGCCACCTGTCCGCTCGGATAGCCGCCGTAGGTGGCGTAGATGTAGTAGTAGTCGCCTATCTTGTAGAGGTGGCATCCCTCCAGTCCGGTGCGTTCCCTCACTACGACTTCCTTCTCGCGCAGGAAGTTGAAGTCGGCATCCAGCTCGCACATCGTGATGTGGTTGTAGCCGCAGGCGACATAGACTTTGCCGCCGTCGAAGAGCATGCCGGGGTCGTAGTAGTTGCGTCCGAGGCGCTTCACCGTCCATTCTCCCTCGGGGTCTTCCGCCGACAGGAGCCATGCTCTCTCGTCGTTGCCGTTGACGAGGAGGTAGAACTTGCCGTCGTGGTACTTCATGGTGGAGGCCCACATGCCCTTGGCATAGCCGTTCTCGCCGTTGCGGAGGTTGTAGCGGTCATCGTCGAGCAGGGCTTTCAGGGGCTGGGCGCAGTACTCCCAGTTGACCATGTCCTGCGACTTGAGGATGGTGGCACCCGGGAAGTGGTACATCGTGGTGCTGACCATGTAGTAGGTAGTGCCTACGCGGATGACGTCGGGGTCCGGATAGTCAGCGGGCACGATGGGGTTGGTGAATCCGGTGGCCTCTGTGCTCTGCGCCCGAACCGGCAGGGTGGGGGAGGCAAGCAGCAGCAGTGATAGAGCAAGTAGAATGTTTCTGTTCATGTCTGTTCTGGGTTTAATAGTCTCTGCAAAGATACAAGTTTTAATTCAAAATCCACGAATCCGGAATCATAATTATTCCTCAGTCGGGGAGAGATTGAACGGGGAGGGGGCAAAAGGCTCGTGAGTCGTCGGGCTGAAGCACGTGAGCCGTTGGCCATAAGCACGCGAGCCGTTGGCCATAAGCTCGTGAGCCGTTGGCCTGAAGCTCGTGAGCCGTTGGCCATAAGCACGTGAGCCGTTGGGCTGAAGCTCGTGAGCCGTTGGGTTAAGGTTGCGGTGTGGGGACTGCCACCTTCTTGCCGCCCTGGATGAAGATGCCTTTCCCCTGGCGGCTGCGCACCTTGCGTCCCTGCAGGTCGTAGGTGGCTCCCGTGGCATCGGACGCGGCGGGAACGGAGCCTAAGCCGTCGTAGAATTCGGGCAGGGCTTGGTAGTAGAGCGCGAAGTTGTCGAAGCAGCACCAGTTGTCGTTGCCGCCGGTGTCGCTCTTGAGTCCGAACCTCAGCGTTCCTCGCTCCGTGAGGGTGTAGGCTATCTCATTCCGGTAGCAGCCTTCGGCAAAGCGGATGCCTGCGGCCCGCATGCTGTGGGGATAGCCGTTCTTGTTATCTACCGAGCCGTACTGAGAGGCTTCGGGCCACGGCTCGGAGTACAGGGACTTCACCTTCACCTTGCCGTCGTTGACGTAGAGGTATGCCTGGATGTTCTCCCTGCCGGACCTGTAGGCGGCGCCGCCGTCGTTGCCCTGCGGCCTGTACAGCGCATTGCACCGCACGACATAGACACCGGGCCGCATGCCCGCAATGGTCTGGTACATGTCGAAGGCTTTGTTGTATTCCTCGCCGCATCCGTCGCGGTAGGTCGGTTCGCCTTGCCATCCGTCCTTGGCCGAGAAGTCGCAGTTGGCAACGAACATGGTCATGTCCAGGTACTCTCCCTGCTTGGGCACGGCGGTTGCAGACTTCAGGTAGGTGGTCACCGCCGCGGTCAGGGTGCTCAGGGCGCTGTTTGCCAGTGCATACGTGTTGGCCTTGGAGAGATTGGCGTCGCACTTCGTTAGCTTCGAGACGAAGGAAGTGAGGGCCGTCGATTCCATGCTGGCATCCACGTTCTTCTGGGCGTAGGCTCTCCAAGAGCGGTATTCCTCGCAGACGGGAATGACCTGGCCGATGGCGTTCTGCAGCGTCCTTGCCTCGGCGAGGAGCGACTTCATCTGGCTGGCCGAAAGGCCGTCCTGTGCCGCCCGCTCCAGCAGCTTCTCTATGTCCTGGCGGAGGCGGTCGGTGAGCAGACTGTTGTCCTTCATCGTCTCCAGATGCTTCACCGTCTCCTCGAGCTGGCGTGTCACGACGGTGTTCTCGCCCGCCTTCTCGATGGTGAGACAGTCGATGTTAGGCATCCAGGCTGTTTCGTTGTAGAGCTCGATGCTGTTGGAGCCGGCCTGCAGATGGAGCGTCATGCTGTACTCCTTGAATGTTATCCAGTTTGTCGTCTTCGCGGGAATGCTGCCCATCTCCTTTCCGTTCAGCACAACGGAGAAGGAACGGCTGTCCTGCGAAGCGACACAGAAGTGAGCCGTGTAATCACCTTCCTCCGCCACATAGACATCCTTCCAGAGCAGCGAATTGCTCCTGCGCCCTCCCAGCCAGCTGGCAAAGGCACCGCCGCTGGCTGCGGAGTTGGTCTCGTAGATGGCAGTTCCAGCCGACTGGTGGTTGTAGATTTCCTGATAGTCGTGCATGAAGGCAGTCTCGGCTTCGTAGATGTAGCGGTCCAGCCGCTGCTCGGCCTCCAGCCTGTAGATGCGTGTGGCGTGGGCAGGCACGGCGACGGAGAGGCCGCCTTCCGCCTCGCCCAGGTCCTGATGCTCGAAAAGGTCGCGCACCTTCACCTTGCCGCCCAAATCGACTTCGCTGAAGCTGAGGCACATCTGCTCTTCCCTGTCCGACGGGTTGTAGAGTGCCACGGCCCGCGTCGTGCCGTGAAGCGAGAGGATGTCCTTTGCCAGGATGTACGTCTCACCAATGTGCTGCACGACGTAGGCCTGCAGTCCCAGCGGGTCCTGGTTCAGGGCAATGAGCTCCGCGTTCTTCAGCAAGGCCAGCGGGCGCTCCTTGATGGTTGCCATGTTGCAGCCGATGAGCAGCGGACTCGACATGATGCACCACATGCCGAAGTGCGTCTTGTCCTCCTCCTCGGTCATCGAGCGCCCCACCTCCAGCATGTCCATGTCGTTGTAGCATCCGTCGTAGCAGTAGGCCGACAGGTAGAGATTCTCGGCAAGGATGCCCTTGACGGAGGCCCAGCCGTCGTAGATGTCGCCCGTGGTGCGCCACGAGGTGGAGATGTCGTGGCACCAGGTGCCGGGATAGGCCCAGCGGCACAGGTTGTAGCGCACATCCTTGCCTGTGGCGACGATGGCATCGTGAATGGCCGTGTATTGTTCCTGCTCGTTCAGGCCGGCATGGTTGCCGCCGCAGTAATCTACCTTGATGAAGTCGAAGTTCAGCTCCTTGAAGTAGAAGTCGGCATCCACCTGTTCGTAGCCGTAGAAGCCCACGTTGGTGTTCTTCGTGTCGCCGTTGCTGATGCTGCCGCAGGTGCAGTCGCCCGCATCGCTGTAGATGCCGGCCTTCAGGCCCTTGGAGTGAATATAGTCGCTCACCACCTTCAGGCCGCGGGGGAAGCGCTGGGGATGGATGCGCACCTTCCCCTGTGCAGTGCGGCCATATTGGAAGCCGTCGTCGATGTTGATGTACAGGTAGCCCGCATCCTTCAGTCCCTGAGAGACCATAGCATCGGCCTGACCCTTAATGATGTCTTCAGAAATGTTCACAGAGAAAGTGTTCCATGAACTCCACCCCATCGTGGGAGGTTCGACCTGAGCATTCAGACAGAGCAAATGGAAGAGCAGTGTACCTGCGAGGAGAATCTTTTTCATTGTTGAAGTATGGTTTGAAATGTTAGTTGACAAGGGTTACATCAGTATGGTCCCCACGATGCCGCAGGCAATGCCGATGAGCGTGCCGCCAAGCACCTGTGCCAGGGTGTGCTGCCGAAGCACCATGCGGCTCGTCATGACACAGCCCGAGACCAGGATAGCCAGGGAGAGCCACCAGACGGGGTTGAAGCCGAAGATGGCAGCATAGGCTACCAGCGCACCAATCACGCCTCCCGAACCAGCCGAGTGCATGCTGACCTTCCACCACAGGTTCACCACGATGCAGGTGCACTGGATGAGCAACGAGATGCCGACGATAGCCATCAGGAAGTGAGGCATGTGGGTGGCATGAAAGACGTGCATCAGGCAGAGGTAACAACATATATTAATAATGTAGGGGACGGCTCGCTTGTGACGCTTCCGCAGCTCCTGGGCACTCCATTTGTGGAGGCGTCGGTAGATGAAGGTGCCCAGCGCCGGCATGCAGAACGTGAAGAGAAAGACCAGTGAAAGCACCCACAGCTTGAAGACCCACGGGAACAGGTTCAGATAGGTGAAGCTGAGCAGGATGAACATGCCGACCGTGGGATAATACGACGGACGGAAGATGGTGGAGAAGAAGCGTGCCAAGAGAATCGTCTGTTTCATTTCCTCATTCTTGCTACGGGGAACCCCATCTGTTCACGGTACTTGCTGGTGGTGCGGCGGGCAATGCTGAAGCCCTCGCCGCGGAGCAGCTGGGTCAGCTGCTCGTCGCTGAGCGGTTCGCGCTTGTCCTCCCCTTCTATCAGTCGGCGCAGGACGGCCTTGACCTGACGGGCCGTGACATCGTCGCCGTCATCGTTCCGGGTGGCACGGTGCAGGAAGAACCACTTCAGCGGATAGGTGCCAAAGGAGGTCTCGACGTACTTGCTGTTGCTGACGCGGCTGATGGTGCTGATGTCGTAGCCCGTAGCCTGCGCCACGTCCTCCAGCTTCATGGGGCGCAACGCCGTCTCGTAGCCCGTCTGGAAGAAGCGTTTCTGCAGCTTGACAATGGCCTGCATGGTGCGCATCATCGTCTCCGAGCGTTGCTGCAAAGCGTTGATGAACATCTGGCCCCGCTCCACGTACTGGCGCACGAAAGTGTCCTGCGCTCCCTCGGCATCGGGGCTGATGATGAGCGATGGCTGGTTGCCGCGGCTCAGGGTGACGGTGACGGTGCCGTCCTCGTCGGTATCAACCAGGAAGTCGGGCTGGATGCTCACGGCGCGGTCCCCCGTCTTAGAGCCGATGGAGCCTCCGGGACGCGGATTGAGCCGCAGCACCTCCTTCTGCATGAGCTCGGTGTCGCGGACTGTCACCTTCAGCTTATGGGCCAGCAGCTGCCAGCGCTTGTGTATGAAGTCGTCGAAGTATTTGCTCAGGAGCGTGATGAACTTCTCCCGATAGGGAAACTTCGGGTTGCGACGGACCTGCAGGAGCAGACACTCCTGCAACGAGCGTGCACCGATGCCGGGCGGGTCGAACTGCTGGAGGATGCCAAGCACGTGCTCCAGCTCCGCTACACTGGTGTTGAGTCCCTGGTAGATGGCTGCTTCGTCGGCAAGGACGGCAAGCGACTTCTTCAGCAATCCGTCCTCGTCGAGCGAGCCGATGAGGTATTCCATGAGCTCCTTCTCGTGGTCGGTGAGCTCGAAATCGGCCATCTGCTCGCGCAGACGGTCAGTGAGGGAGAGTGTGTCATCGTAGGAGACGTACTCCGCAGCATCGTTGCTGTGGCTGGGACCGGTCAGGTAGTCGGGCATGTCTTCCTCCGAGCGGTAGTCGTAGGAAGCGTCGGCCTCCCCCGACCCCTCCAAAGAAGGGGAGAATAAATCGCCTCCCTCGCCGTCGTTGACTTCGTCGAGTTGCTTCTCCCCCCCCTCGGAGGGGTCGTGGGAGGCTGAGACTTCCAGCCAGGGATTCTCCATGCATTCCTGCTCCACGCGCTGCCTCAGAGCCTCGACGGGCATCTCCGTCAGGCGGACGAGCAGTACCTGCTGCGGCAACAATTGCTGCTGCTGCACCTGCTGCTCGGCTTGCACCTGCTGCCCGCTCTGTGTCTGTAGATTCTTCTGACTCATATCCTATTCGGGGGCAAAGGTACAACTTTTTAAGGGAATAGTGAATAGTGAATAGTGAAAAAATTAATGATTATCCTGGGTCGTACCACCATTCATTAGTTTCGGAACAGCCCTGAAAGGGCAGTAAGCCCATAGCCCAGGGCATCGCCCTGGGTGGTCTATGTG
>CACWTR010000027.1 GCA_902763865.1 uncultured Bacteroidales bacterium | reverse complement strand
CAATACGCATATCTTGAATGCGAGCGTTTACGGTAGAAGAAATCATGCCCAATTCACTCGCATACGCGCACGATTTTATAATAGGTGTCAAGGCATGGTTGATGGTTTCATCGCCGTTTTGCTTTATCTCCCTACGCCATTCAATGTAGCTGTCTATGAGTTCAGGTGTTATGTCGCCGACATAAATCTTGTCGGGCTCATAAGTACCTTGTTTTGTTGCACGTAAGAAAGTTGTGAAGACATTCATGCAACACTTCCCATTCATATAACGGCTTCTTCCAATCCTATTCCGAGAATAGTCAGACTCAAGACGCTCCATCGTAAACTGGACAAAATCCTTGCCTTGGTCTTTCCTTGTCAATGGCTTATCTGCAAGGAAGCCCATGATGACCTCTGCAGTAATCTGATGCGGATGCTTCTCGTTATATTCTGCAAGCAAATAGTCTATACGTTCTACACGACCATTAAGTATCTGATTCATATGAGCATACTCTGGGCCATAGCTAGAACGTATTACGCCGCGACCATTGTTGCCAGCCTGATTCCAGTCTCCTACTTTCACAAAGACATTAGTTGTCCTTCTAAGAATTTGCCTGTTCCAGGTATATTCAAGTTCAACAGGATATGCTTTATCCCGTTCTGGCAGCTTGGGAACACGTAGTCTGAATTTTCCAAGCGGATAGAGTCTTTTTGGCCTTCCCATATCTTAGTTATTTGTTTGTCGTTTATCCATGAGGATGTGCAAAGGTAGCGATTTTTAGACAAACAAACTCAATTTCCGATGTTAAAAATCGTAATTTAGACAAACAAAACAGGCTATTTATGGCTATAAAACACCAGCGAGACAAACAATTAGTATTTGCTTATCTCGCTGGAATTAAACGGTTTAGACTTAAAAAGCCTATTAATACTCATCCTCGTTGAAGAGGAAGTCTTCCTTTGTTGGATAGTCCGGCCAAACGTCTTCTATAGTCTCGTAAACTTCACCTTCATCTTCCATTTCGGTTAGGTTCTCGATAACTTCGAGGGGAGCACCGCTGCGGGTGGCATAGTCAATCAGTTCTTCCCTGGTTGCAGGCCAGGGGGCATCCTCCAGTTTTGAAGCTAATTCCAAAGTCCAATACATATCTTTTTACGTGTTTTACTGTTTTACATTTAGTTTGCAAAGATACAACATTTTTTCATACAACAATCATTTTTGCCATAAAATTTCTTCTGTTTCTTGCAAAAAGTTCAATCTGAGGGCCAGAACATAGAAATAGTCACTCAGCCGATTGACGTATGCAAGGAGAAACGGGGGGACTGGTTCTGAAGTGTTTAAGGTCAACACCCTGCGCTCTGCACGCCGGCAGACAGTCCGGCAGACGTGGGCATGCGCCGCTGCTCTGCAACCGCCGGGAAGCGTGAAGCCCCGCCACTTCGGTAACCCGTCGGATGCACGGTCGATGTTCTTCTCCAGAGCTGCCACATCGTCCTCGGTGATTGTATGGGACAGCACGTGGGCCTGCCCTGCTTCCGTGGCAAGCTGAGCTCCGACAACAAAGAGATTGTTCTGTATGCCAATGAGACATTCCCTCTCGGCCTGGTTGGTGACATAGGTCAGAAGGAGGCCGACCTGAGCATTCAGCTCGTCGATGGTTCCGTAGCTTTCCAAGCGGTCACAGGCCTTGCTGACACGCTTTCCGCCTACAAGCGACGTAGTACCCGAGTCGCCTGTCCTTGTATATACTTTACTCATATTAAAAGTTTACTATGTAGTTTTGTTTGTTGTACTGTTTATCGAAAAAGGCTATGCCGAGGTCGTAGAGGTCGAAGCTGACCACCGACGGCAGCTCACGGAACCACTGGCGATAGCGGTGCAGGTCGTTGAGCAGGAGCACGGAATGCTGTCCGAGGTGCTGCAACACTTCGTCCGACGGTTCCCTGAGCAGGCACATACCAACCTCTCCCCTCGGCCATTGGCACTGGATGTTGGCTGTCCGGCAACCGCTTTGCAGGTAGCGCTTCTCCCACCACGCATCGCGAGGCAGTACGATGATGTCGGGCTGAAGATGGTTGGCTACGCGCAACAGCAAATGCAGGCCCTTGCGTTGCCTCAGCCTCATGGGAAGCGGCAGTCTGCAATCAAGTTCCCTATAGGCATAGTAGGGATGGCTTTCGTAGATGACATCCGTGATGAAACGGAAGGCAAAAGGGCTGTGTACGCCATAGCCCCGACGGTGTCGGAAGCGGGCAAGCCAAACGAGTGGATTAGTGACTTTCTGCATATCTGGAGCACAAAAATAGGAATAATTATTGTAATTTTCAAGCATTGACGACAATTTTCTCGTCTTTTCCTTTGCCGATATCGCAGAATTGGCGTAAATTTGCCGCAGAATTAAAGAGACAAACTAAAACACCTTAAACAATTAAAAAGTTAAGCAATGAAAAAGTTATTCGTTTATGCAGCCGTCGTTGCTGCAATGAGTCTGACAGCCTGCACAGGCAGCACAAAGACTAACACCGCAGAGGAAGAGAACCTTGTGTTTGAGAACGCTACCCCCGAAGTAGTCGTTAGCACCCTTACCGAGACCGTTAAATCCGGCGATGTCACAGCTATCCAAGAAGCTGTTGAAACCGTTCAGGAAGAACTTCAGGCTGCCCTCGAAAGCGGCGACACAGAGGCTGCAACTGCCTATGCAAGCCAGATTGAGGCTTTCGTTCAGGAGAATGCTCAAAAGCTTCAGGAGCTGAACATCAATACACTCACCCTTAGCGACATCATCAATACCGTCAAGTCCATCCCCGCTGCTGCACAGACCACAGCTGAAGATGCCGCAGCCGCTATCGAGGCTGATGCAGCTGCTGCCAAGGATGCTGCCGTTGACGCTGCAAAGGCACAGGCTGACGCTGCTGTCGAGGCTGGCAAGGCTAAGGCAAACGAGGCTGTCGAGGCTGGCAAGGCCAAGGCAAACGAAGCTGTCGAGGCTGGCAAGGCTAAGGTAGAAGAGGGCAAGGCCAAGGCAAACGAGGCTGTGCAAGGTGCCGCTGACAAGGCTAACAAAGCTGTAGGCGATGCCATCAACGATGCTGCTAATAAGCTCAAGCTCTAAAAAAAAAACTCCAATCTTTTTAAGTAACAATAAAAGCCGTTCCTTGAGACTGGTCTCTCTTGGAACGGCTTTCAGATTT
The DNA here is from genome assembly GCA_902763865.1 of uncultured Bacteroidales bacterium. Classification (GTDB taxonomy): domain Bacteria; phylum Bacteroidota; class Bacteroidia; order Bacteroidales; family Bacteroidaceae; genus Physcousia. The sequence continues at coordinate 31,460 of CACWTR010000027.1, read as the reverse complement.
ATTCACGATGGAAGTCATACAGAGTTTTACGATTGACCATACCTGTCTGAAACCCGGCATCTACGTCTCTCGCATAGATAAGGGCTTTACGACTTTCGACCTTCGCATTACGGAGCCCAACCGCGAGCCTGCCGTTGCCCCGGCAGCCATGCACAGCCTGGAACACCTTATGGCAACATGGTTTCGCAATTCCGAGGTGAGCGAGGACGTTGTCTATGTCGGCCCGATGGGTTGTCTGACAGGCATGTACATCATCATGACGGGCGCATACAGTGCAGAAGACATGAGGAGGCTGACCATCAGGTGCCTTGAGTGGATACTCGGGCAGCAGGAGGTGCCGGCCACACAGCCCGAGACATGTGGCAACTATCTGCTCCACGACCTGCCGATGTGCAAATGGGAATGTGCCCGCTACCTCAATCGTCTGAGGCACGAGTTCCACAGCGAATATACCAAGCTGCAGGTTACTCTCGACGACGGGAAGGTCTTTGCCGATGCCTAAGGTTTCTTGAATCTCCAGACACGCTCGCCCTGGAATGTTGCGAAATGGAGGGCGATGGAGTCTCCCGACGGGACCGTTTTGAGGCTATCCACATGGATGCTGGCATAGACGGTCTGGGAGTAGGATTGTGGGTCGCCGTTCTGTCGGTGGTGGAGGCTGACGTGCGTGGTTCGTCCGCTCACTCCCTCGTATCGGAAGCCCCAGTACTGCGTACCGCCTTGCGAGAGTGGCGAAAGTTGCATGTTGATGTACCGTCCGGATAGCCAAACGCTGGTGACGTTCAGTGCATCGGGTGTTAAGTCCAGCTCCGTCGAGTCGCGGAGCAGATGGGCACCCGTGGCATGATAGAGGGTTGCAGTCTGTCCGTCTGCCACATAGCCGCAGACGGCACGGTATATGGCATTCTTGTTGTAACCGTCTTTCGGATTGGCGATGGTGTAGGTGCGCTCGTCGTCGGTAGTGAAGTCCGCCAGACAGCCGGCTTCGTCTGTCCGGATGTTAGCGAATTCCGTCACAATGTCGGGGTAGAAGTCAGAAGAGTCATTGCCCCTGCATGAAACAATCAGGAGGAGCAACAACAACGACAGGCCCTTGTTCAGGGCGGCAACAAATTGGCTTTCCCCTACGGTCCGCCGAGCAAAACCTTTTTCGTTCTTCATTCTGCACTCTTCATTTTGTTGATGACAGGGTTGGCATACATCGTCAAGATACGTTCCCTGAGGAATGCCTCGTCTTTGTTCTCAATGTGTATGAGGTCGATGCGACTCTGCAGATACTTCTCGAAAGCATTCCGTTCTTCGGCAGTATATTGGTTGCTGAAGGCTGATGTCCCGTCGAGCAGGTCGGCAGCAACGTAGTTGCCGGGATAAAGCCGGTAGCCTGCATGAATCTGACGGTCTATGCGACGGGCTATCTCACCAAAGATTTCTGTCTTGGGCAGCTCCGCAACCTCGTCGAGCCAGGTGTTGATGCAGGGCATTGCCTCGTAGTGAATGCGTCCCTTCTGCCCGAAGATGCCCGTCTTCATGTTGTCGAGGTCGTCCTGCTTGGTTTTCTTGAAGGCGGGATTGTCGCGTTTCATCTGGAACTCCCGTGCCTTGAGGTAGTCGCATGGGTCATACTCGTAGCTGATGCTCAGCGGCACGAGGTGCAGTTCCTTCAGTCGGTCCACGATGCTGCCTTCTCCAGCCATTGCAAACATCTTGAGCAGTGATTCCTGAGTCTGGTCGCTGCTGTCCTTGGCCCGTCCTTCGCGCTGTGCAATCCAGATGTTTTCATGTTTCTCCTGAATGACATGGTGCATGTAGCGACTCATGCGCTGACTGCTTTCCAGCAGTTCCCTGGGGCTGAGTCCGCGCTTGACGGTGAAGGCTTTATTGAGTTTGACAAGTGTCTTGATCCAGGGATAGATGAGGAGGTTGTCGCCGATGGCAATCTCGCAGGTCGTGGGGAAGCGGTGCTCGTGGAGCATGAGGTCGAGGATGGCGCTGTCGAGTACGATGTCGCGATGGTTGCTGATGAAGGTGTAGCGTTCCGGTCCCGGGGCGATGCCGTTGTAGGCAAAGGTGTGGTCGGTGCTGCAACGTCGCAGGATATGCTTCAGGACAGGTTTGATGAAGCGCAGTTGGAACTGGAGGGGCGTGTTGACTCCGACGAAGGCGAGACGGAAGAGTCCGTTGCGCATCCACCGAGGCATCCAGGGCACGAAGCCTTGCAACAGGTGAGAGAACTGCCTGTCGGCAAGCAATGACTCCACGGCTTGCTTCACCTCTCCCGCTGCATAGGGACGGATTTCATCAAATTCGTTTACCATTGAACATTTGCTATTAAATTCAACTCTGAGCTGTGAACCTGTTTATTCCGTCCTCTATGATATCTGTCATCACGTCCTTGATGTCGAGTCCTGCGGCACGGACCTGCTGCGGGATGAAGCTTGTCGAGGTCATGCCTGGCGTAGTGTTAATCTCCAGGAGGTTTATCTTCTCGCCTTTCGTGATGATGTAGTCGATGCGGATGATGCCGTGGCAGTCCAGGATGTCGTAGATCATGGATGTAAGCTTGCTCACCCGTTCCGCGAGATGCTGGCTGATGCGTGCAGGTGTGATTTCGTCGCTTTCGTTGTTGTACTTGGCATCGTAGTCGAAGAACTCGTTCTTGGATACAACCTCGGTGATGGGGAAGACGACGCTTTTCTCCCGTGTCTTGTAGCAGCCGCACGTCAGCTCCATGCCATCCATGAAAGCTTCCACCATTGCGTCCTCTCCTTCCTTCAGTGCCAGTTCGATGGCCGGTCGGAGCGCTTCCCGGGTCTTTACCTTTGTCGTGCCGAAGGATGAACCTCCGCGCGAGGGCTTCACGAAGCAGGGCAGTCCGATGCGGGAGATGATGTCGTCGTCGCTCACTTCGTCGCTGCGGCCCTGCTTGACGAGCAGGCTGTCGGCCACCGACACACCCATGCCGCGCATGTAATTGTTGAGCACGAACTTGTCGTAGGTCATGGCCTCGACGAGCACACCGCAAGTGGAGTACGGCATGCCGATGAGGTCGAGGTATCCCTGCAACTCGCCATTCTCGCCCGGAGCGCCGTGAATGGTGATGTAGCAGAAGTCGGGACGGACCGTTTGGCCTTCAGCCTCGAAGCTGAAGTCGTCCCTGTTGACTTTGCAACGGCTGCCGTCGGAGAGCAGGGCTTCCCATTTGCCGGCATGAATCTCCACCTTATATATTATATAATGTGTAGGGTCGATGAAGGAAGCGATGCCTTCGGCACTCCGCATGCTCACGTCGTGTTCCGAGCTGTCGCCTCCGCATACTATTGCTATTGTCTTCTTCATTTGCTATGTGATGAATTAATTATTTGTCTTTCTCCTCCACTTGTTCAGCAGCGCCTCCATGTCCTGGGGCAAGGGCGACGAGAAGAACAGCTCCTCGCCTGTCACGGGATGGACAAAGCCGAGCGTCTTCGCGTGGAGTGCCTGCCTGGGACAGAGCTCAAGGCAGTTGTGGATGAAAGCCTTGTAGGATGCTGTCTGTTCGCCCCGCAGGATTTGGCAGCCGCCGTAGCGTTCATCGCCGAAGAGCGGATGCCCGATGTGGCGCATGTGTGCACGAATCTGATGTGTGCGACCCGTCTCCAGGTGACATTCCACCAGCGTAACAGGCCCGTATCGCTCCAGCACCCGATAGTGCGTCACGGCAGGCTTCCCCACCTCTCCGTCCATCGGATAGACGTCCATCTGCAAGCGATCTTTCGCGTGGCGGCCTATGTTGCCGGTTATGGTGCCTTCGTCGGCGGTGAAGGGCCCCCATACCAGTGCGTTGTACTCGCGGCGACAGGTATGGTAGAAGAACTGCTTGGCAAGGTGTGTCTTGGCATCAGCAGTCTTGGCTACGACCAGCAGTCCGCTGGTGTCCTTGTCGATGCGGTGCACAAGGCCGACGGTAGGGTCGTTGGGGTCGTAGTTCTTGTCGTGGCGCAGGTGCCATGCAATAGCGTTGACGAGCGTCCCCTCATAGTTGCCGCAGCCCGGATGCACGACGAGGCCAGCCGGTTTGTTGACAACGAGCAGCACTTCGTCTTCATAGACTACGTCCAGAGGGATGTCCTCGGGCACTATCTCCCACTCGCGTTTAGGATGGTCCAGGACAAGCGTAATGATGTCGCCGCTCCTGACCTTGTAGCTGCTCCTGACGGGTTTGTCGTTTGCACGGATAGTGCCGGCCTCCGCAGCCTTCTGTATGCGGTTGCGGCTCGTGCCGGGCATGTGGTCCATCAGGAACTTATCCACGCGGACCGCGCTCTGCCCTTTATCCACCTCTATACGCCAGTGCTCGAACTCTTCGGGCTGTCCGTCGGGGAGCAGGTCGTCGTCCTCGAGTATGTCTTCCTCGCGTTCCGTCATATTTTGCTCAAAGTTCCTCTTCGTAACCTTCCACTGGTTCTTCTTCCACGTCGTCGGTCTGCGGGCTGTCCATCGTCCAGTCGTCATCCGCGGGATCCGAACCGCTGTTGCCCACGACCAGCACCACAGCTGCATCGCACGGGACGCGCTCACCGCTATAGACCTCTCTGCCGTTCACCTTGAGGGCTATCACCCAGTCGGGGTCGCCCGGCACGAACTCCATCGGCCCTATTTTGAAGCCGAGGGCACGCAGGCGTGCTTCAGCCTCGCGGCGCGAGCAGTTGCCGGCTATGTCGGGGATTATGTTGGTCGGGGTCTGCTTCTGGTTGATGGTCAGATAGATTTCGCGGCCCGACTTTACGCGACCAGCCGGCGCCGGTGTCTGCTCCAGCACGATGCCTGCCGGCTGCTCGCGGACGTAGGCCGAATCCACGACCACCGCCACCAGTTCGAGTTTCTCCAGAGCATACTCCGCATCGCCCAGCATCATGCCCTTGACGTCGGGCACATCCACGCCTTCGCCGTGCATGGTATATCTCGTCATCCATATCCACAACCCTGCGAAGAGGGCTATGCTGACCAGCACCATTGCCGCCAGGTTCCAACGTACAACGGGGCTAAAGAGTTTCTTGAGGATTCCTTTCATGGACTTCTTTATGATTAGCCGTATGACGATTTACGCATACCACCCGCAAAGGTACAAAAAAGTTAGGAGTTAAAGAGTATAGGGCTGCGATTTTTTTGTCTTAGCGGAGAAATTTAGTCGGAACTCGGCCCGCTTGATGCGATGCAGTATGCCGCTGTCCGTCCTCAGCGCGTAAGGCTCGAAGAGCTCGCCCTCCGCCTTGTGGTAGCCCGGAACGAAGGCGAAGGCGATGCTGCACCCCTTCAGGCAGGGGGATGATTGCCTTCATCGTCAGCTCCAGGAGAGCCTCACCAGTCGTGGAGGCGACGTCACCACGTCGTCTTCGTTGCTTCATCGCGATGGAGTGATTGCACATACATGTAGATGCAATTGCTTGTTCGCGATGAAGCAATCGAGTCAACGTGTTGCATCGTCGGGATGGATGCGACTTTTGTGCTCTTTCGGCATGTTTTCTGCTTATTTGTTTGGCTGTTGCGTATTTTCTTCCTACCTTTGCGCTGCAATGAGGCAAGGCGGGGATGACCTACCCGGCTGCGGAACTTTTACAGAAAACAACAACAGAACAATGAAACACATTCAGTATCAAACAGAAGGGACCTGCTCGCAGGTAATCGACGTGACAGTAGATGACAACGACATCATCCAGCAAGTATTCTTTGTGGGCGGGTGCAACGGCAACCTGCAAGGCATCAGCCGCCTGGTGACAGGACAGAAGGTTGGCGACGTCATACAGCGTCTGAACGGCATCCGGTGCGGCACGAAGCGTACCTCGTGTCCCGACCAGCTTTGCAGGGCACTGGAGCAGTTGCAGGCACAGGCTTAGGTCTGTTCACTGAACAAAAAGGCCGGTTCGTTGAATAAATTTCGCGGACCGGCCTTTTCTTTATACCTTTGCAGCAGGAAACAGATATAATTACGACAACTAAACAGAAGACTATCATGAAACTCCAAGAAATGACATTCATCCTGCTCCTTGCCACATTGATGACTGCTACGGCCTGCTCGACGGAAGACGTGACAGGCAGCGACGCCTCATCCGCTTCGGGCAGTTCCGGGTCCGGCAGCACCTCGCAGGCTGCGGGCGGACTGAGTTCCTTCTCCGTCGATATCGACAGGACGACTGCGGAACCTGAGGCGACGGTCAGCGAACAGTTCCCCGATGCCGACGAGGACCCGCTGGAGAACAATTCCTTCACAACGGAAATCAGCATCGACCTCTCCAATCCCGAGGCAAAGACGGCAGACGGCGTGGAGATAACGGTCAACGGCGGACACGTCACGGCTAATCACGGTTCCACGAAGGGCATCTGCTACGTCCTGAGCGGCTCCACTGCCAACGGCTCCTTCACGGTGGCGGGTGACAAGAAGTACGAGGTCCTGCTGAACGGGGTCAGCATCACCAATCCCGACTCGGCAGCCCTCAACCTGCTTTGTTCCAAGCGTGCCTACGTCATGTTGGCCGACGGCACCACCAACACGCTGGCCGACGGGAGCAGTTCGCTTAACGACCACAAGGGCGCACTCTACTGCAAGGGGAAACTGCTCTTCAACGGCAGCGGTTCGCTCAGCGTGACGGGCAACTACAACAACGGCATCCACTCGGCTGACTACATCGTCTTCCGCAAAGGCAACAACGTCTATGCCCAGTCCAGGGCCAACCACGGCATCAAGGCCAACGACGGCATCTACATCAACGGCGGCATCCTGAACGTAGAGGTATCAGCAGCTGCGGCAAAAGGCATCAACTGCGAGAGCGTCATCGTGGTGAACGGCGGACGCACCACAGTCGTCACCAGCGGAGGCGGTGCCTACGACACTGACGAGAACGAGGCCAAGGGGGCAGCCGGCATCAAGGCCGACGAGACGTTCACCATGAACGGAGGAGAGCTGTGGCTCAAGAGCACCGGTGCGGGCGGAAAGGGCATCAGCTCAGATACTGAATGCTGCTTCAACGGGGGCTGCACGTACATCGTCACCGAGGGCGGGCAGTACAGGAGCAACAACGACACCGCATCGCCCAAGGGCATCAAGGCCGACGGCGCTGTCAGCGTCACCGACGGACTCGTCTGGGTGCGCACCAGCGGCACTAACGGCGAAGGCATCGAGAGCAAGAGCACGCTCGACATCAGCGGCGGCGAAGTGGCTTCATACGCCTACGACGATGCCATCAACGCAAAGAGCCATCTGACCATCTCCGGCGGATTCGTCTTCGCCCAAGGGCGGAACAACGACGGCATTGATGCAAACGGGAACCTGTACATCAAGGGCGGAACCGTCTATGCCATCTGCAGCGGCGGAGCGGAAGTGGCGCTCGATGCCAACACCGAAAGAGGCTACAAGCTCTACGTCCAGGGCGGCACCGTCGTCGCCGTTGGCGGACTGGAACAGGGCAGCAGCCTCAGCCAGACATGTTATCAGGCTTCCTGGAGCACCAACACCTGGTACGCCCTGAGCTACGGCAGCGAGAGCTTCTGCTTCAGGTCGCCGTCCAGCGGCGGCAACGGCCTGGTGGTTTCGGCAGCCTCCACGCCAAGCCTCAAGTCGGGCATCAGCGTCAGCGGCGGCACATCGCGCTTCGGGGGACTGGCCGTCAGCGGCAGCACCTTCAGCGGCGGCTCGTCGGTATCCCTCTCGTCCTATTCCGGCAGCACCGGCGGCATGGGCGGAGGAGGCGGACCCGGCGGCAGATGGTGAACAGCAGACAGCCCGTTGCCACACATTACATAATATATAATGACTATTTGTTCAACACATCTAAACCCAATCATCATGAAACGCAAGCTATATATCCTATGCCTCCTTGCCACACTTTCCACCGGCATGAGAGCTGCAGACTACAGCTGCCTGCTCTTCACCCTAAGCGACGGAACCGTCCAAGGCATCACTTCCACAGACCTGAACATGACCTTCGCAGACGGCATCCTGACGGTGACAAACGGGACGAACACCCTCGAACTCAATGTTGCATCCCTCGCGAAGATGGAGTTCACCGACGACGACCCCACCGGCATCTCGAGCATAGACCTCGACAGTCTGGAGCCGACGGAAGCGACAGCCATCTACGACCTGAGCGGTCGGCAGATGCCTCAGGGCAGGAAGCTGCCTCAAGGCACATACATCATAAAGACAAATGGAATGACAATTAAAGTGCAAATAAGGAAATGAAGAACCTGTTAACCATAGCCGCCCTGCTGACCGGGATGGCAGCAGAGGCACAGACACTGAACGTCAGCATCGGAAGTGTGACCTATCAGTTCCCTGCCACACAGACGGGAGAGATGAACTTCCAGGGAGGCTCCTCCCTTACCGTCATGGGCAAGACCTTCGAGCTGAGCGACGTCACACGTATATATACAGACGACACTTCGGTTACAGACAATCTCGTCTCCGTTGCCTACAGCGGCACGGAAGCAAGCGTCACCGTGGCCGGCAACGCAGCACAGTACGTCAACGCAACCGTCAGCGGAGCACACGTCGCGATTGAACAGCTCAACACCGATGCCGTGGATGGCGACGAGATCACTTATCAGCTGAGCGGAACGAGCACCGACGGCTCGCTGACGCTCGACGGCACGTACAAGTGCACCATTGCACTGAACGGCCTCACACTGACCAATCCCGGCGGCGCGGCCATCAACATCAACAACAAGAAGCGCATACAGCTCTCGGCCAAGAAAGGCACGGAGAACACGCTCACCGATGGTGCCGACGGCTCGCAGAAAGCATGTATCTACTCGAAGGGACAGCTGCAACTGCAAGGCAACGGCTCGCTGACCGTGGCCGGCAAGACGAAGCACGGCATCAAGAGTGCATCCTACGTCAGCATCAAGAACCTGACGCTCAATATCACCTCCACCGTGGGCGACGGCATCAGCTGCGAGGAATACCTGCTGATGGAGAGCGGAACCGTGACCCTGAGCGGCATAGGCGACGACGGCTTGCAATGCGACCTGGGCGGTGAGACATCCACAGGCCAGACCACCGACCACGAGGATGAGGACAGCGGCAACATCTATATCGAGGGCGGCACACTCAGCATCTCCACCTCAGCGGCTGCTACGAAGGGCATCAAGGCCAATGGCGACGTCAGCGTCAGCGGCGGCGACATCTCCGTCCGGTGCACGGGAAGTGCAGCATGGGACAGCGACGACAGCGAGGTGAAAGGCAGCACATGCGTCAGCAGCGACGGCAACATGACCATTAGCGGCGGCACGATGACACTCGCCAACAGCGGTGCAGGCGGCAAAGGCATGAAGACCGACGGGACGATGACCATCAGCGGCGAGGCAAACGTCAGCGTCACGAGCAGCGGACAGATAGCTTACTGCTCCAGCACCAGCAATACCACCATCCGGACAACCACCTCTTCCTCCACCACCGAGCGGCTCAACGATGCGCTGAAGACATCGCCCAAGGGCATCAAGGCCGACGGGACGATGACCATCAGCGGCGGCACCGTGAACGTGAGCGCCACGTACCACGAGGGCATAGAGTGCAAGAGCACGCTGAACATCAGCGGAGGTTACGTCTATGCCTACTCGAGCGACGATGCCATCAACTCGAGCAGTCACATGACCATCAGCGGCGGATACATCATGGCCAACTCGTCGGGCAACGACGGAATAGACGCCAACGGCAATTTGACCATAACGGGAGGAAACGTCTTTGCCGTTGCAGCCAGGCAGCCAGAAGTGGGACTCGATGCCAACACCGAGGGAGGTTACAAGCTGTACATCTCCGGAGGCAACGTTGTGGCGATAGGCGGATTCGAGAGGGGGGCCAGCATCTCCGGCGGTACGGCAAAGTCTGCCAGCTACAGCAAAGGCAGCTGGTACGGCCTCTACAACGGCTCGGCACTGGCTTTTGCCTTCAAGGTTCCGTCGAACAGCTCAATGGGCACTTCGATGGCGGTCTATACCACAAGCAGTCCTGCTCTGAAGTCAAACGTGACGGGCAGCGGAACGAGTTTCTGGAGCGGCAACGGCTACAGCGGAGCAAACGGCGGTTCGTCCGTGAGCCTGTCCAACTACTCTTCCGGCGGCGGCCACGGCCCCGGCGGTGGCGGACGTCCCGGCAACTGGTAGTGCCGTGCACTGCGAGGCATAAAAATCCTACGTCTTACACAATTTTGCAGGCTCTTCTATCGTTATAACAATGAGAAAACGTTATTACTGGATGCAGCATCAGTCACGTCAGGAGAATCTCATGTACTTGGCGCTGTGGGCGATGGCTTTCGTCGCCCCGGTGCTGAGTCTGTATGCCCGCTCCGTCAGCGACATTCATCTGGCATTCGAGTGGCACGACGTATGGTTCATCTGGAAGCGCCTGGTGCCCTTCCTTCTCCTGTTCATCGTCCACAACTATCTTCTTGCACCGCTGCTTGTTTACAGGAAGAAGCCGGTACAATATGCGCTGATTACCCTGGCTATGCTGGCAAGCTTTGCATTCTACCAGTGCAGCCATCGCCCGATGAAGCCCGACTTCCATCCTGCCGAGTTCAGGGGTGGAGGTGCTCCCCCGCCTTTCATGGAGGACAGGCGTCCGCCTCTGCACCAAGGTGCTCCGCCTGCCATCATCGGCGAACACGATGCCGTCGCCATCATCGTTCTTGTCCTGATACTGGGCTTGAACCTTGGCATCAAGTACTTCTTCAAGTCGCAGGACGACCAGAGACGCTTCACCGCGCTGGAGAAGAAGAATCTGGAGCAGCAGCTGGAGTACTTGCGCTATCAGGTGAATCCCCACTTCTTCATGAACACGCTCAATAACATCCACGCCCTGGTTGACATCGAACCCGAGAAAGCAAAGGACACCATCGTGGAGCTGTCCCGAATGATGCGCTACATCCTCTACGAGGGGAACAAGAAGGATGTCCTGCTCTCGGGCGAGTTCGACTTCATCCGCCACTACGTGGCACTGATGCGCCTGCGCTTCACGGAGCATGTGGAGGTGAAGGTGGATTTGCCGAAGCCCGTGCCGGCAAAGCTGCCTCCGCTGATTCTCATTACGTTCATCGAGAATGCCTTCAAGCACGGGGTCAGCTATCAGCACGACTCCTTCGTCCACGTGAAAGCCTCCGTCAGCGGACAGCGACTCAAATTCCTTTGCAGCAACAGCAAGGGCACAGGGTCGGACCGGGAGAAGGGGGGCATCGGACTGACGAATGTCCGGCAGCGGCTGAACCTCATCTACGGAGAGGACTACACGCTCTCCATCGAGGACAAGCCCGACACCTACAATGTTGAACTTGAAATACCTCTCACATGATCAGATGCATGGCTATCGATGACGAGCCCTTGGCTCTACGGCAGTTGGTCCACTATATCAGCAAGGTTCCCTATCTGGAACTGGCAGCGCAGTGCAAGAGCGCTCCCGAGGCAAGACAGTTCCTGGAGCAGGACACCGTCGATGCCATCTTCTGCGACATCAACATGCCCGACATGGACGGCATGGACTTCATCAAGTCGCTGCCCTCACCCCCGCTCGTGGTCTTCACCACGGCATACGCCGAGTATGCCGTCGAAGGCTTCCGCGTCAATGCTGTTGACTACCTGCTCAAGCCTTTCGGCCTGCAGGACTTCCAGCGGGCTGCAGAAAGGCTGAAGGAACGGCTGAAGGCCGGGCCCACTGCCGAGAGCAGCTTGCCGGCAGAAAGGAAGGCCGACGACACGCTGTTCCTCAAGACGGACTCCCGCATCCTCAAGGTCAGCATCAGCGACATACGCTACGTCGAAGCCATGAGCGAATACCTCAAGATACACCTCGCCGGCGGGCAGAAGCCCATTGTCACCCTCCTGTCGATGAAGAGGATGGAGGAACGGCTTCCGGCGAACTTCATGCGCATCCACCGTTCCTACATCATCAATCTGGACATGATACTCGAGGTGAACAAGAGCCGCGTCATCATGGACCAGGACACCTTCCTGCCCATCGGCGACATGTATCGCGAAGCCTTCCAGCAGTTCCTCGACACGAAGTTCCTGGGCAGGTAAGGCTACGCGCCGGAGCTGCTTCAGTCCTTGAGGTAATAGACTACGGTCGTGACGATGCGGACATTCTTCAGCCAAGGCGTATTGTTGTCGCGATTCTCGATGCTGAACTGCCCCTGGTCGGCGGTGCGAATCTTGCCCAGCTCGCTTTCCGAGTCTTCGGCAAAGCGCTCTGCCGTCTTGCGTGCATTCTTTGTTGCCTCGGCTATCATCTCGGGCTTGATGTCGTTGAGTCCGGTGAATTCGTATGTGACGCCGGAACCTTCGTCGTACTCATTGCCCACGATGGTCACGCCCTGACGCATCAGCTCGGCCTGCCTGCTGACCAGGCTGCGGACGAGGTCAACCCTGCTGCTGACCACGGTGACCACGCAGTTGGCCTTGTAGCGATAGCGGACCGTCTCGCTGGAATAGCTGATGTTGGCCTGTTGGTCCACCATCGTGGGGGGAGCCAATGAGATTTCCTTTTCCGTCAGACCGTTGCTCTTGAGGAACTCCATGATGATGGCATTGTCCTTCTCGATGCTTTCGTAGAGTTCGGCGGGGTCATTTCCCAGCTTCTTGAACTTGAGCGGCCACGTCACTTTATTGGCTTTCACTTCCCTTTCGCACAGACCCTTGGCGGTGACGGTGCGGTCCATTTCCTTAAACTGAACAATACCTTGCTTGATGGCATTGCATCCGAAGAAGATGCCGAGGGCGAGGATGCAAGCCCCGCCTACGTAGTGAATTGTTTTTCCTTCCATAGTATTTTTGTTGTTTGGTTGTTTGATTTGGTTAGTTATGTAAGTTGAAATTCGTCAGTGTATCGTGTCGTATTGATTGCTCCATCGCGATGGAGCAATTGCTTCATCGCGATGAAGCAATCACTTCATGGCGATGAAGCAATGAACTCGTCGTGTCATGTCTGCCTGCTTTTGCGGTTCAGTTCTTTTCTTCCTTTCCTGATGCCGATGCCTTGAGGCTTTGTCTTTGTCCTGCGCCCTGCAAGGTCGAACCAGGCCCCTTCGTCCTCTTCTGCCGAGTCAAATACCGGAGCCAGACCCGACGGGTCGTCGCCCTTCAGGTAGCCATAGACGGCGAACTCGTAGATGCGGGTCGTGTAGCCTTCCTGCTCGCCCTGAATCATCTGTAGGCGGACACGTGTGGCGGTTATGGGCTGCTGCAACGTGCGCACCACCTTGTTCACCTGGTTGTCCTGGACCACATCGGCATCCACCCATGTGCCGTCCGCTGCCTGATACTGCAGCTTGAAGGCGCGGGCCACGTAGCTGCCGCTCTCGCGTGCAGCCCCGAGCACCATCCAGCGGTCTATGATGGCGGTGTCCTTCAGGACATATTGCAGGTAGGGGGTGCGGCTCTGCGAACTCGTGGCACACCACTTGGTCGTTGCATCCTGGTCGTTAGCCTTGGCCGCAGATTCGCCGGTGCCGTTCTGGTGCGAGGCCGTGACGCTTTTTGGCACCAGGCGGTCATCGGCCTCCGACCCTTCTCCCCCCAAGGAGGGCTGTTGGGTCTCCACCTCAGTAGTGAGCGGTGCAAAGGGCGCGATGTCGTCCGCCTGATTGGAAGCGACGGTGGCAGCAAAGAGGAAGGTCTTGCGGTCCGAGGCGGAGAGGCTGACTTCGGTCACGCCCTCGGGCAGCTCTATACCATATTTATATATATAGAGCATCTGCATCGTCTGGTTCGACTTGCCCGAGACGTTGTGAGCATGCGAGGAAGCAAAGACGATGTTCTCCCTGCGGTAGTTCTCGGTGAGCGCTGTGCAGGATGGCGGCTCGGCCACACGTCCGCTGAAGTAGGGCACCTGCAGCTCGGTCTGCTCGTCGCCAGCCGTCGCGGTCACCTTCGCCCCGGCTTCCGATGGACTCGCCATGAGCAGGTAGAGCTTGTACCTGTCCTTGCTCTCGCCGACCCATGAAGGGATAGGAATGGTTTGAGCAGTGCTGAGGCGAAGCACGTTCTTCTCGCCGTTAGCTCGCGGCCCCATCACGAAGTCCGTGTCGTCGGCACGGAGCGTGTCGGGGATGAGTTCGGCAGGGTAGGCATAGATGTAGGAGCTGGTTGCATTGCCCCGCGAGCTGTCGTAGCTCATCAGGTCGATGTTGTATGACAAAGACACAGCCTCGCCCCCGGCCTCTCTCTGAGGTGAGGGGAAAGGTTGCTGAAGCCTCAGCGCAAAGGTGCGGGGCTGGTAGTGGCCGATGCTGAAGACGACTGAGCTGTCAACTACTGAGCACTGGCCCCCGGTGAGGCTTTCCTCGATGCCGTTCACCTCGCGGGCAGAGATGACAGGCACGGGGAAGGAGAGACGCACATCCTCCTGGTCCTCGCCGGCCCATTCATAGACGCGGACGATGAGCTCGTCGGTATCCTCAGCCTTCTTCAGAACCTTGATGACGACCTTATCGGTGCTGAGCGAAGCGAAACAGCTCTTGCGGGGAAGTATGCCGCCATGATGCCTGCTGGCAACAAAGGCAATGAGAGGCTGGTTCAGCTCTCCGGCCTGCATCTGTGTCCGCTCGCTCCACCCGCCTTCATGGGGCAACAGCGCATAAGTGAACTTGTTCGGGCCGAGGTCCATGTTGGCCTGGTGGCTGTAGGCCCCGCAGGAGGGAGTTCGCAGCAAGGTGAGGCGCAGCGACGTGGCCGAGGGCTTGTCCCAACCGTACTTGCAGTCGTTCAGGACGGAGACCCCGTAGCGACCGGACATGGCGCTGTGGTCAGCCCATTGGTGGCCGCAGACTTCATATTCGTCCTTCGTGCGCACCCCGCGCTTGATGGTGCCAAGCGAGATGTCGTAGGTGTCACTGGCATTGCTGAAGGCAAACGGGAAGCTGACTTTCAGCATGCGCTCGCTGGTCTGCCAATCCACTTCGTTGACACACTCGACGCGGTCGTTGACGGCATTCATGCGGATGTATTGCACGAAGGTGGAGCCTTCCTTCCGGCGCGTGACGCGCAGCGACTTGCGCAGCGGTCCGTCCTCGACAAGCTCTATCTCGGCGTCGCCGGACACATAGGATGACGGGGTGCGGCAGATGTCGGTGTAACTGATTTCCCATGCCGGCCAGGTGTCCTCGTGGTCGTAGATGAGCTGTAGGCGGACAGCGGAATTGATGAAGGTGCGATTGTTCTCTATGCCAAAGAGACTCGCAATGTCGCCGTTGCTGTTGACGGCGACGCGATACCGTCCGTTGGAGATGCGCTTCTGGTTGTTGCTGTCCTCGATGGAGAGGTCCGAGGCGAGCGTCGGCTTCTCCCCTACCCTGGCATCATAGACGGCATATCCCAGCGAGGGCACGGTAGCTGCGAAGATGAAGTGCAGAAGGCCCGTGGCATTGTCATAGCGCAGGACTTGGGAGAGGACTTCATTGCCGTCGGGACCGATGACGCGAACCGTGTTCACGAACCGACCCACATAGACCGACCCCTCCACGATGTCTGTCCTTTCGTGGGAAAGAGGGTTGAAGACTGCGATGGGCACACCTTCCGTGTCTGTGTCCATCTGCTGGATGATGGCACCGACACTCGTGGAGAGCTCCTGCGCGAAAGCTCGGTTGGCAAGGTAGTACTCGTTGTAGGAATAGTCGTTGGCCGGAAGGATGCTCGTGCCGGTAATGCCGTCGTGGTGCTGCTGCCAAATGGTACGCACCCAGGCATCGCGCAGCTGACGGGAGGGATATTCGCGGAGGCCGAGCCACATGGCAAGGGACGAAACCTTCTCTGCAGCGTCGGCCAACAGTTCGTTCTTGCGGTTCCACAGCTTCAGGGCTCCCCAGCTGGTGTAGGCACCGACGCCGTGGGCACGCATCGGCAGTTCAGTATTCCAGAGCTTGTACTGTCCTTTGTCGTGGTCCTCCATATACTGAAAGAACTCGTCCGGTGTTGCAAGCCGCACCTTGATGCTTCCATCCTGCTTCCCTGCATTGTAGCTGAGCCAGTAGGGTGTGTTCTCGCCGTCCTTGCCGGGATTGTCCTGGAGGGCACCGCCCCGGTCGCCACGAGGTCCGACGTACCGGAAAGCAACGGGAATGCCGCTTTCCGAGATGTTGGTGCTGAGCTTGCCGAGTATCTCCGAATCATTCGTGAGGTCCTTGTTGAACTCCTCATGGCTGTCGTAGGCTCCAGGCTTATAAACAGCATAGACTTTGCTGCCGTCAACTCCCTGCCAGACTCCGAAGTGCGGCAGCTTGTCGTAGGCAGCAGAACCCCAGCCGAGCTTGGCGGTATGGAAGCCTTTCTGCCCAGCATGGCGCATGAGCGAAGGCAGGGCATAGGAGAAGCCAAAGCAGTCGGGCAGCATGACATCATAGCCACCCCGCACGCCCAACTCGTCCCGATAGAAGCGGTTAGCGTAGAGCATGCTGTGGAGGATGCTCTCGGCAGACGACATCATCACGTCGTTTGCATCGACGGACATCCCGCTGACGTGCCACTGCCCGTTTCTCACGTACTGCTTCATCTTCTCGAATTCAGCCGGGTAGTACTCCTTCATCCACATGTACTTGATGGCACCCTCGTAGTTGAGTCGGAAGTCGGGATACTTCGCCATGAGCGACAGGTTGTCGGAGAGGGTGTTCTTCACGTATTGCGATATGGTCGTCTGCACATCCCAGTTCCATTGGGTGTCCAGATGCGTATTGGAGATGAGGAAAAGCGTCTTCTCGTCCTCGGCCCGGCAAAAAACAGAGGTACAGAGCAGCAAGAGAGAAACCGCCCATCCTCCTTTCGGGAGAGTAATGGCAGGCAAACGTTTTATTGCACTTCGCATTTTTATATCATTCATTTCATTTTACGCTGTTCCGCATTCCCTCTGAAGAGACTCTGGGGGCCTTACTTCTCAAGTGCCTTACGGAAGAGTGAGATGGTTTTGTCTGTCGGGAAGAAATTCCAGTAGTTATTGGCGCGATAGGTATCGACGGCTATACGGGAGAGGAGTTCCGGCTTCTCGCATATCTGCTCCATCTGTGCACGGGAGATTTGAAAGTGCGGATAGGAATACAGCTTCTCGCTGCCCGAATCGCCTCCCGGTGCATAGTAGGAATCTGCGCCTCCATGTTCCAAACCGATATAGGTCTGGACGATTTCGGACTGGTCAATGTCATCCGGGTCACCGAGGATGGGATAGGCATCGACCACATTCTCGAGCAGCATCACCTGTTGTCCCACGTCGTCGAGCACAATGAGCTTCCTGCCGGCAGAGTACTCATCGACAGGCTTGTCCATCTGAACGGGAATGATAAAGGCATAGAGCGAGTCACACATCTTCTCTATCCAGGCTTGCTGTCGCACGACCTCTCCCAAGTAGTGTCCGTTGAAGAGTCTGTCGCTTTTGAGGACCACCTTGGCCGTTTCGACGTAAGGAGAGGTACGGCGCCTTTCCATCCTCACGCGGAATTTGTTTTGACCAAGCATCTTGTGAGTGAGCGTGCGGAAACCCGGTGCAGAGAACTGAAGGGAGTGTTGCGTGTCGCGCACACGGAAGGAGAAGAGTCCGTTGCGGTCTGTCTTCGTCTGATTATAGACGCGATGGTTTCCGTCTATCTCGCGGACAGAGACCTTGGCGATGCAGGCGTTGCCGGAATCATAGACTACGCCGCTTACGCCCGTTAGCGTCGTGTTCTTCTTCTGTGAACGTATCGGTGCACAGCAGATTAGCGATATGAGGAAAAGAATCAGCGGTCTCATGGTTCGTTACCTTATTACTTTATTACTTTACGTCCGTCTATGATGTAAATGCCCTTCGGCAAGTTGCGGCTCGCAGCATTGTCCCTGGTGGCTTTGACTTGCTGACCTGCAAGGTTGTAGATTCTCGCCTCGGCGGTCTGCCGGACAGCTGATATGTCGTTGATGCCAGTCGAAGGGTCGCTGTCGGGATCGAAGCCGCAGAGCAGGCGATAGTCACCTCTGTCATACTGCCACTGGAGGATGGGATAGCCGTTGCCGGCTGTCGGGTCAGCGTGCCAGGGTGCTCCCCACTGGCCGGCGATGCCGCAGAGCTCCATGTGGCTCAGGCCGCCAGTCGTGGGCTGCCCGTTCAGGAGCATGTCGGCAAAGGTATAGGTCGAAGAGAGGACATCCAGGTCTGTCGTGATGCCAAAGGGGTCGGCTGTCGAACCATCCACACTCGGATTCCATGCAATGACGTTGCGGTAGGTGCTGCCCGGCGTCGTGCTGTTCTGGCCGCCCGCAACGATGCCGCCTGCCGTGGGCGAAGAGACGGGAGCTGCAGCATAGCAGTTCTCGATGGTCAAGTCTGTACGGACACGCCCGACGAGTCCGCCGGAGTAGTTGGCCGACGTGCCGTTGCCGGTGATGCTGACTGCGCTGTAGCAGTTGCGGATGATGACGGGCGAGTTGCCAAGTGTGCCGCCGATGGCTCCGACGTATCCTTTGCTGGTAATGGTTCCGGTCACGTAGCAATTCTCGATGATGACGGGGTAAAGGTTGCCTTCAGCATCCTTGAAGCTGCTGTGCCCGAGTGTTCCGCCGATGACTGCCGCGCCGGAACCTGTTCCGTCTATCTTGGCATCGACGAAACCCGTGTTGCGTATCTCGCCGCACATGGTGCCGAAGAAGCTGGGGTAGGACTTTGTGCCGTTGGGCGTGAAGTTGCGGATGACGTGTCCCTTGCCGTCGAAGTTAATCCAATAGCGGCTGCTGTTATCGCTGGTGTTGAGTGGTTTCCAGTCGAAGCCCTCCATATCGACATCTGCTCCCAGCACGAAGTAAACCATTTGGTCCTGAATGAGCACGTCGTGCATGTAGTCGAGCTGCTCGGGGCGCAGGATGACGTAGGGGTTGTCCTTGCTGCCGTCGCCTGTCTGGTAGGAGTATGTCATGTCATGGCCAGCGGTCTGCAGACGCTCGATGAGAGCTTTCACCTCCTTATCCTTGAGGTTGCAGTCGGCTATTGCCTGCTGTGCCTCGGCCAGTGCGTCCTTTGCTTCCTGAGTGCTGTAGCCTGCGGCTTCCGCAACGGCAAGCTTTTCCTTCAGGAGGTCGGCCTCGACGATAAGGTCGGCATAAACGTCGATGCTGGTCTGTATGCTGTCGATGGTGCGGTTAATCTTGAGCAGCTGCTGGTAGCGGGTGGCGACTTCGTCTGTGCCTTCTGCTGTTGCTTTGTAGGAGGCGATGGTCTGGTTGTAGCCCGTATAATATGGTTTTCCGGCGTTAGCCACGCTTTCTGCCATTTCGTAATAGCTGGCGAGCACGGATGTGAGGACTTCGGGGTTGGCGTCGGAAAGGCGGTCACGATAAATGATATTGACCTTGCCTACGCAGAAGCGCTCTGTCTCGGCGAGGGGCTGCTTGGTGCGCATTCCGAAGGTCAGCCTGCCGCCCGTGGCGAGGCCATAGACGCTTTGGCCGAGCTTGCCATTGAGGAAGTTGTTGGAGACGACGGCATCGGATGCCGGGGCGTTGATGCCTTCGTCGGCAGGACAAAGCACGGGGGTGGCGACTTTCCCGACGTAGTAATCCACGCTGTGTTCTGTGTCGAAGCCGTTCACCTTCAGTTCGTAGAGTCCATCCACGACGTTGGTGCTGATGGTCTGTGAGATGTCGAAGGTGCCGCCGTAGCGTGCATAGCCGAAGGGGGCGAAGGCGGTTCCCTTGCCGCTGCCCGTCTCGCAGTCGTCGCTGGCGGTGACGTTCCAGCCTTTCCATGCGCTTTTCATCAGGTCGGCATTCTGGACTTTGTAGGTGAGGTTTGCACCGTTGCCGGTATAGAAGACGGGTGCGTCGCGCTCGTCGCTGCTGGGATGTCCGTCGTTGATGACGGGCCAGTCGCCTTGCCACGTTATCTTGTCGAGAAGCATGAGGCGACCGTTGAAGTTGTTGTTGGCGTCGTAGCTATGGTAGAGGAGCCAGGTCTGCCCTTCGTCGTCGGTGATGATTTCGCTGTTATGTCCGGGTCCTTTCCATCGGTCGTTGCCGGAGATGATGGTGGTGTAGTTGTCGCTCACCATCTGTCCGCCCTGCTTGTTGAGGTACGGCCCCATGAGTTTCTGCGAGCGGCCCACGACGGTGCGGTAGGTGCTTTTCTCTCCTTCGCAGCAGGAGCCGACGCTGCAGAAGAGATAGTAGTACTTGCCGCGCTTGTATATCATGGCTCCCTCGAAGGCTCCGCCGGCCAGCTTCGTGACTCCGGCATGCCGCTTCCATGAGCCGTTGGGCTGCGGATTATTGATGGGGGAGAAGTTCTTGATGGCGAGGGCATCGTCGGTGAGCTCGGCAATGCAGATGTCGTTGAAGCTGCCCCAGACGATGTACTTCTTGTCGAATTCTTCGACGTAGCAGGGGTCGATGCTGTTCTTCACGCCTATCTCGGTGCTGCGGAAGAGTTTGCCCTTGTCGGTGAACTTGGTCGGGGTGTCGCCCACGGCCACGCCGATACCGGTGCGCGAACCGTTGCCCCAAAGGGCCGAGGCGTAGTAGCAGATGTACTTGCCATCGACGTAGTTGACGTCTGCGGCCCAGAGGCTGTAGTGGTCGGTCACCTTCTTGCCGTTGGCGTCGGTGTATGTGCTGTCGTTCCACGTGGGGCGTGAAATGACGCCCGAGACGTCGGTCCACCTGACGAGGTCGGTGCTCTTCTTGCACTTGCATCCCGTGGCATAGGCATACCACGTGCCGTCGAGGCCGCGCTGTACGGTCGGGTCCGGGAAGTCGGAGCCATAGACGGGATTCTTGTACTTCTTCTGTGCGCCTGCCTGCACGGAGAAGAGCGCGAGGAGCAGGGCCGCAAAGAGTGTGGATTTCTTCATACCTTATTATATTAAGCTTAATACGTTCTCGTTCTGTTTGCAAAGTTACGAACTTTTGAACAAAAAAGAAAATTATGATTTATGAATTATGATTTATGAATTAAATATCGTACCTTTGCACCCGGAAAAACGACACAGCGTATCGGAATGAAACTTATTCTGCTCACCAGCCCCGAGTTCTTCATTGAAGAAGACAAGATTCTAACCACACTCTTCGAGGAAGGACTGGACATTCTCCACCTGCGCAAACCGAACTCAGAGCCCGTCTTCTGCGAGCGTCTGCTCAGCCTCATGCCCGAGCAGTACCGCAGGAAAATCGTCGTGCACGACCACTTCTACCTTTGCGACGAGTTCGGGCTGCTGGGCATCCACCTCAGCAAGCGCCATCCCGAGGCACCGGCATCCTACAAGGGCCCCGTCACCAGGACCTGCTACGACCTGCAGGGCATCGTGGAGCAGAAGCCGCTGAGCGAGTACGTCCTGCTGCGCAACATCTTCGACAGCATCTCGGAAAGCGAGAACAAAGCATCCTTCACCCCCGACGAGCTGCTCTCCGCCGCACGCCAGGGCATCATCGACCACCGCGTCATTGCCGAGGGAGGCGTCTCGCTGGAGAACATCGAGCAGGTGCGGCAGTGGGGCTTCGGAGGCGTTGCCATACGCGGCGACCTCTGGAACCGCTTCGACGTACACTCGGGGAAGGACTACAAGGAGCTCATCGCCCACTTCCGCAGGCTGAGGAAAGCCGTTGGATAGAAAGAACAATCAACGAACTATAGAGACTATGAATTGCGAAAGGTCATTCAAGGTGTTCTCGGGCACCAAGTCACGTTATCTGGCAGAGAAAATCTGCCAGCAGTTGGGTTGCGAGCTGGGCAACCTCTCCATCACTAAATTCTCCGACGGCGAGTTTGAAGTCTGCTTCGAGGAGTCCATCCGCGGCGTGGATGTCTTCCTCGTGCAGAGCACATTCCCCAACACCGACAACCTCATGGAGCTGCTCCTCATGATAGACGCAGCGAAACGTGCTTCGGCACGCACCATCAACGCCGTTGTCCCCTACTTCGGATGGGCCCGTCAGGACCGCAAGAGCAAGCCCCGCGTCAGCATCGCCGCAAAACTCGTGGCCGACATGTTCGGAGTGGCCGGCATCACACGCCTCATCACCATGGACCTGCATGCCGACCAGGAGCAGGGATTCTTCAACGTGCCCGTTGACCACCTCTACGCCTCCAGCGTCATACTGCCCTACATACAGAGTCTGAAGCTGGACAACCTCGTCATCGCCACACCCGACGTGGGCGGTTCGAAGCGTGCAAGCGCCTACAGCAAGTACCTGAACTGCCCCCTCGTCCTCTGCAACAAGACACGCAAGAAGGCCAACGAGGTAGCCAGCATGGAAATCATCGGCGACGTGACCGATGCCAACGTCATCCTCATCGACGACATTGTCGATACAGCCGGCACTATCACCAAGGCTGCCGACCTGATGAAGCAGAACGGAGCACGGAGCGTGCGAGCCATAGCCAGCCACGGACTCATGAGCGGCCCCGCAAAAGAGCGCGTCGAGGCATCGTGCATCGAGGAAATGGTCTTCACCGACAGCATCCCCTACGACATGAGCTGCAAGAAGGTCAAGCAACTCTCCATTGCTGCGCTACTGGCACACACCATACAATGCGTTGAAAACAACGAGAGTATCTCCAAGCAATACCTCATCTGAGCGGGCGGGCCAAACTCCCCCCGCGAAAAGACATCGTGTCGCATTGGCAATAAGGACGTGAGCCGATTGCAATAAGATCGTGAGTCGTTGGCAATAAGGACGTGAGTCGTTGGCAATAAGGACGCGAGTCGTTGGCAATAAGATCGTGAGTCGTTGGCAATAAGAACGCGAGTCGTTGGCAATAAGATCGTGAGTCGTTGGCAATAAGGTCGTGAGTCGATGGCAATAAGAACGTGAGCCGTTGGCAATAAGAACGTGTTCTTTTGAACAAATAAAGACAATTCATGTTTTTTTTCTAACATTTTCCTTGCATATAATGTTATAAGTTGTTAACTTTGCAAAAAATAAAAGCTAATTCTCTCTCTCTCTATATATATATATAATGAAGATTGTATCACGATTCGTCAACTGGTATTTCAGCCGTAATGCACTACCCTATTGGTGCATACTCGTCATAGACTACGCCCTCATCATATTCAGCGGCATACTTGCATTCTACATCCTTCGCGGCGGAGACTCCCTGGCCGATAACTTCTGGAGCCTTTTCAAGGAACTGCTCCTACTGCTCATCCCCTACACCATCTCCTTCCGCATCTTCCACACCTATAGCGGCATCTTCCGCTACAGCAGCTTCGTCGATCTGGCACGACTGCTCTATGCAATGGGCATAGGAACCCTGATAGCATACGGCCTGAGCCTGCTCATACCCGAGGACATGGAGAGCATCTACCTCAGCTATCCCACATTGCTCGCCACCACCCTCATGATTGCAACCCTCTTCATGGGCGGACTGCGCGTTGCCGTCAAGACGTTGTACGACGTCTTCCGCAGCAACGGACTGACAAAGCGCATCTTCATCTACGGCGTGCAGAACGGCGGCATCAGCCTCGCCAAAAGCATACGCAACGAGACACCCAACCGCTACATCATCAAGGGCTTCATCAGCTCCGACTCGCAGATGAGGGGCAAATGGCTCCTGGGCCTGCCCGTCTATACCGACGAGGACGACCTCATCGACATCATGCGGAAGCAACGCATCTCCATTCTCATGGTCAGCCCGCTCCAGACAACACACTTCCGCGAGCAGGAGACACTCATCAACAACCTCATCGAAGCAGGAATAAAAATCATGATGATGCCCTTCACCGCTGAAGAATGGGACGGGAAGAGCGAACTCAGATACAGCCAGCTACACGAAGTGGATATCGAAGACCTCCTGCCGCGCGACAAGATAGAAGTCGATATGCTCGCCATCGGACGACAGCTCAACGACAGCCGCGTCCTCATCACCGGAGCAGCCGGAAGCATCGGCAGCGAAATGGTTCATCAGGTGGCACACTTCGAGCCCAAGGAACTCGTACTCATCGACCAGGCAGAGACACCCATGCACGACATCCGCCGCATGATGGAGGAACAGTATCCCAAAATCCAATGCCACACCATCGTGGCAAGCATCACGAACCAGACCTACATGGAGAACATCTTCAGCCGCCACAAGCCCGAATACGTCTTCCATGCAGCAGCCTACAAGCACGTGCCCATGATGGAGGACAACCCGGCTATGGCCGTGCAGAACAACGTCTATGGCACACGCGTCATCGCTGACCTCGCCGTCAAGTACGGAACAAAGAAGTTCGTCATGATATCCACCGACAAGGCCGTCAACCCGACCAACGTCATGGGATGCTCGAAACGCATTTGCGAGATTTACTGCCAAGCGCTCAACCAGGCAGTAGCCGACGGCAAATGCACAATGGCCGACGGACAGACAGCAAGAACACAGTTTGTCACGACACGCTTCGGCAACGTCCTGGGCAGCAACGGAAGCGTCATCCCCATCTTCAAGGAGCAGATCGCTAAAGGCGGACCCGTCACCGTCACGCACCCCGACATCATTCGCTACTTCATGCTCATCCCCGAAGCCTGCAAGCTGGTACTGGAAGCCGGCACGATGGGCAAGGGAGGAGAAATCTTCGTCTTCGACATGGGCAAGCCCGTGCGTATTGCCAACCTCGCACAGCGCATGATAACCCTGAGCGGAGCACAAGGATGCAAAATCGTGTTCACCGGACTACGCGACGGAGAAAAGCTCTACGAAGAAGTGCTCAACGATGCCGAGCACACCCTTCCCACCATTCATCCGAAAATCATGATTGCCAAGGTGCGCGAATACGACTACGAGCAGGCCCGCAAGAACGAAGAACGACTTCTCGAAGCCAGCTACACCTACGACGACATGGCTATTGTGAAGATTATGAAGGAAATCGTGCCTGAGTTCAAGAGCCGGCAGTCGAAGTACGAAGCTCTCGACTGATTCTCCCCTAATTGTCAGACTTGCCCATCAGCAGCAGCACTCCGCAGATGAGTGCATAGATTGCCGTGTCCGTCAGGACGATGAGCGGCATGGGGAAGTGACATTGCCACAGCGCATAGTTAATACCGCAAATCAGCAGGAACAAAGTCAGGATGCAAGCTAAGGCACCATGCATCGAAAGGCCCGCATTCATCAGTATGTGGTGAATGTGCGTCTTGTCCGGCTCGAAGATGCCGTGGCCCGTCAGCCGACGCTGCACAGCCACACGAATAACGTCGAGCACAGGAATCAGCAGCAGCGTAATGGATATCAGCATCTGCTCCTCGCCGCAGTCAACAGGAGCGATGGGGCGCATCAGGCTCTTGATGCTCATATAGGCACAGACATATCCCAGGAAGAGGCTGCCGGCATCGCCCATGAAGATCTTCAGTCCACCGATTTTACCAAACACATTGAAGCACCAGAAGACGACCAGCGAGCCGACAATCGCCAGGTCGAGAGAAGCAATGGCTGGATTGCCCCTCAGCAACACGGCGTAGGCCAGCAGAATCAGGATGCAGAGTCCCGACGACAGGCCATCGATGCCGTCTATCAGGTTGATGGCATTCACGATGGTAAGGATAGCAATGACCGTCAACACATAACCGACGGCAAAAGGAATCTGATGGAGGCCGAAGATGCCGTTCAAGTCGGTAATGACCAGGTTGCACAAGGGCAGGATTAAGGCCGCAATGGTCTGAATGACGAACTTATGGGAAGCCTTCATGCCGTAACGGTCATCGAAGACGCCTATCAGATAGATAATCAGACCGCCTACGGTCATTGCCACCGTTGACACGCCAAACACGAACTCTCCCGTTCCCATCATCTTGCTGACCCAAGAGGCAACGGCCAGGCCCACGACAGCAGCTGGCATGAATATCAGCCCGCCCAGGCGGGGAACAGGCTTGCGGTGCACCTTGCGCTCGTTGGGCATGTCAAAATAGTCAAAGTAACGGCAAGCCTTGATGATGAGAGGCAGGCCGACAAGCGTCACCAGCGCAGCCGAGAGGTACGATGCAGCAAAGGCATAGAAGATGCTATTCATAAATATGTCGATTTGCTGCTGTTAATACTTCCTGAAGGTGAGCACGTCCTGGCTGTTCGTCCTTAGCTGCATGTCGCTGCCCGTCAGCAGCTGGACATGAAAGATACCGTCTTCGGGAACTCCGAAGACAGCAAGCTCGGACATCTGCTTCATGTCATCGTGCCCTTCGCCGCCATAGACGGCAGGCTCGTAGATGCGTATCTGCCCCGAAGTGAACTCAAGCATGGAATTCATCATAGAGAAGTTCTCGCTTTCTGCCTGCTTGAGGAACTTCGCCATCTTCAGCTGGAAGCTGTAGAATATCATGTCGTCCTTCGTTGCCTTGACGTTGTTGTCCTTGTCCCTCCACTCCGTCAGCTGCCACATCCCGTCCAGGTCGCCATTGATGTCTCTCTTGTTGCAACTCGTCGGGACGAGCATCGTCATCAGTGATATGAGCAGTATGTATATAATCCTTTTCATGTCGTGTCAGTTTTGTCCAGAGGTGTTAAAAGGTTTTGAATATCCAGCCGTCCCACGCCACGGTCAGCATCGCGGCATTGGCCGGGCCGAGGAGGTTCCCGTGGTTATGTCCGTAGGCCAAGGAATAGCTGAGTCCCCTCAGCTTCTTGCACCTGTAGGTTGCCTCGAGGAGCAGGAAGTGGCCTTCCAGCGGGTCCTTTACGGGGCGGTCGTAGGCTCCCAGGTTCTTCTCGTAGGTGTACATCGCTCTCCATGAAAGCCGGGGAGTCGGATTGCCCTTCAATGCCACATGATGGGCGTTGATACGGCTGAAGAAGCAGTGCAGGCTCCCTTCCATTCCCCTGTAGCTATTGTACATCGGCGACGGGATAAGAGGATTGCCCATGACGAAGCCCCCGTGCTGCCACGAGCCATAAACATGGTTGTTGTAGTAGGCATCGTTGGCACTTATCTGCTGAGGATTCTCCGGCGTGGCATCATGATAGATGGGTCCGCTCTGGTTCATCGTGCCGTTGTGTTCATAGACAAGGGTGCTCACGTAGCGGTTCTTCGGGAAGTTGACTTCCACGCCTAAGAGCATGTCCTTCCAGAGACCGTATTGGAAGCCCAGCTGACTGTGGTCCTCGAAGAAGTGTTCCATGTAGGCACCGATGCTCCAGCTCTTGGCTGTCCAGTCCAGGCGGATGTGCCATGAGCCGAGGTGGTTGCCGGTGGCATTGGAGAAGGCATCGTCGTTCACGTCGCTGCCACTGGGGAAGAATGCCTTGAAGGGATTGCTGCCCAGGCTGACAGCCTGCTCAAGCCGCTCTCCTGTGTAGCCCAATTCGTTATAGCCCTTGCCTCCGAACTGGCAGGCCATCTCAAGTCCGAACTTCAGCGTCAGGGGGAATTTCTTCTGGTTGCCAATCCTCATGAGCAATGCCTTGGAATGGAACCAGCTGTTCTGGGTATAAAGATTCGTAGTGCCTGCATTCCAGTTCCTCTGCCATCTGTTGTCGGTATAGAGGCCGTATGCCAGATGAGCCTTGAAGGAGAACCAGCCCTTCGTCCCGGGGATGGCCCAAAAGTCGGGCATCTCCAACCTGACCTGAGGCACGGGCCTGGCGTTCATGCCAAGCGTCATGCCTCCCGTGGAAAGTTCCTCATTCTTCAGCTCAGACGCTCTTTGCTTCTGGCCGATGGAGAGGCGCAGCATTCTCCACTGTACGTCGAAGTAGGCCTGTTGGATGCAGAACTCGCTCTGATTGCCGTAGCCTGCAGCCAAATCTACACCGTAACCGACGCGCCAGTTCATCAGGGAGTCGGTATCCGCGTCGCGTTTGATATAGGCGCGGGCCAGGACCGTATGGTTCCCGACGGGTCCCAGGCCGTAGCGGTTGCTGGTGAACCAGAAGGGCGCATTGTCTCCGCCGCCACTTGTCCCGCGCAGGCTGAAACCGTACTGTATATCCTCACCCAGCCGTTCAGACTGAGACACGAGGGTCATCGGCACAAGCAGCAGGCAGGTGACGACGATTATAGCGTATCTTGTTTTCATTCCTCACAATTCGTTTTCAGTTCCTTCAATAGCGTTTTGTTGAAGCGCCTCCGTGCGCCGTCGTATATCCAGCCCCACTTGTTGAAGTATTTTATCACGCTTATCATGTGGACAAACGACAGGTGCCACTTATGGTAGGACAGGCGGCTGAACCGGTGGTAGATGCTCACCGACGGGTAGAACAGCGTCTTGTACTTCACATGCAGGCGGCGCGTCATATCTACGTCCTCCATATACATGAAGAAGCGCTCGTCGAAGAGTCCCTCGCTCTGCAAGGCGCTCATCCGGAAGAACATGAAACATCCGGACAGGAAGGGCACGTTCATCACCTTGTCGTAGCCGGAATGCTTCAGCTCGAACTTGTCGTTCCTTTTGGATATCAGTTTCGCCGGCATAAAGAAGCGGTTGAACAAGTCCAAAGGTGTAGGCAGCAGCTTAGCCAGGTGCTGGACGGAGCCGTTCAGGAAGAGGACCTTGGGCATGACCTGGGCGATGCTTTCATCTTCCTCCATCAGTCGCCACAGGGCCGGGATAACCTCTGCACCGAACCACACATCCGGATTGACCACAAGGTGATACTGGCTTCCTATCTCTATCGCCTTGCGAAGTGCCACGTTATGGCCTCCGCCATAGCCTTTGTTCGTTTGCTTGATGTATTCCAGCCGGAAACCCCTTCCCTCGTGCTGCAGATAGACATCATCCTTCCGCTTATACTCCTGCAACTCTCCCTCCAAGCGCGTGAACTCGTCGCTATGGTCTATAATCCAGAGAACCTGAACAGGCGAGATGAGCAGGCTGCGAAGGATTCCCTCCAAGTCCAGGAGGTTGTTATTGTATGTTACTATCGAGGCCGTTATCATTCAAAAGTCTATTATCGTACAAAGGTACGATAATATAACGAATTAGGCAAACATTTTATTGCCCTAATGCATCTATTTGTTGTTCTTTGGATAATTCTCCGCAATGGCAAGCAGACAAAACGGGATTGCCGTCGAAAAATAGGTAATGTCGAATGTCGGGGAAAACAAGTCCCAATTCCCGTACAGATACATATTATGGCAGAACGTAGCGCACACGAAAACCACGAGCATCAAGGCCGAATTTCGGTAGTACCGAAAAGCGTTTGTCCTGTAATTCATTGCCAGAAAGACTGTAAGCGGGACAAAGAGGATGAAGTCGGAGACGTTGCCTTGGCTCGTCTGCAAGGCCCAGGGATTGTGGCGGAAATAATAGAACTCCTGCCAGTCCCACACGGCAAACGGCACAAAAGTGAGGCCGAAGACCACAACCGTCAGAAGTGCCGTCGCAATCTGACGGCGCCAATTCATCCTGATAAAGTACGGCAGCAGCAATATGGCAACAGGTATAAGCACTATCACCCTCGTGCAGGCCAACAGACCGACAATACAGGAAATCGCCCACCGGTGCTGCTCAACCCATTGCTGGCTCATGCGGTAGAACACGACATTGACAATTGCAGCCAGCAACAAGAAGTTTGTGATGAGGTCGCTCCTCACCATCGCCTCGTACCATACTGCAACAGAAGACCATAGCAGCACACAGACGATGGCAGCCTTCTCCCGCCCTTGCCTCTTCCAGCAACTCCACAGGAAGAGCGCCGTAGCTGCAAAGAAAGACAGCCCCACGTTACCCACGAGATAGAAGGGAACGTGAAGTATCTGCCACACCGGGAACGGCGATGCATATCCGCCCAAATGTGTAGAGGCCGTATAGGGATAGATGCCTGACAGGAGATTCTGAATCGGGAAGTGCAAAGCCGACCACCTGTCAACCTGAAGCTCGTATGGGTCAACCGCATACTGCGCGACTAACATGCCGGCAAAAGCCAACACGGAAAGGCTACAGACAAACCTCCGCATCCATGAAGCCTCCGGCAAGCGAAGCTCACTATATATATAAGGTAGAACCACACGAATCACGACATAATAGATAGCAACTGCCGACAGCGAGGCAAACAACACGACAGACTCGGATATTCGCGAAGAATACTTCGTTACAAAAAGCACATTGACAAGGACATACAAAGACTCCGCAATGCCAACCCTCTTCTCGACAAAGCTCCTGTAAGCCAGAAGAAGGGCAAAGGAAATGGCGGAATAAGCCAAGAAGACCACCAGACCTCTCACCCCGGCAATCAATCCGATGAATGGGATGTGCGCAATGTATATCTCCAGGCTATACTTCCCCGCCTTTCTCAGCAGCGAACTCGCCTCTACCCGCATCATTGAAAACAGCGGAATGAAAGCCAGACCGACAGACAGGCGGAAGGGACAAAGCAAATAATTGTACGCAATGCTTCCCTTCAAGGAGTGCAACAGCGGGACGGACTTCAGCAGCAACAAAGCCGCTCCCACAAGTAGTAGCACGAAAGTTGACCACTTCACAGCCCTGTCCGAAAGCGAAAGCAGACGTTGCTTGTTCCTGGAGATGAGCACACCGGCAAGGAAGCTGAAAGACTGTTCCGCCTCCAAATGACCGCAAGGAGCCGTCAGATTGAGGTTGACAATCGCACAGACAAAAAAGAACAGAAGCCGGAAACGCTCATTCATAAAACGCGTTCCGACCCAATAGACAGCATAACACTTCAGGATGAAGAACACAAACCAGAACGTCGGCCTGACGTATAGCAACTCATCGAGACACCTGTGCATCGACATCCCGGAAGACGCATCTCCCGTCAGAGGAAAGAAAGAGAAAACAAAGTTGTAGGCACAGATAAAGAACGCCGTAGGAAGAACAACCTTCCTCAAGCGGTTTTCCCAGAAGCCGTCAAGCCCTTTACTTCTGTATGATTCCTCAATACCATAGCCGCTCAGCACCAAGAACAAAGCAACAAAGACTCCCCCCCACATATTGAAAACAGGAGAAATGCTATAGGCCAGCAGAACATGAAAGACCAGTATTCCGATAGCAGCAAAGCCCTTCAGCGCCTGAGTATTTGACTTTGAGAACATCCGTAATTGCTTTCTTAACTCACCGTATTGAAGTGCAAATATACAACATAATAATCAAGAAAACAACAGAACAGCCCATATTTATTCCAAATAACAAATAAAATGGAGGCAGCAAGACCACGTCGTATTGATTGCTTCATCGTGAACAAGCAATTGCTTCATCGCGATGAAGCAATCACTCCATCGCGATGAAGCAACGAACCCGTCACGACAACCCATTGCCCTCATTGGTCCTATCAGTCCTATTAGACCTATTGGGCCTATATGTCCCATTAGTCCTATTGGTCCTATTGGTCCCATTAATCCCATCCCCCTCGGGGGAGGCCGGGAGGGGGCTGCGGGCTGTGTGGGCGGGGAGCTGTGGCTGGGGGCTGTGCGGGCTGCGGGCTTTGGGTGCCTACACAAACAAAAAAGCCCTCCGAGATTTCTCTCGAAGGGCTTCTCTCTTAAAAACGGCGGCTACCTACTCTCCCACGGGTGTGCAGTACCATCGGCGCGGGCGGGCTTAACTTCTCTGTTCGGAATGGGAAGAGGTGGAACCCCGCC
>CACWTR010000026.1 GCA_902763865.1 uncultured Bacteroidales bacterium | reverse complement strand
CTAAGGAAAAGAGAAAAAGTTATGAACTTATCAACTGCTCATCATCATCATCATAAGTATTCTTTTTAATTATAAATATAAAACAATAATAATATAAAAATGGTTGATAACAAGTGGAAAGAGGCTGGCTACGTGACGGAACCTGTGCCAGCAGGGACAGACCTCAAGGCTGAGATACGCCGCATGTGCAAAGAGAAGAACGCCATCATCATGGCGCATTACTATACGGACGGAGCCGTGCAGGACATAGCCGACTTTGTGGGCGACAGCCTGGCCCTGGCCAGGCAGGCAGCCCGGACCGAAGCGGACATCATCGTCATGTGCGGCGTGCACTTCATGGGCGAGACCAATAAAATTCTCTGTCCCGACAAGAAGGTGCTGGTGCCCGACCTGAATGCTACCTGCTCGCTGGCCGAGAGCTGTCCGGCAAAGGAATTCGGCGACTTCGTCAAGGCACACCCGGGCCACACTGTCATCAGCTATGTCAACACTACAGCTGCCATCAAAGCCCTGACCGACATCGTCGTGACGAGCGGCAACGCTATGCAGATAGTGAATGCGCTGCCCAAAGAGGAGAAAATCATCTTCGGACCGGACCGCAACCTGGGCAGCTACATCAATGCCGTCACGGGCCGACAGATGGTGCTCTGGGACGGTGCCTGTCACGTCCACGAGAAGTTCAGCCTGGAGCGCATACTGCAACTGAAGGCACAGCACCCCGATGCCAAGATACTCGTCCATCCGGAATGCAAGGGACCCGTTGTCAAGGTGGCAGACAAGGTGGGCAGCACGGCAGCGTTGCTCAAGTTCAGTCAGGAGGACGACGCCAAGGAATTCATTGTCGCCACCGAGAGCGGCATCCTCCACAAGATGCAGCAAGCTTGCCCGGAGAAGACTTTCCTGCCTGCTCCGCCCGACGACAGCACGTGTGCCTGCAACGAGTGCAACTTCATGAAGCTCATCACGATGGAGAAACTCTACAACTGCCTGCGCTATGAATGGCCCGAGATAGAGGTGTCGCCAGAGGTGGCAGAGAGAGCCGTCCGACCCATCAACCGCATGCTTGAGATGAGCAAGTAGTATGCCGCCACTCATTGTTGACCTTGCCTATATCCTTGTAGTTGCCAGCGCAGTCACCATCGTCTTCAAACGACTGCGCCAGCCGCTCGTGTTGGGCTACATCGTGGCAGGCTTCCTGGCAGGGCCGCACATGCCTTACACGCCTTCGGTGAGCAGCATGGAAGGCATCGAGGAATGGAGCCAGATTGGCGTCATCTTCCTTATGTTCACGCTGGGGCTCGAGTTCTCGTTCAAGAAGATAGTGCGGATGGGGGTGAAGCCTATCCTGACAGCCCTGATGGTGATGTGCTGCATGATTGGCATCGGCAGCATGGTTGCCACGCTGTTCGACTGGAGCAGTATGGACAAGATATTCCTCGGAGGAATGCTCAGCATGAGTTCCACGACCATCATCTACAAGGCTTTCGACGACCTTGGACTGCGCAGCAAGCGTTTCGCTTCGGGTGTCATATCCGTCCTTATATTGGAGGACATCCTGGGCATTCTGCTGATGGTGATGCTCAGTGCGCTGGCCGTGAGCCGGAGCTTTCAAGGCACGGAACTCGTGAAGAGCCTTTTGCAGCTGGGTTTCTTCCTGATGCTTTGGTTCATGCTTGGCATCTACTTTGTGCCGCTGTTGTTTAAGAAGGCACGTCGCTACATCAACCGCGAGACGCTGCTTGTGGTCTCCGTCGGTCTGTGCTTCCTGTTGGCCGTATCTGCTTCCAAGGTGGGTTACAGCCCTGCCTTCGGTGCTTTCATGATGGGCAGCATAATGGCCGAGACGCTCGAAGCGGAGAGCATAGAGAGCAGCGTGAGTTCACTGCGCGACCTGTTCGGGGCTGTCTTCTTCGTGTCAGTCGGCATGATGGTGGAGCCGTCGGTGCTGGTTGCCTACTGGCTGCCTATCCTTGTGCTGACGCTTGCCGTTCTGCTGGGGCAGATGTTCTTTGGCAGCCTGAGCTTCTTCGCTACGGGTGGCAACGTGCAGGACGCGGTGCGAAGCGGATTCTCGATGGTGCAGATTGGTGAGTTCGCTTTCATCATTGCGGGCTTAGGTCAGGAGCTGGGCGTGACGAGCCAATTCCTGTACCCTGTCGTGGTGGCCGTGAGCATCATCACTACTTTCCTCACGCCCTACAGCATTCGTCTTGCTCCGGCTGCAGGCACGAAGGCAGAGAGCCTTCTGAGCAACAGAATCCAGTCTTTTGCACGGCACGGGAGCTTCCTTGCCGTGGGCAGGCAGAAGTTGAGTCAAAAGTCAACGACGCTTGCCTGGAATAATTTCATCAAGGCCGTTGTGCTTCAGACGGCGGCCTACCTGACAATCACCATAGCCCTGTTCCTGTTCAGCATAGCCACAATCCTGCCGCTTTGCCAGCACGTGATAGGGAAAAGCTACGGCTCTGTCGTGTGCGGAGCAGTCTGTACCATCCTGCTGTCGCCTTGCATCCGCGCAATAGTCATCCGCAAGAACCGTTGCAACGAGGTGCACTTCCTGCGCACTACGGGACGTGCGAATACATTGCTCGTCGGTCTGGCCCTTTTTGTGAAGGCAATGCTTGGACTTGCTATAATATATAATGTAGTGCAGTTCTTCTCGCCTTTCCGCTGGGTATGGAACATCGTGGCAAGTGTGGTGCTGCTGGGCCTGATAGTAGTGAGCCGCGGGGTGAAATATACCAGCATCCGGGTGGAACGGACTTTCAGGCAGAATCTTCGGCTCAGGGAACAGCAGGCTACGCTGAACTACGGCAAGAAGCTTCGCGGCAAGGACCTGCAGATAGCGCGTGTGAAGGTGCCGGCCCACTCGCTTTGGGGCGGACGGTCGCTGGCTCAGCTCCACTTCGGCAAGACAGACAGCGTGCACGTCGTAGCCATCATCCGTGCAGGGCACCGCATCAACATTCCCGGAGGCAATCACCGCATCTATCCCGGCGACGAGCTGGAAGTGGTGGCAGGAGCAGAGGCGATAGATGTTCTGCGGGCTCGCAGCGAACAGGAGCTGAAGCAGCCCGGTGAAAACACACAGGACAGCCACAGCCTCTCCATCATCTTCATCAGGCTGGGAGAAAGCAGTCCTCTCATCGGTCATACCCTTCAGGACAGCGATTTCCGCAAGCGCTACAACTGCATGGTGCTGGGCGTGGAGGACGAGAACGGACATCTCGGCACCATTCAGGCCAAGCGCCAGTTCCGCCAGGACGACATCGTCTGGCTGGTAGGCGAGGAAGCAGACCTCTCAATGCTCGAGATGGTGATTTAGTGTGCTTCGAGCCAGTTGGTGCCCCAGCCGCAGTCGGCGATGAGGGGGACGCTCAGGCTGGCGGCGCTTTGCATTTCTTCTACGACCAGGCGCTGCATCTGCTCCCTTTCTTCGGGTAGGACGGAGAAGTTCAGTTCGTCGTGGACTTGCAGTATCATCTTCGACTTCATGCCTTCCTGCTTCATGCGGCGGGCGACGCGCACCATTGCTATCTTGATGATGTCGGCTGCCGAGCCCTGGATGGGCGAGTTGATGGCGTTGCGCTCGGCGTAGCCGCGCACTACGGCGTTGTGACTGTTGATGTCGGGCAGCTGGCAGCGTCGGCGGAAGATGGTCTCGGTGTAGCCGCGCTCGCGTGCTGTCTGGATGCTCTTCTCCATGTAGGCTTTCACGCCCGGGTAGGTCTGGAAGTAGTCGTCGATGAGTTGCTTGGCCTCGCTTCTGGAGATGCCGAGCCTTTCGGCCAGTCCGAAGGCGCTGATGCCGTAGATGATGCCGAAGTTGGCTGTCTTGGCTTTGCGTCGTTCATCGGGAGTGACTTCGCTCAGGGGTTTCTTGAAGATTTTGGCGGCTGTGGCGGCATGTATGTCATCGCCTTGCAGGAAGGCTTCGATGAGGTTGTGGTCCTGGCTGAGGTGGGCCATGATGCGCAGTTCTATCTGGCTGTAATCTGCGCTGAAGAAGAGCTGTCCGGGGTATGGGATGAAGGCTTTGCGCACTTCCTTGCCCTGTGCGTCGCGGACAGGTATGTTCTGCAGGTTGGGGTTGGAGGAGGAGAGGCGTCCTGTGCTGGTGACGGTTTGGTTGAAGGAGGTGTGTATGTGTCCCGTCTGCGGATTGATGAGTCCGGGCAGGGCGTCGATGTAGGTGCTCAGCAGTTTCTTCAGTCCGCGATACTCCAGTATCTTGCCTACGATGGGGTGCTTTCCCCTGAGGGCCTCCAGCACTTCCTCGCTGGTGACGTACTGTCCCTTCTTGGTCTTCTTGGCTTTGGAGTCGAGCTTGAGTTGGTCGAAGAGCACTTCGCCCACTTGCTTGGGGCTGGAGATGTTGAAGCTGACGCCGGCTGCCTCGTAGATTTCCTTCTCGAGTGCCAGCATCTGTCCGGTGAAGAGGCGGCTGGTCTCCTTCAGCCCCTCGGTGTCGATGAGTACGCCGGCCTCTTCCATTTCGGCCAGGACGGGCATCAGGGGCATCTCGATGTCGGCAAAGAGGTTCCAGAGGCCCTGTTCCCTGAGTTCTTTTTCCAGAATCTGTTTCAGGGCCGTCACGTCCTGGCATCCATAGACGGAGAGCAGG
This sequence comes from uncultured Bacteroidales bacterium, assembly GCA_902763865.1. Classification (GTDB taxonomy): domain Bacteria; phylum Bacteroidota; class Bacteroidia; order Bacteroidales; family Bacteroidaceae; genus Physcousia. The sequence goes on along the minus strand of CACWTR010000026.1, from coordinate 54,003 downwards.
TAGTCCGGGTAGTGCCGCATCTCGGGGTGCAGCAGGTAGTGGGCTATCTCGGTGTCGAACATGGGCAGGTCCGTCAGGCCCTGTGCCTTCAGCTCCTTCCAGGCTGCTTTCAGGTTGTGCCCCACCACGATTCCGTCCGCTACGGTAAAGGTGACGGCTGAGGACGGCTCGTGAGCTTCTGCCGATAAGCTCGTGAGCTTTTGGCCAGAAGGACGTGAGCTTCTGGGCTGAAGGACGTGAGCTTCCGGGCCGGCCATGTCGAAGAGGTCGAGCTGGGTACTGCCGTCGGATGTCTTCGGGGCGGGTGCAACCGGTTTTTCCGCCGGTTGGCTGAAGAGGTCGAGTTGCTGTGGGCCCTGTTGTTTGTTGAGGAGTTGGCGGAACTCGAGTCGGCGATACAGCTCCTGCAGTTTGTCGAAGTCGGGTTCATGCAGTGCGAGGGCGTCCAGGTCGAGACTGATGGGCACCTCGCGACAGATGGTGGCCAGCCACTTGCTCTGCCGTATCTGCTCCTTGTTCTGCTCCACCTTTTCCCTTAATGCTCCCTTCAGCTTGTCGGTGGAGTCCAACAGGTTCTCGATGCTGCCGAACTCTTGGATGAGCTTCTGTGCCGTCTTCTCCCCCACTCCGGGACAGCCCGGGATGTTATCGACGGCGTCGCCCATCAGTCCCAGCATGTCTATGACCTGCAGGGGCGACTGCAGTCCCCATTTCCGCTTCACCTCTTCGGGGCCGAGGATTTCTGCCTCGCTGTTCCTGCCCATGGGCGGACGGTAGATGCGCACACGTTCCGTGACGAGCTGCCCGTAGTCCTTGTCGGGCGTCATCATGTAGGTTTCTATGCCCTGCTCGTCGGCCTGTTGCGCCAGGGTGCCGATGACGTCGTCCGCCTCGTAGCCCTGCACCTCGAGCACGGGGATGCGGTAGGCTGCCAGCAGCTCCTTGATGATGGGCACGGCGAAGCGAATGGCCTCCGGCGTCTCCTCGCGCTGTGCCTTGTAAGGGGGGAAAGCCTCGTGGCGGAACGTCGGGCCGTGGGGGTCGAAGGCCACGCCCAGGTGGGTCGGGTGCTCCTTGCCGGTCACCTCCTCCAGCGTGTTGACAAAACCCAGGATGGCCGACGTGTTCTCGCCCCTGGAATTAATGCGCGGATTCTTGATAAAGGCGTAATAAGCACGGTAAATAAGCGCGTAAGCGTCCAGTAAATAGAGTTTCATATCGATTGTCAAAGCGGTTTGTGAAGCCCATTGCGCTCGTCACGACGAATACCTATCTCTGTCCAGATGATGCCTATGATGGCAATTACGCCCAGAACGGCAAGAAAGATCATGAATTCCATAGCTATACGATTTTTTATTATTTAATTCTTATTCCACGTTGATAGGTAACAAAGCCCCACCAAGCAAGGCCACCTGCCACTGAAGCCCCCAAACAGAAGAGCCACACCTTGTCCAAGTTGAGGTCGATGATGCCGGTAAGTATGATACCTCCGAACACAAGTTTAGCCAAATCAAGCAGGAAATCGCTGACCTTTAGGTAGAGCGCTTTCTGCCTCTCGCGCATTTCCCTTAAATCTTCTGCACGTTCCAGCTGGGAGTGAAGCCGGCTGGTTTGTTGCTTTTGCCTGTTTCTTGTGGTGTTCATTTGTGTGTTATTTTGCCACAAAGATATAAAATAAATTCTTAATTACTACAAAACTCTTTGTTCAGTCAGCCTTTTTATGTAATTTTGCAGCCTAAATATGAAATAAATGGACGTACTCGACAAGATAAAGGCTCCTGTTGCTGCCGAAATGGAGCAGTTCCGCGAAGCTTTCCGACAGACGCTCTACAGCGACAACCCATTGCTGGAGCAGGTGGTGGAACACCTGCTCAAGGCACCCGGCAAACAGCTTCGCCCCATGCTTGTCATGCTCGCTGCACGCATGACGGGCCGGGTCAGCGAGAATGTTATCCATGTAGCCCTGGCCCTGGAGATGCTCCACACAGCATCCCTCGTCCACGACGACGTGGTCGATGAGAGCGACCGCCGCCGCGGACTGCCTTCCGTCAATGCTTTGCTCTCCAATCAGATAGCCGTCCTCTCAGGCGACTTCATCCTGAGCAAGGCCCTGGAGTGTGCAGCCCGGACAGACGATGTACGCATCGTGCGCTACATAGCACAGCTTGGGCAGTCGCTGGCCGACGGCGAACTCCTGCAGCTCAACAGCCTCGACTCAGAAGAACTCTCGGAAGCCATCTATTTCGACATCATCGGACGCAAGACGGCAAGCCTCTTTTCCCTCTGTGCCCGCCTCGGTGCGCTGGCGGCAGGCAGTTCCGAAGCCGACGCAGAACGCATGGCACAGTTCGGCAAGCTCATCGGCCTCTGCTTCCAGCTGCGCGACGATGTCTTCGACTACGGCACAGCAGAGGTCGGCAAACCCCTCGGCAACGACATGAAGGAAGGCAAGCTCACGCTGCCCGCCATCTATGCCGTAGAACACAGTCAGGACAAGGCCATGTTTGCTCTGGCCCTGAAGGTGCGCCGTCGCGAAGCAAGTTCCGTCGAGATACAGCAGCTCATCGACTTCACGGTCAGCCAAGGCGGACTGGAGTACGTACGCTGGCACATGAAGGACCTGATGGGCATGGCCGACGGCCTTATCGACGATACCCGCGACCCATCCATCGTCCAGTCCCTCCACCAGCTTGCCGCCTTCGTAGCGGAAAGAAAATCCTAGACAATCTAGATAATCTAGACAATCTAGACAATCTAGTCAAAAAAACTATGACAGTCTCCCGTTTTGCCCCCTCCCCTACCGGACGCATGCACTTGGGCAACGTCTTCTGTGCCCTGCTCTCGTGGCTCTCGGCCAAGAGCAAAGGCGGGCAGTGGCTGCTTCGCATCGAGGACATCGACCCCGGACGCTCGCGCCGCGACTATGCCCTGCAGCTCATGGACGACCTGCAATGGCTCGGACTGCCTTGGGACGGCGAAGTCATCTGGCAAAGCGAGCGCTCGGACATCTACGCCCACTACCTCCAGCTGCTGCAGGACGCGGGCCTCACCTACCCCTGCTTCTGCACGCGGGCCGACATCATGGCTACGCAGGCACCGCACGAAACAGACGGACGCATCGTCTATGCCGGCACCTGCCGCCCAAAGAACATGTTTCCTAGTCAGTCTAGTCTATCTAGACTATCTATAAACTCCCCTGCTGCCATTCGCCTCCTTGTGCCCGATGAGGACATTTCCTTTGTCGATGGACACTACGGCCCGCAGCGTGTCAACCTGGCGCGGCATTGCGGCGACTACATCCTGCGCCGCCGCGACGGGGCTTGGGCCTATCAGCTGGCCGTAGTGGTCGATGATGCCCTGATGGGCGTCACGGAGATTGTCCGCGGTCGCGACCTTCTCCTGAGCACCCCACAGCAGATTCACCTGCGCCAGACCATTGCCTCAATATCACCTTTTCACCTTTTCAATCTTTCACCTTTTTATTATCATCATCCCCTTCTCATCAACGAGTCGGGCCAGCGCCTCTGCAAGCGCGACAAGTCGCTCGACCTCGGAGCCCTTCGCGCCAGGCACGTCGCCCCCGAGGACATCATCGGCCTCCTGGCCCATCTTGCCGGCCTTCAGCCTGCCCCTGCCCCCGCAAAACCGCAGGACCTCCTGCCCCTTTTCTCATGGCAGAAGGTCCCGTTGCACGACATCGTTACATCTCCACTTCCGTGACGATCTGGCCGTCTGAGAGATTGACGATGCGTTGTGCGTAGCTTGCATCGCGCTGAGAGTGCGTCACCATGACGATGGTGGCTCCCTCGTCGTGCAACTGGCTCAGCAGCTCCATCACCTCACGTCCGTTTCTGGAGTCGAGGTTGCCCGTTGGCTCGTCGGCAAGGATGAGCTTTGGCCGCGAGACGACGGCCCGGGCGATGGCGACACGCTGCTGCTGACCGCCTGAGAGCTGCCGCGGGAAGTGCTTGGCGCGGTGACTGATGTCCATGCGTCGCATGGCTTCCTCCACACGCTTGCGTCGCTCGGCCTTCGGCATCCGCATGTAGAGCAGCGGCAGTTCGATGTTCTCTTCTACGCTGAGGTCGTCGATGAGGTTGAAGCTCTGGAAGACGAAGCCGATGAGTCCCTTGCGCAGTCGGTCGCGCTCGGGTTCGCTCAGCGGCGTCACGTCCTGTCCGCCGAGCAGATACTGCCCGCCCGTCGGCGCATCAAGCAGGCCGAGAATGTTGAGCAATGTCGATTTGCCGCAACCGCTGGGGCCCATGATGGCGACAAACTCGCCTTCGTTAATCTCAAGGTTCACGCCGTTCAAGGCGATGGTGCGCACCTCTTCTGTCGTAAAAGCACGCTGCAGGTTGATAGTCTGAATCATCTTTTCATTTACCATTTAATTATTTACCATTTAATCATTTTCTATCTATCATTTATTTCCCTTCTCCCACGGGAGAGGGGTTATGGGAGAGGCCGAGAGGGTCTTTTTATTGTTCTTTCAGCACTTCATAGGGTTTGATTCTTGTGGCCTTCCAGACTTGCTGCCAGAGGGTGAGGGCGCAGAGCAGCAGGACGATGGCGATGCTCACGAGGGGAATCCACCAGGCGATTGTGGCGTGGATGGTGTAGTAGCGCGTTATCAACTGGTGCAGGCCGATGAGCGAGACGGGAATGCTGACGGCGGCTGCGGCAGCCAATATAATAAGGTAGCGGCGCGAGAGCAGCAGGGCGATGTCGCGGAACGTGGCGCCGTTGACCTTGCGGAGGGCTATCTCGCGGTAGCGGCGGCGCACATCGAACATCATCAGGCCGAGCACGCCGAGGCACGTTACCGCAATCGCCAGGAACGAGAAGGTGAAGAAGATGCGTGCCGTGCGGCGGTCCTCCTCGTAGAGGCTGGCTACATCATCTTTGAGCCAATGATAAGGCAATTCCTTCACATGGAAGATTTCGCGCGACGTCTTCTGTATGTATTCAATAGCTTCCTTCTCATGCCCGGGCATAACTTCGACCGCCACCTCAGAACCATTCAGTCTGTCAGGTTCTTCCTTACGATAAGCAAAGAACATGCCGGGTTGAGGTTCGGATAGTTTGCCAGGATGGTAATCGCGTATTACACCCACTATCTCGTAGGGCACGAGCGGTTGTTCATCGGGCATCCTGCCAGTCGTGTAGTCAAAAATCCACCACAGACGCCTTGCAGGCAGAACCGTCTCTTTCTCAATGTCCTTGATGCCCAGTTGTCGGATAGCTGTTTCGTTCAGGAGGCAGCGATATTGTTCTCTGGTGTCCAGTGTGTCGTTGAAAGCCCGACCCTGAACGACTTCCAGACCGTACATCTCCATCTGCTGCGGGCTTATGCCTTGGTATTCAAGCGAGACATTATTGACCGACAACTCGTTACCCATTTTATAAATGTATCCTGAGGAGCAGAAGCTTTTGATATGCGGGCATGCCGTCAGGCGGTCGTTCAGTAGCTTGCTGTCGTTCTTCATTTTTTCGAACCAATCCATAGTGGGCCCGCCGCTTCCCGTCCATGTTCGTGAAGGATAGGGTGTACAGTTCAGGATATTCTCGGTACGGTAGCCAGGGTCGCTGCCCATCATGAAGTGCAGTTGCCGCATCAGGTAGAGGCTTACGGTGATGAGGGTGATGGATATGAAATATTGGAGGAAAAGGAAAGACCTTGCCCCAGCCTTGCCCAACCTTCCTACGATTGCTATAAGAGGCAATATAAATATGATTGAGAGTGACAGCGTCGTGTCGAAGAGGGGCATGCTCATCTGCTCAATGCTGAACCAGTCCTTCATGTGCGGCGTGGTCAGCTCGACGACCATCCACACACCAAGCATGGCTAGAGCGCTGATGAGCAGGTTCTCCATGTAGAGCATCGAGAATATGTCGAGGCGCGAGGCACCGAAGAGGCGGCGCACCTCCAGCTCGTGGCGGCGGTGGCTGCGCATCACGGCAAAGAGGTTCAGGAAGTTGAAGATGCCGACGAGGAAGAGCAGCACGCTGGCGGTAAAGAGCATCCACAGGTATTTGGGCGAGCTGACACTCCTAACGGTAACGTCCCTTTCGCCCCATAGCTGTGAAAGCAGTCCTTCGTATGGAGCCAGCTGAAAACGCAGTGTACGCCCCTCCATTTCGAATACGTTGGGAGTCTGTACGGGTTGGCGTTTGTTGTAGGTCTTCACGCTGGCCCCTGGGTGAAGTCTGACCATGTAGAAGACATTACCCTGATTATTGAAGGGGTTTTCTGCCTCATATTCTACATAGTCGAAGTTCAGCGAAAGCTTCGAGGCGGGTTTCCGAAAGACGCCGATAACAGTGCGCAGTTGTCCGTTGTCCGTCGTCAGGGTCTGCCCAACAGCCTCCCCCTCGGGAAAGAGCCGTGCAGCCAGTTCTTCGCTGATGATGGCATCCCCTTCGTGGCGCAATACCAACGTGCCGGCCACAGCCTTCAGGGGGAAGAACCTGTGGAACATGCTGTCAGCCTTCAAGGCCAGCGGCTTCAGCATCTCTTCCCCATCCAGTTTCAATTGCAGCGTCGTGTAGGTGCTCGCATACGAGAAATACTCTATCTCGTTCTGTCCGTCCAAAGGTGACTGGAGTTCTGCACGCCCAAGGAAGCTTTTATAGAACATTGCCGGGAAAGGATTATTATCAGATCTCTCTTCCATCAATACATACGTCCTGTCGAGGTCGGGCATCCAATGGTCGATGGTCCATTCCTGGTGCAGGTAGCGAGCGATGATGACGGTGCTGCTGAGCGAGATGACGAGGCCCAGCAGCGAGAGGGCTGTGTAGCCCTTCATGCGGGAAATAAGTCGGAATGCTTGTTTCATATTTAGTTCTCCTTCAATACTTGATAGGGTTTGATTCTTGTTGCCTTCCAGACTTGCTGCCAGAGCGTGAGGGCGCAGAGCAGCAGGACGATGGCGATGCTCACGAGTGGAATCCACCAGGCGATTGTGGCGTGGATGGTGTAGTAGCGCGTAATCAACTGGTGCAGACCGACGAGCGAGACGGGGATGCTGACAGCGGCAGCTACAGCCAATATAATAAGGTAGCGGCGCGAGAGCAGCAGGGCGATGTCGCGGAACGTGGCGCCATTGACCTTGCGAAGCGCTATCTCTCGGTAGCGGCGGCGCACGTCGAACATCATCAGGCCGAGCACGCCGAGGCACGTTACGGCAATCGCCAGCAACGAGAAGGTGAAGAAGATGCGTGCCGTGCGGCGGTCCTCCTCGTACATGGCCTTCACCTCGTCGCTGAACCAATGGTAGTCCAGGTCGTCCTTGCCGAAGACCTCCTTCTCCACCTTCTTCAAGTAAGTTATGGCTTCCGCTTCGTGGCCTGGCTCGATGCTCACCAGCGTGCGTTTCTCCGAGGAACCTATGTAATAGACGGTATGTTGCTGGTCGTATTTGTCTTGTTCGTATGTGAAGAAGATGGCCGGCTGTGGCTCCGACTGCTTCATAGGATGAAAGTCCTTCACAATGCCTACCACCTGATAGGTGGGACTCTTGGAGAGGTCAGTGTCACTCGAAACGTGTAGATAATAAGAGAGGGGGATACCCTCCGTGCGCCAGTTCTTCAGCCCCAGGCGTTTCAGGGCCGTCTCGTTGATGACGCAGTGGTAAGTGTTGCTGTGGCTGTCGAGCGAATCGCATAGGCCGCGCCCTTCCAGAATCTCCAGGCCCAGGACATTCTGTATGTGTTCGTTCATCTTCATCCAGTACATGCTCGTCCCGTTAGCGTCCTGAATCTCGTACTTCTCGGCCATGAAATTCTGGTCTTCGCAAAGGTCGTGTACGAAGGGACTCTCGCGCATGCGCTCCCTGAAGAGCTGGCGGTCTGTCACCTCCTTGTTCATGTCTTCGTGCGAGTACATGTCGGACGTATATGGCAAACAGGAGATGACATTCTCTGTATTGAACCCCGGGTCTGCCGTCATCATCACGCGTAGCTGCCGCATCAGGTAGAGGCTCACGGTGATGAGGGAAATGGAAATAAAGTACTGGAGGAATAGGAAGAGATTAGAGCCCCTGCCGCTTCTTTTTACCTTCCCGGCTGCGCTGACCAGCGGCAAAAGCAGCACGATGCAAAGCGACAGGACGGTGTCGAAGACGGGCATCGTCATCTGCTCCATGTTGAACCACTCCTTCATGTGGGGCGTTATCAGTTCGACTACCATCCACACGCCAAGCATAGCGAGAGCACTGATGAGCAGGTTCTCCATGTAGAGCATCGAGAAGATGTCCGTGCGCGAGGCGCCAAAGATACGGCGCACCGTCATCTCATGATTGCGTGCATGCCGCATAACAGCATAGAGGTTGAGGAAGTTGAAAATGCCAACGAAAAAGAGCAGTATGCCGACGGCCAGCAGCATCCACAGGTGCTCCTTCGAACTGGGTTTGTTCACCGACGGCCAGTTCTCATGGTTCGTGTAGGCCAGGAAATAATCGTACGGCTCCAGCTTGTAATTCCAGAGGACTTCCTTGTTGTCATTCCCATAACTGAATGCTGTGACACCTTTCTGCTTGACCTGCCGTGCGTTGAACTGTTCGCGGGTCAAGCCCTCCTTCAGCTTGACGAAGGTATAGTGCACGGTGTTGTTGAACCATCCCTCATCCTCTGCGTACGTCACCATCTCATAGTGCAGGCTGGACTTCGTGGAAGGTTCGCGGAAGATGCCCGTCACGGTGTGCAGACGATTTTCTGCCATGAATGTCTGTCCGACGGCGCTTTGGCCTGGGAACATCTTCTTGGCCAGCGTCTCGCTGATGATGGAGTTTCCTGTGACGCGCAGATCCAGCGTGCCTTCGACGGCTTTCAGGGGAAAGACCTTGACAAAGTCGCTGTCGGCACTGATGGTGCAGACGGTGAAGGTCTTCTCGCCCCCCAGCTTTACCGAGAACAGGCTGCGCAGCCATACACTGGTTGCGGCCTCCACGCCCTCTGTCTCTGTGATGGGATGCCCATCCTTTGGCATCTTCATTGCGACCATAGCGCCTCGGCCTTCATTAGGATCGTCGCTCTCGTACTCCTCCCTTAGGGCGAAGCATATCCTGTCAAGGTCTGGCATCCAATGGTCGATGGTCCACTCCTGGTGCAGGTAGCGAGCGATGATGACGGTGCCGCTGAGCGAGATGACGAGGCCCAGCAGGGAGAGGGCTGTGTAGCCCTTCATGCGGGAGATAAGTCGGAATGCTTGTTTCATATTTAGTTCTCCTTCAATACTTTGTAGGGTTTGATGCGTGTTGCCTTCCAGACTTGCTGCCAGAGGGTGAGGGCGCAGAGCAGCAGGACGATGGCGATGCTCACGAGTGGAATCCACCAGGCGATAGTGGCGTGGATGGTGTAGTAGCGCGTAACAAGCTGGTGCAGGCCGACGAGCGAGACGGGAATGCTGACGGCGGCTGCGGCAGCCAATATAATAAGGTAGCGGCGCGAGAGCAGCAGGGCGATGTCGCGGAACGTGGCGCCGTTGATCTTGCGAAGCGCTATCTCTCGGTAGCGGCGGCGCACGTCGAACATCATCAGGCCGAGCACGCCGAGGCACGTCACGGCAATGGCCAGCAGCGAGAAGGTGAAGAAGATGCGTGCCGTGCGACGGTCCTCGCGGTAGAGTTCATCCTTCTGGTCGGAGAGCCAGTTGTATTCCAAGTCTTCCGTGCCCCACACTTCCTTATTCATCTGGCGCAGGTACTTTATTACATCTTCCTCGCCAGCCGAAGCAATGCTCAATAGCAAGTCATCGGGCAGATAGTCCATCGTCTGGCTGTCCCAGTTCAGGGTTGGGAAGAAGATGATGGGAGGCTGTGGCTCTGAGAGACGACCGGGATGGAAGTCCTTCACGATGCCCACCACGTTGTAGGGCGGGTTGCCTGAGCAATCCTGACTGCTTGCCCACCACCAACGGTCGGGGAGCTGCACCTTTGCGCTTCGCCAGTCCTTCAGTCCCAAACGTCGTACTGCTGTTTCATTGAGCAGGCAATTGTATGAGTAGTCGTCCAGCGTGTCGTTTAATTCTCTTCCTTCCAGCAATTCCAGCCCGAACATCTCCATCGTATTATGGCACATTTCCTTGTACACCAGTTTCTGCCCCTCTATTTCCATCAGTTCAGCGGCACCTATCATGTCGGGGTCCTTGATGATGCTTTGGATGTAGGGGCATTCCCTCAGCTTCTTCAAGACAGCCATAGCCTTTTCTCCCCTACTGTTATCGACGTTATATATATTCCCGTTGTCATCCATCCTGATGCGGTTGTAGTCTTCCCTGGGCTTGGGGACGATGTGGAGGATGCCTTCTGTCCTGTAGCCCGGGTCGCCATCCATCATCAGGTGCAACTGACGCATCATATAGATGCTGACGGTGATAAGGGTCAGGGAGATGAAGAATTGGATGCCTACCCCCAGCCCCTCCCCGAAGGTGGGGAGCCTCCGTGGAATGAAACCTACTATCAGTGGCAAGCCGAAAACAATCCCTACGGTCAGCCCCACATCGAACGTCCGCTGCGGCAAGACCTCTATATTATAATAGGTAGCGAGCAGCGGCTCCATGAGTTCCACGACAGTCCATACGCCTATCATCGTGAGCAGGGCGAGCAGGAACGTCTCGGCATAAAGCTGGCAGAAGATGTCCCAGCGCGAGGCACCGAACAGGCGGCGCACCTCCAGCTCGTGGCGGCGGTGGCTGCGCATCACGGCAAAGAGGTTCAGGAAGTTGAAGATGCCGACGAGGAAGAGCAGGACGGCGACGGCGAAGAGCATCCACAGGTACTGCGGGCTGCTGCACGGACTCAGCGAAGGAATGGTTCGGAATTCCTGACTATAACTATCAACCAGCCTTCTCAGGTTACCCGTATAGGGTACAAGCATAAAATGGAACTCGGGATTCATGCTACCCCTTGAATTCCTGGGCTGACGCTCGTTATATGCCTCCATGCTTGCGCCCTTCGCCAGCTTTATCATCGTAAAGTTAAGGGCATTGCCAACCCACCAGTCCCTGCGTGCATAGTTGGCGACATCGAAGTGGATTGTGCTCTTGCTCGATGGCTGACGGAACACGCCCACGATGGTATGCAATGTATTCTCGTCACCCATCTTCATGGTCTTCCCCACAGCACTCTCGCCCGGGAAGTGGCGACGGGCGAAGTCATCGCTCACGATGGCCTGCCCTTCTGTACGCAGCACCAGCGTGCCCTCCAAAGCTTGCAACGGAAAGACATCAACGAAACTGCTGTCAACGCTGATAGTGGGGGCGGTTATGGTCTCGTCATTATCCAATATGATGTAGTAACCGTTCTGCAGCAGATGGACATCCGAGAAGGCTTCCACGTCGCTCTGTCCCAAAGTAGGCGACACGAAGCCCTCTGTTTTGTTGGGATTCCAAGCCAAACCGGGCGTTGGTTCATCCCCCCAAATGCCATTGACGTAGCGTTGGCACAAGATGTAAGTCCTGTCCAGGTCGGGCATCCAATGGTCAATGGTCCATTCTTGATAGAGGTAGCGGCTGATGATGACGGTGCCGCTGAGCGAGATGGTGAGGCCGAGCAGCGAGAGGGCTGTGTAGCCCTTCATGCGGGAGATGAGTCGGAATGCTTGTTTCATGTTCTTTCTGTTGATGTGTCGGCAGTCCAGCGTGCTGGCGTGCCATGTTTCTCACCTTTCTATACATCAAGAACCGTGCCAAACCGTGAAAGCACAAGTTCTCTGCAAGTTGCGATGCTTTCCGCCCTTGCCTCCACTGTGCGCTTCCGCTCACAACCGTGCGGAAATGCACAAAGCTTTATAGGAACACTATCTTGTCGGCCAGCATCAGGAAGTAGTCGTTAGACCAGATGTCGAGTTCGCGGGTATTGTCAACAAAGCCTCTTACGTCTGCCTTCACTTGTTCTATATCCGTTGTTGCCAGTTTCTCTCGGAGCATATCCAAGAAGGTCGTCTTGTCAATAATGACACCGCTGAATTCATGGATGCGTTCCTGGAGGTGGGCGAAGTTGAGTGGGATGTTCCAGCGGACATACCACTCGAAGTCGTACCAGTCGCGCCCCTTCACCCTCGTTTTCCAGTTTCGGTAAACCAGTGCGTGCAACTTTCCTGCAAAGAGGTCAGGCAACACCAGGCAGCGTGACATAAACGAATATGGCAGCTGCATCGCTAATTGTTCCGTAGTGAACCCTAAAGGTGGGTCAATGTCAAGTTCTATCTTTACCTTGATGGTCTTCTTTGTCTGGAACTTGATGTCGTAAACCTCAGTATTCTCCTTCAAGAATGCCGACTCTACACGACCGAAGATTTTCTTGTCTTTCTTAGCTATGCTTACTTCGTGGCCTGCCAGGCGAAACTCTTCGACAATGGCGGGGAAGTAATTCTCCAGGTGAATATCCCCACGCTTTTCTGTCAGCGTGAAATCCATATCCTCTGAGTATCTGGGCAAACTGTGGAACAGTCGCAGACATGTGCCGCCATAGAAAGCAGCGTGCTGGAAGAAGCCGCCTCTGTGCAGTCCTGCCAGTGCTATGCGTTGCATCACTTCCTGCTCTACGTTGGGAGTGGCTGTCCCTCTCTCTTCTGCATACACAGCCACCATCTTGTCATATATGGTCATTGCTTTATAATCTTTATTAGGTTGTTAAGTATGCTCTCCTTTCGTCCGCACGTGGCACAGGCCTTGATGATGCTGACATCGAATGTAGCCAGTTCGTCCATATCGAAGCGTATGTCTTCTTCCAGGTACTGCCATAGTGCCTTGAGTGACTGTGAGGGTATATGGCGGTCGTGGAGAATGAAATCGCAAAGTGCTTTCTCACGGCTTGCCATGAGAAACGTCACTCCGTCTTCCTCGGTGCTGTCAATGCCGATGGAAAAGTAGTCGGGTCTCACTTGGGCGTAGGTGAACAGACCCAATGAATTGCGAAACTGGCGAGAACGCTTGGTTGTGACCGAGGTCATCGTATAGACACGCTCCGGTATCAGTCCGTACCATCGAAGTGCCCAATGTTCTGACACGTATGAAGGACCGTAGATGTGGTTTGCGCACAGACAGGCATTGACAGGCTTACCACTCACTTGGCCCGCCACCACATAGAGGCCACGTTTCAGACGAATCAGTTGCCCGTCCTTTTCCAACGCCCTTATCTTTTCACTGGGCGATGACAAATTGTCAAAACAAGCAGACAGTACACCCGTTTGCACGGGCACACTCCCGAACTTTACCAATGGATTCTCCTTCACGATGCTTAGTTTTTTTGTGCAAAGTTAGCAGTATTTGCACAATAATCCAAGTTTTTCCTTGATTTCTGTGCAGGATTTAATAGTTTTGCTCTTTGGGGAGATGGGAATCAGGCTTTAGGGAGTGAGATGGTGAAGGTGGTGCCGCGGCCTTCCTCGCTGTCGATGGTGATGGTGCCGCCGTGCTTGAGGATGATTTGTCGGCAGAGGGCGAGGCCGATGCCGGTGCCGGCCTGTTTGGTGGTGAAGAAGGGGATGAAGGCTTGCGCGAGGACGTCGGGCGACATGCCGCAGCCGTTGTCGCGAACACAGATAACAGACCCTCCCCTGCCCTCCCTTAAAGGGAGGGAGTTCTCCCCCTTTAATGGGGAGTTAGAGAGGGTCTCGGAGGCCGTGAGCTCTACCTCCGTGGCGCCGCTCTCGTAGGCATTCTTGATGAGGTTGATGAGGACCTGCTCTATCTGGGAACGGTCGGCAAAGAGGGATAGCCTCTCCCCTTGCCCCTCCCCCGTGGGGGAGGGGGAAAAGGTTACCTTTGCAGGCTGCCTGCTCCCTTCCCCCGTGGTGGAGGGGGAACAAGTTACTTTTGCAGGCTGCCTGCTCCCCTCTCCCGTGGTGGAGGGGGAAAAGGTTACCTTTGCAGGCTGCCTGCTCTCCTCCCCCGTGGGGGAGGGGGAAAAGGTTACTTTTGCAGGCTGCCTGCTCCCCTCCCCCACGGGGGAGGGGGAAAAGGTTACCTTTGCAGGCTGCCTGCTCCCCTCTCCCGTGGGGGAGGGGGAAAAGGTTACCTTTGGAGGCTGCCTGCTCACCTCCCCCGTGGTGGAGGGGGAACAAGTCACTTTTGCAGGCTGCCTGCTCTCCTCCCCCGTGGTGGAGGGGGAACAAGTTACTTTTGCAGGCTGCCTGCTCCCCTCCCCCACGGGGGAGGGGCCGGGGGAGAGGCTGTAGAGTGCCTTTATGTGGGCGAAGAGGTCTGCGACGGGGAACTGTGTCCGCTCGGGTTGCTTGATGCGCGTCAGCTGGCGGTAGCTCTCCACGAAGTCGAGCAGTGCGTGGCAGCGGCGGTTGATGACGGCAGCCCCCTCCTGTCCTCCATCGAGGGGGAGGGAATCGGCGAGCGTCTCGCTGATGGAGATGATGGGCGTCAGGGAGTTCATAATCTCGTGGGTCAGCACGCGGATGAGCTGCCAGCAGGCCTCCATCTCCTGCTGCTGCATCAGCATCGACACGTCCTTCAGCGCCACGATGAGCCGTCGCCGTCCGTCGATGCGCAGCAGTACGGTGGAGAGGGCGCAGCCGTCCACCACCTCTTTGTGCTCGGCGATGGCCGAGAGGATGTGGGGCGGCAGATTCCCCGGCCTCTCCCCTAACCCCTCCCCCGTGAGGGAGGGGAACTTCACGGGGGAGAGGCCCGAGGGGGAGGAGAACAGGGTTGCGGCGTGGTTCATCCAATCGATGCGTCCGTCGGTGGTGCAGACGAAGAGAGCCGTATCGACATTCTCGGTGAGCTGCCGCAGGTACTGCAACTGTCGCTCGGCCTCGACCAGGCGGGTGTGCAGGTGTTCGTTCTCCTTTTCCGTCTCGCGGTAGGCGTAGAGCAGTCGTCCGATGCGTCCGTAGAGCGAGAGGCACAGCCACAGCAGCGCCACGCCCAGGGCGGCGGACGGCCATAGCAGTCCCGCACGGATGCTGAGGGCCAGACAGGTCATCAGGCCGATAAGCCCTATTATATATAATATGTATGTCTTCATTTCATTTAACTTGGATGATGTTTTAACAACGGATTGAAAGGATTGAAAGGAATCTTTCAGCAGATGAATTAAACAGATTCCTGAGCCTTGAAAGGCTCATATAATCCGTATAATCCGTATAATCCGTTGTTTTATATAATAGCTATCTTCATTTGCTCAGTTTCCTGTAGAGTGCGAAGCGTGTGATGCCCAGCAGTTCGGCAGCATGCGTGACGTTGCCGCCCGCTATCTGCATGGCGCGGCTGATGGCTTCCTGCTCCAGGCGTTCCAGGTTCAGCGTCTGCATCTGCTGGTTGCGTCGCGAGGGTTCCTCCAGCACGAAGTCCTGTGCGCAGAGCGTTGTGCCCTTGCCGAGCAGCACTGCCCGCTCGGCGGCGTGCATCAGCTCGCGCACGTTGCCGGGCCATGTGTGCTTCAGCAGCCGCTGGCGTGCGTCGCGGTTCAGCGTCTGCTTCGGCTTGCCGTACTTGCGTGCGTAGAGGGCCAGGAAGTGCTCGGCGAGCAGGATGATGTCCTCGCCGCGTTCGCGCAGCGGCGGGATGGTGATCTCGATGGTGTTGATGCGGTAGAGCAGGTCCTGACGGAAGCGCCCTTCGTTCACCTCGCCGCGGATGTCGGCATTCGTGGCGCAGATGAGGCGCACGTCGATGGGCGTCAGCTGTGTGCTGCCGAGGCGCGAGATTTCGCGTCGCTCCAGTGCTGCCAAGAGCTTTGCCTGCAGGGGAAGGGTCAGGTTGCCAATCTCGTCGAGGAAGAGCGTGCCGCTGCTGGCGGCCTCCATGCGTCCGGCTTTCGGCTTGCGGGCATCGGTGAAGGCCCCCTTTTCGTAGCCGAAGAGCTCGCTCTCGAAGAGCTGTTCCGGCACGCTGCCCAGGTCGATGCTGACGAAGGGCTTTGCGGCGCGAGCGGAGAGGGCGCACAGCCGGCGGGCTATGACGTCCTTGCCCGTGCCGTTCTCGCCGAGGATGAGCACGTTGGCATCCGTCGGAGCCACCTGTTCCACGGTCCGCAGCAGGCGCTGCATGACGGGACTCTCGCCGATGATGGTCGGGGCAGCTGTTGCTCCGAAGGGCGATGCCGCCACCTCCATGCGTTGCTCCAGGAGGCGGCTCCTGTGCCGTTCCTGACTGAGCTTGATGCCTGCCGAGAGCGTTGCCAGCAGCTTGGCGTTGTCCCAAGGCTTCGTCACGAAGTCCGTGGCGCCGCTCTTCAGGGCGCGTACCGCTTTGTCGGCATCGGCGTAAGCCGTCATGAGTATGACCACGGCCTGCGGGTCGCGGTGCAGGATGTGTTCCAGCCACTCGAAGCCCTCTTCGCCGCTGATGGTGTCGCGCTTGAAGTTCATGTCGAGCAGCACCACGTCGGGCTCCGCCATGTCGAGGAACTTGTCGATCTGCTCGGGTCGCGTCGTGACGCGTATGTCCTCAACGTGCGGCTTGAGCAGCAGGTTCAGCGCAAAGAGGATGTCTTCGTTGTCGTCAATGACGAGCACCTTTCCTTTTCTTTCGTCCATACTTTGAGGTCTGTTTGATGTCAGCAGTAGGTTAGAGAGACCCGCAGTGAAAGTGTACCCCTCGTGTCGTCTTCATTGCTTCATCGCCATCAAGCAATTGCTTCATCGCGATGAAGCAATTGCTCCATCGCGATGGAGCAACGAAATCGACGTGTCGCATCCGGAAGGTCATACTGATATGTGTGCAGTCTCCTTTCTTCTCCTTTCGACTGCAAAGGTAGTCATTTTCTTCCATACTCCCCTACCCTACCCCCACTTTTATTGGTGACGAGTGGCTTTTTGTGCGCTATCGCACACATTCGTGCGGAGTCGCACGGGCAGGGAAGCACACGACGGAAGCGTTTCCTCCCTATTATCAGTGAGATAAGTGTTTGGCACGCATCTTGTCATAGTATAGGTATGAAGCAGATACTATTTACCCTGTTATTGATGCTGCCGTGCCGGGCGATGCCGATGCCGCTGCCGACTGACACGCTCAGGCTGACGCTGGCCGATGCCGTGACGCTGGCGCAGCAGCAGTCGGCTGACGCACTGGCGGCACGCCACGCACTGGAGTCGGCGGAGTGGAGCTTCCGCTACCATAAGGCCAACTACCTGCCGTCGGTGACGCTCAGCAGCTCGCCCACGCTGAACCGGCAGGTGAGCCGCGTCACACAGCCCGACGGTACCGATGTTTTTGTGCGGCAGAACCAGCTGAGTACCGACCTTTCGATAGACATCAGCCAGAACGTCTGGTTCACGGGCGGCACGCTCTTCGTGCGCAGCAACCTCTACCGTCAGGACGAGTTCGAACAGTCGCACCACAGCTACAGCAGCGTGCCGTTCTCCATTGGCTACAGGCAGAGCCTGCTGGGGCACAACGCATTGCGATGGGCACGACGCACCGAGCCGATGCGCCACAGCGTGGCCCGCAAGCAGTATGCCGAGACGATGGAGCTGGTGGCCTCGCGCGCGAGTACCTATTTCTTTATGCTCGCCGTAGCACAGACGAACCTCGACATAGCGCGGCAGAACTACGCCGTCAGCGACACGCTCCACAGCTATGCTCTCCGCCGCTACGAGCGTGGCAGCATCACGGAGAACGAGATGCTGCAGCTGGAGGTGAGCAAGCTGAGCGAAGAGACAAACCGCCTGAACGCGGAGGCCGAGGTGGAGGATGCCATGCTGACGCTGCGCACCTATCTCGGCATCCAAGAGGACCTGACCCTCTCGGTCGTGACGGACACCCTGGTTCACATGGAGACGATGGATGCCGACCAGGTGCTGGAGCAGGCCCTCAGGAACAACCCGGACCCCGAGAGACTGCGCCTGAACGTCGAGGAGAGCCGTAGCGCACTCTCGGCAGCCAAGGCCAGCCGCGGACTGAAAGCCGACCTCTACGTGCAGTTCGGCCTTTCGCAGACGGGCGCTACGGTGGCGGAGGCCTATCACAAACCGCTCAACCAGCAGTACGTCAGCCTGTCGCTCTCGCTGCCTCTGCTCGACTGGGGTCGCGGCAAAGGGCAGGTGCGCGTGGCGAAGTCGCGGCTGGAGCTGACACAGACGCAGAGCGAGCAGGCGATGCAGGAGTTCCGCCTGAACGTGCTGAAGATGGTGCGGCAGTACAACCTGCAGGCCTATCGCGTGAAGATAGCCTACCGCACACGCCAGACGGCCCTGCGGCGCTACGACGTGGCCCGCTGGCTCTACCTGCAAGGACGCACAAGCCTGCTGGAGCTGGGCACGAGCATCAACGAGAAGGACAACGCCCAGCGAGCCTTCGTCACCGCCCTTCAGACGTACTGGAGCCTCTACTACGGGCTGAGAAGTCTTAAACTGGATAATGAATAACGATATGGACATCAAACTACCGAAAAAACCCTGGTACGTGAAGTACCGCTTGCACCTGCTGGGCGGTGCTGTGCTTTTGGCCCTGATAGGCTATGCCACCAGCCTGCAACTGCGACCCAAGACACTCCGCACCAACGTCGATGCCGACCAGATAGCCCAGGTCTGCGACGGCGACTTCCTGGAGTACGTCGATGTGAACGGCCTGGTCTGCCCCGTCACGTCGGTGCGTGTGACGGCCAGCGAGGGCGGCACCGTCGAGCGCATCTGCTGTCAGAACGGCGACCTGCTGCGCCGCGGCGACACCATCCTGGTGCTCTCCAACCCGAAGGTGCTGGAAGAGATTGCCTCCGAAAGGCGCAACTATGAACACAACCAGATGCAGCACCGCAGGCAGCTCATCGAGATGCAGCAGAAGAGTATCACACTCAGGCAGCAAGCCCTCGCCGCAGACTTCGAGCTGCGGAAGATGGCGAAGAACTTCGAGCTGGAACAGGAAGAGGCACGCATGGGCGTGAAGAGCCAGGCGCAGCTGGAGGTGGCACGCGAAGAGTACGACTACAACCGCCGCCGCACACAGCTGACCATCGAGAGCCTGCGCCACGACTCGGTGCTCAACATCGTGGGCCGGCAGCTCATTGAGCAGGAGATGTCGATGGAGGCACAGAAGCTCGAGAACAGCCTGGCACGCCGCGAAGCCCTCGTCGTCCTCGCACCTACCGACGGGCAGATAGCCGGCCTGGGCGCCGTCGTAGGCGGCCAGGTGTCGGCAGGCGAACTGCTGGGCGAGATTGGAGTGCTGACCGACTACAAGGTGACGGCACGACTGAACGAGTACTACATAGACCGCATTCAGGACGGACAACCCGCCACGGCGACCTACAAGGGCCGCAGCCTGGCCCTCCAGGTCAGCCGCATCACCCCGCAGGTGCAGGACCATACGTTTGCCGTAGAGCTGACCGGAAACCTCCTTTCGAAAGATAAGTCGGGGACTTTGTTGCGACCCGGACTCACCCTTCGCCTGAAGATAGAGCTCGGGCAGAGCGAGCGCCGCCTCATCGTACCGCGCGGCAACTTCTACGCCCAGACGGGCGGACAGTGGGTGATGCTTGTCGATGAGTCGGGCCGCAGGGCACACCGCGTCCCCATCCGCCTGGGCCGCCAGAACGCAGAGCACTACGAAGTGCTCGACGGCCTCCATGCCGGCGACCGTGTCCTTGTCAGCGGCTACGACCGCTTCGGCGACGCACAAATCGTAGAGTGGTAAGGGGGAAGGCTTTACAGTGTGACACCGTTCTTCCAGATGGCCATGTCGTGGATGTGTGCCTGTTCTGCACATGTGGGCTGCCCGCCTACGATGTCCAGGACGCAAGCGATGAAGCGTTCCAGCAGCTCGTCCATCGGCTCGTCCCGGCTGACGAGGGTGCCGGCATCGAAGTCCATCCACTGAGGCTTGTGCTGGGCAAGGTCGCTGTTTGTGGCTACTTTCAGTGTAGGCACGAAGGTGGAAAAGGGAGTGCCGCGACCCGTGGTGAAGAGGACAAGCTGGCATCCGGCGGCAGCAAGTGCTGTAGATGCCACAAGGTCGTTGCCCGGTGCCGAGAGCAGGAACAGCCCGCTTGGGCCGCATTCGAGGCTCGGGGCCGGAAGGCGTTCACCATATTCCAATACGCCGCGGACGGGCGACGTGCCGCTCTTTTGGGTGCAGCCGAGAGCCTTCTCCTCGAGGGTAGAGATGCCGCCGGCCTTGTTGCCGGGCGACGGGTTCTCGCCTACGGGCTGCCCGTGGCTGAGGTAGTACTCCTTGAAGTTATTGATAAGGCGTATGGTGGCCTTCAGGACATCGTCGGAGGCAGCACGGCGCATGAGCAGGTGTTCGGCACCGAACATCTCGGGCACCTCGGTGAGGATGGTCGTGCCGCCCCGTGCACAAAGCCAGTCGGAGAAGGCACCAAGGAGCGGGTTGGCGGTGATGCCCGAGAAGCCGTCGGAGCCGCCGCACTTCAGGCCGACACGCAGGCTGGACAGCGGCACCGGCACGCGCTCGTCGCTGCGGGCCTGTTCGTAGAGCTCCCTGACAATCTTGGCTCCGGCCTCCACCTCGTTGCCTTCCGTTTCCTGTGCAATGAGGAAGCGGATGCGCCGCCGGTCATAGTCGCCCAGCAACTTCTCGAACTCCCTTGGCTGATTATTCTCGCAACCCAGACCCACGACGAGAACGCCGCCCGCATTGGGGTGCAGAACCATGTCCGCCAGAATCTTTCGTGTGTTCTCGTGGTCGTCGCCCAGCTGTGAGCAGCCGTAGTTGTGGGAGAAGTTTATTCCTACGCCTGCTTGCTCTACTATCTGGCGGCAGATGCCATTGACGCATCCCACCGTGGGAATGACCCAGATGTCGTTGCGGATGCCGACCCTGCCGTCCGCCCGCAGATAGCCCGGGAAGGTTAAGGACGGAAACTTGGAATGGCTGTCGCTTTCCGCACATTCCCTTCTTATGTCTCCGTAGTCCAGCGTGCCGCTCAGGTTCGTGGCGATGTTGTGGTGATCGACAAGCTCTCCTTTGCGGATGGCGTGCAGGGCATGGCCGATGGGGTTGCCGTACTTGATGATGTCTTCGCCCGCTGCAATGTCGCGCAGGGCAAACTTGTGGCCGGCGGGGATGCCGGGCAGGTCTTGCAGGGCAACGGCCACGGTGTCGGCAGGATTGATGCGAATAGATTCCTTCATCATGCGATTATTCTCTTCACTGTTTCCATCATGCCGTGGTCGAGGATGCACTGAATGTCTCGGGCAAGGAGGTCGGTGAGGCCGGGGATGGCATTCAGGTCGCCATATTCGTGCCAGATGAGTTCTTTGGCTGCAAGGACACCTTCGGCCACGCGGTGCGCGTCGCCTGTTGCCCAGAGGTCGGTCAGAAGCTGCATGATGCGCGGGTCGTCGTTGGGCTGAATGGCTGTTCCGTCGGCACGTTGGCCTCCGCGGTAGTAGATGCAGATGGCTGCGAGGCCAAGAACGATGCCCTGTGGCAGGCAGCCGCGACGCTCGATGTAGGTTTTCAGGCCAGGCAGGTCACGCGTCTGGAACTTGGGCAGGCTGTTGAGCATGATGCTCGTGAGCTGGTGGTCAACGAAGGGATTGCAGAAACGCTCCATAACATCGTCGGCAAAGCGGCGCAGCTCGTCCTCGGGAAGGTTCAGGGTGGGCAGCAGTTCCTCGTACATCACACGGCGGACGAATGGGCCGATGGTCTCATGCTGACAGGCATCGCGCACGATATTCAGTCCGGCCAGGAATGCCACGGGCGAGAGGATGGTGTGCGGACCGTTGAGGAGCGTCACCTTCCGCTCGTGATAGGGCGACTCGTCGCGGGTGAAGACGACATGCAGGCCTGCCTTGTCAGCAGGGAACTCCCGGGCAAGCTGTTCCAGCGGGAGATTCGGCGCAGCCTCAATCACCCAAAGGTGGAAGGCCTCGGCCTGCACCACCATCTGGTCAGCAAAGCCTGCCCTCTGCTGGATGGCATCGATGTCGCGGCGCGGGAAGCCCGGCACGATGCGGTCAACCAGCGTCGTGCAGACATAGCACGCCTGCTCGAACCACTGGCGGAACGGCTCGCTGTCGGTGCCCATTTCGTCCTGCCAAAGGTCGATGTAGCTGCGGATGCAGTCGGCGAGGTGGTGTCCGTTCTGGAAGATGAGCTCGCAGGGGAGGATGATGAGTCCGCGCTGTGCATCTCCGCCAAAGGCACGGAACCGATGGTAGAGCAGTTGCGTCAGCTTGGCCGGATAGGATGCCGGCGGTGCGTCGGAGAGGCGGCAGGTAGGGTCGAAGGCTATGCCGGCCTCTGTCGTGTTGGAGACAACGAAGCGGATGTCTGGCTGTTCGGCCAGCGCAAGGAAGGCTGTGTGGTCGGCATAGGGGTTGACCGTGCGGCTCACGCTGTCGATAAGTTCGAGTGAATTCACGGGCTGTCCATCGACAAGGCCCTGCAGGTTTACATGATAGAGACAGTTCTGGGCCTCGAGTTGTTCTGTCATGCCATGTGCTATGGGTTGCACGATGACAACGGAGGCATCGAAGTCGGTGCGCCGGTCCATCTGCCATACAATCCAATCGACGAATGCACGAAGGAAGTTTCCTTCGCCGAACTGTATGATGCGCACCGGGCGTTGTGTCTTTGTGGCTGTTGTGGAATTGAGGGGATACATGGGATTAGGGATTTTAGTAGATTAGGGATTAGTAGATTAGAGATTAGGGGTTATCCGAAGAAGATGGCGGCGACGGCCATGGCTGCGATGATGCCGAAGAGGTCGGCCAGGAGACCTGCGGTGACGGCATGGCGCGTCTTGCGTACGCCGACGGAGCCGAAATAGACGGCCAGGATGTAGAACGTCGTGTCCGTGGCTCCCTGGAAGATGCAGGAGAGTCGGCCTATGAAGGAGTCGGGGCCGTACTGTTGCATGGCATCGACCATCATGCCGCGTGCGCCGCTGCCCGACAGGGGCTTCATGATGGCTGTGGGCAGGGCTGCCACGTAGTCGGCGTTGCCGCCCAGCATCTCCACGAGTTTGCCTGCTCCGCCCACGATGAAGTCCATCGCTCCGGAGGCGCGGAACACGCCGATGGCAACCAGAATGGCAACCAGGTAGGGGATGATGCGCACGGCGGTGTCGAAGCCGCCCTTTGCTCCCTCCACGAATGCTTCATAGACGTTTACCTTCTTCCTTACACCTGCCCAGATGAAGGCCATGATGATGGAGAAGAGCATGACGTTGGCCAGGACGGTGCTCCACAGGTTCATCGTCTCGCGGCTGACTTGGGTCGAGAGCCAGATGATGCCGCTCACCAGGATGCAGAGCCCGAGCACGAATGTCATGATGGTGCGGTTGAAGAGGTTGATGTGCTGATAGATGCTGGTGACAATCATGCCGGCAAGGGTGGCGACGGAGGTGGCGATGAGGATGGGGATGAAGACATCGGTGGGCTGTGCTGCGCCTGCCACGGCCCTGTAGGTCATTACGCCGACGGGGATGATGGTCAGTCCGCTGGTGTTGAGCACCAGGAACATGATCATGGCATTGGTGGCTGTGTCCTTCTTCTGGTTCAGTTCCTGCAAGCCCTCCATTGCCTTGAGGCCCAAGGGAGTGGCAGCGTTGTCCAGTCCCAGCATGTTGGCGCTGAAGTTCATGAAGATGTGACCGAACACGGGGTGTCCGGCGGGTATCTCAGGGAAGAGCCGCACCATGAGGGGCGACAGCCAGCGGGCTATGACATCGACGAGTCCGCCCTTCTCGCCTATCTTCATGATGCCCATCCAGAGGGAGAGCACGCCTGTCAGTCCGAGGGAAATCTCGAAGGCGGTTTTGGCGTTGTCGAATGTGCTGTTCATGATGGCTGGGAACACCTCAGTGTTGCCCAGCAGGAGCTGCACCGCAGCAATCAGGAAAGCGATGGCAAAGAAGCCAATCCAAATGTAGTTCAATACCATAGAAGCTAATTTTTTTTGTTACTATCTAGAGAGTCTAGATTATCTAGAGAGTCTAGAGAGACTAGGTTATCTAGAGAGTCTAGAATTTACTCGCTTTAGTCGAAGAGGTCGCCTTGCAGGGGATTGCCGTAGCGATTGCCCATGGGACGACCCAGGTGTCGGTAGGCGAGTTCTGTCACTTCGCGGCCTCGGGGTGTGCGCTTGATGAAGCCTTCCTTGATGAGGAACGGTTCATAGACTTCCTCCACGGTGCCTGCATCCTCGCCCACGGCGGTGGCGATGGTGCCGATGCCTACGGGACCGCCCTTGAACTTGTCGATGATGGTGAGCAGTATCTTGTTGTCAATCTCGTCGAGGCCGTAGCGGTCGATGTTGAGTGCTTCGAGTGCGATGCGTGCTATCCGCAGGTCGATGCGTCCGTTGCCTTTGACCTGTGCGAAGTCGCGCACGCGTCGCAGCAGGGCGTTGGCTATGCGCGGTGTGCCGCGGCTGCGGCTGGCTATCTCGCCGGCGGCTTCCGTGTCGATGGGTACGCCCAGGATGCTGCTGGAGCGCATTACGATCTTCTGGAGCGTGGTGGCGTCGTAGTACTCGAGGTGCATGTTGATGCCGAAGCGTGCGCGAAGGGGTGCGGTGAGCAGGCCGCTGCGTGTGGTGGCACCTACGAGCGTGAAGGGCGAGAGGTCGATCTGTATGCTGCGGGCCGACGGGCCTTTGTCTATCATGATGTCGATGCGGTAGTCCTCCATTGCCGAGTAGAGGTATTCCTCCACGACGGGCGAGAGGCGGTGTATCTCGTCGATGAAGAGCACGTCGTTGGGCTCCAGCGAGGTGAGGATGCCTGCCAGGTCGCCGGGCTTGTCGAGCACGGGTCCGCTGGTGAGCTTGAAGCCTACGCCCAGCTCGTTGGCGATGATGTTGGAGAGGGTGGTCTTGCCCAGTCCGGGTGGGCCGTGCAGGAGGGTGTGGTCGAGGGGTTCGCCGCGATACTTGGCTGCCTCGACGAAGATGCGCAGGTTATCGACCACCTTCTGCTGTCCGCTGAAGTCGTCGAATTGCAACGGGCGCAGGGCGTTCTCGAAGTCCTTTTCCTTCTGCCGTCCTTCTTGTCTTATGTCGAATTCTTCCATAGTAAATTTCAATTATTAGGGGCAAGGGGCAAGGGGCGGGGGCAAGAGGATTGTTCTGAAGCCACAGTTTTCTCTTGCTCCTTGCCCCTTGCTCCTTGCTCCCGAAGGGCTTTGTCCTCGGCCTGGCGCATGCGGGTCTGTTCCTCGGGGCTCTTGTCGCGGAGGCCGCAGAGGTGGAGCAGTCCGTGGACGATGATGCGGCGCAGCTCTTCGGCGGGTGTAGCACCGTACAGCGCGGCGTTGGTGCGGACGGTGTCGAGGCTGATGTAGATGTCGCCGGAGAGGGCGTTGCCCTCGGAGTAGTCGAAGCCGATGTGGTCGGTGTAGTAGTCGTGGCCCAGGAAGCGTTGGTTGACGGAGAGGATGGTTTCGTCATCGACGAAGATGTAGTTCACGTCGCCCAGCACCTTGCCGTAGCTCCTTGCCACTTGCCTGAGCCATGCCGTGACCTCTGCCTCGGCTATGTCGGGCATCGCTGTGTTTATGGTGTTGTAGGTTATCATTAGAGCCTCTTCCCTACCCTCTCCCAAGGAGAGGGAGTTTTTTATTGCTGGCTTAAGAGTTCCACTGCTTTGCGGACCACTTCGTCGTTCTCGTAGATGATGCTGAAGTACTCGCTCATGTCCCAGAGGTCGCGTGCCACGAGGCCCTTGATGATGAGCCGTATGTTCTCGGTGGCCTTCTGCCGCTCTTCGTCGTCCTTGGGGCGTATGTCCTGCTTCTCGCCTTCGGCAAAGATGTTGTCGATGAGGTCCTGCGGCACTTCGTACTCAGCCTTGAACTTCTCGAAGCTGGTGTATGTCTTGGCGAGCTTCTTGCGGTTCTTGTCCATGTAGCGGAGGTTGGCGTTGATGATGATGCTCTTGGCCGATAGTTCGCGGTAGCACTTGGCATACTTGGTCGTGTCGAGGGGCACGAAGCAGTCGGGCATGATGCCGCCGCCGCCATAGACGGTGCGACCCTTGCGGAGCGTCTGGTAGCGCAGCGAGTCGGGGAAGTGGATGCTGTCGGCATTGGTCAGCTCGCCCTTGTTGTAGCGGTTGATGACGTCGCGGGCGTAGTCGAGCATCTTGCCCTTCTCGTAGGGTTTCTGTATGGAGCGTCCGCTGGGCGTGTAGTAGCGTGCGGTGGTGAGGCGTATCATGCTGCCGTCGGGCATGTCGAAGGGGCGTTGCACCAGTCCCTTGCCGAAGGAACGGCGGCCTACTACGATGCCGCGGTCCTGGTCCTGGATGGCACCGCTGAGGATTTCGGCTGCCGAGGCGCTGTACTCGTCGATGAGCACCGCTACCCTACCCTGCTGGAAGGCACTGCCGCCCGAGCTGCGGAACTCCTGGTTGGGCACGCTGCGGCCTTTCGTATAGACAATCATGTCGCCCTTGGGCAGGAACTCCGAGGCGATGTCGGCAGCGGCCTGCAGGAAGCCGCCCGAGTTCTGCTGCAGGTCGATGATGAGGTCCGTCATGCCCTGCTTCTTGAGCTTCTGGATGGCATTGACCACCTCGTCGTGGGTAGTCTGCGCAAAGTTGTTGAAGCGGATCAGGCCGATGGAGGGCGTCACCATGTAGGCGGCATCCACCGAGTTGACGGGGATGCGGTCGCGCTTCACGTCGAAGCGGAGCGTGTCGCGGATGCCGCGGCGCACCACGCCGAGGCGGGCGATGGTGCCCTTCTTGCCGCGCAGACGGTGCATGATTTCCTCGCGGCTCATCTTGACGCCTGCAATGGCCGTGTCCGCCACGCTGACAATGCGGTCGCCCGCCAGGATGCCTACCCGCTCGCTCGGTCCCTTCGGCACGGGCTGGATGACGAGCAGCGTGTCCTCCAGCATGTTGAACTGCACGCCGATGCCTTCAAACGAACCTTCCAGCGGCTCCGTGAACTTCTTCGTGTCCTTCGCGTTGGTGTAGGCCGAATGCGGGTCCAGCTTCGAGAGGATGCCGCCGATGGCATCCTCCACAAGCTTCTTCGAATCGACGCTATCGACGTAGAAATTGTTTATCACGAAGCTGGCCATGACCAGCTTCTGGATGTTCTTCTCCAGTTCGCTCGGCGCCCCCTGCTGTGCGGGAGAATTGCCGAAGCGCAGCTGTGCCTGCAGGCTCATGCAGGCGAGCAGAGCGCATACGGCCAATGAGAGTTTCTTCATAGGGAATTGCTGTTTTGATACTTTATGCCCGCAAAGTTACAACAATTTTTCGACATACCGACATCCAAAACCAAAAAGAATGGAAAACAAAACTCCGGACAACGCAACACAAAACTATTTTCACGACGTGAAAATCAATTTTCAAACCGTGAAAATATATTTTCATGACGTGAAAATTAATTTTCAAACCATGAAAATAGTTTTAGACCACGTTGTCCGAACCTTTGTAACCCGCCTGCAGAACCTTTACAGCATGAAAAAAGCTTCATATTCTTTGCTTTGAATGCAAATAAACCTATATTTGTAAAACGAAACCAACCAAACACTAACCACCCAATAGCCTATGGAGTAAGAATACACCAACAGTAAAACCCGTAAGAATCAAACAAATCCTTTAATAATAGAAACACAAAAAGCTTCTGAAGTATGCGTAGGAACCGTATAGTGGCTATCGTGACTTGTCTGTTGGCAGGTTCCCTCTGCGCCTGCGGGCAGACCCTGGACAGGAAGCATCTCAACATAAGCGTAGGCGGACGATACAGCCATATCCTGAACGGGCACAATATCCACAGCGAAATGCTGGACACGAAGGGCTACGGCATCTTCAATGCCACTGTCGGCCTTTCCACTCACCCCGAGGACGGCGGCTGGTACGAGCGGGCATTCAACTACCCTACCTTCGGCATCGGACTCTCCTACGCCCGGCTCGGAATGCTCGACTTCAAGGGTCCGTCACGCCTGGGCGACTTCGTGAACCTCTACGGATGGGCAGAGTTCAGCCTGGTCCGCACCAGACATTTCCGTGCCGGCCCCATGCTGGAGCTTGGCCTGGCATTCACGGGCAAGACCTACGACTACTACCAGAACCCGAAGAACAAGTATATCGGCTCCAACGTCCTCTTCGTGCTGGGACTCGGACTACAGGCCGAGTGGCTCTTCGCCCCGCAGTGGTCGTTGCAGTTCGGTGCCTACCTGACGCACCATTCCAACGGGATGATACGCTCGCCGAACCTCGGCATAAACGAGTTCTCCGTGGGCGTAGGGCTGCGGCACTACCTTTCGCAGGAATCATTCAACGCCAAACCCTCGACGGCCCCCGACAAGCCTGCCTACCCCAAGGGACTGCACTGGAACGTCTTTGCTGCCGGAGGTGTACACAGTTGTCCCGTCGAGCTGGATGCCATTCTCGTTTCAGACCGCCCGGAGCGCTTGGCCCCTGCACGCTTCCAGGGCACGGTCGGGGCAGAGTCCGTATGGCGCTATTCCCCCATCTTTGCAACAGGTATTGGGCTGGAGGCCAACTATGTCTGCAACAACTACCGCCAGGCTGACTTGCTGCTGACCGGCGGCGAGGACCCCGACGGCTATTCTCCCATTCGCATTGCAGCCTTCGTGAAGCAGGAGTTCTGGTATCGCCGGCTCTCTCTTCATGTTGCTTTCGGCGTCTATCTTTTCAAACGTTGCGGCCTGACGGAGGACGTCAA
Source organism: uncultured Bacteroidales bacterium (assembly GCA_902763865.1). Classification (GTDB taxonomy): domain Bacteria; phylum Bacteroidota; class Bacteroidia; order Bacteroidales; family Bacteroidaceae; genus Physcousia. Next base: position 25,425 of record CACWTR010000026.1, on the reverse strand, counting down.
GCGCACTTACGAGAAGATAGGCTTGCGCTACCACTTCAGCAAGCGTGGCGGACTGTTCGCGGGCCTCGACCTGCGTGCACACCAGTTCGACTGCTCCTATGCCCTGGAATGGTCACTCGGATATGGGTTCTGACCGCAGCAGCCCCCATCATTCCTCATCCCCTACTTGCTTGTGTCCCTGTCGTCCTCTCAGGGCTTCCTTTCCCCGCTCGGGCTCTTCCGGAGCGCTACGTCACACGACGTGTTGTTTGCTTCATCGCGATGGAGTGATTGCTTCATCGCGATGAAGCAATTGCTTGTTCGCGATGAAGCAACGAATCCGACGTGTCATGCAGTCAATAGTACCAATGTTTATGTGTTGCCAGACAGGTAATCTTTGGTTCACATTAGTCTCAGACTTCAAAGAACGTCGCGACGGAGATTATGTTGGCACCTTTGTGTTCTACACCTTGACGCATCCCGATGGGAAACAAGAGCAGAAGCACATCGCAATCAGAAACGACAACGAAAAGCATATCTGGATAGCTGATGGTGGGCTATAGATTCAAGCCGAAGTCTGACATGTTTTTTTGGGTACATTTCGGAGTAACATGCGCACTACATCATGTTAAAGTCTGTCATTTCTGCAATACTTTGCGGAAAAGGGTGTAACTTTGCACCAATAAATTCACCTGATGACAGATTCAGTGAATCCGCGTGACAACATGACAAACGAGGAAAACTGGCACTCAATACCCCAGAAGTAGCAACAACAGAAATATATCATCAGAACGTGCCTCCCCGACTACATCAAACCAAAAGAAAGTAAGGGATGCTGAGGCACGTCCACTTCCAGAAGAAGAATAATAACACTATCGATAAAGACAAATCGGAATTTGTATGCTAAAAACTATTGTTATAATCTTGCTGTCACTATTATCATCTCAGGTGATTTATGCTCAGCAACCAGACCAGCGAATCGGTGAACTTGTCAACACAGAAGATTGGTTTGGCCTTGATAAAGAGTACCCGGTATTAAAGGATTCTATTCAAACGCCATTTTTGAAGGTAGTGGCCGAGGCAATGATTGCCCGTAACTTCAACCAAAAGGAACGTGCCCTGGAATGCTTGAATGAGTTGTTGTCCAAGCACCAGTCTGATTTGGGAGATGGGGTGTTCAACTTCATCATCCTGCGTGCCCAATTGCTGGAAGAAATGGGACGGTATGCCGAGGCGGCTGATTTCATGAAAAACGTTCTTGACCAGTTGAAAGGGCAGGGCGTGACGCAAGGGTTGGATGCAATGGACTATTATTATCAGCATGTAAATGCTCTGCGTGATTTGCCTGCACTGAGTCTGTCGCGTCCTAATCATGATGTCTCAGTGCCATTCACCCTGAAGGAACTGAAGCCTAAGCGGATTGAATCGTGGATGAGAAAGAAAGATGACAGTAATCCAGATGCCAAGTCGGTATTGATGAGTATTCCGATAACGTTTCATGGTGAATCCATACCTTTTCATTTTGACACAGGAGCAGGAATGACTTTTGTCACCGAGAAGTTCGTCAGGGAGAAGGGTCTGCCACTTATTGGCGACACCGTGGTCTATACGGGTAACTCCAAAGGATTGCGCACGTTCATCGACAGTTTGCAAATAGGCGAGATAACAGTCCGCAATATCGTAGCTGGTGTGGGGTTGGAGAAGGAGAACGAGCTTCTTGACTTGGTAGGAGTAGGGCCCATATTAGGACGTGACGTTATAACAGCCATCGGCGAAACTCAGATTTGCATGGACGACAGCACTATGCTGTTCCCTCTTAAAACATCGCCATTGCCAGCTTATGGTCGAAACATGCTGTACAACTCACATGTGGAAGCGACAGCAGACGGCGAAAGCCTCAGACTTCTCTTCGACACTGGCAACGCAAGCAATAATGCCTGCTATCTCAACGCTGCTTACTATAATAGTCATCGTCAGGTTGTTGATAAAGTTGCCACAACCGACACTATCTCAGGTGGTGGGTATGGAAGTGCCGGGGCAAGAGAAATGAAAGTCATTCGACCATTCAGTCTTTCCATTGGCAACATGCCAATTCAACTTGTCGAGGCCGTTGTTGACGAAGAAGACCCGCTGGCTGACGACCATTGTCATGGCAATATAGGTATTGCCGCCGTTCTGCAGCATAGGAAAACCATCATCAACTTCCGAGATATGTTTGTGGAGTTTGAAAAATAAAATCCAAGTTAGCGAACTGTGAAACAAACGTCTTTAGGTTGAAAAAGTGGAATGCGTGCCACTTTTTCAGCCTATATATTTTGCGTATTCAATAATGTAAGCCCATAGCCCAGGGCATCGCCCTGGGTGGTCTATGTGACATAAGGCACGCCCTGAAAGGGCAAAAGACTTTCCTGCATTATTCTTTTGCCCTTTCAGGGCGAAGGATGATATACGCTATGCCCCAGGGCGATGCCCTGGGCTGACAGCTTACTGCCCTTTCAGGGTGCTGGTGGTACGACCTGGGATAATCATATAAGTTAAAGATAAAACACGCTCCGCCTGCTCTTGAGCCTTTCGCTATAGTCAACTATGATAGTACTCCATTTGAAGGAATCTCAGGTTATGCCAAGCTCTATGTACCTTTTGGCACTAAAGAGGCCTATATAGCGAATGGTTGGATGAGGGTCTTCGGTTATAACATTTTTGAGATGGGACCAGATGTGACTATCGGTGACACAGGCTATTCGACATTGTTCTACGCCGAGAGTGACCTGGCGATTCCCGAAGGTATGAAAGTCTATACGGGTATTGTCATGAACGAATGGGTAACGCTGAATGAGTTGGAAGGCGGTATTCCTGCCGGCACAGCTGTCGTGCTGAAAGGTGAGCCGGGTACCTGCAACATTGCTGACTACCAGCGATGCAGCCTCGGCAGGCACGAATGACCTAAAAGGAACAGCAGATACTCTTGCTGAGGATGTGTTATAATTAGCTGACAAACAGCAGTTGAATAATTCGTGTAATTCGTGCAATTCGTGGTTAAAGCAAAAAAGGGGGCTGTGCCATTCATTCTGACACAGCCTCATAGTAGTTTCATAGTATCTTTATAAGCGATATAACTGCCAATCGCTCAATTTTTCTCGAGTATTTCTTGTGTATTCAGAAATTAATGTATATCTTTGCAAAAGAAACAGATATCTTTAATGATTATCCGCAATCGTACCACCAAGACGCTGGAAGCGTCAGCCAGCATCTGCATCGACCCTGAAGGGGTCGCCCCTTCGGAATGATGGGGCACTCTTCCAGAGTGCATGTTCTACGATTGTTTGTCAACCGGGGGTGCTCGCTACACTCGTACCCGCGGTTACCAGAGCGAAGACCGCATAGCGGTCTCTTTGGTGGTATGATTGCGGATAACCATTATATCTTTTGCCGAAAGACAGACATGATTCAATCAGGTGCTATAGGACACGGGTACGATGCCTTCGCTCAGGAAGGTTGGTCGGGGACGATGGCTAAACCTACCCCCCCATTCATTGTCTGTAGGTATTTCCGTAAAGACTGGTGCAGCACACGCAGGCCGACCAGATTCAATTTGGCGCGTTTGTGCCATGACGGGTACAAGCGCGTTTTCTTGTCTTTATACTACCGAAGCCTTACCATGAGAACATGTAATCAGTTAAAAATTGTTTTATCCCTTAAACCAAAGAACTATGAAGATGAAAGTATTCTCATTGCTCGCTGCCGTGCTTGTCTCGCTGGCAGCCAGTGCCGAAACAAAGGACATCGTGTGGGACAGCAGCACCATCCAAAGCATCAGCCTCGGCAAATCGGTTGTCCGGGACGGCGACACCGCACTCATCGTATATGCCAAGGACGACATCTATCTGAAGATGGAGTCACGCCGCAACACCCAGACTGACTTCTATGGTCGCGGCATCTACACGGACGGATGGGTATTCTTCACACCTTCGAAGGGCAAACTCACCCGGGTGGTCATCAATGCATCGCAGGAAAACGCGGCAGACGGATGGACAACCCAAGGCAACCAGCTCGTCTGGACGGGCGACTCTGCCTATGCCTACATCAGTAGCGGCCAGGGCTCTGTCTCAATCCAGGGCATACAGGACATCTGCTTTACCGTAGAGGCTTCGACGGACACCATCAGTCCGACGAGCGATGTGGAGGTCAGCGAGATGAACTTCCCCGATGCGAACTTCCGCAACTGGATTAAGAGCCAGTACTACGGCTCCGACGGCGTGCTGACCGCGGAAGAGATAGCCTCGGTGAAGACGATGAATATATACGACAAGTACATTGAAAGCCTGCAGGGCATCGAGTTCTTCACCGCCCTGACCGCTCTTGAGTGCCAGCGCAACAGGCTGACTGCACTCGACGTGTCGAAGAACGCTGCCCTGACCACTTTGAGCGCCTTCGACAACCATCTGACATCGCTCAACGTCAACGGCTGTGCTGCACTTACCGTGCTGTCCTGCTCGGGCAACAGGCTGTCCTCGCTCACAACATTCGGCTGCACGTCGCTGACAAACCTGACCTGCTACTCAAACCAGATCAAGGGCGCAGCGATGGATTCCCTCGTCATGAGCCTGCCCGTCGTAAGCAGCGGCAAGATAAATGTCCTTTACTACAAGGATGAAGCCAACGTGATGACTACCACACAGGCTGCAGCTGCGAAAGCCAAGGGCTGGATTCCCCAGTGGCTCGACCTGAACTACGGCTGGGCGGAATACGCCGGCAGTGAACCCGAGGCTCCGACATACAGCATCTCCGGCATTCCCGCAGGATGGAAAGTGAACGGCGAAGTCGTTGCCGGTTCCGACACGACGAGCGTCGGCACAGTCCGCTTCCCCGAAGGTGCCGAGGTTATCTTCACGCCTGCTAACATCCCTGCCGGCAAGAAGATAAAGAGTATAAAGGTGGTGAAAAAGCAACAAACCCGCTAAAACAGAGACAGAATGAACAACAATAGAGTCTTATTACTGACGGCATTGCTCATGTCCGCCGTCGTGTCGTGGGGACAAGACATTGCCCTCATGCAGAACGACGACGGCACATGGAGGCTCGATGCCATGCCCGCCTACGACGTCAGCCTGCAGGTTGAGTATGAGGAGAACGACTCCATACCTGCTCCTGCGGACGACATCTTCCTCACTCAGGGCACGGACAGCACCTGGACACTGCCTGCCATGCCTGCCTACGACGTAGAACTCGTCGTGGAATACGAGGAAGAAGACATTCCCGTCAACCCCGACGATATCCTCCTCACGGACAACGACGATGGTACTTGGACGCTCGCCGCCATGCCTCCATTCGATGTGGAACTCATGGTAGAATATGAAGACGAAGAGCTGCCGGAGCCTATCAAATTTGTTACGGCTGTAGAACCCTTCGATTTTGCTCAGCCCGGCGAGGCCGTCACAACGGAGAGCGGCATCGTCATTTCGCTCGATGACAGCGACACCGTCGATGCCGACGAAGGCTCCGTCACCTTGCATACAACCTATACCACAAGCGAACTGGAAAGCATAGTGTCGGACAATGTCCCGGGCTCGTCATCCTTCGCCGAAGTCTTCAAGGGCATCTACTTCATCCTGGCCGCAGGCAAGGGTAGGGTAGAGCTGGACATTGAGACCTTTGGCAACTACATGATGAGCGTCGTTGAAAAAAGTCAGCTGATAGGTAACTACGCGAAAACCGTCAAGGGAACGATTGTCATAGAGTATGACGTGGATTCCGACACATGGTTCTTCGCCTATCCGTCCGTCAGCACATCTTCAGGCATTCGCCGTGCCAATACAAGCGACACCGATGGCGGCCTGAAGCTGTTCAGCATCAGGATTATTCCCGATGAGATATACGACCCGGACGGCATCGCCTCTCCTGCTCCCCTGCAGGAAGACGGGACAATCTACAACGTCCTCGGTCAGCGACTCGGCAAGATGCAACGCGGCCTGAACATCATCGGAGGCAAAAAGATGATTGTCAAATAAGCCGCTTGGCCTCCTGCTTCTAATTATCTGCTCCGTGCCGTAACAGCGGCAAGGGCCGATGTAAAACAGCAAGGGGCTGTGTCAGAATGAATGGCACAGCCCGGCTGTGTCAGAATGAATGGCACAGCCCCCTTTTTTTGCTTTAACCACGAATTGCACGAATTACACGAATTATTCAACTGCTGTTTGTCAGCTAATTATAAATTCGTGTAATTCGTGCAATTCGTGGTATGGAAACTTTTTCATTGTTTTGACACATCCTCAATTCGTGTAATACGAAGGAGAGAAGCACCTCTGCTCTCTCTTCGTTCTAAACTGAGACTTTCCAGCAACCAAATTTTCTGCCTTAACTCCCTTTACATCATCAGAATAAACGAAATTCTGACCTCTGAGAATCGTTTCTTTTCAGTCATCCCGTCCCTTGGGCGGAAAGAAACGATTCTCGCGAGGCTAAAAACGTGAAAACATATGGATGGAATGTTCCAATCATTCGCACCTCATGCCTTTTCTCTCTTAGAAGAACTTTACATCTTCGCCGACTACCTCGCTCAGCAGCAGGTTAGCCAGACGGCTCGTGCCGAGACGCAGCCACTGGTTGGTGAGCCATTCCTTGCCGAGCACTTCCTTCACGATAGTGTAATAGACCAGCGCATCGTGCACAGTGTTCAGTCCACCGGCTGGCTTGAAGCCAATCTGTATGCCCGTCTTCTCGTAGTACTCCTTGATAGCCTGACACATAACGTAGGCTGCTTCAGGAGTTGCTGCAGGCTTCTCCTTGCCCGTCGAAGTCTTGATGTAGTCCGCTCCGGCATACATAGCCAGCAGGCTTGCCTTCTTGATGTCGGAAGCACTGGGCAGCAAGCCCGTCTCCAGGATGACCTTCATCTTGTGCTCGCCGCAAATGGCCTTCAGTTCGCTGATTTCATCGCAAAGCGTCTCATAGTCGCCGCTCAGGTACTTGCCCACGCTCATGACGATGTCAATCTCCGTGGCACCATCCTTCAGGGCCAAGGCTGTCTCCACGGTCTTTATCTCTATCAATGCCTGCGACGAAGGGAAACTCCCGCTCACACAGGCCACCTCGACACCATCTACCTCAAGGCTTTGGCTCACAATCTTTGCATAGCACGGATATACACAAATCGTGGCAACGTGCGGTAGGGTAGGGTAGGCATGGTCAAACTTGTTTACCTTCTCCGTCAGTGCCAAGGCAGTCTCCTCGCTGTCTGTAGTCTTCAGCGTTGTCAGCTCCACGCTTCCCATTAGGAACTTCTTGACCTCCAGTGTGTCGTTCTCAGGTACTTTTTTTTCGATGATTTCAGCTACTTTTGCTGCTACGTCGCTGTCCTTGATGTTCGTGTTGTACAATGCGAGCATCTGGTCGTACTTACTCATTTCAATCATAATCGTGTTATTTTAGTTTAATGTTGTTCTTATGTCTGTCCTTGTCTCTCTTGGTCTTTTTCTCAATGCTCTGTCGGAAGGCTTCTGTCAAATCGACCCCCGTCTGGTTCGCCAGGCAGATAAGCACCCACAGCACGTCGGCCATCTCTTCCGAAATGTCCTCCTTTTCGCCCTCCTTAAACGACTGTTCGCCATACTTCCGCGCAACGATGCGGGCCAGCTCGCCAACCTCTTCCGTCAGCAACGCCATGTTAGTCAGTTCGTTAAAGTAGCGCACGCCGTAAGTCTTAATCCATTTATCTACGCTTTCCTGTGCCTCTTGTATCGTCATGTTTCCTTCTGTTTACTATATATTCCCTTCCTCCCCGGGGAGGGGTAAGGGGTAGGGGTTTCTATTCCTTATTCTTTGTGTCCATACAGATTGTTACCGGCCCGTCGTTGGTCAGTGTCACTTTCATGTCTGCGCCGAATTCTCCGTGTCCCACCGGCCTTCCGATTGCCTCGCTCAGTTGTTGAACAAAGGCCTCGTAGAGCGGAACGCTGATGTCGTGAGTAGCAGCGCGTAGCCATGAAGGGCGGTTACCTTTCTTATAAGACGCATAGAGAGTAAACTGACTGACCACGATGATGTCACCGTCCAGTCCCTCATGTTCGCCGGCAATATCCAGAATGCTTCGGTTCATGATGCCGTTCTCGTCGTCAAACACACGCAGTCCGGCAACCTTGCGTACCAACCATTCCACGTCTTCCAACGTATCAGATGATTCAATGCCTAACAAAATGACAAAGCCCAGCCCTTGAAACGCTGCTTTCGTCATGCCGTCAATGGTGACGCAAGCTCCTTTTGCTCTTTGAATGACTATCCTCATAACTTATAAATTACTCCTAATCAGTTTTGCCTTAGCAGGTCCCACCACTTTGCTCAGTTCCTCTTCACTTGCTTCACGAATGCGCTTCACGCTCTTGAAGGCTTTCAATAACGTTTGTTTCGTCTTAACGCCAACGCCTGGTATTGCATCTAACTCCGATTTCAGTTGATGTTTGCTTCGCTTGTCCCGATGGAATGTTATGGCAAAGCGGTGCACTTCATCCTGTATCTGTGTGAGCAAGCGGAAGAGTTGTGAGTCTGTTTTCATGCCGACAACTTGCGGCGGAAAGCCGTAAAGCAGTTCATTCGTGCGGTGCTTGTCGTCTTTTGCAAGACCAGCAATAGGAATTGAAAGGTGCAATTCGTCCTCAACAACTTCCCGTACTACTTCCATCTGACCTCTGCCACCATCAGTGATAATTAAGTCAGGCAGGGGAGAACCTTCCTGCATCATCCTGCTGTATCGTCTTCTAACCACTTCCTGCATGCTTGCATAGTCATCCGGCCCTTCAACTGTCTTGATGTTGTACTTTCTGTAGTCCTTCTTGCTTGGTTTGCATTTCCGGAACACAACGCACCCTGCAACTGCATCCTTACCACTGATGTTCGAGTTGTCGAAGCATTCAATCTGCATTGGCAATGTGGGCAGCTTTAGCATATCTTGCAACTCTTTCATCAACCTTACCTGTTTTTGCTCTGGATTTAGCTTGTCGCTCTGGGCAATCCTGTCCTTCTTGTATTGCAGAACATTTAGACGGGATAACTCCAAAAGCTTTTTCTTGTCCCCCTTCTGAGGGACTGTTATGATTAGATCAGAGCCTAAGTGTTCCACGGGGAACGGTACGATAACCTCTTTACTTTCACTTCCATAACGTTTCCTCATTTCAATGATTCCTGCAGCTAAAAGCTCTTCGTCCGCCTCGTCAAGGCGTTTTGCGTACTCAAAGGTAAAGGCTTGCGTGATGCAACCATTCGTAACGTGCAGATAGTTAATGTATGCCACCTTCTCGTTGTTTTCGATGTTGAAGACATCGATATTGTGGAGTGTGTTGCTGACCACTTCACTTTTGCTTCTGTAGTTCTCGAGGAGAATGTACTTTCTTTTGATGGCTTCGGCTTCTTCAAACTCCATCTTAGCTGCAAGCTCCTGCATCTTTTTGAGCATTTGCTGCTCGATTTGGTTGGTGTTACCTTTTAATATCTCCTTCGCCTCGGCAATGTACGACATGTATTCTTCGTGGCTTTGCCGTAGGGTGCACGGCGCCTTGCAATTCTTGATGTGATATTCCAGGCATTCCTTGTGTTTGTGCTTTTCGATGGATTCAGCAGTTATTGTCTCATGACACCTTCGCAGCGGATAGAGGTTGCGGATCAGTTCGAGCAGGAGATACATGGTCTGTACGTGACTGTACGGTCCGAAGTAGGTTCCGAAATGCTTGTTTATCTTCCTTGTCTGGAAGATGCGGGGCAAGTATTCATTGGTGACGACGATGCTGGGATAGGTTTTCCCGTCCTTCAGCAATATGTTGTATCTTGGCGTCCACTGCTTGATGAGGTTGTTCTCCAGCAGAAGGGCATCCTCTTCGGTCTTGACAACGATGTATTTTATGTCGCGAATCTTTGAGACCAGGATTGCGGTCTTGCGGTTGTCGTGTTCTTTTGAGAAATAGGAATAGACGCGTCGCTTCAGGTTCTTTGCCTTACCTACATAGATAATTGTACCGGTTTCATCGAGATACTGGTAGCATCCTGGGCTGTCAGGCAGATTGCTGACAATGCCCATAAGGTAGGCACGCAGTTTGTCCTTCTCGCTTTTCTCCATGCTTATATCTTCAGAAGTGTGGTCATCTCAACATCTTTGTCGAAGACGGCACGACCGTTAAGTCCCTCTATGGTCAGCTCGATGATGAAGTTGATGTAAATCTTTCTGGGGTTGAACTGTTTGACGAGGTTGTATGCTGCCTTCATGCTGCCTCCAGTGGCGAGGAGGTCGTCGTGGAGCAGGACGACATCTTTCTCGTCGATGGCATCGGTGTGAATCTCGATGGTGTCCTTCCCGTACTCCTTCATGTAGCTTTCCTTTTTTGTGTCGGCAGGCAGCTTGCCGGGCTTGCGACACATGACGAATCCTGCTCCGAGTTTCACGGCGAGTGCAGCGCCGACGACGAAGCCCCGGCTTTCTATGCCAACAACTTTCGTGATGCCTTTGTCCTTGTAGAGCTCATAGAGTTCGTTGACCATTAACTTCAGGCACTTTGCGTTCTTGTAGAGTGTGCTGACATCCTTGAATTGAATGCCCGGGACGGGGAAGTCAGGTACGTTGCGTAGGTTTTTCAGGAGAAGTTCGTTGTTCATCTTACGTTTAGTCTTTAATTATATTTCGTTTGTTTGATGCTTTTGAAAAATCTGTTCCTTCGAGGTAGAATTTCATTGAGACGACTTGGTTGTTTCACGTGAAACTCAGCGGTTCATCATGACGAGCAGTACGTTTATGTCGCTTGGGCTGACTCCGGGTATTCTGCTTGCCTGGGCCATTGTTTCGGGGTCTATCTTGGTGAGTTTCTGCCTGGCTTCGGTGCTGAGTGACTGTATGGTGCCGTAGTTGAACCGTCCCTTGATGCGTATGTTCTCGAGTCGGTGTATCTTCTCTGCTATTTCTTTTTCGCGACGAATGTAGCCGCTGTACTTCATGCGCACTTCGGCAGCCTCGGTTATTTCCTCGCGCCGGTCGGGTAGGGCGTTCAGTTTTTCGGCCAGGGCTGGGATGAACTTGGCGAGGTTCTGCAGGGAGAGGCCTGGTCGCATGATGAGGTCAATGAGTTTGCATCCGCGTTGCAGCTCTTCGCTTCCGAGGGTTCTCAGCCCTTCGTTGATGTGTGCCGCCTTTACGCTATAGTGGGTGCAGAAATCTTCTATCATGCTGATTGCCTGCTTCTTCGTGAGCCAGTGGTCGAGTCTTTCCCTGCTGGCGAGTCCAAGTTCGTAGCTTCGTTCGGTGAGCCGGGCATCGGCATCGTCCTGACGCAGCAGGATGCGATATTCGGCGCGGCTGGTGAACATGCGGTAGGGTTCATCCACACCTTTGGTGACAAGGTCGTCAATCAGGACTCCGATGTAGGATTCGTCCCTGTGCATGACGAAGGGTTCCAGGCCAGAGAGCTTTCGTGCGGCGTTGATGCCGGCGACGATTCCCTGTCCTGCGGCCTCTTCGTATCCGGTTGTGCCGTTCACTTGTCCGGCCATGAACAGTCCGTTGACTAACTTTGATTCAAGCGAGTGCCGGAGTTGGGTCGGGTCGAAGAAGTCGTACTCGATGGCGTAGCCGGGCCTGTAGATTTGCAGGTTGCGGAAGGCGGGAATGAGGCGAAGTGCCTCTATCTGTGCGTCGATGGGCAGTGAGCTTGAGAAGCCGTTCAGGTAGAATTCTCTTGTCGAGCTTCCTTCCGGCTCGAGGAACAGCTGGTGCTCTGTCCTTTCGGCAAAGGTGACGAGCTTTGTCTCGATGCTTGGGCAATAGCGTGGGCCGATGCTTTGGATTTGTCCGTTGTAGAGTGGGGAGTCGGGTAGGGCGGTGCGCAGTCGCTGGTGGACCTGTTCGTTGGTGTAGGTTATCCAGCAGGGCATCTGGGGCAGCAGCCTCGGTTCCCCCATGAAGGAGAACTTGTGGAAGTCCTGTTCTCCGTCCTGTCTCTGCATGAGTGAGAAATCAACCGAGCGTCCGTCGATTCGTACGGGCGTACCTGTCTTCATGCGTCCGACGGTTATGCCGCAGGCGGCGATGCTCTCCGAGAGGTGTAGGCTGGGCAGTTCGGCGCAGCGTCCGCCCGGTATTTTGGTGCGTCCGATGTGCATGAGTCCGTTGAGGAAAGTGCCCGCCGTGATGATGACACAGGGAGCGAGAAGCATCACTCCGAGTTGTGTCCTGACCCCCACCGTGTGTCGAAGCGTTTTACCTCGTGAGGTAATTGGCTTTACCTCGTGAGGTAATTGGCTTTGACTCGTGAGGTAAAGCTCGTCGCCTCGTGTCGTTTGGTCTGCCTCTTCCGTGAGCAGCTCCTCTACCTGATCTTGCCAGATGGCGAGGTTGGGCGTGTTTTCGAGCACTTCGCGCCATGCCCAGATGAACTTTCCGCGGTCGCACTGTGCCCGTGGGCTCCACATGGCGGGGCCTTTCGAGCGGTTGAGCATCCGGAACTGAATGGCTGTCCGGTCCGTCACTTCTCCGGTATGTCCGCCCAGGGCATCAATTTCCCTGACGATTTGCCCTTTTGCAATGCCTCCGATAGCCGGGTTGCACGACATCTGGGCTATTTTGTTCATGTCCATTGTCACGAGACAGGTCTTAGCTCCGAGCCTTGCTGCGGCTGTTGCGGCCTCGCATCCGGCATGGCCTGCTCCGACCACTATGACATCGTATTTATACTTCATCTGCTCTGTGTCATATCTAATTTAGGTACAAAAGTACGCATTTTCAGCAACATTTCCTCGTGAATAGTTGCATAAATCATCAAATATGTGTACTTTTGTCTGCGAATGTACCTGAAAGTAGGTATGTTTCGTTCAAATTTAAGACAATCTTAAACAAAACTTAATTTTAATTTCTATGTGGTTAATCAATTCTTCAATTGGCAGGAAAGTAGTGATGTCAGTCACGGGCCTTGCACTTATCCTGTTCCTGACGTTTCATGGATGCATGAACGTCGTAGCCCTCTTCAGCAAGGAAGGTTACAACTGGATTTGTGAGATGCTGGGCGCCAACTGGTATGCGGTGGCAGCGACGATGGGCTTGGCTCTGCTGGCTCTGCTGCACATCTTCTTTGCCTTCTGGCTGACGTTCCAGAACCGGAAGGCTCGCGGCAGCAATCGCTACGAAGTGACCGACAAGCCCGAGAAGGTAGAGTGGGCCAGCCAGAACATGCTCGTGCTGGGCATCATTATCTGCCTGGGTCTCGTCCTGCACTTCTACAACTTCTGGTACAACATGATGTTTGCCGAGCTCTTTCCCGGCATTCACTACGACCCGGCACCTGCCGACGGCTTCGGAAAGATTGTCTGCACCTTCAGCAATCCCATCTATGTCGTGCTCTACATCATCTGGCTTGTAGCCATCTGGTTCCACCTGACCCACGGCTTCTGGTCGGCCATGCAGACGCTCGGCGTCAGCGGCAAAATCTGGCTGAACCGCTGGAAGTGCATCGGCTCCATCTACGTCACGCTGCTGATGCTCCTCTTCCTCGTAGTCGTGCTGGGGTTTGCCTTCGGTTGCGCCCCCTCGCTCTGCAGCGCCTGCTGCTGAAATGAAATGGTAAACGGAAAATGAACAAATCTTAAATACAACCATGACAAAAGTATTAGATTCAAAGATTCCCGCAGGTCCGGTGCCTGAGAAATGGAAAGAATATAAGGCACACCAGCGCCTGGTCAACCCCAAGAACAAGCTCAAGCTCGACGTCATCGTGGTCGGCACAGGCCTGGCCGGAGCCAGCGCAGCCGCTTCGCTTGCCGAAATGGGCTTCAACGTCTATAACTTCTGCATTCAGGACTCGCCGCGCCGCGCCCACTCCATCGCAGCACAGGGCGGTATCAATGCAGCCAAGAACTACCAGAACGACGGCGACTCGGTCTATCGTCTCTTCTACGACACCGTGAAGGGCGGCGACTACCGTGCCCGCGAAGCCAACGTCTATCGTCTGGCCGAAGTCTCGAACAACATCATCGACCAGTGCGTGGCACAGGGCGTTCCCTTCGCCCGCGAGTACGGCGGCATGCTTGCCAACCGCTCCTTCGGCGGCGCACAGGTCAGCCGTACCTTCTACGCCAAGGGTCAGACCGGACAGCAGCTCCTGCTCGGTGCCTACTCATCACTCTCGAAGGAAGTACAGCGCGGCAAGGTGAAACTCTTCACGCGCTACGAGATGGAAGACGTAGTCATCATCGACGGACGTGCCCGCGGCATCATTGCCAAGAACCTCGTCACCGGCAAGCTGGAGCGCTTCAGCGCCAACGCCGTCGTCATCGCTACCGGCGGCTACGGCAACACGTACTTCCTCTCGACCAACGCCATGGGCTGCAACTGCACCGCAGCCGTCCAGTGCTTCCGCAAGGGCGCTATGATGGCCAACCCTTCCTATGTGCAGATTCACCCCACCTGCATCCCCGTGCATGGTGACAAGCAGTCGAAGCTCACCCTCATGTCCGAGTCGCTGCGCAACGACGGACGCATCTGGGTTCCCAAAAAGCTGGAGGACGCCAAGGCACTGCAGGCAGGCACGAAGCAAGGCTATGAGATTCCCGAGGAGGACCGCGACTACTATCTGGAGCGTCGCTATCCCGCCTTCGGCAACCTCGTGCCGCGCGACGTCGCCTCTCGCGCAGCCAAAGAACGCTGCGACAAAGGCTTCGGCGTGAACAACACCGGACTGGCCGTCTTCCTCGACTTCTCGGAGAGCATCCAGCGCCTCGGCATCGACGAGATACGCCAGCGCTACGGCAACCTCTTCGACATGTACGAAGAGATTACCGACGTCAATCCCGGCGAGAAGGCATGCACCAGGAACGGCATCGACTACTACTATCCCATGATGATCTTCCCCGCCATCCACTACACGATGGGCGGCGTCTGGGTCGATTACGAACTGCAGACCACCATCCCCGGCCTCTTCGCAATCGGCGAGTGCAACTTCTCCGACCACGGAGCCAACCGCCTCGGCGCATCTGCCCTCATGCAGGGCCTGGCCGACGGTTACTTCGTTCTGCCCTATACCATCCAGAACTATCTGGCCGACCAGAGCATCTGGCCCCGCCTCTCCACCGACATGCCCGAGTTTGCCGAGACAGAGAAGGCCGTAGAGAAGGAGATTGACCGCCTGATGAACATCAAGGGCAAGCGCTCCGTAGATAGCATCCACAAGGAACTCGGCCACATCATGTGGGAACACGTCGGCATGGGCCGCACCAAGGAAGGACTCGAAGAAGGACTCAAGCTCCTCAAGGCACTGCGCAAGGAGTTCGACACCAACCTCTTCATCCCCGGAAGCAAGGAAGGACTCAACGTAGAGCTCGACAAAGCCATCCACCTGCGCGACTTCATCCTCATGGGCGAGCTCGTGGCCTACGACGCACTGCACCGCGAGGAGAGCTGCGGCGGACACTTCCGCGAAGAGCACCAGACGGAGGAAGGCGAAGCCAAGCGCGACGACGAGAACTTCTTCTACGTAGGCTGCTGGGACTACCAGGGCAGCGACGACAAAGCACCCGAACTCGTCAAAGAGCCGTTGCAGTATGAAATAATAAAAGTACAAACCCGTAACTACAAGAACTAATCATGGCAAAGAATATAAGTGTTACGATAAAGTTCTGGAAGCAGAATGGACCAAAAGAAAAGGGACACTTCGACACACACGAGTTGAAGAACATTCCCGACGACACCTCCTTCCTCGAGGCGCTCGACATCATGAACGAGGAGCTTATAGGCGAGGGCAAGGAACCTTTCGTGTTCGACCACGACTGTCGCGAGGGAATCTGCGGCATGTGCTCGCTCTACATCAACGGCACCCCCCACGGCAAGACAGAGCGCGGCGCTACGACCTGCCAGCTCTACATGCGTAAGTTCAAGGACGGCGAGACCATCACCGTAGAGCCCTGGCGCTCGGCAGGCTTCCCCGTCATCAAGGACTGCATGGTCGATCGCAACGCCTTCGACAAGATTATGCAGGCAGGCGGCTATACCACCATCCGCACCGGTCAGGCTCAGGACGCCAACGCCATCCTCATCCCGAAGGAAGATGCCGACGAAGCAATGGACTGCGCCTCCTGCATCGGTTGCGGCGCTTGCGTGGCAGCCTGCAAGAACGGCTCCGCCATGCTCTTCGTCAGCTCCAAGGTGAGCCAGCTCGCCCTGCTTCCCCAGGGCAAGGTGGAAGCAGCCAAGCGTGCCAAGGCAATGGTAGCGAAGATGGACGAACTGGGCTTCGGCAACTGCACCAACACACGTGCCTGCGAAGCTGTTTGCCCGAAGTGCGAGACCATCTCGAACATCGCCCGCCTGAACCGCGAGTTCATCTGCGCTAAGCTCGCAGACTAAAAGGACGCATCATAATCATCCCCCACTTTATTCGTTGGAGTAGAGTGGGGGATTAAAAAAATATTATAACTTACAGAAAAGCGTTTCTGTTCGTACAAAGAAATAAAAGAAGCTGTACGTTTGCAGTTGTTCGGATATGTCCTAAGAATCTCGCAAATTCAAAAGACACAAAAACCGGAAGAATAAGTCGCAAACGTCTGTGCGTTATGCATGGGCGTGACTTATCTGGTTTTTGTGGGCATGCGAGAGCCTTTAGGACATGGATAGGAATACCGTCCATGTTTTTTTGTGCCCTACAAAACATTGTTTAACCTAATACATCATCATTATGAATCAGAATCCTTATATTAAAGACTGGCTCCGATCCATTGAGTCCATGAATGAAGAAGAACTAATTAAAGTCATCGAAGACGACAGCAGAAACGAAGAGTTTACGAAACTCGCTCGCGAGAGACTTGCTTTTTTACGGAGTGATAATGCCCCCAAAGAGGTTTGGGAAGAAAAAGCAGAATCAACAGAAAGGCAAATCCGAAAAAAAGAACAGAGCAATGAAATAAAGAAGGAAGTTGACAACAGCGCAGAGAACACACTATCATTCTTTGCAGTCGTCACACTGGTTGTTGGAATTATAGCAGGTATCGTTCTACTTGTATTGGCTTCTGATTCAAGCAAGTCAGAAGTTCCTTTATTGGTGTTTTACTCTGTCGTTGTGATTATTTCTGCACTTGTTACGTGGGCAACGCTTAAGGTGTTTGTGAATATCTCCAAAACGCTAAAAGAAATCAACTACCGTCTGTCTCGAAAGTAAAACCAGAAGAGCAATAAGTCCTCCTGCAATGTGGAAGCCCCAAAGGCTTTCACATTTTTTGTTGCGACGAAGAGAGATATAATCTAACTAACGAAATAGATTATATCTTTTTCGATGAAATGTACTCATACTCGGGAGGTAGATGCCTCTTCGACTTAAAAGAGGGAAAACTTTAGTTCCATTAGCCGAATAGCTTGTACTAAAATGCAAAATAAAACTTGGAAAGGGCAATTTCCTTCAAAATAATTTGTGTAATATGAATAAATAGCTTATTTTTGCACACAAAAGGAGGATAATGGGCGTAACATTCAAAAACGATGAGCAGCATTTCGTGTTCGACTTCGAGCACGACGGCACTGAAGACATCGTCAGTCTGACCGGCGAGGGCTATAAGGTAGAGGCTTTCGGCAGATGCTTCTACTATGGCTATGAGTTTGCCGAACAGGTTGACGGGAATGTGCGCTCGGCCTTTATCAAGCATGTCAAGTTCTCAGAGGACCTGCAGAACAATCCCGACCTTACGCTATTCATCAAGAAAGCCATTGACCAGTTGAGTCATTGCATCAACCTTTACGACTACAATCTCGTTGTCATGCCGGAGTCGTCGAGCAAGGTCAACCAGTACATGCTCCGCTACATCTACCGCTTTGCCCAACCGATGCTGCGGAAGATGGAGCTGGTGAAGGCTCTTCCCGCAAGCATTTCCTTCGATATGGATGCCTACGAGAAGCAATACCTCGATGATGTGCTGGAGAACGGGCGGCCAAGATATACTGAGGCTCAGAAGGAAGAGGTGAAGCAATCCATAGCGAAGATGCTCGACCTGATTCACAGGAAAGACTATTTCACGATAGCCAAGGATGTCCGCAAGAGCCGTTTGCGTCCATATATAACGCACTTTCTCCGCTTTGCCTCAGAGGAGGACAGGGAGCTTTGTGCCACAATCAGGAAGCAGAACATCTTGGTGATGGACGATGTCACGACCAGCGGTTCCACGCTTAACGAGATACTCCGCACCCTCCGCATCCTCAACGAGGACAACGAGATAGCCGTCTTCAGCCTCATCGGACGCAAAGACCTGATGGCGGAATCGATGTAAACCATCCTTGCTCACGGTCACGACGACACATATATATATAATGTATAACGTTAAGAAAGAGATTGCAAGTAAGTCGCCATACTATTAAGAATCAGTTAGCAAAATAACAAAAGAAAGGCCATCAGCGGCGATAACAATAGGGAATCCCCGTCAAAGAATAGGGATTCCCTTTTCTTTTGCCTACAGGAAAGGCGTACCTTTGCAGACAGATAAACCTTTTAATGCTTACGACTATGAAATGGAATGCTTTACACAAATCTCTCCTGCTGGCAGCCATGACGTGCTGCGCAATCGTGTCTCATGCTCAGCGCTACGAGGTGGAGCGCGGCAGGGTCTATTTCGGCAACGAACTAATGATGGTTGCCGACGCACGGAGCTTCGTCGATATGGGCATGGGCTATGCGAAGGACCAACATAATGTCTATGTGAACGGTCGTGTGCTCGAGAATGTCGATCCCTCAGAGTTTCGCCTGAAGGTGAAGAGCGGCAGGCGCGGACAGGCAAGGCACGATGAGGGTTTTCTTGTTCATCCTTCTTCTGTTTGTATAAATGTTTCCAGCATGTTTATCGTTGGACGATTAATTAATTCGGTACAAAGGTAAAGAGTTCTTCTGTATCATGCAAGGAATACGACAATTCTTTTAATGAAAAGCGGCAGTTTCACAGATAGAAAGCAGTCACCCGCTATTATACATTCTCCGGAAGAGCAGGAGATGGTTTTCTTCGCCACTCGTTTGTATGTTCGGAAAAAAGTCGTAACTTTGCAATGTGGAAGCAAAAGAAAAGATAACAGAGCAGCCTTCGCACTACGACCACCTCGAAAAGATGTCGGTCGATGAGTTGCTGCGCGACATCAACCGCGAGGATGCGCTGGTGGCCGAGGCCGTGCGCCGTGTCATCCCGCAGATAGGGGCCTTTGTGGAAGCTGTGGAGCCCAGGATGCGCGACGGCGGCAGGCTTTTCTATGTGGGTGCGGGCACCAGCGGCAGGCTCGGTGTGCTCGATGCCAGCGAGCTGACTCCTACCTTCGGACTGCCCGAGGGCAAGGTTGTTGGCCTCATTGCAGGCGGCGACACAGCCTTGCGCCATGCCGTAGAGAATGCGGAGGACAACAGGGAGAAAGGTTGGCAGGACTTGATGGCCTTCTCGCCGACAGCCGCCGACAGTCTGCTGGGCATAGCGGCCTCCGGCACAACGCCCTACGTGCTGGGTGTAGTAGAGGAGGCACGGAAGCACGGCTTGCTCACGGGCTGCATCACCAGCAATCCCGACACGCCCTTGGCTGCGGCTTCCGAGTTCCCCATCGAGACCATCGTGGGTCCCGAGTTCGTTACGGGCAGCAGCCGCATGAAGAGCGGCACGGCTCAGAAGATGGTGCTGAACATGATTTCCACCGCCTTGATGATAAGGCTGGGCCGCGTTGAGGGCAACCGCATGGTCAGGATGCAGCTGAACAATGCCAAGCTCGTGGACCGCGGCACGCGTATGCTTCAGGAGGCGCTCGGGCTGAGCTATGCCGAGGCGCGGCGGTGTCTGCTTGCTTCCGGCAGCGTGGCGAAGGCTCTGGAGAACAGCCTATAGGTTTTCCCTGATGTTTCCCTTGCCGTGCTCCTTCATGAGCCTGCGCATGCTTGTCCGTATGGCGGAGCGCTGACGTTGCTCGGTAGCGGTGAGCAGCGAGTCGGGATAGTCGATGGGGAGGATGCGGTGCTGGTGCCGATAGCCGTTGTCGGGCGGGCGGCTCACCCAGTAGAGCGTGTAGCAGCAGTCCGTCAGACATGTCACAGAGTCGCGTTTCTCAAGGTCCAGCCGCACCATGTAGCCGCCGTAGGTGTTCGGTTTGCTTTGGTTGCTCACCAGGTTTCCCATTGACCATGCCACCAGGTTTCGCCCGTCGGCAGACAGCTCTATCGGCTGTGCCACATGCGGGTGTCCGCCGACGATGTGGTTCACGCCGTTAGCCAGCATCCACTGTGCCAGCTCCTTCTGCTCCTTCGACGGCATGGTCTGGTACTCCACTCCCCAGTGCGGCAGGGCGATGATGACGTCGGGCTCCATCTCGCGAGCCTTCCGCAGGTCGGCAGCTATCTCCGCCGTGTCCAGCATGTTCACCACGCAGGGGGACGGTACGGGGATGCCGTTGGTGTCGTAGGTGAAGTTGAGCAGCACCACGCGCAGTCCGTTCTTCTCCAGCAGGAAGGGATAGTGCCGTTCCCGTTCCTCGCTGTCGCGGTAGGTGCCGAGGTGTGCCACGCCCATCGAGTCCATCATCTCCAGTGTGCGCACCAGCCCCTTGCGGCGGGTATCTACACAATGGTTGTTGGCCGTGAGCAGGACGTCGAAGCCTGCACCTACGACCCCTCGGAGGAAGTCGTCGGGAGCCGAGAACTGCGGGTAGCCGCTGTAGGGCGGACCGGCCAGCGTCGTCTCGAAGTTGGCGATGGCTACGTCGGCGCGTTCCACCTCGTCCCTGACGGCGGCAAAGCACTCGTCGTAGTTGTACGAGCCGCCGGGCTTCCGCGCTGCCTTTATCTGCGGCATGTGCTGCATCAGGTCGCCTGCGACGAGGATGGAAAGGTGGTCCTCGGCGTAGCACGTGGAGCTGCCGGCCAGCACCGCCAGCATGACTATCCAGCGCGTCACGGCATGTGTCACATTACTTTCCATACGTTCAGTACGATGCCCTCGAACTTCTCCGACCAGTCGGGCGAACAGATGAATAGTGCGTTGTTCAGCCAGGCGTACTTGCTGTCGGCAGGTGCCTCGAACTGCGGAGCGCACTTGAAGTAGTTGACAGGTTTTCCGTCGGCATCCCTTCCCTCGGCTATGATGCCCTTGTTGCGGACGTGGATGCAGATGCCGTCGTCCGTCCGGATGCAGTAGATGGCTTCCAGCTCCGTGCGGTTCAGCTCCTTGCGGAACAGCTGGTAGTCGGCACCGCCCTCCAGAATGGTGCCCTTCAGGTCCGGCCCCTCGAATGTGCCGCCCGTTATCGGTATGACGGTGCGTTGCCCGTGGGGAGTCTCTCCGCAGGAAAAAGCCTTGCCCAGCGTCACCTTCAGGCGGAGTGCGAATTCCATCCGGGGCGCGTCGGGAGGTGCTGCCTCCTGAGCACCGGCGCTGAGTGCAAAGGTCAGGAGCAGGAGGGCCGCAGTGAGTTTCTTCATAGTGAAAAGTTTTGTTAGTTCAGTCAATCAGTATGCAAAGATAGTAAAAACGCGGGACAAAGTGTCAGTCAACGCGAGTAAAAGTTATTTTCAAGCTTTGAAAATCAATTTTCACGTCATGAAAATATATTTTCACGGTTTGAAAATTAATTTTCACGTCATGAAAATAGTTTTGCATCGTGTTGTGACGACTTTTTGCAGGGGTCGTTCAGGGTTATTCTGCTCTTTGCCCGAATTCTTATTCCACTACCATGTCGAACTGGCAGAAGGGGTCCGTCTGGTGTGCGAGGTGCTTCGTCATGGGCGAGATGCCGAACAGTGGGCTGTAGGTAGAGGCTTTGATGGTTCGTCCGTCGGGCATGAACTCGAGGAGCCGAAGCCATCCGTCGCCGCCGTTGCCTTCCCATCCTCCGCCGAGGCACTGCACGTTGAACATCATCTGATGTACGCTCTTGCCAGCCGCGTTCTTGTCGCAGCGGTAGGCATTGTTCATCTGGTGGTCGTAGCTGCTGCCGGGCTCCTTGCCGTCGTCGGAGGCGGGATGCCCCGTGTGTCCGCAGACAGCCAGGCGGATGTTGGTGGAGGGTTGTAGCAGTTTCTCCCATATTTCGCGTCCGTAGTTGCGCGGCTGTATCTTGTAGTTTTCGTTGTCGGTGTAGTCCGCGGTGTTTTCATTCAGCAGGGAGTGGGTGAGGAAGATGACGGTGTGGCCCCGGTACTTCTCGCTCTGGCAGAGGTCCCGTGCCCACTTCAGCACTTCGTCGCGCGGTGCCCACTCCGTGCCGATGATGAGGAGTTTGCCCCAGTTCTTGTCGCTGAACTCCCAGGCGGCGTTCTCCAGCGACACCTGTCCGCGGCGGTTGGGGAAGGCAGCCACGAGGTGGTCTGCCGTCTTGGGATTGCGCTCGTAGGTGTAGTACTCGGGATAGTGCGTGAAGTCCTCGTCGCCTCGGACATAGCCGTACTCGTGGTTGCCGGCAGCAATGATGTAGGGCACGCGCCCGTCCAGTCGCTTCAGGCAATGGCTCGACCATTCCCACATCTGGCGGCTCGTCTGGTTGAGCATGCTGCGGTTGCGCACGATGTTTTCGTTCTGTTCGACCAGGTCACCGGTGAAGAGCACCGCCTTGATGCGGAGGTTATCCACGTTGTCGGCTATCCAGGCCGTGCAGAGTTCGTAGATGGGTTGGTTGATGTCGTACTTCGTGTAGCCCTGCGGGTCGCCGAAGACGACGATGGTGAACGACTCGGGATTGTTGAGTTTCTGCCGGTCAGCACGCTTCTGCGCCATGACCGCCTGCGAAGCTGTCAGGATGCCGAGCAGGAGGATGAAAAGTTGTTTCTTCATGTTTGTCAGTTGTTTTCAGTGTTATAGAGTCTTTCTTCAGTTCGCATCCTACTGCACGGGGATGCCTTCGGTGCTGTATCTCCGGTCTCCTTTGCGGATGACCAGGCGGCTGTTCTCGAGGTACTTGCCGTCCCTGCTGCCGTCGGTTGGCGCAGCGGTTTCCGACAGTCCCGTCACCGTGTCGCTGATGGCAGTCTCGAGTGCCAGCCGTATCATGTTGGTGAAACTGGTCTCGCGCTCTTCGGGAGTCTTTGCCCTGAGCGGGTCGCCGGGCATTAGCACCGTCTTGGCAAAAGCCCCTTTGGGAGCAGAGATGTGAGCTGTCGTCGTCATGGCATCAGAGCTTGTTCCGCTTTGTGCCAGCAAGGTTACGCAGAACGAAAGAGCCCCGAGCAGCGTCAGAAAATAATTCTTCATTGTGGTGTATGTTTTAATGGAATTAACGTCATGTTTAATGTACATTCGAGCACAAAGTTACACAAAATAATCCAAAACAGACAGATTTATCAGGAAAAAAGTACCTACGTCGGCAAGCACGAAAGCCCTCACCATCCGAGAAGGGAAAAAAGTATCAGATTCATAAATTCTTAGAATAAAGAAGTATGGTTATTTTATGTTTCTTTACAAATAAGCGAAA
This sequence comes from uncultured Bacteroidales bacterium, assembly GCA_902763865.1. Taxonomy (GTDB): domain Bacteria; phylum Bacteroidota; class Bacteroidia; order Bacteroidales; family Bacteroidaceae; genus Physcousia. Next base: position 2,024 of record CACWTR010000026.1, on the reverse strand, counting down.
AAAGGCAGATGTATCGTTGCAGGCTTATAAAAATTCCTTAATTTTGTAGCAAAATGACCCATGCTGTTTTCCAAAAGCGCAAGAGAGGCTATATCAAACCTTTGTATAATCTTTAACAGCAAACATAATAAACAATGAAGGCGATGAAAACAGCACGAATTTTTCATCCGACAAATGCGTAGTTTTTGTCGGATGAACCCTAAAAAAAATAACGATATGAAAATAACGATATGAAGACAACACAACGACAATCATCGTGGCCAGCGTGCCGAGGGGCGGGGGCTACACAGAGAAAGAACCGGCACGGAGGCTTCGGGCTGCAAGTGCTCGTCGCCGTGCTGATGCTGCTCGTGGCGGGGGTGACGCCGGCATGGGCGCAATCGTACATTACCGACGTGATGGTGCTCGGTTGTGGTATCAGTGGACTTGACGCGAAAAACCTGAGGAACGAGTACACCAACAAGGGGTGGACCGTCCTCGAGCAAGACCTCAACCAAGGTAACGGTGGCTGGTACGTCCACATTGCCTACAAGACCAGTAGCACTGCCAACCCCTATTCGGGCTACATTACCGACATCTGCGCGTCGAATAAAAAAGTGGATTCCTTTACCTCTGATGGGCGCACCTATTACAAGGCGCCGACTAACGACAGCAAGTTTGACGGCGACCTCAACAGAGGTTCTAACGGGAATGATATATATATTTATTTCACCTGCGACCGCAAGAACCTTAGTGATTACGGCGGCAGCAAGCGCGTGATGACCCGCTTGACTACAACAACCAACACCAACGGCAATACTGATGACGGTGACAATTCTTCTCTCGCCGTCTCTTGGCGCAACAGCTCGTACAGTGGCTACGTCGACACGAACAAAGGAGCTGGAGTACCCACCTATATTTTCATCCATCAGCACTTCACCACGCAGACGGCGAAGTGGACCAAGGAGCCCACCTACGCCTCGGACCTTACCTATGACGGCACGAGTCAGAAGCTGATAACCTATAATCCAATCGACGATAACGTCGGCTACACGGTGTTCAGGGTGAATGACGGCAATTGGTCGGGCACTGTGCCCACAGCCACGAACGTAGGCCGCTATAAGGTGGACTCTCGTCTTAATGGCACATACTCGGGCAACACCTTTGCCGACAACAGTGATGTCATCAGCAAGACGGTGACCATCAATCCGCCCATTGTCAAGGCTACCAACCTGAAGGGTGTGTTCAACCAGCGCGACAAGAAGGTGAACCTCTCGTGGAGCGTAGGCACCATCCCCGGCAACTATTCCGACTACAAGTGGGTGGTCTATCGCGACGGGAAAAAGATAGCCGAGCTCGCTCAAAACGTCCGTTCATACGCCGACACTGGCTTCAGCAATGAGGCAAAGCCGGTCTATGACGTATATTATGTATCGAACTTCTGGGACGTGACGACCCGTCGCGACGACACGAAGGCCAGCGTCACCGTGAACACCACACGCACGATGCCCGTCAACAACCTCAAGGCGGAGCAACTGTCGGACCGCATCGTCTTCACCTGGACTTCCGATGCCTATCCCAAGAGTTTCGGCCACAAGTTCCGCATCTACGTGAACGATGAGAGCGAACCCATCTACACCCTCACGCCTGCTGACAACCAGACCGCCATGCGCTGGGAGCACCGCACCACCGACCAGCATACCAACCGGCAGAACAAGGTGGACGCCGCGACGGGCGTGCCCTATACCGAGGAGCCTCTGAGTGCCTGCTCCCCCCAAACCTATCGCATAGTGGGTGTCATTGGCGATGCCGTGCTCAACACCTATAACATCAGTAAGAAGGCTATTGGCGAGGGCACGAAGTTCTACGCGCTCGATGCCTCGAAGGGTGTCTATGAAGGCTCGGTGAAACTGTCGTGGCACGTCAACCTGCAGGGTAACACACAAGCCAAGACCTACATCATTGAGCGTCGGCGTGCCGAGCAGGAAAGTGAGGCATGGGAGACGCTGACACGCCTGTCGAGCAGCGAAGAGTATCTGTTCTAT
>CACWTR010000025.1 GCA_902763865.1 uncultured Bacteroidales bacterium | reverse complement strand
AGAACCCGCCAAGCCTCTTCACAATGCTTAAATCGGCGGGTCGTTTTGTTTTATTATGGCACATTATACAAAGACATACTCATCACCAGCTCAACTGGTGACATTGCTTCAATCTCGTGGATTCCACGTTGAGAATGTGGCACGTACGGAGAACGCTTTTCGGGGGGCGTCGCGACGCGTGAAAAAGCAAAACGGCTCGTGAGTCGTTGGCCAAATCAACGTGAGTCGTTGGCTGGCACGACGTGAGGCATCGGAAAAACTACCCTTTTGCAACGGTCCGCGAGGCGTTTCGCGAGCTATTTTGCATCGTTTCGTGTCGGAAAACGAAGTGTCAAATTGTAAGCAAGAGGGCGGGATGGCCTGACAATCTGAAAACGTTCAGCGGCGTCTGCGGCGACCGAAGAGGGAGTGAACTCCGGAGTAGATGCGTGCGATGACACGAATGGTGTTGTAGATGAACACGCCATTCGAAATCAGGCGGCTGACGCTCTGTGTCCTGCCTGCGGCCTGTGGGGGCGGCGACCAGAACTGGTTGGCCGTCGCCATGATTTGTGTGCGCGAGGCGTCCAGCTTCAGCTTCGTTGCCTCCTTCCTCTGCCGGATTGCGGCGAGGATGTCGGGGGAATCCGCTATGCGACTCATGGCTCAGCCTCCTTTCCTTCTTCTTCCTGTATGAACAGTCCTGCCACGAGGCGTGACAGGGGCTGTACGATCCACTTCCTGCGCCCGACATAGACAATCGCCATCAGCAACAGCAACAGGACACCCATGACGAGATGCCCCAGGAACGCGTTGCCGACCATGTGGCCTATCCACGAGGCTAAGGCAAACAGCAGGAAGAATAGTGCCATAGCTCCGAGGGTGAGGCACAGGACGGCCACGGCCACTGCCGAGAGCAGCACGATCAGCTTCTCCGCTATGTCGAGCGTAAGGAACTCCTTCTGCAGCTCCCAATGGCTCTTGACCTCTGCCCAGAGCGATTGCAGATTGTCGGTGTAGTTCATTTATTCCTCTTCCTTTGCAGACTGCAGTTCTTCGGCAATCTCGTCAACCAGGTCGGACATCTCCTTGCGGTTGAGCTTGATGCCGCGCTTGCGCAGGGCTTCTGCTATTTTCTCGCGAAGGTCACTGCCCTTTTCGGGGGCAAAGAGTAATCCACAAGCAGCACCAACGGCTGCACCGCCTACGAAGGCTACCAGAAAATCCAATGCTTTCATCGTTGCAATAACTTTATTCGTGTTAATTAATGTCGGTTGTTTCGTGTTCTCTGTGGCAAATATAGCTCTTTTTTGTCAGTTAACGGCAACAAAAAGGAGAAAAAATGTTAATAATGGTGATTTTTCCCCCTTATTAGTTGCTCCAGAAGGGAAAAAGTGGTACCTTTGCGAGGTAAAACAAGAAAAAGTAACCAAAAAACATATACACACAAGACCTATGAAAAAGATTCTTCTGATGTGCGCTGCTGTCTGCGCCGTATTCATGATGTCCTCCTGCAGAAGCAAGGAGAGTGCCTACAAGAAAGCTTATGAGAAGGCAAAGGCCCAGCAGGCAGAGAACGTGACACCCGTAACGACCACAACGCCTGTCCAGCAGGTTCCCACTCAGACGGTGACTCCCGTCACCACCGTCCCCACTACTCCTGTGGCTGACTACAGCAACGTAGCCGTCCGCAACGAAAGCGTGTCCCATGTGGAGGGCAGCCCCCTGAAGCAGTACGGCGTAGTCGTGGCATCCGTCACCATCAAGAGCAACGGCGTGGCCCTCATGCAGAAACTGGCCGGCCAAGGCTATAACAGCTGCGTGGCCCAGGCACAGGTGAACGGACAGACCTTCTACCGCGTTGTGGCTTGCAGCTACGACACCAAGTCCGACGCCGCTCAGAAGCGTGCACAGCTCGAAGGGCAGTACCCCGGAGCATGGCTGCTGTACAAGAAATAGGAGAGAGAAGGACTTCACAATATAATAATGTGGGAAGAGTCCTGGCAATAGACTACGGGGTCCGTCGCACCGGTTTGGCTGTGACGGACCCCTTGCAGATTATTCCGGGAGGGCTTCCAACCGTAGAGACACCAAAGCTGCTTGCCTTCCTCCGGGACTACCTCGCCAGGGAAGACGTGGAGCGAATCGTTGTCGGCCTGCCCAAACAGACCAACGGGCGCGACAGCGACAACCTGCCGCGGGTGCGGACCTTCGTCCTCCAGCTGCAGAAGACCTTTCCCTCCGTGCCCGTCGAGATGTGGGACGAGCGCTACACCAGCGTCCTGGCCCAGAAAACCATCCAGCAGAGCGGCATCGGCAAGATGGCACGCCGCAACAAAGCCCTCGTCGATGAGGTCAGTGCCACCATTATCCTGCAAGGCTGGATGGAGAGGCGAGTCTGAACGAGTGCACTATGGACAATGCACTAAGAACAATGAACTGAAACAATGATACTGCCAATTTACACATTCGGCCAGCCTGTGCTCCGGCAGGAAGCCGAGGAAATAGACAAGGACTATCCGGAGCTTGACCAGCTCATACAGAATATGTACGAGACCCTGGAGAACAGCGAAGGCATCGGCCTGGCTGCACCGCAGGTAGGGGTGCCCATACGCCTGGCCGTCATCAATCTGGATGTCATCAGCGACGACCTGCCGGAGTACAAAGGCTACGTCCGCACCTTCATCAACCCCTACATCGAGGAATACGACGAGACGCAGACTGACGTCTCGGAGGAAGGCTGCCTCAGTCTGCCCGGCATACACGAGAAGGTGAAGCGCCCCACGCGTATCCGCGTCACCTATCAGGACGAGCAGTTCCAGGAACACGACGAATGGGTGGAAGGCTACCTGGCCCGCGTCATGCAGCATGAATTCGACCACCTCGACGGCGTCGTCTTCACCGACCACCTGAAAGGATTGCGCCGACAGCTCACCAAGTCCAAGCTCCAGGACATCCGCGAAGGTAACTTCTCCTGCAACTATAAGGTGAAAGTCAAGCGTCATTGACCACTGACCACCTGCCATTGACCGTTAAGGCATCATGAAGGTAAAACGTCTGTACCTGCTTGTAGCCATGCTTTTGGGCATGTTCAACCTTCACCTGAAGGAGATGAATGGTCAGTGGCAGGTGGTCAACGGCCAATGCCTGAGGGCCCAAATCAACACAGACCGCGTCCTGCTCATGGGGCGCAATGCCCTGTACTACGAGGACTATGTGCTTGCCATTCAGCGCTTCAATATGGTCATCACCGCCAAGCCCTGGCTCGGAGAACCCTACTTCTACCGCGCCGTCGCAAAGTACTACCTCGAGGACTATCAGGGAGCAGAGATAGACTGCAACAATGCCCTGGAACGTAACCCCTACGCCCTCAACCACTACGTCCTGCGTGCCCTCTGCCGCATCAATCAGGACCGCTATGCCCTGGCAGAGGAAGACTACCGCAAGGCCCTGTCCATCAATCCCCTCGACCACGGCTCCTGGCACAACCTCGTGCTCTGTCAAATCGAACTGAAGGAGTACGAGAAGGCAGACTCCGCGCTCGACGTCATGATACGCCACTGGCCGAAGGAGTCCCAACAATACACCTTGAAGTCGCAGGTCTCCCTGTTGCGTACCGACACCGTGCAGGCCGAGAAGTGGACAGACCGTGCACTGGAACTGGACGAGTATGACGGCAGGGCATGGAGCCTCAAAGCCATGTTCCAGGCTAATCGCAAGAAATACGATGATGCCGAGGCATCGCTCGACAAGGCCATCACGCAGATGCCGCGGACGGCTGGCCTCTACGTCAACCGCGCCCTGACACGCTACAACCGGGACGACCTGCGGGGAGCCATGTCCGACTACAACGCCTGTCTCGACCTGGAGCCGAACAACTATCTGGCCCACTACAACCGTGGTCTGCTTCGTGCCCAGGTCGGCGAGGACAACCTTGCCATCGAGGACTTCAACTACGTCCTTCAACTCGAACCCGACAACACCATCGCCCTCTACAACCGCGCACTCCTGCTAGACAACGTCGGCGACTATGACGGTGCCATCCGCGACATCAGCGCCGTCATCAAGGACTACCCCGAGTTCTGGGACGGCTACCGCCAGCGGGCCGCCATCAAAAGGAAGATAGGAGACACGGCTGGTGCCGAGCGCGACGAATTCAAGGTGCTGCAGGCACGCCTGGATGCGGCAGCAGGCAAGAAGCGACCCGTGAGAACCCGAAAGAAGAGCGAGCGCAACATCGAAAACTACGCCGCCCTCGTGGAAGAAGATACCCACGAAGAGGAGAACGAATACGTCAGCGACTATCGGGGCAAGGTGCAGAACCGTCAGACAGAACTCAGGCCCGAGCCCATCTATTCACTTACATACTATAGACGGACTTCAGAGACCAACACTTACGCGCCCTATTGCCCCCAGATAGAGGAACTCAACAACCAACGTGTGTTCCCCTCCCAATTGTATCTGACGAACAACGAGGCTCCGTTGACCGCAAAGCAGACCGAAGCACACCAGGCCTCCATAACGGCACTCACCGAACAGATAGAGGAGTTTGAACAAAAGACCCTCGACATGGCAGACCGCAATCTGCTCTTGAACCGTGCCCTCGACTACTATCATATCCGCGACTTCGAGAATGCCATTTGGGATATGACTCACCTTATTCAAATGAACGGCTCCGACCCATTGGCTTATATGCTGCGAGCCCAGTGTCGCTTTGCTCAGCTCGAAGTGAGACGGACCACTGCCTCGGCTTCCGACCTCCGCCTTGGCTACCTCATGGTCGTGCAGGACTACAGCAAGGCTTTCGACCTCATGCCCGACGTGCCTTTCCTTCACTACAACATAGGCTGCGTGCAGGTGCAGCTGGCTGACTACATGGCAGCACAGAAGTCCTTCAGCCGCGCCATCGAACTCGACCCGCATTTCCCCAGCGCTTACTACGGACGTGGCGTGGCCCGCATCCTTGGCGGACAGACAGAACAGGGCATCAGCGATCTCTCGCAGGCAGGCGAGCTTGGACTCTATACTGCCTATAGCCTCATCAAGAAGTATTCGAAGCAACTATCCAAGAAACCTTAAAGAACACTCACCATGAAGAACCCCACCGGCAAACTACTCCTGTTGCTGACCATCAGCCTGTGTCTTGCATTTTCCGAAGGGACAAGAGCCTGCACATCCTTCATCGTCTCGGGCAAAGCCACGAAGGACGGACGTCCGATGATTTTCAAGAATCGCGATACGGGAGACGTGAACAACGTGGTCATCGTTGCGCAGGGTGAGCTTTACCGCTACATGGGTATCGCAGCCTCCTGGGACAAGGTGCCGAAGGAAATCTGGGGCGGGCACAATGAGGCAGGCTTTGCCATCATTAACACAGCGGCTTACAACATGAATGGCTGCAAGGGCAAAGACACGGACAACGACGGACGCTTGATGCGTCGGGCTTTAGAAATATGTCGCACCCTGGCCGACTTCGAACATCTGCTCGACACACTGCCCAAGCCTCGAGGGTTGAACTCCAACTTTGGGGTATTGGACAGCGAAGGCGGGTGTGCTTATTATGAGACTGGCGACTCGAGTTACGCCAAGTTTGATGCCAACGACCCCAAGGTAGCTCCCGATGGTTACTTGGTGCGCACCAATCATGGTTTGACTGGATGTCGCGACATTGACCGAGGTGTGGAACGTTTCATGGCGATTACAGACTTCATGGCCGAGGCTCATCGCAAAGGTAATATCGACAGCGAGTACCTGATAGCCAACGTCCCTCGTCACCTTACGCACGGCCTGACCAAGCAAGACCTCTATGGTCAGCTGCCGAAGGATGAGAACGACACTCGCTTCGTTCACTTCTCGGAATTCATACCGCGCTATATTACGTCGTCTGCTATTCTGATACAGGGAGTAGCTCCCGGAGAGTCCCCTGCGCACACAATCAGCTGGACAAGTATCGGCTGGCCGTGTGCGTCGGTTGCTATTCCTTTGATGTTGCAGGCGGACGTGCCCCTTCCCTCTGTCGTGCAGCGAGGCGAGGACGGCAAGGCATGGCTCTGCTCGCATTCCATCGCGCAAAAGATGAAGGTGTTCAGCTTGAAGCGTGGCAACGTGCGCGACTATATCGACCTCAGCAAGCTGGTGAATGCAGCCGGCACCGGCATCGTGCAGCGCGTTGTGCCCCTGGAGCGTGAGGTGTTCAGTCATGCCCGTAGTGTCCTGAAAAAGGTCAGGAAGGACAAGAACGGTGCCGAAGCGCTGCGAAAGTACTATGCATGGGTTGATGAATACGTCCGTGAACATTATCCTGCGGATTGACAGTCGAGGCCCGAAAAGAGGAACCCCAAAGCTGCCGAAACAGCAGCTAATCAGATAAAAACAAGGTTTAAGGCAAAAAAACTCGCACCATTATGTATGTGTGTGGAAACTTTTTTGTACCTTTGCACCCCGAAAATGTAAATATACAAAAGCAAGATGGTAAAAATAACTTTCCCCGATGGCTCTGTCCGCGAGTATGAGAACGGTGTCACCGGTTACGAGATAGCGCAGAGCATTTCGACACGTCTGGCTCAGGATGTCATTGCCTGCGGCGTCAACGGCGAGACAACGGAGCTGAACCGCCCCATTAACGCAGATGCAAGCATCAAGCTCTATAAGTTCGAGGACGAAGAAGGCAAGCATGCCTTCTGGCACACCAGTGCCCACCTGCTTGCCGAGGCTCTGCAGGAGCTTTATCCCGGCATTCAGTTCGGCTTCGGCCCTGCCATCGAGAACGGCTTCTTCTACGATGTCCTGCTCCCCGACGGCAAGCAGATAGGCGAAGGCGACTTCAAGGAGATTGAGGACAAGATGCTGGAGCTGGCCCGCAAGGACGAGGCCGTCGTGCGCAAGGAGGTCAGCAAGGCCGACAGTATCGCACTGTTCAGTGCTGCAGGCCAGACCTACAAGTGCGAGCATATCGAACAGGACCTTGAGGACGGCAGCATCACAACCTATACACAGGGCCACTTCACCGACCTCTGCAAGGGTCCGCACATCGTCAGCACCGGCATCATCAAGGCCGTCAAGCTGATGAGCATAGCCGGAGCCTTCTGGCGCGGAGATGCCACGAAGGACCAGATGCAGCGCCTCTACGGCATCTCCTATCCCAAGAAAAAGATGCTCGACGAGTATCTCCAGATGCTTGAGGAGGCCAAGAAGCGCGACCACCGCAAAATCGGCAAGGAGATGGAGCTCTTCATGTTCAGCGAGCGCGTCGGCAAGGGACTGCCCATCTGGCTTCCCAAGGGTACAGACCTGCGCCTCCGCCTGCAGGAAATGCTCCGCAAGATTCAGAAGGAGTATGGCTATCAGGAGGTGATTACGCCCAACATTGGCGGCAAGAACCTCTATATGACCTCAGGCCATTGGGACCACTACGGCAAGGACAGCTTCCAGCCCATCCAGACACCCGAGGAGGGCGAGGAATACCTGCTGAAGCCCATGAACTGCCCTCACCACTGCGAGATATTCGCCAACCGTCCGCGCTCCTACAAGGAACTGCCCTTCCGCTGCGCCGAGTTCGGTACCGTCTATCGCTACGAGCAGAGCGGCGAGCTGCACGGCCTGACCCGTGTCCGCTGCTTCACGCAGGACGATGCCCACATATTCTGCCGTCCCGACCAGGTGAAGCGCGAGTTCATCAACGTCATGGACATCATCCAGCGCGTCTTCTCCACCTTCAACTTCAGCGAGGAGAACGTGGAGGTGCAGATATCGCTGCGCGACCCCAACGACAAGACGAAGTATATCGGCTCCGATGAGGACTGGGCCAACGCAGAGCAGGCCATCATCGATGCCTGTGCCGAGAAGGGCATGAAGGCTCGTCAAGAGCTTGGCGAAGCAGCCTTCTACGGCCCCAAGCTCGACTTCATGGTGAAGGACGCCATCGGTCGCCGCTGGCAGCTCGGCACCATTCAGGTCGATTATCAGCTGCCGCAGCGTTTCCAGCTTGAGTATGTCGGCGAGGACGGACAGAAGCACCGCCCCGTCATGATTCACCGTGCACCTTTCGGCTCGATGGAGCGCTTCGTGGCTGTGCTCATCGAGCACACTGCCGGACACTTCCCCCTCTGGCTCACTCCCGACCAGGTTGCCATCCTGCCCGTCAGCGAGAAGTATCAGGAGTATGCCGAACAGCTCAAAGCCTACTTCGACACGCAGAACGTGCGCTCCGTCATCGACGACCGCAGCGAGAAGATAGGCCGCAAGATTCGCGACACCGAGCTCCGCCACATCCCCTACATGCTCATCGTGGGCGAAAAGGAGCAGGCAGAAGGCACAGTAAGCTTCCGTCAGCGCGGCGGCGGAGAGCAAGGAACACTAAAATATGAAGATTTTGCAAAGAAAATCACCGAGGAAGTACGTAAAATGACAGAAAAGTGTTAACTTTGCAGCCGCAAGAGACGAAAAGGTTAACTAAAACCATGTCGATGAAGTCAACTTGTTTCTAAACGGAACAACAAACATAAATGAAGAAACCAAACCTGAAACAGCAGTACCGCGTCAACGAGCAGATTCGTGGCGTCCGCGATGTCCGTATCGTTGGTGACGACATCGAAAGCAGTGTCGTGTCAATCTCCAAAGCACTGCAGATGGCAGAGCAGCGTGGCGTGGATCTCGTGGAGATTTCTCCGAATGCCGAGCCACCTGTGTGCCGGCTCATCGACTACAGTAAGTTCATCTACCAGCAGAAGAAGCACCAGAAGGAAATCAAGGCCAAGCAGGTGAAGGTGGATGTCAAGGAGATTCGTTTCGGACCTCAGACTGACGACCACGACTACAACTTCAAGCTCAAGCACGCCCAAGGCTTCCTCAGCGACGGCGACAAGGTGAAGGCCTACGTCTTCTTCAAGGGGCGCAGCATCCTCTTCAAGGAGCAGGGCGAAGTCCTGTTGCTGCGTTTTGCAGCCGACCTGGAGGAGTACGGCAAGGTAGAGCAGATGCCGCAACTCGAAGGCAAGCGCATGATCATGTTCCTTGCCCCCAAGAAGCAGGTACCCGCGCAGAAGAAACCCGAGCAGGACGAAGCTCCGGTGGTGCCCGTGCGCGAGAAGAAGGCTCCACAGCAAAAGGCTCGCAAGGAATATACCGGCCCCAAGGTGGAAGGCGAGGACTTCGACGACTAAAGCCTCACCCCCCGGCCCCTTTCCGAGGAGAGGGGAGAACAAATGGTAAATGGTAAATGATTAAATGGTAAATGAGATTGTGCGTAACGCCCTGGTATATGCGTTGCCACACTATTAATAATTAATAATTCAAATATCAAAAAAATGCCAAAAGTAAAGACTAACTCCGGCGCAAAGAAGAGATTTACTTTCACCGGAACCGGCAAGGTAAAGCGTCACCACGCCTACCACAGCCACATCCTGACCAAGAAGACAAAGAAGCAGAAGCGTAATCTCGACCACAGCGCTATCGTTGTAACTGAGAACATGAAGCAGGTCCGCGACCTCTTCTGCCTCCGCTAAACCTCTGAAACCTCAGGAAGAGAATTTACTTTAGTTATTAACCGAATGCCCAGCACATAAAGACCGCCCCGTGCGGCGCTGCCATTCAAAAAGAAACAAAATTATGCCAAGATCAGTAAATCATGTAGCTTCACGAGCTAAGAGAAAGAAAATTCTGGGTCTGACCAGAGGTTACTTCGGCGCACGCAAGAACGTGTGGACCGTTGCCAAGAACACTTGGGAGAAGGGTCTTACCTATGCCTATCGCGACCGCCGCACCAAGAAGCGCAACTTCCGTGCACTGTGGATTCAGCGTATCAACGCTGCCGCACGTCTGGAGGGCCTCAGCTATAGCCAGCTGATGGGTCTGCTGCACAAGGCCGGCATCGAGATCAACCGCAAGGTGCTCGCTGACCTCGCCGTCAACTACCCCGAGGCTTTCAAGGCTGTGGTAGCAAAGGTGAAGTAAGTAACGTCCGGGAAGCAACCCGCTTCGGGATTTACAGAATCAACAGAGGAGGAGAATGGCTGATGCCGTTCCCCTCCTTTTTTTTGCTCATGCAAAAGTGTGGTCGTGCCTCGTACAAAAGTTTCGGCAACGCGTCGCAAAACTATTTTCACGACGTGAAAATTAATTTTCATGACGTGAAAATAGTTTTATCTCAAATCGGTCATTAGGACGGTAACCGATTGATAACAGCCCTTTTGTAATTTGACTTTTCTAATGACCGCCATTAGAAAATCAACCATTCAAAAGACGAAATTTCAACACGTTACAAGCTTAACCACGGATTATTGCGCTTCTAATGACCGATTTGGGTTCAAGAATACCCTCCTGTAACGAGCAGCCCCGTCACGTCATCACGACGAAGAATTAAGCCGTGCGTGGGTTTGATTTCGCCGTAGCTGTTGAAAAATCCTCCCCGTCGCCCGCTGCAGTGAAGTAAGCGGGGAGGCACCAATCATTGAAACTGGCGTGTTTTCATTTTTTTGGATTCTTGTTGAAATGCCAAACAGCGTGGAGCATAAGGTAGTGCGGGAGGGAACGGTAGGTAGTCACGGTGCGGCCTTGGGCATTGATGATGTAGTCGGTAGGTGAAAGCTGGTGCAGGAGGTCGAAACCATCGAGGCGGAGGATGAACTTGCCACTGAGGAATGACTGGCTGATGGCGGCGTTGACGACAAAATCGTCACGGTTGAGGAAAGTTGTGCCGTAGCCGCGACGGCTATACATCGTTGCATCTGCGGCAAGAGTCATGCCCCCTCCCAACCTCCCCCAAAGGGGAGGAGTAGTATATTGGGCTTCGATGCCGTACTGGAAGTCGAGGGCGTTGAGGGTGGAGAAATCGTGCATCCGCCCCTCGCTGTGTCGCCAGTTGATGTTGCCCACAGCTCGGACATTTAGCGTCTTCCGGTTGAAACGAATGTGAGCACCACTATTGAGAGTGAGTGTATTTACGACATTCTCGTGGCTTTCTGTCTCGCCCTCCATCATGGCATGATCCTTTGAGTGGTTCCAATCGGCTCCGGCATCGACGTGCCACGACCAATAGCGCTTCTCGCCAATGTTGCGGTCGGTGCCGAAGTCGGCACGTGCCACGTATGCTCCGCTGATGTTCATGGGCTTGTAGGTACGGATGCCTGTCGCCGGATCGTAAGTGAGGGACTGCGCCACGTCGCGGTGGTGGTAGTCGAAGGAAGCGGAAATGTGATATTGTCCTTGATTTGGTGCGGCTTGGTCGTAGTACTGAAGGCTGAACGTCGTGAGCATAGTGGGCTTGAGGTCAGGATTGCCAAGCTTCACGATGAGGGGCTGGCTGTCGTCACGGAAGGTGATGCGATCGGTCAGCTCGGGAGCTGAGCGGCGGTGTTCGACGTTCAGGCGGATATCGCGACGGCTGTCGGAACTCACATGGCGGAAACTGAAAGTAGGATTGAGGAAGAGGGTGTGCTGCACGGCCAGCGTGTCGAGCGTGCCGCGGCGGTAGTGGAGCCTCTCGTGGCGGATGGGTAGGCCGAGGCCGAATCGGAACTTCGAGTAGAGTAAGGTGTATCCGTATTGACGTTGACGGGCACGGGCATCTTTATATAAGGTAATGCCAGGCTTGTGGTCGATGGAGCGGAAATGGCTGTCGTAGGAGTTGTGCGGGTCTGTGATGGCAGCCAGAGCGTCGATTTGTGAGGCGAGCAGGAGTGTGTCGGGGTGGTAGAGGTAGTCGTGGCGTCGCACCGACATGTAGGTCACGTCGTCGCCGGCCATCAGGTGTAGGTCTCCGGCAAGTTTGAGGTTGTAGCCGACGTTTGCCATGACCCCGGTGGAGCGGTTCGATATGTCGTTTGTGTTATAACTGACGGATCCCCTTCGCGACGTGGATGGGGTAATGCCCTGTTCATATCGCGTGGCCTGTTCAACATCGTCCTTGCTGTGGTCACCCATGACGTAGAATGTCAGGCGTCCCTTTTCGCCGATGTTGACGGCACCCTGCACGTCGGCGTGTCCGTTCCAGGACGAGCCGCGGCTCAGACCGACGGAGCGGAGGGTGGTTGTCAGCGTGTCGTCCCACTGCTCGAAGGACGAACTTGTCGTGCCATCGCGGCGGGTAGAGACGAAGCTTACTGTTGAGTATATCCATGTCGGCTTCTTTAGCTGAAAGCCGTTGAAGACTCTCAGCCGCCCGTTGCCCTGCCGACTGAACGACCCGGTGAACGACGTGGGTTTGCTGCCAGCGAGAAACTGCTCTCGGCGCTGCGTCATGGTCTGTTCGTCCGTTGTGGAGGTGTATTCTGCGCGGAATGTATCCTTTAGCTTGTTACCCTTGGAGGAATAGTCGATTTCAGCAGCTACACTGCGCGTCGTGGTCTGCGAACGCGGCTGGCGAGCAGGGCTCCACTGGTCGGACTCTCCGATGTGGCGCCCCTCGTTGACGTTGTTTACGTTGCCCAAGAGCGTGAAGCGCAGACGGTCTGTGAAGCCAAGGAGGAAGGCGCGCCCAAGCCACCGCTCGTCAGTTCCTCCCGCCGCCTCCACATTGCCGATGTAGCCGCGCTTGTACTCCTCCTTCAGGCTGACATCCATGACGTACTTGCGCGGTTCGACGTCGTAGCCCAGCGCCTCGCTCATGTCCGTCTGTTTCTCATAAACCTTCAGGTGCTTGACTGTGTAGTACGGCAGGTTTTCCATCAACACCTTCTTATTGCCACCGAAGAAGGAACGGGAGCCCAGCAGTAGCTCATCCACCTTGCGTTCGTTGACGAAGATCTCGCCGTCGGCATTCATCGTCACGCCTGGTAATTGGCGGATGAGGTCGTCGAGCATGGAACCTTCTGGCAGTTTGAAAGCTGTGGCATCATAGATAAGCGTGTCACCGCGATAGAACATTTTAATCTTAGTGGCCGTCACCGTTACTTCATGCAACGTCTTCGCAGATGACTTGCGCATCTTTAGCGTCGGTACTTCCACCACATCCTGCAAGGAACGTGGAATGGGCACCAGCTTCCACACGTCATCGTAGCCGTCCATACTGGCGCGGACGAGGTATTCCCGCTCTGCAGCTTTGACATCGGCTCCGAACTGCGCCCTAACAATCTTCATATTGCCTCCGTAGAAGAAAAACATTTTTGCGGAATCCACAACGATGCTGCTGTCTGTACGCAGCACAGAGACCTTGGCATGGGGCAACGGCATCTCTAAGAAACCGTCCTCTACACAGCCCGAAAGCTCTACTTTCTTATCCGTAAAATCTTTCTCTGGTTTGTATTGCACGAATATCTGATTACCCTTTGTCTTCACCTTCACGGGCTGCCCTTTGCATATTCGCTTTACGGCTTCGGGAACTGTCATCTCCTTGATGCTTGCACTTACCTTCAAGTGCTCCATTTCATCGGTGAGCATGACAATGGTGTATTCCTCCTGCCCTTGCTCTATCGTGCGCAGGGCATCAGTCAAGGGCGTGTTACGGAAGTCATGGCTGATTTGCGCCTGTATGGACTGCGTGGCAATCAGCAGTAGGACAATCAAATAGTGTCTCATTCAGCGTCCTCTTTTAATTCTGTCGTCTCAACGAAAATGGTGTCTTGCTGAATGGTTAGCAGAAGACCGTCGAACATATTAAGTACGTCGATGAGACTTGTCAACGATGAATCGGGATTCCATGCCATGATGAATTTCATGCCCTTGGCCTCTTCGCTGCGGAAGCTGACTGCCTTTCCATAATGTGCTGAAACGACGGTGAGAATGCTGTCGAGGCGCACGTCATCAAAACGTACAGGAGCGGCGACCTCTTGATTCGCCAGTTCTATGTTTGTTTCTTCCGTCTGGGGTGCTTGTAGCTCAACAGAGTGATTTCGCACAAAATGGATAACGGCAAATGCGATGCCCGATATAAAGAGAATACCAATGAATGAGGCGGCGATGCGCATCCAGTGGTGCAGGGGCCTCTGCTGCGGATAGTGTTTTTGCTCGAATCGCTGCCAGGCGGCATCTACATCGACAGACAGTTGGGGCTGCGTCCAACGGCTGCTGCGCTTGGCCTCCACCATCAGGCGGTATGTCTCGCGGGTCTCCTCGTCGCAGTTGATGATTTCGAAGATTTCTTGCTCTGAATATGCAGCGGGGTTGTCAAGCATGTCAAAGAGCTTACGGATATTATCATTGCTTGTGTCCATTGCGATTGTAGATTTAATGGCGTAACTTTAAACGGATTTGCTGAATGCCCAGCCTGAGATACTTATAGACAGTGTTCTGGTTCATGTCAAGGCGTTGGGCGATTTCCTTCAGGGTTAGGTTTTCGTCAAAACGTAGATGAAAGATGCTGCGGTGTGGTTCCGTGAATTCGTTGGCATAGGCCTGAATGGCATCCAGCCGCTCTGTCAACTGGTCGATGGGCTGCAAATCGGTTGAGTCGTCAACGGGGAGCAGGCTTTCCATCTGCTGTCGCATTGATGTCCGTCGGATGAAATTCGTGCAACCATGGTGTACGGCAGTCATCAGATAGGCACGGATTCCTTCCGCTTCGGGAATGATGTCCGTTTCCATCAGCCGCACAAACACATCTTGAACGATGTCTTCGGCTTCCTCATCAGCACCAAGCAAGGTTCTGGCCAGATGAAACATCTCGCTGTAATGCTGGCGGAAAAGCCCTTCAAGTATCTTTTTATTGAGCATATCATTCTGTCGTTATAGTTCTCCGTTATGGAAGCTTCTATATATAATACAATCGAGGACACCATTTTTTTATAGATACGACAACTTTTTTCTTTTATTCTATCATTTTTCCTTCTTTCAGGCCTTTTTCTTTACCGAAGGCGGGCGAGGATGCCTCGTTTTTATCCCCGCCCGCCTTGGCTTGCCGACACCATTATGCGTTTCAACCCTGCAGGTATATCCACACCTCTCTTTGCCCTATGTCACTCCCACGAGAGAGGGGGGCACTATTCCTGCCTCAGTAGAGTTGCTGAGAGCTTGATTAATTGAAAAGTTCGTTTTCAACAGACTTTTTCTCGCCAAGGCAAAGCCGAAACGAGTTTCGCTTTGCTCTTTTGGCTTAAAGAAAAAGTTCATCTAATGTCACTTCATTGTTTACAATGCTCTTGTGCAGTCCGTCAGCCACGCCGAATGTCGTAACAAACGTATTCACCAGTGCTTTTGTACATTTCGTGATCTCACGGAAAATTGTCATCCGCTGGCGCAGTTTCTTTTCGTATGCATCCTTTAATTCGTATGGACCGACGCTGAACTTCATCTCGTAAAGATGCACCATGCGGTCTGCCCGGTCGATGATAAGGTCAATCTGTGCGCCTTCGCTTTTGGCCGGGTTTTGATTGGCCTTGTCAGCCAACCAGCGCCATGAGGAAACGCTAGTTGCCATTCCGGAGATACCAAGCGCCCTCTTTATCTGCCCTACGTGGCAGAGGCAAAGCAGTTCGAACGCCCTGCCCATCCAAGCTTCTACGCTGTGCGACTGAAAATTATGGCTCCACCACTGTTCATCGCCCGACAGGTCTTCGGCAAGGAACTTATAATAAAATAAGGTGTAAAAGTCAACCAGCCTGTAAATGGCATCGGTCGACTTGTTAGGGAAACGAGCCATTTTGGCAATGAAGTCGCAACGCTCCAGATTACGAAGTACTGCAGTGAGATTGCGCCCCTCTATTTTCAGGGCTTTCATCAAATCGTTCCGGGTCATACCTTCTTTATGTTGACTTAGAGTTTTTACCACGGAGATATACTGGTCGGCATGTTTGAAAAGTGCCGTATATAGTTCCTCAAACTCTATGCGAAGTGGGGCATTCGGGGCAAAGCACAGTCGGTCAGTATTTTGGACAAGACTTTGATCTATTATTTGCTGGTAAAGGTACAAACAATTATTGAGAAAAAGCCATTTGGTAGCATATTTTTGCCCCAAAAGATAAATGTTTTATTGTTTTTGGGCAAAATAGAGTTAAAAGTATGCTCTGAGGGTGACATATCAATGAAGTCAGATGCTGATGTGGCTATGAGAAAACTTGCACAGATAACGCGTTTTTGAGGTTTACAAAGGTTAAATACGTTAAATCATCGTCATTTCCTCCTTCTACAGAATGCACGACGACACTTTTCAACCGTTTAACGCACAAGTCGTTGTTATAAAAGCATTTGCAAATTCATGACGTGAAAATAGTTTTATCTCACGTCCTCCTGGGTTTTCAGGGCTGCCTTTCGTAGAGTTGCATGCGCTGGTTGACGGTGACGGGCTCCATGATGTGGCGCAGCAGGGGGCGTGGCCAGGTGAGGTTCCAAAGGAAGCTGAGTGGCTGCCAGATGAGGCGGTAGCGGAAGAGTTCCTCCTGGTCGTAGATGAGATGATAGTTCGCGGGGATGGGTGCGTCGTAGTATTCGTGGCAGGTGTTGATGGCCCCAATCTCGCGTGCCAGGTACTTTATGCGTCCGGAGGCGACCATTTCGGCCTGCTCTGCCTTTATGTCGGGGCTGAGAATGCTGGAGATGAAGAAATTCCGGTTGGGCGGCAGATGGTGCGTTTGCAGGTAGATGCCGGTGTCGTAGCTGCTGAAGGTGAGGACTTCGCTGTCGGGCGTCTCGTTGCGGTTGACGATGTCTGCCATCTCGGGCACGCAGTGGGGGAAGCTGCCGTTGAGCCGTGTGACGAGGTTCCAGTTGGTGGCGGTGCAGAGGGCGCCCACAAGCAGGATGGTGGCTGACATGCGCCTGGTGAGCCGGTATTCCCTGATGTAGCTGATGAGCAGCGGGAAGAAGGCATAGAGGGTCAGGAAGTAGTAGAACTGGACCGTGAGTGTGGCGTATGAGAGGACGAGCACGCCGTACGTTCCGAAGACGAGAATCTTCACCTCCTTGCTCACGGGCAGGAAGGCGGCGGGAATCATCAGCAGCGCCCAGATGCCGAGCTTGACGAGCGGGAACCACCAGAAGGGCGGCTCGCCGTTTGTGGCCGTGCCGTGATAGTGGAAGATGTTGACCATGAAGTATGCATCCCAAAGGGCGGTGAGGGTGCCGTGGAAGGCGAAGTACAGCAGCACACATGCCGTGACTGTGGCAAATCCGGTGAAGGCCCAGAACATGACGTTCCATAGCTGCTGCCACGTCCTGTGCTTCGATGCGATGTAGGCAAGAGCCAGGATGCCGCCCAGGTAGAAGAAGAGCAGGTTGAACTTCATCCAGAAGATGCTTGCGATGCCCATTCCCATGATGAGGGACTGCCACCAGCGGGGCACGTGGCGTTCCTCGACGAAGCGCAGCATGAAGTAGAGGCTCTGTGCCAGCAGGGGCAGTACGAATTCCTCTACGCTGTCGCCGTAGCCGAAGAAGTCTGACGAGTAGGTCATCACGCCCAGAAGACAGACGAGGGGCAGGCAGGCAGACGACGATGAGAAGAGCCGCATGGTCCGCAGCGAATAGAGCAGATAGAAGAAGGCACACGCCACCTCCAGGATATAGATGCCAAGGAAGCTGGTACGGACCGAGCCGGAGAGGAACGAGGACAGCATGGCTGCGCCTTCGTGCAGGAAAAAGAGCACGGGGCCCTTGTGGTCGAAGATGTCGAGGTAGAGCTCTTTCCCGGCGAGCATGGCCTTGCCTATCGTCATATAGACATCGGCATCGTCCCAGGGGTTGTACGGATAGAGGAACGAACAGGCGCTGAAAGCCGTTATCGCTAATGTGGCGAAAAGGAACAGGAGGACTTTCTCGCCGGTGGTGACGGTCTGCTTCATAGATGTGGGGGCCTATTGTTGCGCAAAGATACGAAAAAATAATCAATAAACAGCGAATAATGAAGAATTATGGGGCCCATCGGCAACTTTTCGGTGCCAGGTACTTGATTTTAGGCCGAAAATCCGTACCTTTGTCGTGTAAAAAACGCTAATTTGGAAATGAAACGTCTGATTCTTCTGCTCCTGCTCTCCTGCTTCCCCCTGCTCCTGCTGAAGGCGCAGCCCCGCTTTGTGCCCGATACGGACATCAAGAAGGTGGGCGAGGTGCAGTTCCAGTCGCCTCGTAAGTTCAGCCTCGGCTTTACGAACAAGGGCGACAAGCCTCTGCTCATCCATGAGGTGAAGGCTTCGTGCGGTTGCCTGGACGTCTCCTTTCCGCAGTCACCCGTTGCTCCCGGGGCCCGGGGCGAGATAAGCTTGACCTTCGACGCCAAGCTGCTGGGGACGTTCTACAAGGAAGTGGAGGTGCTGACCAACATCTCCGATGTGCCCGCCTACATCGCCGTGCAGGGAGTCGTCGTGAAGGAAGTGCAGGACTACAGCGACGAGTATCCCATCGACCTCGGCAACGTGCGGCTGATGTCGAACACCGTGGAGTTTGAGGATGTCAGCCGCGGAGACCGGCCAACGGCGGAGCTGCACCTGCTGAACACGGACCGCACTGCCTTCCGTCCCGAACTGATGCATCTGCCGCCATACCTCTCCGTCCAATGTGAACCCGAGGACATTCCTGCGGGCAAGGCCGGCATCATCCGTCTTACGCTCGACAGCGAGAAGCTCCCCACCTTCGGGCTTCACCAGACCAGCATCTACCTTTCCCGCTACATGGGCGACAAGATTGGGGACACGAATGAGATACTCGTCTCCGCCATCCTGCTGCCGAGCTTTGCCGGCATGAGCGATGCCGAACTTGCCGCTGCACCCGAGCTCTCCGTCAGCGAGTCATCGGCCGAGCTTGACGTCGAGAGCGGTAAGAAAGCCGTCAGCCACAACATCATCCTCACCAATACCGGCAAAAGCGACCTGCACATCCAGCAGGTGCAAGTCTTCAACAGAGCTCTCAGCGTCAGGATAAGCGACAGAACCATCCGTCCCGGTAAGAGTGCGAAGCTGAAGATAACCGTCACAGCCCGCTACCTGGGCAAGAGCAAGGGCCGGATGCGCGTCCTGCTCATCACCGATGCCCCACAACAGACGAAGCAGTACATCAACGTGGAAGTCAAGTCATAGCTCATAATGCGTAGCAAAGCCCCATCGGAGTTCGAGGAGGGAACAATTATGAATTGTGAATTGCGAATCATGAATTAAAATAAAAAGGAAATGGAACATCCCGAGAACAACCCCGAATATGCGGGCCTGCAGGTGAACAGCGGCGTGGGCCCTGTCTCCATCGTCAACCCGCACCTCAACCGCAGCCGCTTCGCACGCAGACACCTCACGGCAGGCGACTACGTGGAGGGAATCCTGAAAGGTAACATCACCATCCTCGGTCAGGCCGTGACGCTCGTCGAGAGCACCATCCCCGAGCATCAGGCCATAGCACAGGAAGTCATCGAGAAGTGCCTGCCCCATTCCGGCAAGAGCATACGCGTAGGCATCAGCGGTGTGCCCGGTGCCGGCAAGAGCACCAGCATCGACGAGTTCGGCCTGCACGTCCTGAAGGAACACGGCGGACGGCTGGCAGTGCTTGCCATCGACCCCAGCAGCGAGCGCTCCAAGGGAAGCATCCTGGGCGACAAGACACGCATGGAGAAGCTCAGCGTACACCCCGACTCGTTCATCCGTCCCAGCCCCTCGACTGGCAGCTTGGGCGGCGTGGCACGCAAGACGCGCGAGACAATCATCCTCTGCGAGGCTGCCGGCTTCGACAAGATATTCGTTGAGACCGTCGGGGTAGGGCAGAGCGAGACGGCCTGCCACTCAATGGTCGATTTCTTCCTGCTCATCCAGCTTGCCGGCACAGGCGACGAGCTGCAGGGCATCAAACGAGGCATCATGGAGATGGCCGACGGCATCATCATCAACAAGTGCGACGGGAACAACGTCGATAAGTGTCAGCTCGCTGCCACACACTTCCGCAATGCCCTTCACCTCTTCCCGCTGCCCGAGAGCGGCTGGGCTCCGCAGGTGCTCACCTATAGCGGCTTCTACGGATATGGCATCAAGGAGGTGTGGGACATGGTCTATGCCTATCTCGACTTCGTAAAGAAAAGCGGCTACTTCGAGTACCGTCGCGCTGAACAGGCGAAGTACTGGATGTACGAGAGCATCAACGAACAGCTGACGGGCAACTTCTACCACAACCCCACGATAGCCGATATGCTGCAGGCAGCCGAACAGGGCGTGTTGCGCGGCGAGAAGACGTCATTCGTGGCGGCCAAGCAGTTGCTCGACTCTTATTTTGCACTCCTCCATTAGCCATTTCGGGGTGCTCGTGGCGCCACAAATGCCTATCGACTCACAACCTTGCAGCCAGCGGACATCGATTTCGCTGGCTGTGTCTATCATGTAGGAACGGGGATTCGCCTTCTTGCATTCGTTGAAGAGTACGCGACCATTGCTGCTCTTCTTGCCGCAGACGAAGAGCACCGCATCGTGCCTCAGGGCAAAGTTCCGGATGTTGGGCATGCGGTTTGCCACCTGTCGGCAAATCGTGTCGTAATACGTGAAGGTCGCGTCGGGGCTGATGTGCTGCTTGATATACTCCACGATGCCACGGAATTCGTCGAGCGGCATCGTTGTCTGGGAATAGAGGCAGATGTCGCGGCTGAAGTCCAGCTTGCTGACCTCCTCCGCCGACTCAATGATGATGGCCGTTTCCTCCGTCTGCCCAACCAGGCCGAGCACCTCCGCATGACCGTTCTTCCCGAAGATGACAATCTGCTCTCTTGCTCCTTGCCCCTTGCCCCTTGTTCCCTCGTAGGCTTTCTTGATGCGCTCCTGCAGGTGCAGGACGACAGGACAGGTGGCATCAATCAGGTTGATGGAGCGCTCGCGGGCCAAGGCATACGTGGAGGGCGGCTCGCCGTGGGCACGCAGCAGCACCTTGGCATCGTGGATGTCGCGCAGCTGCTCGTGGTTGATAGTCACCAGTCCCATTTGCTGCAGGCGGTCACACTCCTTGCCGTTGTGGACGATGTCGCCCAGGCAATAGAGCCGTTCCTCTTTTGCCAACTCCTCTTCTGCTTTGCCGATGGCACGCGTCACGCCAAAGCAGAAGCCCGAACCCTGGTCAATCTCGATTGTCATTCGCTTGCCACTCTTCGGTATTGTTCCAGGAGCCAAGCCTTTTGCTCCGCAATCGTCATGTTGCTGTTGTCGAGGACTACCGCATCTTCAGCCTGGCGAAGCGGGCTGATGGCTCGGGTGGAGTCGATGCGGTCGCGCTCGATGACGTTGGCCCGTATCTCGTCGAGGCTGCATTCCTCGCCCTTGGCCTTCAACTCATCGTACCGACGTTTTGCACGTACTTCGGCACTTGCCGTCACGAACACCTTCAACTCGGCATCGGGAAAGACGACGGTGCCGATGTCCCTGCCGTCCATGATGACACCCTTGGCTTCGCCCATCAGGCGCTGCAAATCGACCATTGCCTCGCGCACGAAACCAAGTGTGGCAATGGGGCTCACGTACTTCGAGACTTCCATCGTCCGTATCTTCTGCTCCACGCATACGCCATTCAGGTAGGTGTCGGGGCGACCTGTCTCTTCGTTGAGCTGGAAGGTTATCATGATGTCAGCCATGCGCTGGCAGAGTCCCTCCTCGTCGATGCCTGCATCGGTAATCAGACCATTCTGCAGAGCGAAGAGCGTCACGGCCCTGTACATCGCGCCCGTATCTATATATATATAGCCAATCTCTTTGGCCAGGTCCTTGGCCATCGTGCTCTTGCCACAGGAAGAGTGGCCGTCGATTGCAATCGTAATCAGTTTCATCTGTTGTTGAATGTTATGAGTTGAACAGTCGATTATCTCTAATCCCTAATCCCTAATCCTTAATCTCCTTATGAAAGTTGTAGGCCAGCGTGAAGGCCAAGGTGTGGGCACTGACATGATACTTGGCGTAGGCAACGCCAATCTTCAGTCGTTTCAGATTGACACCGGCACCGAAAGAGAGGCCGGCAGCATGCGATGAACCGGCTGCTGACATCTCGTAGGCGCGGCGGAAGTTATAGCCCAGGCCGACGTAGAACTTCTCGGAGGGTAGGAACTCGGCACCCAGCACGAAATGGTTGATGAAGATGCTGCCAGCCTTGACCTCCTTGCCAGTCGTGAAGTAGGCGTTGGATGTCCATCGTGTCAGGTCAACCATCGTGATGGAAACACGAATGGGCGCATGACCAAGCTTCTGGGTAATGCCTATCTCAAGGTCCATCGGCAGAGGGTCGCTTTCGTTCCCGAACCGCTTTACCTGGCCGCCAAGGTTGCGTCCGGCAATCGAGAACGAGAATTCCGAGTTCTCGTTGAAATAGTTAAGGCCGATGTCTGTTGCCAGCGCGACAGATGAGTAGGGACCATAATGAGAGTAGATGAACTTGGCCGTGACACCACCGGACCAACGCTCGCTCAAGAGGTGACTATAGTGGCCGCCGATGCAGAGGTCAAGGGGCTTGAACTCTCCGACGGTCTCGCCTGAGAGCAGAGTCTCCTTTGTCGAACCGTAGGCGACGAACCTCACGTGTGCCCCCCATGTGCCTCGCGCTCCCACCTGTTGCGAATAGGCCGCGGCACCAGTGTTGCACCCCTGCATGTAGTTCATGAAGGAGAAGCCTATCGTCTTGTCGCTGACGTTTGTCAGCAGAGCCGGATTCTGCATTGCCAGCGAGATGTCGTCCTCAACCAGGGATATATTCTTGCCGCCAAGCGTCGTCGAGTGGGACGAAACAGGCAGATTCAGGAAGTTGAACACACTGCCGCTCTCTTGTGCCAATGCCGTGGAACACTGGATGAACATCGTGCACTGGGCAAGGAACAATGTCAGGGAACGTCGTATCTTTGTCATTATATTCATAAATCGGCATCAAAGTTAAGGCTTTTTACATCAATAACGGACATTATGGGCACAAAATTACATTCAAAGAGAAAAAAAAGTCTCTTTCTTGCTCGTTGTATAAAAAAAAGATGTAAATTTGTGGCACTAATCGTGCTTTTCGACAACAAAACAACAAAATAAACATGGAAGCTAACAAAACAGTAAATGAAGAGCTGCAGGGTCAGAAATCGACCAATATGCTGATTGGATACGTTCTGGCACTTGCTGCAATGTTCGTCGCCTTCGAGTACACGCAGCGTGAGGTGAAGGTCGTCGAAGAAGAGAAGATTTATGATTTCAGAATGGAAGAGGACATGATTCCCATCACCCAGCAGCAGGAGATGGTGGCACCTCCTCCAGCAGCAGCTCCTACCGTCATGGAGTTCATAAATGAGGTTGAGGATGATACCGAGCTTCCCGAGGAAGAGATTGAGACCTCCGAGGAAATGAATCAGGCCATCACAGCCGTTGTGGGCACGGGTGCACCAAGTGCAGCTGTCGTGACCGGTCCTGTAGGGCCTGCCGTAGAAGCCGACGACGATGACCGTATCTATGAGATGGTAGAGGAGAATGCTCAGTTCCCCGGCGGCGATGCCGAGTGCTTCAAGTGGCTGAGCGAACACATCAAATACCCCAGCATCTGTCAGGAGCAGGGCGTTCAGGGCCGTGTTATCGTGAACTTCGTGGTCAACAAGGACGGCTCTATCGTCGATGTGAAGACTGCACGTTCTCCGGACCCCAACCTTACGAAGGAGGCAGAACGTGTCGTGAAGATGATGCCTAAGTGGAAACCTGCACGTCAGGGTAACAAGACTGTGCGCTCTCGCTTCACACTGCCTGTCATGTTCCGTCTGAACTAATCAATAGTGATACTCCTGCAAGGGGCAAGGGCAAAAGGAAATCCTTGCCCCTTGTCTGTATCTTGCCCTCTGCCCCTTGCCCTCTGCCCCTTGCCCCCTGCCCCTTGCCCCCTGCCCCTTGCCCCTTGCCCCTAATATATATATATAATAATGTATAAGAGTAAAGAACTCCTGCAGATGGTGAACGACACCATCGCCAGCCTGCCTCTCGAGCGAGAACCTATCGGGCTCTATGCCCCCATACGCTACGTCCTCTCCCTTGGCGGCAAACGTATCCGTCCCGTGCTGATGCTCATGGCCTACAATCTCTATCGGGAGGATGTCTCTCCCTGTCTAATGCCAGCCATAGGACTCGAGACCTATCACAACTTCACCCTTCTCCACGATGACCTGATGGACCGTGCCGAGGTGCGCCGCGGCAAAGCCTGCGTTCACCGCAAATGGAATGACAATACAGCAATCCTCAGCGGCGACAATATGCTGGTCCTTGCCTTCCAGTACATGATGCAATGCGAAGCGGACAAGATGCCCGCCGTCATGCGTGCCTTTGCCAAGACTGCACTTGAGATAGATGAAGGACAGCAGTACGATATCGACTTCGAAACGCGCAATGACGTGACCGAGGCTGAGTACATTGAGATGATTCGCCTCAAGACCTCCGTCCTGCTGGCCTGTGCCCTGCAGATAGGTGCCATGTT
Source organism: uncultured Bacteroidales bacterium (assembly GCA_902763865.1). Lineage (GTDB taxonomy): Bacteria > Bacteroidota > Bacteroidia > Bacteroidales > Bacteroidaceae > Physcousia. The sequence continues at coordinate 21,694 of CACWTR010000025.1, read as the reverse complement.
GGGCGGAGCTGCAGAACAGGACACGCAGGCGCTCTACCGCTTTGGCGAGAATCTCGGACTTGCCTTTCAGCTGCAGGATGACTACCTCGATGTTTATGGCGACCCTGCCGTCTTCGGCAAGAAGATTGGCGGCGACATACTCTGCAACAAGAAAACCTTCATGCTCATCAATGCCTTCCTGCATGCTTCCGCCGAGGACAGGGCAGAACTGCAACGGTGGATCGAGTGTGGCGGCGACTGCAATCCCGACGAGAAGATAAGTGCCGTCACGGCTCTCTACACGAAGGTTGGCGTTGATGTCATGGCCCGGGAACGTATGGATGCTTATTACGCCAAGGCTGAAGCCTGCCTTGATGAAGTCGCCTTGCCCGAAGAGCGCAAGCAGATGCTCCGCAGTATAGCGCTCGAACTGATGGGACGTCAGAGCTGATACGGTATGATTGACACACACAGCCATATCTACGAACCGGTGTTCGATGCTGACCGCGAGGAGGTCGTCGTGCGTGCGAGGCAGGCAGGGGTGGAGTGCATCCTCCTGCCGAACATTAATGCACAAAGCATCGGCCAGATGCTCGACATGTGCCGCCGCAACCCCGGATACTGCTTCCCGATGCTTGGTCTGCACCCCGAGGATATTGGCGAGGACTACGTTCAGGTGCTGGCCGACATGAAAGCCTTGCTCGACGCTCCCGGCCATCCTTACATCGCCATCGGCGAGGTCGGACTCGACTACTACTGGGACAAGAGCAAGGTGAAGGAGCAGGATGAAGTCTTCCGCACGCAGATTGAATGGGCCATCGAGTATCGTCTGCCCCTCATGATTCACTGCCGCTCGGCTCACCGGCGGCTTGTGGAGACGATGTCGGAGTATCGCGACGAAGCCTTGTCCGGCGTCTTCCATTGTTTCGGCGGAACAGCAGAAGAGGCGCTGGAGCTGTTGCAGTTCCCCGGCTTCATGCTCGGCATAGGCGGAGTAGTGACCTACAAGAACAGTCCTTTGCCCAAGACTCTGCAGTCCGTTCCCTTGGAGCGCATCGTGCTCGAGACGGATGCTCCGTACCTCACTCCCATTCCTTATCGCGGCAAGCGAAATGAGAGCGCTTACGTGGTCGAAGTGCTCCGAAAAGTAGCATATATATATAATGTAAGCGAGCAAGAAGCCGAAAGTGTTACAAACAGCAATGCGAAACGCATATTTCAGCTTATAAATCCTCACTAAAGCAATCAAAACAACAAAAAATACAAAGATATTGAAACTTTTTGCGCAAAAGCTATGGCTGTATAAGAAAAAATAAATATCTTTGTGAGCGAAAAGCGCAATGTGAGCCCCTGACGAGGGGTAATGCGACCACAAAGGAGAGATGCTCGAGTGGCTGAAGAGGCACGCCTGGAAAGCGTGTGACCGGCAAAACTGGTTCGCGAGTTCGAATCTCGCTCTCTCCGCTTAAGACGAAACAATTAAATCATAAACAACTAAACAAATCAACACAATGAAAAAGTTATTTGCAATTATTGCAATGGTTGCTGCCTGTTCATTTGCTGCAACATCATCTGTAATGGCTCAGGAAGACGAAGCTGCTACCGAGCAGGTAGATAGCGCCGCCATCGACTCTGCTGCTGTAGATACAGCTGCCGTGGAAGAAACAGTCGAAGCTGCTCCCATCGTAGAGGAGGAGAGCGAAGGCGTATTCAAGAACCTTAAGACAAAGTATATTGAAGGTGGCGCAGGCTTCATGTCTCTCGTTGCCATCGCACTCGTGCTGGGTCTGGCATTCTGCATCGAGCGTGTCGTATATCTGACCCTCGCCCAGATTAATACCCGCAAGTTCACTAAGGATCTTGCCGACCTCGTTGCCAAGGGCAAAATTGCCGATGCCATCGAGAAGTGCAAGGCTACACGCGGACCTGTCGCCCAGGTGAGCCGCAAGGCAATGGAATGCCTCGACAGCGCTGACCGCAACGACATCGCCACCATAGAGCGCACCATCAACATGGAAGCAGAAGTTCAGGGCACATACCTCGAGGAGAACTGCTCTTGGATTACCCTCTTCATCGCAATGGCTCCGTCACTCGGCTTCCTCGGAACGGTGATCGGTATGGTCATGGCCTTCGACGACATCCAGCGCGCAGGCGACATCAGCCCGACAGTCGTTGCCGGCGGTATGAAGGTCGCCCTTATCACCACCATCTTCGGTATCATCGTAGCCCTCGTTCTGCAGGTGTTCTACAACTACATCCTCTCCAAGGTTGAGTCTCTGACCAGTAACATGGAGGAAGCCGCTCAGGAACTGCTCGTAATGTGCGTCAAGAGCGACAAGTGCAAGAAGTAATTTGGATTAGAGATTAAGGAATAGAGATTAGGGACAAAACCTTCTTAACACTCTTAACTCTGAATTCTTAACTTTAAACTAAAGTAGAACTATGAAGATTGAAAAGATATCAAGCCGTGTGCTGTTGTGCTGCGTCATTCTGATAGTAGTGTGCTTCGCAGCCTTCCTGGCCATCGGCTATGACAATCAAGTGGGCGAATACAACGAGCCCTTGCTCACCGATGTCATCATGTGGCTCATGTATCTGCTCACCGCAGTGACAGCGGTGCTCACCGTATGGTCGCTCGTGCGTGGCATACAGAACAGTAAGGGCAGCGATCCTGCTGCCACCACCGGCGTGCCCGGAGGTAAAATCACAATGTGCACTGTCTGCCTGACCGTTGCCAGCCTCGTCCTCGGATGGGTGCTCGGCCTGGGCGAAGAACCCTTTACTGCCGGTGACGGCACCGTGACCAGCGCAGGTTGGGTGACAGTAGTCGATGTGTTCATGGTAAGCATCGCAGTGCTCCTCGTGGCAGCAGCTATCGCAGTCGCAGTGAGCATGACAGGTGTCATGACAAAGAGCGCAAGTAAGTAAACCGACCTAAAAAAACAAAGAAAGATATGGCAAAGAAGAAAAAGAAGATGCCGGGCCTGAACACCAGTTCTACAGCCGATATCTCTTTCATGTTGCTCATCTTCTTCCTGGTCACCACATCAATGGACACCGACATGGGCTTGGCTCGTCGCCTGCCCAAGCCGCCAGAACCAGACCAGGAGGATGCCACGATGGACATTAAGGCACGCAACATACTCTATGTACGTCTCAATGCTGCAGGTCAGTTGTGGATTCAGGACGAGATGAACTTCGGCTTCGCCGACATCAAAGAGCTGCGTCCCCGCGTCAAGGAGTTTGTCAAGAACGAACAGAACCTTAGCCGCTTGCCCGAAAAGCATGTCAAGAACATCGACCTGTTGGGCCAGTGCTTCGTCACGGACAAGCATGTCGTCAGCGTCCAGACGGACCGCGGCACGCCCTACAACATCTACTTCCAGGTGCAGAACGAACTCGTCGCAGCCTACAACGAGCTGCGCAACGAACTCTCCAAGCAGAAGTTCGGACGCGAGTACCAGTATCTGAAAGACGAAGAGAAAGCTGCAATCAGACAATACTATCCCCAGAACATTTCTGAGGCTGAACCCAAAAAGTACGGAGGAGACAAATAATGGCATTCAAGAGAAAACAAAGTCGCGAGATGCCAGAGATGAATACCTCATCTCTGCCTGACCTGATTTTCACCATCCTGTTCTTCTTCATGATGGTAACGACGATGCGTGAAGTGACCCTCAAGGTCAAGTTCACCATCCCGCAGGGTACAGAACTCGAGAAGCTGGAGAAGAAGTCAGTGGTATCATTCATCTACGTTGGTCCTCCCACGGATAACCTCCGTGCTCAGATGGGTAGCAGTACGCGTATCCAGCTCAACGACCGCTATGCCGAAGCACGCGAAGTCATGGACTTCATTGCTGCTGAACGTCAGGGCATGACCAATCAGGCCGAGCAGATCATCAGCATCAAGGCCGACCAGCAGACGCAGATGGGCTACATCACCGACATCAAGGAAGTGCTCCGTAAGTCATGGGCGTTGCGTATAAACTACTCAGCCTCACGCAGAAACTGACAAACGACCTCGCGTCAAACCTCGAGCAAAAGAGGGTCTGACGTAGGGTAATTTGACAAGAACCATAAAGAAGCGGTTCTCTCACATCAGAGAGAACCGTTTTTATTATATATACCGATTAGTTAAAAGAAATAAATAAATACGCATTTTTAGTGAATAAGGTGAAAGGAATGCATCAGAATGAACTTTATTTCGTATCTTTGCACACAAAATTAAAAACAATCAAAAAGGAACACATAAACAAGTAAAAAAGAAGGAATCACGTAATTAGAGTTTCAAAGGCTATAGACATCAGCTTTCAAATGAGAATCAAGACATTTGCCGCACCGACAAACCCTCTGCGTTTATTCAGAAAACGCCCTGCGGTTATCTGGGAAGCGCCTAGCGCTTATCGCGGAAGCACCTTGCGGTTATTTCGGAAGCGCCTAGCGGTTATTTCAGAAGCGCCCTGCGGTTATTCAAGAAGCACCTAGCGCTTATCGCGGAAGCGAAGGCAAAGCAGAAACAATAGCAAAAGAACTTTAATCGAACAAACAGGATAAAGTAAACGAATCTTTAGCTGCAGAAGAATAAACCTTCCGGAAAGGTTGCAAGTCAACCCTCACGACACCGACTCAAGATATATTAAGGTATTTAGTTTCAGACGAATTAACATCTTTAGTTTCAAACGTATGAACCTCTTTCCCGACATAAAGAAAAGGTACACGACAGAGCAACTCTCGACGAGAGAGGCTCAGCGGCAGGCCGAGTTCATTGCCTGGGGACCAATCGTTTTCCAGACAACCCGACTGATGCTGAAGCTCGGGATTCTCGATATGCTACGCGACAGCGACAACGGACTCACAGAAACGGAGGTTGCGGCGAAGACCGGGCTCTCCCGCTATGCCGTGAAATGTCTGCTGGAAGCATCGCTCAGCATTGGCACAATCCTGATTGACCCGGAGACCGACCGCTACTCCATCTCCAAGACAGGTTGGTTCGTCCTGAACGACCCGGCCACGAGAGTGAACTTCGACTTCAACCACGACGTCAACTACATCGGCTGGTTCCATCTGGAAGAGGCGCTCAAGGATGGGACCCCCGCTGGATTAAAACACTTTGGTAACTGGCCGACCATCTACGAAGGACTCTCCTCTCTGCCCAAACAGGTGCAGGACAGCTGGTTCGGCTTCGACCACTTCTATAGCGATTCCTCTTTCCCTGAGGCGCTTCCGATTGTCTTCGGGCAACACCATGTCCGCTCGCTCTATGACGTGGGCGGCAACACAGGCAGATGGGCGCTGCAGTGTGTCGGCTACGACGATGAGGTGGAAGTGACCGTGCTCGATTTGCCGCAACAGATTGAGATGATGTACGACTACATCGCAGGCAAGCCCGGAGCCGAACGCATCATAGGCTACGGCATCAATCTGCTCGATGCAAAAGTCTCATTCCCAAGGCGCGAGGGGGGACTCGACGCCATCTGGATGTCGCAGTTCCTCGACTGCTTCTGCGAAGAAGAGATTGTCAGCATTCTGAATCGCGCACGGGAAACGATGGATGCCGGCACGCGCCTGTTCATCATGGAAACGTTTTGGGACCGCCAGCGGTTCGAGACTGCCGCCTTCTGTCTCACGATGACCAGCCTCTACTTCACGGCAATGGCAAACGGTAACAGCAAGATGTACCACTCCGACGACATGCGTCGCCTCGTGGAAGAAGCCGGGCTGGAGATTGAAGCCATCCACGACGGACTGGGACAAGGTCACAGCATCATGGTGTGCAGGCAAAATCCCTCGCCGACCCTCTCCCGTGGAAAAGAAAGAAAAGAACAGTAACGGTCAGCGGATGATGGACAACAATTGGACAGGCACAACTTACGGCAACGAATGGATGCACAGGTGGCTCATTCGCTTGCTGCGGTACATCGACACACGGGTGATATATACTTTCACGTCTCTCTGCGTCATTCCCGTCTGCCTGATGCTTAATCCAAGCCGAGGCATCATCTACCGCTACTTCCGCCAGCGCGTCGGGTATGGCCGGATAAAGTCCGCCTGGAAGACCTACGTCAACCACTGTCTCTTCGGTCAGGTCGTCATAGACAAGTTCGCGATGTACGCCGGCAAGAAATTCAACATCGAGGTAGAAGGAGCCGAGCATTTCACCGAACTCACGAGACAGAAGGAAGGCTTCATGCTGCTGAGCGCACACATCGGCAACTACGAGATTGCGGGATATACGCTCGTCAGCAAGGAGAAGCCGCTCAAGGCCTTAGTCTTCGCCGGAGAGAAAGCGTCCGTCATGAGGAACCGCAACAAGATGTTTGCCCAGACGAACACCGGCATGATTGCCATCCAGCCCGACATGAGCCACCTCTTCGAGATAGACCAGGCCCTGACCGACGGCGAGATAGTCAGCATGTCGACAGACCGCATCAACGGCTCGCCGAAGTTCATCGAGCACGACTTCCTGAAGGCATCGCGGACAGAGCACGCCAGCGATGCACAGAGCCACGGCGCTAAGGCAAAGTTCCCCCTCGGGCCTTTCGCCATTGCCACAGCGCGTTCGGTCAATGTCCTGGCTGTCAACGTTATGAAGTCCTCGCTCCAGGGCTACAAGATATACGTCACACCGCTCCATTACGACAAGTCTGCCCCTCGGCAGGAACAGATACGGCAGCTCTCCGATGCCTATGTGAGCGAGCTGGAGAGGCTGGTCTGCAGGTATCCGACGCAATGGTACAACTACTTTGACTTCTGGGGCGAGAGTCCGGAGCCAAGTGACGAGAGAACGAAGTTAAGTGCCGAGAGAAAACATGATTAACGTACTGTCCACCAACATAACATCTCCCTTGGGACTAACCACGGAGCAGAACTACCGGGCAGTCCTGTCGGGAGCCTCTGCCCTGAGGCGCTACGGGCCAAAGGCTGGCGAGGACCGAGGTCCGTGGGGCACAACGGAGCCGTTCGCCGCGTCGCTGTTCTGCGAAGAGCAGAGGGCTGAGCTTGCCATCGACGGACATACGTTCTTTGAAGCCCTTGCCATCCGTTCCGTCCGGGAAGCTCTTTCGCACACGAAGCTGGACATCTCCTCCCCGAGAGTTGTATTTATCCTGAGCACGACGAAGGGAAACATCGGGCAACCTGTCCGCTACTATCCCTCGGAAGCTGCAACGAAGATAGCGAAAGCCATTGGCGTGACGACGACCCCCATCGTGGTCTGCAACGCTTGTGTCTCAGGGCTTTCGGCCATGTTGCTTGCCAATCATCTGCTTTCAGCCAGCCTCTACGACTATGCCATCGTGGTCGGAGCAGAGGTGCAGTCACGGTTCATCGTCTCGGGATTCCAGTCGCTCAAAGCCGTTTCAGCAGAGCCTTGCCGACCGTTCGACATGGAACGCAACGGCCTGAACCCAGGTGAAGCAGCCGCCACCATCGTCTTTGCAGCAAAGTCCACCTCAGACAGGGACATGACAGACGCAGCTGGATGGCAGCTTGTGGACGGAGCCGTTTGCAACGACGCCTACCACATCGTCTCGCCTTCACCGCAAGGCGACGGTCTGACGAACGCCATCGAAGCTGTGATGAAAGAGCGTGACAAACAACAACTTGCTTCGGTTTGCGTGCACGGAACAGCCACACTCTACAACGACCAAATGGAGTCGAAAGCCATCCAACGCACCAACCTCTCGGACGTGCCGCTGTCTGCCCTCAAGGGGTACTACGGGCATACGATGGGAGCGGCTGGCGTGCTGGAAACCATCCTGAGCATGCGAGCCACGGACGACGGTATCGTCCTGCCGTCGAAGGGTTTCACGGAGCTTGGCGTCAGCGGGAAAGTCAGCATCAGCAGCGAGCCTCGGCCAACCGACAAGACTGCCTTCCTGAAGATTATGTCGGGCTTCGGCGGCTGCAACGTAGCAGCACTTTTCGAAAAAGGGGCATGGAGTAAGGGACAAGAGGCAAGTGGCAAAGTGACGCTCGAAAAGGTGCAGACCGTCAGACTCACTTCTGCCGATGGGACTTCTCCCACCGACATCTACAAGCAGCAAATAGGGGATTACCCCAAGTTCTACAAGATGGACATCCTCGCACGACTGGCTTTCGTGGCAACCGAACTGCTTCTGAAAGCCTCGCCGCAAGAATCGGAGGCCGACAAATGGCATGGTTCGGAGGTTGCCGTCATACTCTTCAACCATTCGTCCTCCGTCGTGGCCGACCGCCAGTACCTTGCTACCATCGGCGATGACGAGGCATCCTCCGTTCCGCTCAGTCGCGAGCGGTTCTTCCCCAGCCCTTCCGTCTTCGTCTACACCCTGCCGAACATCACAGCAGGCGAGGTGGCGATACGTCATCACCTGTGCGGCGAGACCTCTTTCTACATCCTTCCCGAGCGAGACGAGACTTTGATGCGGCAGATACTGGAAGCCACTCTCGCCCAGACGAACGCGACAAGTGCCATCAGCGGCTGGGTGGATGCCGAGAGCGAGACCTGCTACGAATGCGAACTGTCAATGTATAACACAACATCATAAAACAATATGGAACAACTTATCAAGGACCTTAAGCTACAGATTAAAGAAGCCCTCAACCTGGAGGAGCTCTCTTTGGAGGACTTCGACGCAGACGCGCCTCTCTTCGGAGACGAAGGCATCGGCCTCGACTCCATCGATGTGTTGGAAATCATCGTGCTCTTAGAGAAGGAATATGGCATTCGTCTGGCCAACCCCCAAGAGGGCAAAGCCATCTTCAAGAGCGTGAGAACCATAGCAGAATACGTGCAGGCAAACAGGAAAAAGTAAGAGCCCCTCTCCCCGCTCCCCCAAGGGGGAGTGCCTTTAACAAAACAGGAAAATGAATATCCAAGTAGCAGGCTACGGCATTATCTGCGCGATTGGCAACGATGCCTCGGCTGTCCTGGAGTCCCTCAAGGCAGGACGAACGGGGATTGGCCCCATGCACTACCTCCAGTCTGTCCACAAGGAACTGCCCGTTGGCGAAGTGAAACTCTCGAACGCGGACATGCTGCGGATGCTCGGACAGGACGAGACGACCATCATCAGCCGCACGGCCTTGATGGGAGCCATCGCTATCCGTCAGGCCTTGCATCATGCCCGTTTGGACACAGGAGGCAAACGCATCGTCCTCATCAACGGCACAACCGTAGCCGGGATGGACGTCACGGAACGCTTCCTCCGACAGATGAAAGAGGACGACGGCCTGCTGCCACTCCTGGAGAAGCACGACTGCGGCAGTTCCACACGCCAGATGACCGACCTGGCCGGCCTTGCGGATGCCGAGGTCTGCACCGTGTCCACAGCCTGCTCGTCTGCCGTCAACGCCATCATCCTCGGGTCGGAAATGCTGAAGGCGGGCGAGGCGGACATCGTCATCGCGGGCGGTACGGAAGCCCTGAGCCGCTTCCACCTGAACGGATTCAACTCCCTGATGATTCTCGACAAGCAGCTTTGTCGCCCGTTCGACAAGAGTCGTGCCGGGCTGAACCTTGGCGAAGGAGCCGCCTTCGTGGTGCTGACACGCTCTTTAGTGAAGAGTGAAGAGTTAAGAGTGAAAGCTTACATCCACGGCTACGGCAACCGTTGCGACGCTTTCCACCAGACGGCTTCGTCGGAGGACGGCGAAGGTGCCTACCTTGCCATGTGCGACGCCTTGCAGATGGCCGGGCTCCGACCTGCAGACATCCACTACATCAACGCCCACGGGACGGGAACTCCCAACAACGACGCCAGCGAGAGCGCAGCCATCCGGCGTGTCTTCGGGCAGAAGATTCCGCCCGTCTCCAGCACAAAAGGCTTTACGGGCCACGCCACATCGGCCTGCGGAGCCATCGAGACTGTCATTTGCATCCTTGCCCTGCAACACCAGTTCCTACCCGTCAACCTCGGTTGGAAGGAGCCGGATGAAGCGTGCATCAGGCCTTATAGCAATTCAAAATCATTCAATTCAGAATTCAAAGATTCTTCTTTGAGGACAGTCCTCTGCAACTCATTCGGCTTTGGGGGCAACGACTCGGCGCTTGTGATTGGGAGCCTCCCCCGACCACTCCAAAGGAGGGGAGAACAGTCAGAGTGCCACAAGGCCTGCACTTTGGCAGAGGACATCGTAACCGATGCCGAGCAACTCAGTGAGCTTCGCGAGTTCGTCGCGGCAGGCGAGTCCCGACGGATGTCGCGGCTCATGAAGGCAGCCACCTTGTCATCGATGCGAGCCCTGCGAAAAGCCGGCCTGGAATGCCCGGATGCCATCATCACAGCCACGGCCTACGGCATGCTCGAGACGAGCGAGAAGTTCCTCACCGACATGCTGGAGAACGGCGAAGAGGTGCTTAGTCCTACCCTTTTCATGCAGAGCACGCACAACACACTCAGCTCGGCCATTGCCATACGGCTGAAGTGCCACGGCTACAACATGACCTACAGCCAAGGCTCCGACTCGCTCCGATGGGCTCTTCGCGATGCCAAGCGGCTGATAGCGACGGGCAAGGCCAGGACCGTTCTCGTTGGTTTGCACGACGAGGCAACACCCACCTTGCAGAACATCTTCCGTCGGATGGGCAAGCCTGTTCCGCCAAGGCTCTACTCCCGAAGCATCATCTTGGGCCGAAGCCCAGCGAATGACTAAACCCTACGCACATGAAGTCAACCAACTAAGCACGTGTCGTTAGTCAACTAAGCACGTGTCGTTAGCCAACTATCCACGTGAAGTCTAATACCCCTCCTGCAGAACTATGCAGACTATAAATTTATTTTTCACCTTCCTTGCATGAGTTATTTGGTGGGAAACAATATTTGTTGTATCTTTGCAGAATGAATCACAAGCTATGAAGTTATTGCCCTTAGCCATCGTACAAAGTCTGTTGCTTGCAGGCGGACAGGTGTTCCTGAAGCTTGCCCTTGGGCGGATGGAGCCCTTCGGCTGGTGCTGGCGGTTCTGGAGCTCCGTGCTCACGAACTGGCAGTTTGCCCTTTGCGGCCTCCTCTACGCGGCAGGCACCATCCTTTGGTTCTACATCATCAAGCACTTCCCCTTCAGCATGGCCTATCCGATGGTGTCGCTCAGCTATGTGCTGGGCATGGTAGCGGCAATACTGGTGTTCCACGAAGAGGTGAGCCCCACGCGCTGGCTGGGCGTCCTCCTCATCATGGCCGGCTGTTACCTGATAGCAAAGTGAGGAAAGGGAGTGTGGAAATTGAAGACTGAAGATTGATAATTGAGGAATAAGGACTGAGAGAAACAGGCAAATGAAAAGGTTGATACTCTTTATCGGTTGCTGCCTAATGGCGATTACGCTCTCGGCTCAGACGCTGAGCGAGCAGGAAATCATACGGAAGATGGCTTCAGTTGCCCAGGCCACGAAGTCCATCCAGGCCAACTTCACGCAGACGCGGTACTCGAAGATGCTGAAGGAGGCACAGGTGTCAGAGGGCAAGATGTTCTGCCGGCAACCGGACAAGCTGCGATGGGAATACACGTCGCCAAGGCAAAGCGCACTCATCCTGGACGGAACAAACGCACGTCTGACGAAAGACGGGAGCGGAAACGGCGGACGGAACAGGTTTGCCGGCGAGATGGCACGCCTGATTATGAACAGCGTGGCGGGCAAGTACCTGACCGACGACAAGGCCTTCCAGGTGTCGGCCACAGCGTCGGATGGGGAATATGTGGCAACGCTTGTACCTGTCAGAAAGGAGATGAAGCGGCTGTACACAAAGCTCGTCCTGCACTTCGACCCCAAGCAATCCGTCGTAACCAAAGTGGAACTGTACGAGAAGGACGCGAGCCACATAGTCATAGAACTGCATGATATCCAGACAGACAGATAGACAGACACTTCGCGACAGAGGCATCTGTGTCGTGATTCCTACATATAATAATGCAGGAACCATCGCCGATGTCGTCCGGCGCACACTTGCCCGGTGCCTCGACGTCATTGTCGTAGCCGACGGATGCACAGATGGCACGCTCGGCATCCTGCAGGGCATCGAGGGCATCACCGTTGTCTCCTACCCCAGGAATGCGGGCAAGGGCACAGCCCTGAAACGTGGTTTCCGCCGAGCACTCGCGATGGGATTCTCCTATGCCATCACCTTGGATGCCGACGGTCAGCACTTCCCCGAGGACATTCCCACGCTGCTCCAGGCCAACCAGCAGCACCCGGGAGCCCTCGTCGTAGGCCAACGGCAGGGACTCGACACGGCTCGGCGCAGCCGGGGCAGCAAGTTTGCCAACGCCTTCAGCAACTTCTGGTTCGCCATCCTGACGGGTCGGCGGCTCAAGGACACGCAGTCGGGCTACCGTCTCTATCCCCTGAAGAAGCTCCGCGGCCTGTCGTTGCTCACCGCTCGCTACGAGGCTGAGCTCGAGTTGCTGGTCTTCGCCGCATGGCACGGCGTCCGTCTGGTCTCCGTTCCCGTAGGCGTCTTCTACCCCTCACCGGCAGAACGCGTGTCGCACTTCCGTCCGGTCCGCGACTTCTCGCGCATCTTCATCCTCAACACCCTGCTTTGCGTCCTGGCCCTCGTCTATGGCCTGCCGCTTGCACTCTGGCGTGCCCTGATGACATTCCTGCGCTCGGCCTATTCCCTTCTCTTTTTCCTCGGCTTCATGCTCCTCATCGCTCCGCCCTATGCCCTGTATCACATCCTGTTCGTCCGCAACTTGGAGAAGAGGCGCAGGGGCTTGCACAGGCTGATATACTTCTTTGCACGGCTCGTCACAATCTGGCACGGCATTCCCGGCGTCAAGCTCTCCGTCGGCAATCCTCACCTCGAAGACTTCACCCGTCCGGCCATCATCATCTGCAACCACCAGTCGCTCCTCGACCTGATGACCATGCTGATGCTCTCGCCAAAGCTTGTCTGCCTGACGAAAGACTGGGTTTGGAACAACCCCCTCTACGGCTACATCATCCGCGGAGCCGAGTTCTACCGGGCCACAGAGGAAATGGATATCCTGCTGCCAAAGCTGCAGTCGCTCGTGGAAAGGGGCTACAGCATCGTCGTCTATCCCGAGGGAACACGTTCGGCGGACTGTTCCGTCTCACACTTCCATCAGGGAGCTTTCTACCTGGCCAAGCAGCTCGGCATCGACATCCTGCCCATCGTCTCGTACGGAACAGGCAAGGTTTTGCCCAAGAAGGGGAAGTACCTCCGCAAGTGGCCCATCAGGATAGAGATAGACAAACGCCTCGGTCCCGAGGAGATGCAAGCGTTCGGAGCAACGCCGAGAAAGCAGGCGTCCGGAATGAGAGCGTATTACATCCACAGATACACCGAGATGGCTAACCGAATAGAGCAGGATGTCTAAGCCCTTATTATATATAATAATGTGTATGCTCTGCTTCTGCTTGCAGCCTCATGCAAGGGAGAAGCAACGTCCGACGGCTGAACCGAAACCCGACGGACCAAGGGAAGTCAGGCTCTGGGACGGGACGGATGTACGAGCATCCTCTGTCACGCTGACGCCTTTCCTTGCCGCTTCCGACCGGCCCACCACGGCAGTCATCGTCTGCCCGGGCGGTTCGTACTGCTGGCATGCCCTGAAGACGGAGGGAACGGACGTGGCCCGATGGCTGCAGGCAAACGGCATCTCGGCCTTCGTGCTGAAGTATCGCGTCCAGGGCATCGTGCCATACATCACGCATTCGCGGCTCCTGTTCAGGGGACATCAGCACCCCGACATGCTCCACGACCTGCTGCAAGCCATCCGTTTCTTGCGCGAACATGCCGCCGACTACGGCATCAATCCCCAACAGCTTGGCGTCATGGGCTTCTCGGCCGGAGGACATCTGGCACTATGCACGATGGACAACGCGCGATGGACTATGGATAAGGATGCATCGCCAACCTTCATCGCAGCCATCTATCCGGTGGTAAGCATGTCGCACCCCGACAGTCACAAGCGTTCACGGCGTGCGCTGCTGGGCGAGTACGGCAAGCATAGCAGAGCGATGCGCGACTCCCTGTCCCTGGAGAAACACGTCGCAAAGGACTGTCCGCCGGTCTTTCTCGTCAATTGCAAAGACGACCCCATCGTGAGATACCACAACTCGGAGCTCCTCGACTCGGCCCTTTCCGCCCAAGGCATCAAGCATCGCTACATACAATACCGTACTGGCGGACACGGCTTCGGCGCATCCGAGACGAAAGGCACAGCGGAATGTCGGGCCTGGAAGAAGGCGTTCCTGAGCTGGCTTCAGGAAATAAAAGAGTCAACAAGCGATAAGAGACACGTCAGCTCGCAGGTCACCTGGCACGTTAGATAACATGATTCTGAAGATATACGACTTCCTTCGCGAACACAGCTTTGCTCGCCATGCATCGCTCCTCGCCGTCACGCTGGCCATGCTGGCTGCGGTGTGGCAGCTGTCCTTCAAGGAGGACATCAGGGACTTCCTGCCTCTCGGCGAGACGGACAGCAGACGGATGGCTGTCTATCAGGACATATCGGGCATGAACCGCCTTTTCATCATCTTCGAGAGCAACGGCGATGTCGAACGGACGACGCAGGCCATCGACCGCTTTGCCCTTGCCGTGGAGGAAAAAGACACGGCGGGATGGTGCAGTGGACTGCAGACTACCTTCGACCTCGAAAGTCTTTCCGACCAGACGGACTTCGTCTTCAGCCACATTCCCCTGTTCCTTGCAGAAGCCGACTACAGGCGGATGGACAGCCTTCTGGCAAGCGACGGATTCATGGATACAAGGCTCGACGACGACCTCAACGCCTTGACATTCCCCACAGGTGGCCTGGCGGAACAGAACATCGGGCGCGACCCGCTCGGACTCTTCACTCCCCTTTTGGAGGAACTGGGGCAGCAAGCGGGGCAGACGCGCTTTGAGATGTACGGCGGCTACATCTTTACGCCCGACATGAAGCACGCCATTGCGATGCTCCCGTCGCCTTTCGGCAGCAGCGAGACGGCAAGGAATGCCGAGCTCATCGCCTTGCTCGAAGGGGCTGTCGGCACGATGCAGGCGGACTTTCCGGACGTCAAGGCACACGTGGCAGGCGGACCTCAGATTGCAGTTGGCAATGCCCGGCAGATTGCCCGCGACAGCATCTTGGCTGTCTCGCTGGCAGTCGTGCTCATCCTCAGCCTGCTGCTCTATGCCTTCCGCCGGTGGCGAAACATTCTGCTCACCAGCTTCTCCGTGCTGTGGGGATGGCTCTTCGCCCTCGGAGCATTGGCTTTGGTGCACGACAACGTCTCGATGATCGTGGTGGGCATCTCAAGCATCATCATCGGCATTGCTGTCAACTATCCCCTCCACCTTGTCAGCCACTTGCAGCATCAACCAGACGTCCGGCAGACACTTCGCGAAGTGACGAAGCCCCTTCTGGTAGGTAACGTCACGACCGTCGCTGCGTTCCTTGCCCTCGTCCCGCTCAGGTCGGCCAGCTTGCGCGACCTCGGACTGTTCGCCTCCTTCCTGCTCGTCGGCACCATCCTCTTTGTGCTCGTCTGGTTGCCACACCTGATTGTGAAGGATGAAGAAGCAAAGCCCGACTTACTGTCCCGCCTTGCATCCCTCCAGATAGAGCGAAAGAAATGGGTGGTCGCCTTGGTCCTTGTGCTGACGCTTGTCTTCGGCTACTTCAGTCTGTCCGTAGAGTTCGACCCGAACGTGTCGCACATCAACTACATGACCGATGAACAGAAGGCAGACATGGCGTACTTCGAGAAGCTCCTGGAGGGCGACGACTCCGGGGACATAGTCCGGTTCTACCTGCTTTCGTTCGGAACTGATTTCGACGAGGCGCTCTCCGTCGCAGAGTCCAGGCAGGCTGTCATCGACTCGCTGCAGGCTGCCGGACTGGTTGTGAGTCATCGCGGTGTGCGGCACTTCCTGCCGTCTGAGGCGGAGCAGGCACGCCGCATTGGCCTCTGGAAGGAATGGCTCGAAGGACATCGGCAGCTTCTCGCGGACTTGAATGCTGCTGCCACGAGACACGGTTTTGCAGACGATGCTTTCACCGATTTTGCCGACATCATCCTTTCGGAACCATCAACACATCCCTTCTCCGACTTCCTTCCCCTGACCTCCAATGCCTTTTCGGGAAACGTTTCGCTGGCAAGCAAAGGACAGGCCTGCATTGCCGAAGTGATGACGACGAAGAAAGAGAACGCCGACAAGCTCAGGGAGGCTCTGCCCGAAGCTTTCGACATCGGCTCGCTCCATGCCTCCGTGGCCGAAGCGCTGAACGCCGACTTCAACTACATCGGCTGGGTCTGCTCTTCGGTCGTCTTCCTCTTCCTCTGGCTTTCGTTCCGCAGCCTCAGACTGGCTGTCATTTCCTTTGTACCGATGGCCGTCAGCTGGATATGGATACTGGGCATCATGGCTTTGCTGGGCATCAAGTTCAACATTGTCAACATCATCCTCGCCACCTTCATCTTCGGACAAGGCGACGACTACACCATCTTCATGACCGAAGGCTGCGTCTCGGAATACGCCAAGCAACGCCCTGTCCTCGTTTCCTACAAGCGGAGCATCATCCTTTCCGCCCTGATTATGTTCATCGGCATCGGCACGCTCATCTTCGCCCGCCATCCGGCCTTGCACTCGCTGGCCGAAGTCACCATCATCGGCATGTCTTGCGTCGTGCTGATGGCTTACCTGCTGCCGCCGCTGCTCTTCAAATTGTCAAACCGCAAAACAGATAACATCGCACATGAAAGAACGTATCATAGAACTGCTGAGCGCGGCTCTGCCGACGGTTGACCTTGAGTCGGACTTCCTCTTCAGCGAACTCGACTCGCTGGGCGTGACCACCATCCTGATGCTTCTCTCCGAGGAGTACGGCATCGAGCTGGAGGCAAAGGATGCCACGCCGAAGAACCTGCAGAGCATCGACGCTATCGTGAAAATGGTGCAGGGGAAGATGAAAGTTTAGAGTTTAGAGTTTAGAGTTGGGAGACTATGAGTTTGGAAGAAGCCATCGGGCATTATGCAAGGTTGACGCCGGACAAGGCGGCGGTCATCACGGCCGGCGGGACGCTTTCCTATGCGGCACTGTGGGAACGCATCCGCCAGAAGGCGGACACCCTGAAGCTTCGTGAAGGCGAACCCTACGTCTTCCCGACCACACAGGATGCCGACTTCATCGTCACCTACTGTGCCGTCCATCTCTGCGGAGGTGTAGCAGTACCAAGAAGCGTCAGTGGGAATGAAATAGTAAATTGTAAATCGTCAAATAGTAAGTGCTCCTCCATCCTCTTCACCACAGGCACTACGGGCACTTCCAAGGGCGTGATAGTCTCCGGGGAGGCTTGGACAGCCAACGCCGAGAACCTCATCGACCGCCTTGGCTTCACGTCCGACCTGCTCTTCATCATCTGCGGACCGCTCAACCACCTGGGCAGCCTCTCCAAGGTGTACCCCACGCTCATGTGCGGCGCTACATTATATATATTAGAGAGTCTGAAGGACCTCCCTGCCTTCTTCTCGGTCTTCTCGCTGCCTTTCCGAAAGTTCGCAACGTTCCTTGTGCCGTCGAGCATCAGGATGCTGCTGCAGGTCGCCCCGAAGGAGTTGGCTGCCGTCAGCCGGAAGATAGACTTCATCGAGACGGGAGCCGCTGCCATCTCGCGGCACGACATGGAGCGCCTCTGCCAGCTCTTGCCCCACTCGCGCCTCTTCAACACCTACGCATCGACCGAGACGGGCATCATCTGCAGCTACGAGTTCAGCCGATACGGCTGCGAGCCGGGCCTCCTGGGAAAGCCGATGAAGCATTCCTCCGTGCGCATCGGCGAGGACGGCAGGGTAATCTGTTCCGGTCGCACCATCATGTCGGGCTATGCCGAAAGCCCCGAAGCCACGGCACAGGTCCTTCGCCACGGCGAGGTCTTCACTTCCGATACCGGTTTCATCGACAACGAGGGGATGCTCCACTTGCAGGGACGGCTGGACGATGTCATCAACGTGGGGGGCTACAAGGTGAACCCCTCGGAGGTGGAGGACGCCGCCGCCGGCTTCCAACCCATCGCCGACTGCATCTGCATCCCTGCCCCGCACATCCTGCTCGGCACGGTCCCCAAGCTCCTCTATGTGCCCAGGCAGGGCAAAGAAGTCAAGCCTCGCGATATCGCCGACTACCTGAAGGGTCGCATCGAGAGCTACAAGGTTCCCTTGCTCTACGAAGCCGTTGATGCCATCCGCCGTACCTACAACGGCAAACCGGACCGCAAAGCATACACTTAGAAACAAACCGTCTTCTTCATCTCTGCTCTCTGCATGCCTGCAAAGGATGTGAGATAAGTCTGGTCAGACAGACCGTCCCTCAAGGCGGCGGAGCAATCCTGTACTAGGGTGCCCTCCCCGCACCAAAACAAAAAAGGCTGGCAACCATGAGTTACCAGCCTTATCTTTGTGCCCAGAACAGGACTCGAACCTGCACGCCTCGCGGCACGCGCACCTGAAACGCGCGCGTCTACCATTCCGCCACCTGGGCAAAAAAATATAGAGCGGAAAACGAGACTCGCCGCTTTGAGCTTCCTTGAGCTCGTTTTGCTCTGTCGAGCGGAAAACGAGACTCACCGCTTTGAGCTTCCTTGAGCTCGTTTTGCTCTATCGAGCGGAAAACGAGACTCGAACTCGCGACCCCGACCTTGGCAAGGTCGTGCTCTACCAACTGAGCTATTTCCGCCTGACATTGTGTGAAGAGGAGGAGACTCGAACTCCCACGCCTCGCGGCACTACCACCTCAAAGTAGCGCGTCTACCAATTCCGCCACCTCTCCAACAAATGTTGTCTTCAGTAAGTTTGGCCTCTCGGGTGAGTTGCCTTGATTGCTATTCCTTTGAATTGCGTGTGCAAAGGTACAGCTTTTTTTTGAACTGGCCAAACATTCCGACACTTTTTTCTCTTTTTCCTTTCATTTTTCTTTTGTGAGTGCAGACAGAAACTCTATGCAACGTGTCATAAAGTTATTTTCAAACTTTGAAAATCAATTTTCAAGCTTTGAAAATATATTTTCACGACGTGAAAATTAATTTTCATGACGTGAAAATAGTTTTCTGACGTGTTCCGCGGAGTTTGGTTCCGTCTGTATAGCTGTTTGTTCGCTTGCTTTTCGGTGCTGTTTTCTGCTTGCCTTGTTCGATTTTATGCAAATCTGGAATTATTATCTGCTCTTTTGGCTTGTTTCAGGAAAGGTTTTCGTATCTTTGTGCTGATTATCGTTAATCCGTTAAATACTGTTTGCTATGAAGAAGCTGCTTGTATCCTTGCTGGCCGTTGTCGGCCTGACGTGTTCATCTTGCCGTGTCTCGGCTCAGGAGGGTGCCTTGAAGGACAAGAAGGTCCTGATTGTCTATGGCGGTTGGGACGGTCATGAGCCCCGCCAGTGTACTGAACTGCTGAAGCCTTGGCTCGAGGGTGAGGGCGCTGATGTCATCGTGAGAGACAATCTGGATGCCTATAAGGATAAGGCGCTGATGGGGAGCATCGACTTGGTGATTCAGACGTGGACGATGGGAAACATTACGGGCGAACAGGAGCGTGGACTGCTGGAGGCTGTCCGTGGCGGCGTGGGCTTGGCCGGCTGGCACGGTGGGCTGGGCGACGCGTTCCGCAACAGCACGGAATACCAGTTCATGGTCGGCGGACAGTGGGTTGCCCATCCGGGAGGGATGGTTGACTATGACGTAGATATCAAGGACAAGAAGGACCCCGTGACCAAAGGGCTGAAGAGGTTCCACATGAAGTCCGAGCAGTACTACATGCACGTGGACCCCACTGTGAAGGTTTTGGCTACCACCACCTTCGCCGCCAGTCCGAAGGCACCTTGGATTGAGGGCGTCGTCATGCCGGTTGTCTGGAAGAAGTCATACGGCAAGGGACGTGTGTTCTATTCCTCGCTCTGCCATTCGGCCAGCGACTTCGGTGTGCCCGAGGCTTTCGAGATTATGAAGCGCGGCATCCGTTGGGCCGTCCTTTCCCGCGGGGAAGCAGCCTCCGACAGATAATATATATATAATGTAATAAAGATATGGAATCGCTTCGTCACCTTTTTCGAATCGGCATCGGTCCTTCCAGCAGTCATACGATGGGTCCGCAGTCGGCGGCACGAATATACCTGAAACGTCATCCCGAGGCCACAGCTTTCGACGTGGTCCTGTACGGTTCCCTGGCAGCGACAGGCAAGGGTCACATGACGGACCTGGCTATCCTGCGCGTGCTGGAGTCTCAGGGACCGACCCTCATCCATTGGGAGCCCCAGACGCGTCTGCCCTTCCATCCCAATGCCATGCGCTTCGCCGTGCGGAACGCCGACGGCAGCCTGGGCGACAAGTGGGTGGTCTATAGCGTAGGCGGCGGTGCACTTTCCGAAGGGCCGGACGATACCGTGGAGCACCAGCACGTCTATCCGCTGACCACGATGGACGACATCATCCATTGGTGCAACGAGACGGGCTGTTCGCTCTGGGAATACGTAGAACGGCACGAAGGCCCCGAGATATGGGACTACCTTGCGGAGGTCTGGAAGGTGATGTGCGAGAGTGTGGAGCGCGGCATCAACCGCGAAGGTGTGCTGCCCGGGCCGCTGGGCTTGCAGCGCAAGGCTCCCATCTACTACACCAAGGCCAAGGGTTACAAGGCCAACCTGCAAAGCTCCGGTCTCGTCTATGCCTACGCGCTGGCCGTCAGCGAGGAGAATGCCTCGGGTGGCATTATCGCCACGGCACCCACCTGCGGCTCCTGCGGCGTACTGCCCGCCGTGCTCTACCACCTCGGGCACAACCACGCCTTTTCCGACGAGCGCATCCTGCATGCCCTGGCTACGGCTGGCCTTATCGGAAACCTGGCAAAGCACAATGCCAGCATCTCCGGAGCCGACGTGGGCTGTCAGGGCGAAGTGGGAGTAGCCAGCGCGATGGCCGCCGCAGCCGCCTGTCAGCTGTTCGGAGGCAGCGTGAACCAGATAGAGTACGCGGCAGAGATGGGCCTCGAGCACCACCTGGGCATGACGTGCGATCCCGTCTGCGGCCTGGTGCAGATTCCCTGCATCGAACGCAACGCCTTCGCTGCGGCCCGTGCTCTCGATGCCAACTTCTATGCCTCGCTCTCCGACGGACGCCACCGCGTCTCCTTCGACCGCGTGCTGCGTGTCATGAAGCAGACCGGGCACGACCTGCCCTCGCTCTACAAGGAGACGTCCGAAGGGGGACTTGCCAAACTCTGATTCTTGCACAACATTGACCCAATAACAGGAAAAGCAAGGGCATTTATCTGCGAAAAACTCCAAAGAAACGTTAATTTGCGGCTATTTGTAAAAAAAAACATGAATTTGTTTTGTCAGTTCAATAAATTGCCGTACCTTTGCAGAGCAATTCGAAAGGGGGTACCAAGCGAGGTGCTTCAAAAAGCGAATTAGGGCGCTTAGCTCAGCTGGTTCAGAGCGTCTGCCTTACAAGCAGAGGGTCGGGGGTTCGAATCCCTCAGCGCCCACCCGAAATGATGGCTCCTTAGCTCAACTGAATAGAGCATTTGACTACGGATCAAAAGGTTGTGGGTTTGAATCCCGCAGGAGTCACTCCTTCTGGCGAAGGTCAGTGGACTGGGTAGGTAGGTAAGTGGTTAAAACGGGCAGACTGTAAATCTGTTGCCTCACGGCTTCGGCAGTTCGAATCTGTCCCTGCCCACGGATAATGCGGAAATAGCTCAGTTGGTAGAGCACGACCTTGCCAAGGTCG
>CACWTR010000024.1 GCA_902763865.1 uncultured Bacteroidales bacterium | reverse complement strand
TATTGAAGAGTACCTCAAAGAGCAAGGTCTTTTGCAAGACATAAAGATACCTTGTAATAACGGTGCAATAGTAATTATGGCCTCTACTCCAGAGGAAAGGGAAGAACGTCAACGCATGATAGCCAATGCTACTATCGTTCCCACTTCGGCAGACTTGGGTTCAGGCACCACTATGCGACTTCGGGGAACAGGCAGCGGGCCAATCGACAAGGATAGGATTGACTCGACGCTTATCCTGGTGAATGGCGAGCCACTGCCCGATTCCTTGAAGCAAAGGATTATGGGGGACGACATGGACGACATTGACACCTATATGCCTCGGTACTTTTCCCAGCAAGGCCTGATGATTGACAGCGTGTATGTTCACAAAGACAGTTATTATACTGAGAAGTATGGCGGACGTGCTAAATATGGAATGATAGAAATAAAGGTTGTGCCCGACACCTATTGTGATGCTTATGTCCGTAAGCATCCGAAACTGATGAAGAAGTACACCAGAGTTGAAGGTTACGTTATGAATAATGAAGACAAGCCTTTAACGGAGGCTTGGGTGCATGTCAAAAGGGAACGCGCCTTACTAAAAGAACATCCCGAATTGGATTTTGTAGGTGCTGCAACTGACTCCACAGGACATTACGTCATCTGGCTTCCCAAAGATATAGACATCACGCTTTGTGCCGATCAAACTGGCTACAAGTCCTTTGAGTTCTCACCCTCCGACAAGAACCTTGTCATGCATCTCGAGACAGGCGCCTCCATGCGGCTACGCGGCAAGCCCGAGCCAACGCCAGAGTTGCAAGGAGTAATCGCCGGCTTGCCCGACGCTCCGCCCAACGACTCCCTTCTCTACATTGTCAATGGAGTGCCTCAACCTAAGGAAAACAACAAATGGTTAAGTAAAAGATCTTTCCTCGACTACTTCCATAGGCAGCATCTCCTTGTTGACAGCGTAAAGAGGAACATGAATGAGGAAGCCAAGCAACGCTACATTGAGAGGTTTGGCATGGCGGCAAAGCATGGCGTCGTAGAGTATTTCTGCGTGGAGGATACGCTTTGCGACTACTACATGAACCAGCACGAGGAACTAAAAGCAAGCCGCCGGCGTGTTTCGGGTGTCGTTCTTGACGAAAACGACGAGCCTTTAGACCATACCATTATTCATATATTGCAATTTGAACCTGAAAAGAAGATATGGGGATTCGAGACAACGGACTCTTTGGGCAACTTTGCCTTTTGGGTTCCCCGCACAGGCGTCAAGCTTCATTTCAAATATATTGGTTACAAGACCATTGTCGTCGAGCCAACCGATACGTTCCTCACAGTCCGCCTTGTGCCTAATTCTGTTATGCAGAGCATGAAATAAAGAATAAAGATTAACGAACATGAAAAAGCGAATTATTACATTAGTGACGTTGCTGATGGCGGCAGCCATTGGCGCGCAGGCTCAGAGCAGGCTAGAACCCATGACACAAACCCAGCAGAAGCTGTGTGGAGAAAAGTATTTCGGGACTTGGCTGTCCGAGAGAGCAAGCCAGCAGATGCTCATATTCCCATCATTCAGCTTCCCCTCTGCACTGTATGTGTATTACGGTTATGGGGAAGTCGAAAGGTTGCAGGTAAAATGGTGCGTAGTGAACAAGGAAGCAGGGCCAGAAGAACCAAAACTGAGGTTGGACTCTTTAGAGATCAAGACAGACAAGGCTACGGCATTGGCGTTCTGCAACCTGATTGAACATGCCGTCGCCACATGCATGTTCAATGACGAACGAAGGGGACTCGACGGCACCCGTTACTTCTTCGGAGATAAGATTCGTGTAGCCACAGCATGGTCTCCAGGGAGAGGAAGCAATTGCAAAAGGCTGACAGATGTGTTGGAGAAAGCCATGACTGCTGTCAAAAATCAAAACGAAGAGGAACTGAAGGCATTGCTGCCCGAAGTAGAAGCCCTGACAGAGGTCTTCAAGAAACTTTATCCGAAAGACTGACACAGCACTTCGTGTCGGCGTTTCCGCTCTTTTCTCTGAACCCGCCGAAACGTACTTCAACATGGTTCAACACGTTGAATCGTGTTGTTTCCCGCGAGAAACAATTTGTTTCTCCAGTGGAAACAAAAAGTTTCCCACGGGAAACTCGATAGGACAATTGAAAAGACAGCGAAATAGTTCATATTATTGCCATTGATTGAATTCGACGAATTCACGTTATTTTAAGGGCGGCAGCAAATTTTTCACTTTTCACTCTTCCCTTTTCCCTTAAAAAATCGTACCTTTGCACTCAGGAAAGACAAGACTAACAGAATGAAGAAAACACTATTCGTGGCAACGCTCGCAGCCGGCGTGTTTGCAGCTTGCACCCAGAAAGACAAACAAATCCAAACAGAAGAAGACATGCAGACACCAGCACTGACACAGGAGTGGGACAAGGTGTTCCCGCTGAGCGATAAGGTGAACCACCGCAAGGTGACGTTTGAAACACAGTACGGTCTGACGCTTGCGGCTGACCTCTATTGGCCGAAAGACTCCGCGGTTGACCAGACAGCCTCGGCTGCGGAGGCGACGGGGAAGGCTCTCCCCGCCATCGCCGTCAGCGGCCCCTTTGGAGCCTGCAAGGAGCAGTCGAGCGGACTCTACGCCATGAAGATGGCCGAGCGCGGTTTCGTCACCCTGGCCTTCGACCCCTCCTATACCGGCGAGAGCAGCGGCGAGCCACGTCGCACGGCTTCGCCCGACATCAACACCGAGGACTTCATGGCCGCCGTTGATTTCCTGTCGCGTCAGGAGAACGTCGATGCCGACAGGATTGGCATCATCGGCATCTGCGGATGGGGAGGCATCGCCCTGAATGCTGCCGCAGCCGACACACGCATCAAGGCTACGGTGGCCTCTACGATGTACGACATGACTCGCGTCAGCGGCAACGGATACTTCGACTCGCAGGACAACGAGGAGGCCCGCCATGCTGCCCGCGAAGCTACGGCCAAGCAGCGCCTTGCCGACCCGGCGGCGATGGCCGGCGGCGTAGTGAACCCGCTGCCCGACGATGCCCCGCAGTTCGTGAAGGACTACTACGACTACTACATCACCCCGCGCGGCTACCACAAGCGCAGCGGCAACTCCAACGACGGCTGGCGCACCATCGGCACTCAGGCCTACAGCAACAGCCGCTTCCTCTACTACATCAACGAGATTCGCTCCGCCGTCCTCGTCATGCACGGCGAGAAGGCTCACTCGCGCTACTTCGGCGAGGCCGCCTATAAGTACATGGTGGAAGGCAAGGCTGAGGGGTACAACGTCACGGGCAAGCCGAATCCCAATCCCGGGAACAAGCAGCTGCTCATCATCCCCGGAGCCTCCCATTGCGACCTCTACGACGGCGGATATACCGAACCGGAGGGCAAGGGCGAACCGAAGAACCTCATCCCCTGGGACAAGTTGGCAGACTTCTTCCGCGCTGCCTTTAAGTAATCGGCGCTGAGGGGGGTTACAGCTCCCTGTTCAGCACTTCGCTGACATCCGGAGTCTCGGGCCGCGGTTGCCATGTGCTCATAAGCTCGCACACCACGGCGCCCTCCCCATTGGTCAGCGTGTGAAGGCAGCTGCCGTCGCCCTGGCGCGACAAGGTGCACGTCAGGACATCGTCAAGATAAGTCTCGTGGAGCCAGTGCACGGTAAGGGAAGACAAGTACTGCGAGGCCAGGTCCTCTTCGGGCATGGTCAGCAGGGCAATGCTGACATAGCTGCGGTTGCTGACGTGGTAATTGAAGTCCAGGTCGAGCAAGGTGACGCGATGCTCCATCTGCATATCGATGGTCTGCGGCTTAGGGAAGCGGACCTTCTTGTGGCCGGAAGTCATCAGCTCGGGCACCACCGTCAGTTTGTCGGCAAGGAAGTCGGTTGGCTCCAGGCGCTTCGTGTCGAGGTTCAGGATGTTCCACTGGCTGGTGCCGGAGGCTATCAACTGCCCACTCTCCTTTCGCACGATGCGGAAGTCGCAGTAGATGCGCAGCGAGGTCAGTTCGCTCACCCATAGTTCCACCGTAAAGTCCTCCGACCAGTACGTGACCGTAGGCTCGATGTTCATCTGCACCTCCGTAATGACCCACATCCTTCGCTGTTTCACGATGTCGAAGGCTGCCAGCTTGTGAATGGTCATCAGGCGTGCAAAGCTGTCCTGAAAGTACATCAGGAGCGCATTGGGCGTCAGCCTGTACCGAGGCGTGATGTCCGATGCCGTAGATGTATAAGTGTGACTGTATTTCCCGTTTGAGATTTCCATATTGATAGTTCAAAGACATTAAGTATTCATCCTTGCCTCTTGCCCCTTGCCACTTGCTCCTTGCTCCTTGCCCCTTGCCCCTTGCCCCTTGCTCCTTGCTCCTTGCTCCTTGCCCCTTGCCCCTTGCCCCACCTTCATGAGGGCAATGCCGATGACAATCCAGATAATCTCGCGGACGCGGCAGATGATGCTGACGAAGAAGCCCTGCTCCACGCTGAGGCCCATAGCGGCTGTAGAGACAGCGAAACCACCTTCCTGCACGCCGAGCTGCATGGGCAGGAAGCCAATCAGGTTCGACAGCAGCGTCGTCAGCGAGACGATGAGGATGCTGTGGAGGAAAGTGAGCATGATGCCGCTGAAGCCGCCGCCACCGTCGATGCCAAGAAGCAGGAGCATGAAGAGCACCTCGGAGCTCTGCACTATGCGCGAGAGGTATTCGAGGCCCAGGGCCGCATAGAAGTTCCCGCGGCTCTGCTGGTGCAAGGCCGCTATCTGTGCATCGACGTTATGCAAGGCTTCGGCATGCGCCTCGAGGAACCTTCCACTCCATCCCCTCAGCCCCGGCAAATGACCTATCCAACGGATGAGCCGCACGACAAGTCCGTACTTGTAGCCCCTGTAGAAGAGGTAGAAGGCAATCAAGCAGAAAAGAATGATGATGCCGAGCACGGTGCCGACCGTAGCATCGATGGGGAGGTCGCCCGCCAACGAGAGTGCGAGGTAGAGGAATACTGACGTGAACCAGAACCAGAAGTGCGCAAAGACGTGGAACATCGCGTAGAGGATGACGGAAGAAGTGGCGTGCTGCTTGGAAATGTCCTTGCTCAGCTCCATGATGCGGTAGGGCTCTCCGCCCAAGCCTCCTACCGGAGTGGCGTAGTTGAGGGCATAGCCGGTAATGGTGAGCTTGTAGATGCGCCAGAAGCCAACCTTCTCGTCGGGGTCCGTGTTGCCCTTGATGACCGCCATCCACGCCAGGGCATTGATGCCATAGACTATGATCCAGACTCCCACAATGGGGATGAGCCAGTAACCGGCACGGCAGATGTGGCCCCAGAGTTCGACAAAGCTCACGTCGAACTCGAAGAGCATTACCACGACACACACAATGCCGAGCAGGAAGAAAAAGTTATTCCAATTTACCATTTAGTCATTTACCATTTGTTCTCTCCTCGGAGAGGGGTCGGGGATGAGGTTCCTTAGTCTCCTGCAGCAGGCTTCATGGTGACGGATGATGCCGTAGGTGAGAAGCCCGAGGCAGATAATCTCGAAGAGGAAATTGGCGGCGGGCAAGTCGATAAGGCAGAAGAGGAAGAACATGCCCGTGCGGAAGTTGAAGGTGAGCATCGCATTCCAGGGCATCAGCTGCCGCGACTCGCGAAGCAGCTCCTGACGGATGGATTCGGGCATACTGCCGACACTGCCGTACTTCTCGCGAAGCGTCTTCATGAGCTTCTGGAACTCCGGCGTAGCCGCCTCCTGCTTGCGCGTGTAGTCTATATATGTCTTCAGAAAGTACTTCCAGAGGCGGTTCCCCTCGTCGGGTGTTGCATCGTAGGCCTTCTGCTGCTGCTCGGAGGTGTCCAGCTCGCTGCCCTTCTCGCCCTTGAGCATAAAGAGGTGAATCTGGATGTAATAGTCGGCCACACGCTGCTGCGGACCCATGCAGGCGAAACCCGAATAGAGCCCCAAGGCTGCAACGATGGCAGTGGCGATGAGCACGTTCTGCTCCGTGTCGGGGATGCCGAGCCAGCCGAACTCCAGCGAGTGGTAACGATAGAAGCGGAAGACGAGCAGGACGTAGATGGGAATGAACCATGTGAAGCCCGCCATACCGTCGAGGATGCGCCCCAGGCGGCTCTTCTTGCCCGTCAGTCGGGCCAGCTGTCCGTCCGTACAGTCCAGCAAGTCGGCAAGACAAAGCAACAGGACGCCGACGAAATTAAGCCAGAGTCCCTGCCACCCCTCATAGTAGAAGCTGCCGTGCAGGAAAAAGATACTGCTGAACGCGCCAATGAACATGGAAGCAATCGTGACGGCATTGGGATGGATGCCCAACTTGGCAAAGAACACCGCCATAAAATAGCACACCGGACGAACCAGGCGATAGTCAAGCCAATCCTCCGTCTCCGGAGACTTCAAGGTTGCCAGGTATTTCTTTTTCAGCTCTTGTAGCATAATATATAATGTAAGAATCTGCACCATATCGGGAACCGGGATGCCCTTCGCCCAAAGAGTGCTGCATTTGAAATTGCAAAAGTACAACATCTTTTCCAATTATACCACATCTTCCCCCCTTTTTTTTTTTTTTTTTTTTTTAGTTCGTGAGAAAAGTCGTACCTTTGTGCGCAAAAACAAAAAAAAGAAAGAAGACAATGAACTATCTCGACAGAAATGAATTCAACTTCGAGCCTTCCGAGAAGGTAGTAAAAGCGATAAAAGACTTTGACCCCCACACGCTCTGCTTCTACACCCGCATCTACGACCAGGGCAAGAAGAGCGTCATCAGCGTCCGCCTAAGCGAAATCTACGGCGTGCCCGAGGAACAGGTGCTGCTGGGCTATGGCGGCGAAGAGATGCTGAAGAACGCCATCCACTACTTCCTCATGGAAGGCAACAACAAGACCATCCTGATTCCGCAGTTCTCCTGGTGGTACTACAACCGCGTAGCCGGCGAGTGCGGCGGCTCCTTCGAGATGTACCCTCTCCACGAGACGGGCGACACCTTTGCCTACGACGTTGACGAAGTCATCGCCTACACCAATCGCGTCCATCCCCGCATGCTGCTCCTTGCGTCGCCCAACAACCCGACGGGCAACAGCCTCACCAGCGAAGAGATAGGCCGCATCATGGAGAACATCCCGCAGGACACAATGGTGCTCGTCGATGAGGCATACGCCTCGTTCATCACCAGCGATGTAGATTACATCGCGCCTCTGGTGAACAAGTACAACAACCTCATCATCTCCCGCACGCTATCGAAGTTCTACGGACTGCCCGGCCTGCGCGTCGGCTTCGCCTTCATCGGCAAGGGCCACGACCAGTTCCTCAGCTACTCGAACAAGTACCTTGGCTACAACCGCTTCTCCGAGGCTGTCGCACTGGCCGCCCTCGAGAGCGACGAACACTACCGCCGCGTAGCCAACGAGATGGAATGGGACCGTCAGCTCTTCCACAAAGAGCTTGGCAACAAGCCCGGCTTCAAAGTCTATAAGAGCGTAGCCAACTTTATCCTCATCAAGTACCCCACGGCCATCAAAGAGAAACTGCAACAGGCCCTGGCATCGCAGAACTTCAAAATCAAGTTCATGACCGACAAAGGACTGGAGGACTGCCTGCGCATCACCCTTGGCCGACGCGAGCAGATACAGACCGTGGTCGATACAATCAAAGAGACCCTCTCTAACTCTCCCCTAAAGGGAGAGGACTAATCCTCCCATACAATACAAGTCTGACTTATGACTAAAGGGACAAAAGTTTCTGATTCCTCCCTCTTTAAGGGGGAGCAAGAGGGAGTCCGTGCCATCATCCTTGCAGCAGGCACAGCATCGCGCCTCCGCCCGCTCACGTCAAACACACCGAAATGTCTGCTCCGCGTAGGCGAGCGAACCTTGTTGCAGCGCTCAATGGATGCCCTCATCCAGAATGGCATACGTCAGTTCGTCATCGTGACGGGCTACCTCCACACGATGATAGAAGACTTCGTCAGACAGACCTACGCTGACAGCATCAGCGTCAGCTTCATCCACAACGAGCGTTACGAGACAACCAACAACATTTACTCGCTCTGGCTCGCCAGGCCCGAAGCCGACGGGCGGGACGTGCTGCTCCTTGACAGCGACCTGCTCTACGACCCCAAAATCATTGCGCGTGTCCTTGCTGACAGTCACGACAACGTACTCACCCTCATCCGTCACGAGCTGGGCGAAGAGGAGATGAAGGTCGTAATGGCAAGTGACGGCAGCATCACCGAGATCAGCAAGACATGCGACCCCGCCCTCGCCGCTGGCGAAAGCCTCGGCATCGAGCGCATGTCGGGGAACTACACCGCAGAGCTCTACAAGGAATTGGACATCATGATGAACAAGGAACACCTCGAGAACAAGTTCTACGAACTGGCCTTCCAGCGCCTCATTGCCGAGGGACACACTTTCAGCGTGCTCGATGTCACCGACCTCTTCTCCTGCGAACTCGACACGGTGGAGGACTTTGAGAATGCCAAGCAGCGCATTCCCGCGCACCTCTTTTGATGATAACGAACCAAGCTTAAAATCCCTATACGAAAAATGAAGAAACTCCTTGTTGCTTTCCTTGCGGCTCTGCTTGCCTGTGCCTGCACAGACTGGCAAGGCACCGGAACGAAGCCTGCAGACCTCGAATGGGGCACAGCCTCGCTTTGCAGAGAGACCCCTATTGCTCCGGGCGAAACACTGTGCTACCAGATTTCCTTCAAGTTGGACACCCTGGCAGGCGAAAGCGAATTGTCAAGCCTGCTTGCTGCTGTGATACGCGACAGCGTGCTCTGCACTCCGGGCCGCTCCACAATCGGAGAAGCAATGGCGGACCTGGCTGACAGCATCGAAGCAGAATGGAAGACAGACTTGGCCGAAAGATACGAGCCCGAATCGGAGTACAAGGACATGTACCAGTACAACTACACCCTCGAGGGAAGCCGTACCGAAGTATCAGCCGACAGCATCCTGTCCTACCGGACTATACTCGACTGCTACCTGGGCGGAGCACACGGCAGCCATGTCGTGCAGTACTATAACTTCAACGTGGAAAGCGGGAAGCTTCTCAACATCGGAGATGTCGTACCTACAGAGAAGACACAGGAGGTGTTGAAGGCGATGGAGGAACAGCTCTGCAAGGATTGGGAAGCCCAAAACCTGGCCGACCTACAGGAGAAGACGGGTATAACGATGCTGGGCGACCTGTACCTGACCAACAATTTCCTGCTCACAGGAGACAGCATCATGTTCCTCTTCAACCAGTACGAGATAGCGCCCTACGCCGCAGGCTTGATAAGCGTCACCATCCCGTTGCCGACCAACCGGTAGCTGCATACCAGGCAGTCTTCTGGAAATCCTCATTCCAACCGTAGCTGTCGTAGTCACTCATCGGCACGAACATGGAGACACCGCCATAGCATTCGGGGTCTGCCAGTTGTGCGACACCGTTTCTGGCATAGGCGGGGCTGATGGTATTGGCAAACCACACGTGAGTGTCCGAGACCGTATATAGCGGGACAGCCTGGTCGAAAAGCACCTGCCATGCAGCATAGTCTTCCTCAGAGAGCAGCCGGCACATCGTGGTACGCATATCGAAACAATAAGTGTATTTGTTGATGGTTGTGCTGTAGAACTGGAAGCCGGAGGTAGATGGCTCGGTGCGATCCTCATAGAAGGGCCTCAGGAGCTTTCCCGTTTCAATTGCCAACGGTTCGAGTTTTGTACAGTCGATGCAAGAAAGGAGAACGCCCGGATAGGTGTATCTATTGTAAGTGCCCGGGTATCCGTCGGCATAGCCCCGGACAATCCCCGTGGCATCCCCTTTGCACATAGCCCCGATGATTTTGTCGTAGGGAGCTCCAGGGCCCGGAATCTCAGCGGGCGAACCTATCATCCAGTCCGTCACGCCCCTTAGTTCGTAGGCAACCTCTATGCATTGCATAAAGCAGGCATCGAAGAAGATGTAGTCGAACCTGGGCAGTGAAGCCAAGGCATCTCGCATGTCGGGTATCTCCATCTCGATCTTACCTGTGGCGGGAGTGGTGCCAAAGTCTTCGTCCTTCCCGAATGTCTTCTGCCTGACCTTTTTCCTTTCGGGAGCCCATCCGGTAGCGTGCGACCAGAAGGTAATGCCATAGTGACGGGCGGGGAAATAGTGCTCTATCTCTCGGAGCACACTGAGCATGACACTGGCATTCGTGCTGCCCTGCTCCTCGTCGTAGCGTTTCCAGAGTTGCATGCCCTTCTTGGCAGACAGCTCATAGATGGCCGGGCGGAGATTCTTGTCGTCGAGGTAGATGATGAAATTGACATCCTCGGGTATCTGCTCTTTGCCTCTCATCATTTCCGTTGTGTCCTGCGGGGCCGGAAGGTAAGGCGAGTTGTCGGCCACCATATAGACGATGACGGTACGTTCAGCCTCTGCACGCGGCTCGGGTCCGGGCTGAGGCTCGGGGATGGTGGGACCCGAATTGTCAGAGCACCCGACCACCAGAAGCACACTATATAATATAATAATGTATAGGCAAACACGTTTCATGGGTGCAAAGATACACATTTTAATTCATAATTCATGTTTCTTAATTCATATTTCTTAATTAATAAGGCAATAAGCGGGCGTAAATCTACGTTATTGTATATGTATGCAGTGGATAAATAGGATACGTCAGGTCAAGATTGTGCTGGTCGTGCTAGCCGTTGTGCTCAGCGTGGCATCGCTCGTCGTCTCAAACTTCCTGGTGCGCGACCTCAAGGTGGAGGAGCAGCGCAAGATGGAGATTTGGGCCGAGGCCATGCGCTCGCTGAACAATGCCGACGAGACGACCGACCTCACCCTGGTCTGGACGGTACTCAACTCGAACAACACCATCCCCGTCGTCGTGCTCGACAGCGAGGGACGCGTGCAGGACTACCGCAACATTGAGGACGGGACATCTTCCAGCCTGGCACTCGACACGCTGGTCCTTCACCGGGCTCGTTCCATGCGGCAGGCCGGAAGGGTCATCCGCATCAACCTGGGCGACTCCGATTACATGGAGATATGCTACGCCGACAGTCTCATCTTGAAGCGCCTGGCCTGGTGGCCCTACGTCCAGCTGGGCGTGGTACTCATCTTCGTAGTGGTAGCCATCTTTGCTCTGCTGAGCAGCAAGAAGGCCGAGCAGAACAAGGTATGGGTTGGCCTCAGCAAGGAGACGGCGCACCAGCTGGGGACCCCTATCAGCAGTCTGATGGCGTGGCACGAAGTGCTGCGCGAGACGTATCCCGACGACGAGCTGCTGCCCGAGATGGGCAAGGACATCCAGCGCCTGCAGCGCATTGCCGAGCGATTCAGCAAGATAGGCTCGCAGCCGGAGCCGAAGCCCGAGAGCCTCAACGAGGTGCTGACAAACGTGGTACAGTACATCAGCCGCCGCACTCCGGGCCGCATCACGATGGAATGCCGCCTGCCCGACGAGCCGCTCATCGCTCCCGTCAGTGCACCCCTCTTCGAATGGGTCATCGAGAACCTGTGCAAGAATGCCATCGACGCTATGGAGGGCAAGGGCAGTATCACCCTGACAGCCCGGGAAGAGCCTGACTGCTTCAGTGTCGAAGTGAGCGACACGGGCAAGGGCATCCCCAAAAACCGGTTCAGCTCTGTCTTCACGCCGGGCTTCACGACAAAGGAACGCGGCTGGGGACTTGGCCTGTCACTGGCAAAGCGCATTGTCGAGGAGTATCACAACGGGCGCATTTTCGTAAAAAGCTCCGAACTCGGAAAGGGCACAACGTTCCGCGTAGAGCTCAAAAAGCACTAATAACTCATTTTTTTCTTTTCAAACTTTCACTAATTCAACTTTTTTTAGTAATTTTGCAGCCCGATGGGAAAACTGGACGGATATAAAGTCGATTTGAAAGGCATGCCGAGCGATACTGTGTCGTACCGCTGGCAGGTGTCAGACGACTTCTTCTCCGCCGTTCAGGGACCTGAGATCAAGCAGGGGCTGCTCGACGTGGCACTGCGGGTGAAACAGACCTCCGATGCCTACAAGCTGGAGTTTCGGCTCAAGGGGGAGGTGAAAGTGACGTGCGACCGTTGCCTTGAGCCCATGTCTCAGCCCATTGATGCCCTGAACACGCTGAAGGTGGTGATGGGCGACGACTATGCCGACGACGGCGATGTAGTCACCATTCCCGAGCGGGAAGGCATCATCAACGTGGCTTGGAACATCTACGAGTTTGCCGCTCTGGAGATCCCCATGCGCCACGTGCACGAGGAATGCGAAGCCGCGCCCGCAACCTGTCTCAGCGGAGAAGGAAGCGACCCGCGATGGGCAGAACTAAGAAAACTCATAAACAGTAAATCGTAAATCCTTAAATAGTAAATTAAAATGGCACATCCAAAAAGAAGACAGTCCAAGACCAGGACTCTCAAGAGAAGAACTCACGACAAGGCTGTAGCTCCTGCACTGGCAGTATGCCCCAACTGCGGCGAGTTCCACATCTATCACACCGTTTGTCCCGCTTGCGGTTACTATCGCGGAAAGGTTGCAATCGAGAAGGAAGCGTAAGAGATGATAAATGCCGTCATAACCGGCGTGGGCGGATATGTGCCCGACTACATCCTGGACAACGAAGAGATGTCGAGGATCGTGGATACCAGCGACGAGTGGATTATGGAGCGTATTGGTGTCAAGA
Source organism: uncultured Bacteroidales bacterium (assembly GCA_902763865.1). GTDB lineage: Bacteria > Bacteroidota > Bacteroidia > Bacteroidales > Bacteroidaceae > Physcousia. The sequence continues at coordinate 25,577 of CACWTR010000024.1, read as the reverse complement.
CGCGTCATATCCTCAAGCCCGAACAGGGCAGCGGCACGTCGTACATGATGACGCGGGCCGTAAGCCAGCTGCTGCGCAAGACGGGGGCAGACCCTGACAGCGTGGAGCTGGTTATCTGTGCCACCACGACACCCGACTATCACTTCCCCTCGACCGCCTCGCTCATCATTGGTGAGTGCGGCCTTACCTCCGCTTTCGGCTTCGACATGGAAGCTGCCTGTGCCGGTTTCCTCTATGCGATGGAGGCTGGTGCCAGCTACATCCGCTCGGGCCACTACAAGCGCATCATCGTCTGCGGCGGCGACCACATGAGCTCAATGACGAACTACGAGGATCGCAACACCTGCCCCATCTTCGGCGACGGCGCAGCCTGCGTCATGATGGAGGCTACGGAGGAAGCAGTGGGCCTCATCGACGGTTACTACCGCGTAGATGGCAAGGGCTATCAGAACCTCCACATGGCAGCCGGCGGCTCAGCCAAGATGCCCAGCCATGAGAGTGTTGACGCGCGCGAGCATTTCGTCTATCAGGAAGGCCGTACCGTCTATAAGCACGCGGTGCTGGACATGACGTCTGCCGTCAAGACCATCGTCAAGCGCAACGGTCTGTCGAAGGACAACATCGCATGGGTCGTGCCCCATCAGGCCAACATCAACATTGAGGTATCCGTAGCCAACCGCATCGGCATTGACCGTGACCACATCATGGTCAACATCGACCACATGGCCAACACCTCCGGCGGCACGCTGCCCCTCTGCCTGTGGGAGTACGAACCGCAGCTGCGGAAGGGCGACAAGCTGGTCTTCACCGCTTTCGGTGCCGGCTTCACGTGGGGCGCAAGCTACATGATATGGGGCTACGACGGAGCAACGGAGGCTGCCAAGGAGCCGGCCCAGTTCTACAAGGAAGGGCTGATGACCAGGGAAGAATGGAAAAAACTGCGTCCTAATGCATAATTCACAATTCATAATTCATAATTAAGACAGCGCATCAAGTTCTGCACCCCGCAGACATGCACGGAAAATAATTATGAATTATGAATTAATAATTATGAATTAATGTTCAAGTCCGGTTTCGTCAACATCGTGGGCAATCCGAATGTCGGGAAGTCCACGCTCATGAATCTCCTCGTTGGGGAGCGCATCTCTATTGCCACCTTCAAGGCACAGACGACGCGCCACCGCATCATGGGCATCCTCAATACGCCCGACATGCAGATTTGCTTCAGCGACACCCCAGGGGTGCTGAAGCCCAACTACAAGCTTCAGGAGCAGATGCTGCATTTCTCGGAGAGCGCACTGCAGGATGCCGACGTGCTGCTCTACGTGACGGACATGGTGGAGACGCCCGACAAGAACAGCGACTTCCTCGAGAAGGTGAAGCGCATGACGGTGCCCGTCCTTGTCCTCATCAACAAGATTGACCTCAGCGACCAACAGGCCCTGACCCAGAAGGTGGAGCTCTGGCACGAGGCATTGCCCAGGGCAGAGATTGTGCCCATCAGCGCATTGCACAAGTTCAACGTCGATAGCGTCCTGCGCCGCATCAAGGAGCTCCTGCCCGAGTCGCCTGCCTACTTTGACAAGGACCAGTGGACCGACAAACCAGCCCGTTTCTTCGTCACCGAAATCATCCGCGAGAAGATACTTCTCTACTACGACAAGGAGATTCCGTACTCGGTGGAGGTCGTGGTGGAGCAGTTCAAGGAGACGGACAAGAACATCCACATCAATGCCGTTATCTACGTGGAGCGCGACTCGCAGAAAGGCATCATTATCGGGCATCAGGGCGTGGCCCTCAAGCGTGTCTCGACCGAAGCCCGCAAGAGCCTGGAGAAGTTCTTCGGCAAGAGCATCTACCTTGAGGTATTCGTCAAGGTAGATAAGGACTGGCGCCAGAGCGACCGTGCCATGAAGGCTTACGGATATAACTTGGATAATGCATAATTCGTAACTCCTGAATTAAATGAACATCGCCATCTTTGTTTCCGGCAGCGGTACGAACTGCGAGAATCTGATCCGGCACTTCGAACATTCCGATGCCGTCAAGTGCGCATTGGTCGTCAGCAACAAACCCGATGCATACGCCCTGGTGCGGGCAGAACGGCTGGGAGTTCCTACGGCCATCGCCGGCAAGCCCAAGCTCAACAATCCCGACGAGATGCTGCCCCTGCTCCGGGAGTACGGCATCGACTTCATTGTGCTGGCAGGCTTCCTGCCACTTATTCCCACTTATCTTATCGAGGCTTTCCCGCGCCGCATCATCAACCTCCACCCTGCCCTGCTGCCCAAGTTCGGCGGCAAAGGCATGTGGGGCCACCACGTCCACGAGGCCGTGAAGGCAGCCGGCGAGACCGAGACAGGCATGACGGTCCACTACGTCTCGCCCGTCTGCGACGGCGGCGAGATTATCGCCCAGTTCCGCACCCCCATCTCTCCGGAGGACACGGCAGATGACATCGCCCACAAGGAACACCTCCTTGAGATGGAACACTTCCCCGCCGTCGTGGAACAGGAAGTGATGAAACTCCTGTAAGTTCACGAGTCACCCCCCTACTTATTTCCCCCAAAGCGGCCTTGAGAGTACTTCCCGAGGTCCGGCATCGTCGTATCTATAAGCTGTGGCGGCGAGAGGCAAAACCTCTTGCCACACGATATAAAAGTTATTTTCAAAGCGTGAAAATCAATTTTCAAACTTTGAAAATTAATTTTCATGACGTGAAAATTAATTTTCACGTCATGAAAATAGTTTTTGGGACGCGTTGACTGAGGTTTTGCAACGCGCTGGCCGAGGTTTTGTATGTAGCCTAACGAAGGGTGAACTCCGCGCGCTGGTTGCCGATGGTGGCGCGGAACTGGCCGGGCTCAAGGGTCCACTGCAGGTCTTCGTTCACGAAGGCGAGGTCGGAGGGACGGACGCGGAGGGTGACGGTACGCGTCTCGTGGGCGGAGAGTTCCACTTTGGTGAAGGCACGCAGGCGCTTCACGTCGGGCGTGAGCGAAGCAACGAGGTCGGACACGAAAAGGAGGACCGGCTCCCGGACGCTACGGTCCGACTGGTTGGTCACATCGACGGTGAACAGGATAGACGGGCCCTCTGAATCTCCCTTAAAGGGAGACTCTCCTTTCTCCCACTTTAAGGGGGTGCCGGAGAGTGTCGGGGCCTCCACTCGCAGGTTGCTGTACTTCACTTCGGAATAGGAGAGGCCGGAGCCGAAGGTCCACTGAACGGTGGTGTTGGCATCGTAGTTGTAGGCACCCGACATGGTCTCCACATACTCGCAGGGCTTGCAGTCGTAGGTGATGAACGAGCCGTGGTACTTGGGATAGGTGTAGGGCATGCGTGCTGAGAAGTTGGCATCGCCAGCAAGGAGGTTAGCCAGTGCATCGCCTCCGTGGTTGCCGGGCAGGAAGGTCTGGACCACGGCCTTTGCCAAGGGTTCTATCTCGCTGAGGATGCGGGGACGGCCTTCGTTGAGGACGAGCACGATGGGCTTGCCGTAGGCGGCCAGCGAGCGTACCATCTCCTGCTGGCGGGGCGAGAGGGTGAGGTCGTCGATGTTGCCCGGCGTCTCCGTATAGGAGTTCTCGCCGACGAAGGCCAGCAGGACGTCGGCACCGGCTATCTTGTCGGCCACGTCTGCCGCATCGCCCACCTTGTGGTCGAGGTTGAAGTTTTTGTCGTCATAGCGTACCAATTCGCTGTAGGCCACGTTCTCCTCCCCGAACTTCTGCCGCAGTGCACCGAGGAAGGTGCGGTAGCGGCCTATCTTGCCGGCTATCTCGTCGGTCATGTTTCCCTGCCAGGTGTAGGTCCAGCCGCCGTTCATCGTGCGGAAGCTGTTGGCGTTGGGTCCGCAGACGAAGAGCTTCGTGCCGCGCTTCAGGGGGAGCACCGACTGGTCGTTCTTCAGCAGCACCATGCATTCCTCGGCCATGCTGACTGCCTCGGCTGCGAACTTGTCGCTCCCGAAGTCAGGATAGAGGCTTTCTAAGTCTCCCTTAGGGGAGGACTTCTTTTTCTTCTTAGCGGAAGGAGACTTGTAGGGAATGTCCCACGTCGTGCGGTCCATCAGGCCGACGCGTATCTTCAGTCGCAGTATGCGGCGCACGGCATCGTCGATGCGGGAAAGGGGGACGCGCCCTTCGCCGACCAGTTCCTCCAGCAGAGAGCAGAAGTCCGTGGAATAGGGGTCCATCGTCATGTCGATACCGGCATTGATGGCAAGGGCGATGGCATCCTTCTTGTTGGCAGCCACATGGTCGCGACGCCAGATATTGTCGATGTCGGCCCAGTCGGTCACTATCATACCGTCCCAGTTGAGTCCCTCCTTCAGCCATTCGGTCAGGAGGCGGCGGTTGGCATGGAAGGGCACGCCATTGTTGTTGGCCGAGTTGACCATCAGGCTCAGTGCGCCTGCCTCGCAGCACATGCGGAAGGGCTGGAAGTACTTCTCCATCATGTCGCGATAGGTGACGCTCGACGGGGTGCGGTCCTTGCCGCTGACGGCAGCGCCGTAGGCCATGTAGTGCTTCAGGCAGGCAGCCACGTTATTGGAGCCCACGTGGTTGGGGTCGTCGCCTTGGAGCCCGCGCGTCAGCTCCGAGGCCATGATGCCATTCAGCAGCACGTCCTCGCCGAAGCTCTCCCATACACGGGGCCATAGCGGGGAACGCGCCACGTCCATGACGGGCGAATAGACCCAGGGGATGAGGCAGGCACGGCTCTCGTAGGCCGTTATCTGCCCGATGCGGTGCGGGATGGACGGATTGAAGCTGGCACCCTGCCCCACCTCCTGCGGGAAGAGCGTAGCACCCCACGTGTAGCTTGCCCCGTGTATCTGGTCAACACCATATATCTGAGGCACGCCGCACTGCTCCGAAGAGGCAGTGTTGAGGGCACGGATGATGTCGGCCCACTTGTCGGGCGTCTGTGCCACACCGAAGGGGACATTCAGAATGGAACCTACCCTGTACTTGCCGAAGACCTCGCCGACGGCGTCTGCCGAGAGCATGCCTCCAGCCAGCGAAGCGCTGCCGGCATCAGGGCCTTGCGTCACCTTGTCGATGGCCAGTTCACACATCTGCCCAACCTTGTCGCGGAGGGTCATCTTCGACAGCAGAGCCTCCACCTGAGCCTCCACGTTCTCGTCGCGGGGAATGCACTGCGACCTTGCGGGCAGTGCTACAGCAGCCCCCAAGAAGGCTGCGGAAATCATTTTATAGTTCATAATGCTATGTTAGGAATTGTCTATCTTTCTATCTTGAGGCTGTGGTTGCCCACATGGATGACGTACTGTCCGGGCAGGATGCGCATGGCGTTGGACTTCGCGTCCCACCACTCGAAGGCAGAGTCGGGCAGGGGGATGCTGACCTGAGCTGTGCTGCCGGCTGACACCTCCACGCGCTGGAAGGCACGCAGGGTGCGGATGGGACCATCGGCATCGCCCACCTTACTTATATATATAAGCACCGTTTCCGTGCCGTCGCGCTTGCTCTTGTTCGTAACCGTGAGCCTCACATTGCCGTCGTCGAAGCGCGGCTTGCCATAGACGAACTTGCTGTAGCTCAGTCCGTAGCCGAAGGGATAGAGCGGCTCGCCACGGAAGTATCGGTAGGTGTGGCCCTCCATGTTGTAGTCCTCGAAGTCGGGAAGCTGCTCCACGTTCTTGTAGAACGTCACCGGCAGCCGTCCGCTGGGGTTGACGTGTCCAAAGAGCACCTCGGCCACAGCCTGTCCGCCAGCCTGTCCGCCATACCAGACTTGCAGGATGGCATCCGTCGTCTGCTGTTCAGGCTCCAGCCCGATGGCACTGCCCGAACAGAGGACAAGGATGACCCTTTTGCCAGCCTTGTGCAGTGCGGCGAGGACGTCACGCTGCGACTGTGGCAGCTCTATCATGGTGCGGTCTCCGCCCTTGAAGCCATCTTCCTTCACATCCATTTCCTCACCTTCCAGGCTCGGCGAGATACCGCCGCAGAAGATGACCGTCCCGGCATCCGCAGCCGCCTGGACCTGCTGCCCGGCATCCCGCTTCCAAGGGATAAGCACTGCCGAGGGGCAAAGCGTCCGGATGCCTTCGGCGATGGTGACGGTATGGAGTGGGAATCCGTTGTAGTTGCCCCACATCATGGTGCTGTCTGCAGCATTCGGGCCCATGACAAAGACGCCCTCTCCCTTAGTGAGTGGCAGCGTGCCGTTGTTCCTCAGCAGGACGATGCTCTTGCGGGCCGCTTCGAGGGCCAGGTCGCTGTGCTCGCGGCAGCAGAGGCGGCTGGCAGGAATACGGTTCCACGGATTGAGGTGAGGGTCATCGAAGTCGCCCAAGCGGAAACGGGCCTCGAGCAGGCGGATGAGGCTGCGGTCTATGGTTTCCTCCGAGATGCGGCCTTCGCGCACCCCATCGACCAGACTGCCATAGCTGTTGCCGCACTCCACGTCCGTTCCGCTGCTGACGGCCTGGCTCGTTGCCTCCGTCTTGCTGCTGCTGTAGTGGTGTCCGTGGTTCATCCAGAAGTCATCTACGGCTCCGCAGTCGCTCGTCACCAGTCCTTCGAAGCCCCACTCCTGGCGCAGTATCTGCTGCAGGAGGCGGTCACTGCCACAGCAGGGCTTGCCCTCGAAGCGGTTGTAGGCACACATCACCTCGGCCACCTTCGCTTCCCTGACCAAGGCACGAAAAGCGTAGAGGTACGTCTCGTGCAGGTCGCGGGGCTTGATATTCTCGGCATTGAAGCGATGTCGGCTCCACTCCGGTCCGCTGTGGACAGCATAGTGCTTGGCGCAGGCCAGCAATTTCTGGTAACGCGCATCAGCCGGTCCCTGCAAGCCGCGCACGACGCTCTTGCCCATGACAGCTGTCAGGTAAGGGTCCTCGCCGTAGGTCTCCTGTCCCCTGCCCCACCGCGGGTCGCGGAAGATGTTGATGTTTGGTGTCCAGAAGGAAAGGCCGTGGTAGAGCTCGCCCTGAGTGCCGAGGCGATGCGCCTGGTTATGTTTGATGCGGGCCTCGTCGCTGACTGCCGTGAAGATACGCTCCACGAGCAACGTGTCGAATGTGGCGGCCAAGCCCATCGTGATGGGAAAGACGGTGGCATGACCATTGCGCCCCACGCCGTGCAGCGCCTCGCTCCACCACTGGAAGACCGGCACGTCGAGTCGCTCCACGGCCCTCGACTGGTTCATCATCAGCCCCGTCTTCTCCTCCAGAGTCAAGCGTCCGCAGAGGTCAACGGCACGCTCGTGGGGAGTAAGCTCGGGATTCTGATAAGGATATTGCTGTGCCAGCAAAAACGAAAACACGAAAAGGTGAAAAACGGAAAGGGCAAATAAGCGTTTAGTCATCATAAGCATATTATTTTATGCAAATATACGACTATTTGCCCGAATTACTTTCTTTTCTGTCGGGAAATGTGTACTTTTGTAACAGCAATAGAGAAAAACCGCTAATATGATGTTCCACTTCCTGCCCCGCAGTCTGCTTTTCCTGTTCACTCTCATAGCCTGTCAGCCATCCTTTGCACAAGAACGTTCCGATACGACCTTGATGCGCGAAGTGAGCATCGACGGGCAGCGACAACGCATCAGCTACCGCCTGGACCGCCAGCGCCTGGATGCCTCGCAGGTACTCACTGCCCAGGGCGGCACAGCACTCGACGTGCTGAGAGCCGTGCCGAGCGTCACGGTGGATGCCGACGGCAACCTTTCCTACCGCGGCAGCCAGGCATTCCTGGTCTATGTCGATGGCAAGCCTTCGCCCCTCTCGGGCACAGAGGCCCTGCAGATGGTCGGCGCTGCCAGCATCCGCGACATCGAAATACTGACCACTCCCTCCGCCAAGTACAAGACAGAAGGCGACGTGGGCATCATCAACATCGTCACCCGCCGCAATGAGACGGACGGCTGGGACGTGGCTGCCAACGGCACAGCCTCGACATGGGGCACCCTCTCCCTCGATGCGAAAATCAACTACCGCACAGGACAACATAATATATATGTAGGCGGACAGGCCTCCGACATCCACAACAAGAGCCGCTTCGAGCAGGAGAAACAGACAGCATCCCCCGCCCGGGGAGAAGGAAGCGGCGAGACGGTAACATCCTATGCCGACGGCACACGCTTCCGCAACTTCCGCACCTTCACCGGACAAGGCGGCTATGAGTTCGACAACGGCTGGCACCGCATCGGCATCGACCTGATGGGCGGCAAGACCATCAATCCGCGAGGCGGCGACATGACCTACGACACGGGAGGGGCTGACATCCTCGACAGCCACGACCGCTACAAGCTGACAAAACACCTCATGCAGGCTGCTATCGACTATACATGGAAGCTCAACGAGCGAGGCGACGAAATCAGCATCTCCAACCGTCTGCGCTACGACAACTTCTCGGAGGAATACACCGAGAGCAACATGTTCGACCCCGCCGGAGCACGACAGGAAGGCACACGCGGCTACGAGACTGAGCACCACTGGGACTGCGACGGTGCCTTCGCCTACAAGCTCCACTACCGGCCAGGAGGCATGCTCGAGGCCGGCTACCAGTACACCACCTACAGCGAGAACGGCGACTACCGCATCTGCTATTGGGACCTGCCGCAGCAGCAGTTCGTCTGGCAGGACGACCTCTATGCGCCTTTCTACTACCGGCGGCAGACGCACAGTCCCTACGTGCAACTGAACGACCGCTTCGGCCCATGGCAATTCGACGCAGGACTGCGCATCGACCATCTCCGCGACGACATGGACCTGCCCACCATCACCAGTCGTCACCGCCGCTACACGGAATTCTATCCCTCCGCCCACCTTGCCTACACGAGTTCTGCGGCAGGAACCTTCACGCTTGGCTACTCTCGCCGCACCAACCGTCCGGGCATCTGGAAGCTGGAACCATATATCACCTACGAAGACTACCACACGCGCATCATCGGCAACCCAGACCTCGAGTCGGAGTACATCCACTCGATGGAACTATCCTGGCGCAAGACGATTGGCAAGACACAGCTGAACGCGACTGCCTACGCAAGGAGACGGACAGGGGTGGTCGATTACATACGACGCGCCTACTCGCCCGGCGTGACGCTCGACAGCATCATCAATGCCGGCAACGAATGGCGCGAAGGACTCGAGCTGCAGCTGACCACGAAACCCACTCGCTGGTGGCAGCTCACGGCGAGCGGAACCGTCTCTCTCTACAACTACCGCGCCACCTATGAAGGCTGTACCAATGCCCACGGCACGACAGGCACGGCTGGATGCATCAACACGTTCCGCCTGGCCCGCAACACTTCCCTGCAGTTCGACGGACACTTCGTCGGACCGCAATACCTCACACAGGGACGCGAGTCGGCCCACTTCTATTTCGACCTTGCGGCCCGCCAGTCGCTGCTCGGCGGGAAACTACAGCTGGGGCTCGTCTGGCACGATGCCTTTCACACGGCCCGCTACCACAGCCTGCGCACTGCCAAGCTCCTAAGCAGCGAGACATGGGTGCGCCCCACTTTTCCCAACATCGTCCTGAGTGTCTCCTACCGCTTCCGCCAGCCTTCGGCCAAAGCCAAGGAGGGTGCCCTGAGCAACGGTGCCGAGTTCGTCGGCAAAGACTTTTAGGTCTATTTCATCTGCCACCAGTCAAGGCGGACCTCGCCCTTGACGTCACCGAAACAGAGGTAGAGGTCGTGCACACTGCAAGCATCCTTGACCTTAGCCGAGAACATCTTGTAGGCATCAAGCGAGCCAGTGGTGCCTATCTTGGCAGAGCCAATGACCGTGCCCTCCTCAGAATCGAGGCAAAGGGTGACAGTACACGAGCCCGTGGCAGCGGCACTGATGCGAAACTGTCTGGCTCCTGCGCCGAAATCAACACCACGCAGGCGAATGTATTCACCGTCGTCAATGTCGCAGATATACATGTTCCGCTTGCCGACTGACTCGGGCATATCCTTCACCACGCCAGTGTTGGGAATGCCCATCTTTGCACTCTTCAGTCCCTTGCCCCATGCCATTGTCTCGGCTTCGACACGCCGATAGGGATTCAGCCAGTGGAGCTGCTGCATAGGTTTCTGGTCGAGCCAGTAGGGAATCTCGGGAATGGTGCCGTCTTCGAGATAGACAATCTCGTTGGCACTGACGCTTCGACGCTCGTGATGGATATATGTGTCGAGGTGCATCAGGTCGTAGTTCTGCCCGAAGACGTAGGAACGACCCTTGAAGTCGCAGATGCCGGGATGATTGCCGCGGTCGCGCTCCGTAGGACGCATGATGTAGCCTTTCCACTCCCACGGACCGGTGGGGTTTTCGCTCATGGCATACCCCAAGGCTTCGGGACAACAGGTTGTGGCAAAGCTGAGGTAGTAGTGACCGCCTCGTTTGTAGAACCACGGGCCTTCCTGGTAGTTAGGGATGTGCGGCAGTTGGGTAATGGGCCCATCCGTGGAAATCATATCTCTGTTCAGCTTGCACCAATAGGTGTGAGGGTTGCCCCAGTACATATAGGCCTGTCCGTCGTCATCTACGAAAACGCTGGGGTCGATGTCGTTCCAGTGTTCCCTTTGCCACACGAGGGGCTCGCCAAGGGGGTCGCGGAAAGGACCGTAGGGAGAATCGGCCACAAGCACGCCGATGCCGTGCCCGTGCAGCGGGGCATAGAGGTAGTATTTCCCATCCCTGCAGACGGTCTGGATGGCCCAGGCACCATTCTCACGGCTGCGCCACTTGAAGTCCTTCAGCGAAGCCACAGCACCGTGTTCGGTCCAGTTGACCATGTCCGTAGTGGACCACAGCAGCCAGTCGTACATAAAGAAACCGGCTGAGTTCTTTTCCTTCTCGTCGGGAATGTCCTCGGGCGACGCATCGTGTGAAGTGTAGAGGAACAACGTGTCGCCCACGACCAGCGGCGATGGGTCGGCAGTGTACTTGGTCTGGAAAAGGGGCATGTTGACCTTGTTCAGGTCAGGCATTGGCATCCTGTGGTCCTGCTGTGCGCAGAGGCTGAGACGGCAGACGGCAAGAAGCATCGTAAGGGTGACTGCTTTTTTCATTCTCTTATCTGTGTGTGAAGGTGGATACTCTCTTCCTTATAATTACACGGACGGGGCGGAAGCACCATGCCCGCCGGCTGGGGTGGTCGTGCGCTCCTGTTCCATGCGCTGGAAATCCTTCAGGCGCAGGACGAAGCTTCGCGTCAGGTACTTGTCGAGCACGACAGGGTTGACGCTGAGCTCCTGCGGCGTGCCGTGGAAGAGTATCTGCCCCTCGAAGAGCAGGTAGGCACGGTCGGTGATGCAGAGCGTCTCCTCAACGTTGTGGTCAGTAATGAGCACGCCTATGTTCCGCTGTTTCAGTTTCCAGACGATGTACTGAATGTCTTCCACAGCAATGGGATCGACACCGGCAAAAGGCTCGTCGAGCATGATGAACTTCGGGTCGATGGCAAGGCAACGGGCTATCTCCGTGCGGCGACGCTCGCCACCACTGAGGCGGTCGCCCAGGTTCTTGCGCACCTTCTCAAGGTGGAACTCGCTGATGAGGCTTTCCAGCTTCTCGCGCTGATAGTCGCGGGGCTTGCCCGTCATCTCCAGCACACTGGCAATGTTGTCTTCCACGCTCATCTTGCGGAAGACGCTGGCCTCCTGTGCCAGGTAGCCTATGCCGCGACGCGCCCGCTGATAGACAGGCAGGTTGGTTATCTCTTCGTCGCCCAGGAAGATATGTCCCGCATTGGGCAGGACGAGGCCCGTCGTCATGTAGAACGATGTTGTCTTGCCGGCACCGTTAGGTCCGAGCAAGCCCACTATCTCACCCTGCCGGACATCGAAGGAGACGTTGTTCACAACGGTTCGCTTGCCATATATCTTGACAAGGCCCTCACTGCGGAGATGAAGAGCCCCACCGTCCCCCTTCTGGGGCTGAGATGTGTCTGTTGTTGCCTGTATTGGTTTCTCGTCCATAGTGTCTTATCTTCTATATGTAACATCAAGGGGGGTTATGAAGTCTGTGACGCTATTTGCTCCTCCTTTACCTTTCTGAGCAGGTCGCTGGCAAAGATGAAGGAATTGAGCTTTTCGTTGGTCGAAGCCATTATCTCGTCCTTCGACCCCTCCCACTCCTTGTGGCCGTCGCAGATGAAAAGGATGCTCTCGCCGATGCCCAGCACGGAGTTCATGTCGTGGGTATTGATGATGGTGGTCATGCCATACTCGTGCGTGATGCTGCTGATAAGATCGTCAATGACGAGGCTCGTCTTGGGGTCGAGGCCCGAGTTGGGTTCATCGCAGAAGAGGTACTTGGGGTTCAAGGCTATGGCCCGGGCTATGGCCACACGCTTCTGCATGCCGCCGCTTATCTCGCCCGGCATCTTCTCCTCCGCTCCCTTCAGGTTGACGCGTTCCAGACAGAAGCGTGCTCGCTTCACCCTGTCGGAGAGATTCATGTCGGAGAACATGTCAAGGGGAAACATGACGTTCTCCAGCACGGTCATCGAGTCAAAGAGCGCGGCACTCTGGAATATCATGCCCATTTCGCGGCGGAGCATCACACGCTCGCGCTTTGTCATCGTCACGAAGTCACGTCCGTCGTAGAGTATCTTGCCCCGCGTAGGCGTAAAAAGTCCCACGATGTTCTTCATCAACACAGTCTTGCCCGAACCCGACTGACCTATGATGAGGTTCGTCTGTCCGTCGCTGAAGGTCATGTTGATGTCCATGAGGACGTCCTTGTCATCGAAGCTTTTGTATAGATGCTGAACTTCTATCACCTTGCATTTACCTTTTATTCATTTACCATTTACCATTTAATAGTTCTCCCCCATAGAGGGAGGGGGTCTTTATGCCAGCAGGTGCGTCAGGAAGATGTCGGAGAAGAGGATGAGCATACTGCTCGAGACGACGGCATTCGTGCTGGCTTTGCCTACGTCGAAGCTGCCGCCCTCTACGAAGTACCCGTGATAGGATGCTACACTGCTGATGATGAAAGCGAAGACAACGCTCTTGATGATGCTGGCGTAGATGAACCAGGGCGTAAAGTCGTGGAGCAGACCGACGGTGAGGTCGTCGGGCGTGATGATGCCGGCAAGGGATGTGGCGTATGCTCCGACGAAGCCGGAAACGATGCTGAATACGACAAGGAAGGGCATCATCGTCATCATGCCTGCAACCTTGGGCAGGATAAGGAACGACGCAGAATTGACACCCATGATTTCCAGGGCATCAATCTGTTGTGTCACACGCATGGTGCCTATCTCCGAGGCGATGTTGGAACCCACCTTGCCTGCCAGGATGAGACACATGATGCTCGACGAGAACTCCAGCAGCATAATTTCTCGCGTGACGTAGCCCGTAGTGAAAGTAGGCATCCAGGAACTCTGGATATTGAGCTTTATCTGTATGCAAATGACCGCACCGATAAAGAAGCTGATGAGCAGCACGATGCCGATGGAATCCACACCGAGCGAGCCCATCTCGCGTACGTACTGCCGCATGAACATGCGCCATCGCTCGGGCAGGCTCAGCACCCTTCCCATGAGCTGCAGATATTGGCCGAAAGCGGCCAGCCACTTCATGATGAACACCTCTGATATTTACTATTTGACGATTTACTATTTACGATTCTGCCATTTTCGGGCAGAAGCAAATTCTTCCCGTTTCACTTAGTCGGAGTCTCCATGCCTACGACGAGGCGGTTGCCAGAGCCGAAGATTTGCTTTGCCACCTGCCGGATGTCCTCTACGGTCACGCCCTGCACGCAGTCCTCGTAGCCCTCGACGAACTCCTGCTTGTAGCGCGTTTTCGAGATGAGGCTGTTCATCCAGTAGCCATTGTCCTTGAGGTTCTCCTGATGCGAGCGGAGCATGTACTACTCCTTTATCTTGCCGAGGTTTTCCTCCGAGGGGCCTTGCTCCATCATCTTCTTGATGCCGTCGCTCACGACAGACGTCATGGCCACACGCTTCTCGGGAGCCGTGGGCAGCACTATCTGCACCGTGGCTATCTCCTCGGGGTAGTCTTGGAGGCCGGCATTGACAGGCACTCCGTAGGCTCCACCTTCATCTTCTCGCACGGTTTCCGTGTAGAGCATCGTCATAGCCTGCTGCAACATATCGACAAGAATGTCGTTGCGAAGCGTCTCCTTCATGGGGGCATGATAGAGGAAGACGTTCAGCGAGTTGGGTGTGTCTTGCTCCTTCGTGAAGTAGCACTCGCGTTCGCCTTTCGTCATGCGCTGGTCGATGACCTTGTACTTCTCCTTCTTGCCCTTAGTGGGCAGTGCACCGAGATACTTAGCCAGCAGCGGAGCTACGGAGTCGGCATTGACGTCGCCCACAAGATAGAACTCGAAGTCGCCGGCATTGGCAAAGCGCTCACGATACATCTCAAGCAGACGGTCGTAGTTGATGAGGTCGAGGTCGGCTTCCTTCAGGCGCTTTGCACGTACATTATTATTATATACCACGCTGACAATGCTGTCTGCGAAAGCCGTCTGAGGATTGAGGTCTTGGTTCTTCAAAGCATTGCGCGTGCGTTCCATCGCAGAAGTGAAGGCCTCATCATCTCTGCGGGGCGATGTGAAGTTGAGGTAAACGAGTTGGAGCATCGTTTCGAAATCCTTCTTCACACAGTTCGCGCTGATGCCTTCGCTGCGTACATTGACGCTCGACGACACGCTGGCCTGCTTGCCTGCAAGCTTCTTGTTGAGCTCTACAGCAGAGAAGTTGCCCAAACCGCCCTGATGAACCAAACCGATGTTGCTGGCGTTGGTGTATTCATCATTGCTGTAAAGGCTGTTGCCGCCCCAAGATGTTGCACGGAAGCTAATTTTGTTGGGGCTGTAGTCGGTTTGCTTGACGTGAATCTTCATGCCGTTGGAGAGCGTGATGAGCTTCGAGCCATAGATGTCGTCGGTTATCTTCTTGACCTTCACCTTGCTTTCCAGTTCAGGCACGAGCGGGTCGGTACTGACTTCCTCGGTGAAGGCAGCTATGTCCTCGGCATCGACTTCTGCCATTGCCGACAGTATCTCCTGTTCTGTGGGAGGGGTAAGGCCATCCTTTTCTGGCATCAGGACGAGGATGGCACGATTCTCTTGCGAGAGGTCGGCAAGGGCGGCATTGATGGCTTCCAGGGGAACGGCGGGCACAAGCGTCTGCATCGTCTGGCGTGTCCACTCGATGCCGGGTGCAGGTTCATTGTCGATAAAGTGACGAACGTAGGCATTCACGAAAGCGGTGTTCGTGCGCTTGTCACGTGCTTCGTAGGCTGCATCAATCTGCGAGAGGTACTCGTCCTTGAAGCGCTGATACTCGCTCTCGGTGAAGCCGTTGCGGACTACGCGAAGCAGTTCACGATAGGCCGCCTTGATGCCCTCCGTGTAGCATCCTTCCTTCATGCTGACATCGAGGGTGAAAGCATCCTTCGTCTTGGCAACGAGGTATTCGCCGTAGCTGAGCCCGGCACCAGAGAATGGCGCGTCTGCCTGGCGCGTTATCTCGTTGAGACGCTCGTTGAGCATACCCATGACGGCATCCTTGATGAAGTCAATCCCGACGTAAGCCATCGTGCCCCTCATTTCGCGGGGCAGCGGGTCGCTCTTGAACATCACCATTGCTTCCATGCCGGGGAACTCTTTGTCCGTGCCGATGAAGACGAGCGGTTCCTTGTTGTCGGGCACGGGATACATCTCGCGGACTGCAGCGTCGGGTGCCGGGGCTGCGATGTCGGCAAACATCTGCTGCAGCTTCTTCTCGACGGCTTCAGGGTCAACATCGCCCACGATGACGAGTGCCTGCAGGTCGGGGCGATACCACTTGCGGTAGTAGCTGCGGAGGGTCTCGTAGGGGAAGTTCTTGACTATCTCCATCGTGCCGATGGGCATACGCTCGGCATACTTGCTGTCCTTGCAGATGACGGGCAAAGCCTTCTCGATGAGGCGCATCTGAGCGCTGCGACGCATGCGCCACTCCTCTTCGATGACGCCGCGCTCCTTGTCTATCTCCTTGTCCTCGAGCAGGAGGTCGTGGCTCCAGTCGTGCAGGATAAGCAGACAGGAATCAACGGCACCGGCGGTCTCGACGTTCACATTATTTATATTATAGACCGTCTCGTCGAAGGAAGTATAGGCGTTGAGGTTCTCGCCGAACTTCACGCCGATGCGCTCCAGATACTGCTTCAGGGCGTCGCCGGGGAAATGGGTGGTGCCGTTGAAGCACATGTGCTCAAGGAAGTGGGCCAGGCCGCGCTGGTCATCCTCCTCCTGCATGGAACCGACGCGCTGTGCGATGTAGAAGTCGCAGCGCTTCTCGGGCCACTCGTTGTGACGGATATAGTAGGTCAGGCCGTTCTCGAGCTTGCCGGTCCTGACGGCGGGGTCGAGCGGTACGGGCGGCATCTGCATCTGTTGAGCCTGAACGCCGTCAATCATCGAAAGACAAAGCAGGAATAAACAAAACAGTTTCTTCATTTTGTGTTATTATCTTTAGGAGTTATGGTTTCTATTTCATCTTCCAGCCCTCTTCGGTCAGCACGAGGGGAAGTTCTATCTGCTCCGAGGTGCTGTCTGAGAATTGCAGTTGCAGCATTACGACGGCTGTGCTGTCGGCATACAGGCTGTCGTTCAGGGCAGTGACACTGCAGAGGCTCCGCATGTCGTCCTTTGCCATGAACTGCGCCGTGGCATCCACAAGTTGGCTGCGGAAATCCTCGGGCAGTTCCTCCGATCTGGCATATCCCTTGACGAAGCCACCGTAGTCGCCCTTGACGAGCATCGAGTAGTACTGCACTGCTGCCTCGCGGACGGCTTCGTGCGACATGAGGCCACGAGAGCAGGCAACAAGCAACAAGCCTCCCCCTACCCCTCCCAGGAAGGGGAGAACAATTGCCTTTATCTTTTGTATCGTCTTTTTTATCATAGCATGTATATATCACCCCTCCTTTGGGAGGGGACGGGGAGGCTTTTCACTTCTGCCTTACGAATATATTTATCGGGCAACCGCTAAAGTCCCAGCGCTCACGTATCTTGTTCTCGAGGAAGCGCTTGTAAGGTTCCTTGACGTACTGCGGCAGGTTTGCGTAGAAGACGAAGGAGGGCACGCGTGTGTCGGGTATCTGCATGCAGTACTTTATCTTGATGTACTTGCCCTTCATGGATGGCGGGGGGTATGCCTCGATGAGTGGAAGCATTTCCTCGTTGAGCTTGTGCGTAGTGACCTTGCGTGTCCGGTTCAGGAAGACATCCTTTGCCGTCTCAAGCACTTTGAAGATGCGTTGCTTCGTCAGGGCGGAGCCAAAGATGATGGGGAAGTCGGTGAAGGGAGCCATGCGCTCGCGGATAGCATTTTCCATTGTCTTCATCACCTTGGTGTCCTTGTCGGGCACGAGGTCCCACTTGTTCACGACCACGACGATGCTCTTCTGGTTCTTCTGTATGACCTGGAAGATATTGAGGTCCTGTGTCTCGATGCCGCGTGTGGCGTCTATCATGAGGATGCAGACGTCGCTGTTCTCGATGCTTCGGATGGAACGCATGACGCTGTAGAACTCCAGGTCCTCGCTCACTTTGTTCTTCCGGCGGATTCCGGCGGTATCGACCAGATAGAAGTCGAAGCCGAACTTGTCATAGCGGGTGTAGATGCTGTCGCGTGTAGTGCCTGCAATGTCGGTGACGATGTTGCGTTCCTCGCCGATGAAGGCATTGATGAGGCTCGACTTGCCGGCATTGGGCCTTCCGACTACGGCGAAGCGGGGAATGTTCTCGTCGGGCAGGGCATTGCCTTCCTTGGGGAAGAGGCTGACGACAAGGTCGAGCAGGTCTCCGGTGCCGCTGCCCGTGGCTGCCGAGATGCACTGTGGGTCGCCCAGGCCCAGGGAGTAGAATTCGGCGGCGAGATAGGTCTCGT
This sequence comes from uncultured Bacteroidales bacterium, assembly GCA_902763865.1. Lineage (GTDB taxonomy): Bacteria > Bacteroidota > Bacteroidia > Bacteroidales > Bacteroidaceae > Physcousia. The sequence continues at coordinate 7,689 of CACWTR010000024.1, read as the reverse complement.
TGTTGTCCATCTTGTTGCAGACGAGCAGCACGGGTTTCTTCGAGCGTCGCAGGATGCCTGCAACAGCCTCGTCCAGGTCGGTGACGCCGTTCATGATATCGACGAGGAAGAGGATGACGTCGGCCTCGTCGGTGGCGAGGCTGACCTGCTTCCTGATTTCCTCCTCGAAGATATCGTCGCTGCCCACGACCCATCCTCCTGTGTCGATGACGGAGAACTCGCGCTGCCCCCACTCGCACTTGCCGTACTGACGGTCGCGCGTAGTGCCGGCTTCTTCGCTGACGATGGCGTGCCTGGTTTGTGTCAAGCGGTTGAACAGGGTGCTCTTACCCACGTTGGGGCGTCCTACTATGGCTACAATGTTTGACATACGTTCTTCTTTTTGCGTGCAAAGATAGTTAAAATTCGCGAATTACAAGTCCTTGAGGCTGAGAAATTCGTTTTATTTAAGAATCAGAGGGTGTCGGCTACGTAGTAAATCACGCGCCAGGCCTTGATGTTGGCATCCTCGCGCGGATTCAGCAGGCGGAACTCCACGCGGTGGACTCCGGGCTTGAGGTCATAGTTCCAGTAGAGGCAGTCGGCTGTACGCTTGTGGAAGTCGGAGCAGAGCTTCATGACACGGTCCTTCTTGCCGTCAACGGTTACCTCGAGTTCTGCCTCATAGGTCTTGTCCGGGCATTCGATGTTGCCGTAGATGGTGATGCCTGTGCCGTTGAATTCAAAGGCATTCTGCTTGGAGAGGGGCATGCCGAGGTGCTCGATGCCTTCCGTGAGCGGCACGGGTTTCATCCCGCTGAACCCTTGCTCCAGCCTTACGGCCTTGGGCTTCTGCAGCTTGATGCTGACGTTGTCCTCGTTCACCTTGCCGCCATTCCGGGCGATGTTCTGGAGGGCGAGATTGAAGCTTGCCTGATAGACATCCCGGAGCGACATCTTTATATATGTGAAGTCGCGGTCCTCCACTTCGCGGAGGTTGGGCATCCATTTCTCGGGAATGCCGGAATAGCCCAGCATGGTGGCGAGGATGCCTGCGGCTGTGGATGGGTTGCAGTCGGAGTCCTGTCCGCATCGGGTGGAGATTTCCATTGTCCGTCCGAAGTCGCCGCCGCCAAAGAGGAGTCCCATCACGACGTAGGCTGAGTTCATGGTGGCATCGATATTGCCGGGAGCAAGGATGAGCTCGGGGCAGCCAACGTCCTCGCCATACTTCTCGTTGTAGAGCTTCCACGTCCGTTTCCAGTCGTTGGGGTCTTCTTTGTACCAATTGATTACGTCGGCAATGCAACGGTGAAACTTACTCTTGGGGGGAATCGTCAGCAGCGCTTTCTCTACGATTGTGGGGATGTCCGTCTCCACGAAGGCCAAGGTGTACATTGCCCCGACGAACACACCGCCGTACCAGCCGTCGCCGTAGTTCATGAGGTGACCTACCTTGTCGGATATCCTGCTCGCCGTATTGGGCATGCCCGGAGACATGAGGCCGGCGAAGTCGCTTTCTATCTGATAGTCGATGCAGTCGGCATGGGGGTTGTTCTTCCAGTGGCCCGACTTGGGCGGCATGATGCCCTGCATGATGTTGTAGCGGGCCTGCTGGTTGGCGTGCCAAAGGGGATAGGAGGCGTAGGCAAAGGCTTTTGCCATCGACTCGGCTGGTGCGTCGAGACCTTCACGGGTGAACACCTCGACAAACGTCAGGTCCATATAGACATCGTCGAAGAGGCCGGGGAAGCGGTCGTAGTGAAGCTGCAGGTGGTGTTCGGGATAGACAATCTCCGTCTCGTCGGGTATCATTACTCCGCGGTAGCAGAACTCGGTGGGGCCGCCATAGGCACAGCCGATGGTCTGGCCGGCCCAGCCACCCTTTATCTTGTCGAGCAACACACTTTTCGTCAGGGTGACAGTCCCTTTCTTCTGAGCAGCAAGTACGAGCGGACAGAAGAGCGCCAACAGCAACAGGCTGCGTCTGAGTAGTACAATCTTCTTCATCGGTTACAGAGTGAGGAATGTTATTAGTTTAAGTTTTGCTTGTTTCGGATTGAGGGATGACAGGACGTGTTGATTGCTTCATCGCGATGGAGCAATTGCTTCATCGCGATGAAGCAATTGCTTGTTCACGATGAAGCAACGAACCCGACGCGTCGTGCTGCCGCTGCTATGCCGTGCCGAGCGTGCCGTCCATGGGAATGTTGCCCACGGGATTGGCGTCGTCCGACTGGTGCTTCTGCTGCGGGACACGCTTGAAGGCAATGTTGTTGCGGAGCATCTGTCCCGGGTTGACCAAGGGAAGTATCTGCTTGGGGATGCCGGCCTCTTCGCTGCGCACGGCCATGATGCCGCGGGCACTGCCGATGGTGATGTCGGCCATGTGCTGCACCAGTCCTGCGGGAAGCACCCACTGGTCGCCGTCGAGCTGATAGAGCGAGCTCCAGCTGTCGCGCGTGAACTCGAAGACTGTCTGCACTCCGAGGATGAGCTGCGTGATATCGTTCTTCTTGTACTCGAAGTTGGCATTGCAGCGGACGGTGCGCTTGTCCGTCTCGCAGTTGAACTGAATCTGGTTGTTGATCTGCATCTCGCCCTGAGGCCATTCGCTGGCCAAGTTGACGAACTGCAACTGTCTGACGTCCATCAGACGGAACTGAATCTGGATTTGTTTCTGTTGTTGTGCCATTGTCTTTATTTTGCTTTTATTGTCATTGCATTGAGGTAGTAGAAATGATTGGGGCTGGTATTGCGCGAGCCGGGCATGACGGTCAGCGTCACCTGCCCGTCTGCCGTCGGGCGAATGTCCTTCAGGACAACGGTCTCTCCGGCATTGTTGGCCGACTGGAGTGCATCCGCCTGCGTGTCCTCGCCTTGCACGACGAAGGTTGTCTGGCGGAGGTCCTGACATTTGTCGCGAGAAGAGAAGAGGGTGAATTCATACTCCAGTTCGGGGTTGAGGTGGCTCAGTCGCAGGGTGGCGCTCTGCCGGGGGCCTCCGTTTCCGAACTTGCCCGTAGCGTATCCCCAGAAGCACGACTGCGACACCTCGGCTGGCATGAGCATCTTCGTGGTCGTGTAGGCGGCTCCGTTTCTGTTCGTGCCACCAAAGTCGTCGGTAACGGTCAGAAGGATGCCGGTCGGGTTCATATTGCTGTCGTGGATGTCGGCATGCGTCCTGAGGGCAGGGGTAATGTCGTTCCATGCGGGGTCGGAAGTGTGGTCGGCTCCGAAGTTGAGCTTCACGAGTCCCGTCGGCACGATGCTGTTGACGGCGGGGAAGCCCTCCCGGTCGAGCACGGTACATTCAAAGGGATGCATCACAGCCTCGTGAGCTGCCACCTGACAGGTGTGTGCCGTCAGGAAATCGACGCCGTCGGGCCTGTAGCTGAAGCCGACGGGCGATATGCCGGTAATGGTCTCCAGCCAGGCGCAGGCAGCAGTGTAGCGCCCCATCTTCAGGTCGAGGTGATAGCCGTCGCGGTTCATATTGTCGCCCAGCCAGGTGGTGCGGGCATTCTGGATAGCAGTGCCGCTGGGAACGACAAAGCTCAGTTCGGGGTGCATGGCCGTGGCGTACTGCACTGCCTGACAGATGCTGTCGTACATCACGTCCTGTCGGTTGCCGTAGTTGGCAAAGCCGCCATGCGTGCTGTCGTGGGAGTAGGCCCACGTCTGGTGGTAGCCATAGACTGCATCGGGATTGGTCTGCAACCCCTGGGTGTATCCTATCAGCTCGGTCAGGTAAGGCTCGAATGTCGAGGTGAGACCCGATTCCTGACTGACTTGCTGGAAGGTGATGTACTGCCAGGGCTCGTCGGTGATGATGTCGGCCAGGGCCATGCGGGGCGTGTTGGAGCGCTTTCCGCCAACAACCTTGCGGTACTCGAAGGTGTTGTTGGCTTCGGTGACATCAATCCAATGCGACTGGAATCCCTGTCCGCCGCGGTATGCGTTGCCGATAATCATCTTCACGCCGGCCTCGTTTGCCAGTTCCCACAGGTACTGCTCCACCGCGTCCTGCGAGAAGCTGTTGCCGATGGCAAGCACGCGGACAATGCTGTCCGTTTGCGCCTTTACGGTGAAACAGAGGGCAAATGCCATGATTGCCGTTATGTACCGATAATTCTTCATCTGCCAAGTATCTTTTTGTATTTGTCTTTGTCGGAAAGAACCTGCAGGGCCCGCTCGATGCAGGGGTCGTCGAGAAGCTGCTGCTGGACGCCTCCCTTCTGGTAATAGTAGCGATGCACAATCTCGTCGTAGAGGTAGGGCTCTACTTCTTTGCGGAAGCGCATCAGGTCGGCCCGCACGTCATAAGTGAGCTTGGCTTCCAGGGTATCCAGCTCTGCCCGGGTCGCTTCCTGATAGCCTTCGCGCCGGATGACGTCGCGCAGGACCTTGAGCAACTCCTTGGCGGGCTTGCCGGCCTCGAAGCCGCTGGCCCCGATGCTGTCGGCAAAGGCTGCATAGTCTTCATCGCTGAGCCGGAATTCCCCGACAGGCGGGATGGTGGGGTGCGCAAGGCAGAAGTTGGTGACACAGTCGAAGAACTCGTCGCTGCTGACCAGCTCGGAGACGATGGTGGGGAGGCTGTCGGGCTTGACCTCCACGTCAGGCTTTATGCCACCGCCGTCGCGGACCTCGCGGCCTCCTGCCGTGTGGAAGACCTTCGTAAGGCTGTCGGGCACGACGCCTGCCGAGCCGTCGGCGTTCAGGTGGCGGTAGTCATAGGCTTGTATGCAGCGCCCGCTGGGGATGTAGTAGCGACTGGTCGTGAGCTTGAGCGTGCCGTGGAAGGGCAGTTCGCGCATCATCTGCACCAGGCCCTTGCCGTAGGTGCGGGTTCCCATGATGACGGCACGGTCAAAGTCCTGCAAGGCACCCGAGACAATCTCCGAGGCCGAGGCTGAACCGCCATCAACGAGCACAACAAGGGGCATGAGACTGTCCACAGGCTCTGTGGCTGTATAGTATTCGCGGTTCGTGCGGGCCATCTTGCCTTTGGTATAGACCACCTTCTTGCCTTTTGGCAGGAAGAGGTTGGCTATGTCAACAGCCTCGTTGACCGCTCCGCCGGGATTGCCGCGCAGGTCAAGGACCAAGCGCTTGGCTCCCTGCCGCCGCACTTCCTCCAGGGCATCGCGCACCTCGCGGCAGGCTCCTTCGGTGAAGCCGGTCAGGAAGATGTAGCCGGTCTGTCCGTCGCTGAGCATTCCGGAATATGGCACTTGAGGCAGCTGTATCATCTGGCGCGTGATGAGGAAGGTCTTTTCTTCCCGTCCGCGACGCACCTTCAGCTCGAAGGTGGTGCCGGCCTCGCCGCGAAGCATTCCGCTCACCTTGGGCGTTCCCATCCCCTTCACGTCCTTGCCGTCTATCGAGAGGATGACGTCGCCGGCCCTCACACCGGCCAACTGGCTGGGCGTGCCCTCGTAGGGCTCGCTGATGACTGCCCGTTGCTCCTTCCTGCTGTAACGGATGATGCTGCCTATGCCGGCATACTTGCCGGTTGCCATCTGCCGGAGTTCCTCGTCGTCGTCAGGATAGTAGTCGGTGAAAGGATCCACCTGTTGGAGCATAGAGCGGATGCCCCACCCTATCACGGTGTCGGCGTTGAGAGAATCGACGTAGAAGAGGTCGAGTTGCTTGTATATGTCGTTGAAGAGCTCCAGGTTGCGGCTGATGGCCGAGTTGGTGTTCTCCTTCTTCTGCGCCACCGCTCCGAGTGGCAACAGACACATAATTATATATATATAGACGCGTTTCATTGGATATCGAACTTTGAGTATTGAACTTTCAGCTGCTTCCACATCTCATCGGGCAACCTTGTACCTACCACGCCGATGACGTGCTCGGCCATCGCCCGCCCGCATCGGAGGCATTCCTGCAAGGAGGCGCCCTCGTTCAGGGCATAGAGGAAACCACCGGCAAAGAAGTCGCCCGCGCCGGTCGTATCTACGACAGGCACGTACCGAGCCTCCACCATCGCCTCCTCGTTGCCGAGGCGGGTAATGGCTCCCTTGCCGCCAAGCTTCACGACGGTCAGGCACTTCATGGACGCAATCTCCCGCAACGCCTCCCGCGGGTCGTGGCATCCTGTGAATGCCGCAGCCTCTTCTTCGTTGGCAAAGACGATGTCGATGTAGTCCTGCACTAAATGACGGAAGAAGGGAAGGTCGGCAGCCACCACATTGTAGCTGGCAAGGTCCAGGCTCAGCTGCACGCTCATCTCTGTAGCCGTCTGGCAGATAGCCTCCATGAGGTCGTGGTTCTGCACCAGATAGCCCTCGATGTGTGCCATGCCGACACCCTCGAAGAGCGCAGGCGTAATGTCGCGCGGCTCAAGGGCTGCCGCAGCACCCAGGCAGGTGCCGAAGGTGCGTTCCCCGTCGGGGGAGATGAAGGTATTGGCTACGCCCGTCGGCAAGTCGCACTCAAACAGGCATGCATCGATGCCGGCTGCACGGCAGTGGTCGGCATAGAAACGCCCCAGCGCATCGCGGCCTACCTTGCCGACAAAGCCTGCCTTGCCGCCCAGCCCAGCCAGCGCAAGCATCGCATTGCCGGCACTGCCGCCCGTGGCCTGCTCTGCAGGCAGCAGCTCCATCGTGGCACGCAAGGCACGCTGTCTCCCCTCGCTGATGAGCGTCATGCCGCCTTTGGGCAACTGCATTCGCTCTAAGAGTTCATCCCCGTCCAGCCGCACCAGCACATCGACCAGGGCATTGCCTATTCCGATAGTTTTCTCCATTAGCTTGAATTTTTCTGCAAAGATACGAAAAAAATCGGGATTAAAGAACATGTAAAAGGGATTAAAGAGAGGGAAAGAGAGAAAAATGCGCCTCTTAACAAAAATTTTTCTCGTTTAGCTTTTCACTTTTAAGTTTTTGTTGTACCTTTGCGGCGCAATCGGGAAAGAAGACTGCATTTTCCCTGCTTCAGTAGCTCAGTTGGTTAGAGCACATGACTGTTAATCATGGGGTCGTTGGTTCAAGCCCATCCTGAAGCGCAAGCGTTCTCGCTTCCCGTTGCATCCTGCTTCAGTAGCTCAGTTGGTTAGAGCACATGACTGTTAATCATGGGGTCGTTGGTTCAAGCCCATCCTGAAGCGCAAAAGTTAAAATCTCTGCATAGCACTGTTAATCAAGGAGTTAGAAAAAATCTAACTCCTTGTTGTTTTTATATACATTTCAAATTTGTAGCCAATTTGTAGCCAATTATTTCATCTTGTTTTGAGTTGTAGCCACTCCTTTGCAGAATCTGTGCCTCAAAATTCTGCAAAGAAGAACATGAGGATGGTTGTCAGGTTCTAACGTTGACAAGTTGAAAACATCTATGGAGATTCAACAATCAACGCATATCTAATTCTTCATCTTCTGTTGAATCCTGTATCTTGTGGAGGGGATGGCCTCTTGGGTGATGCCTATGACACGGCGGACGTCGCAATCGTCTAGACCCATCTCGTTATATCATTTCTAACCTATAGCCGCGCTTCTTGAGGGACACGATAGAGATGCTGGTGTCGGGTTCGAGCATCTTGCGAATATAGGTTATCTGGACGTTGAGGGCGAGGGAGTTGGCATAGCTATCGTTTCCCCAGACGTGTTCCAGCAGATACGAACGTTCTACGGTCTGACCGATATGCTGAGCTAAGATGGCGAGAATCTCCGACTGGCGGGCAGAGAGGTGTTGCACTGTTCC
>CACWTR010000023.1 GCA_902763865.1 uncultured Bacteroidales bacterium | reverse complement strand
TCTCCACGTTGGCACCCATCGTGACAGATAGTTCAGGCTCTCCGTAGCGGTCGCCTGCAAAGGCATCGTCGCCGATGGTCTTCACGCCGTCGCCAATGATGAGCGTGTGCATTTTGTCCTGGCCCGACATAAAGTTGTTGGGGATGGCAGTCACCTTCGGACCGAAGGTCACCTTCGTTACATTGTCGAACAGGCGCTCGCCAGCATAGTCGCCTGTGCGGTTGATGTCGCGGCCAATGTATATCTCCTTGTCTGAGAAGCCGAAGGAACGAGCGTATCCGGTGACGAAGTTGACGGGCTCGTCGCTGTCTTCGAAGTTGATGCTGGTCAGTTGTCCGCAAGAGTAGAAGGCATAGTATTCAATGTCGGTGACCGAAGCGGGGATGGTGATGGATGAGATTTGGGTGCTTTCAAATGCTTGGGCGCCAATAGTCTTCAGCTTCTCCACGTTGGCACCCATCGTGACAGATAGTTCAGGCTCTCCGTAGCGGTCGCCTGCAAAGGCATCGTCGCCGATGGTCTTCACGCCGTCGCCAATGACGAGTGTGTTCATGCTGTCCTGACCCGACATGAAGTTGTTGGGGATTGCGGTCACTTTCGGGCCGAAGGTGGCTTTCTCCACATTGGCGAACATGGGTTCATTGTAGTAGTCGCCTGTACGGTTGACATCGCGACCAATGTAAACTTCCTTGAGTGTGCCGCCGAAGGAACGAGAGTATCCTGTGACGAACTCTATGGGTGTGTCACTGTCCTGAATGGTAACTTTTGCCAAAGAGGAGCAGCCCAGGAAGGCGTAGTACTCCATCTTTTCCACCGTAGCCGGGATGGTGATGCTGGCGATGCGTGCATCTTGGAAGCCATACTCTTTGATGGTGGTCACGGTATAGGCCACGTTCCCGTTGGTGACAGTCGAGGGAATCACGATGTCGCCCGCGATGTCGTTGTTTGCCTTTGCCACAGACACGGTCTTGGCAGCTGTGTCAAGCACTGTGAACTTCAGACTTCCTTGAGTGAAGGTCTGAGCCCATGCACTGAGTCCCGTCAAGGCGAACAGTGCGATGAAAAGTAGTTGTCTTTGTCTCATAGTGTAGATGTAGTTAATGGTTATAACTGTTTATTATTTGTGTTCTCTTGCTGAATTCTCACTGCAAAGATACGATTATATGATTATGTTCATGCATAAAAGGGGTACAAATCCCCTCGCATTTCATACAAAACCACTATCAAAAAGTACAAAATCCCATTCCATCGGCATTTTTCCTGCGGTGCTTTAAGCGAGGTAATCCATAAAAAGTGTATCTTTGCATGCAGATTACAGAAACAACTATGATGTTAGGTTCGTCATTTGCCGTCCTGCCGCTGGCGGTCTGCGTATATTGGTTTGTGCGTTTCGCACTCGAGCATCGCCGCGCCGATGCCGCCAAGCGGATGCTGACGTACTTCTTCGGCATCTGCTCGGTGCTCTACTCCTGCCACTGCCTGCTCTACTTCCGCTATGCCGAGACGGGGCTTCCCGCGCCGCTCGAAGCGCTCTGGGCAGCCTGCTCGCTCACCGTCTATCCCCTCTACTATCTCTACATCTGCCAGCTGACGGCACAGCCGGCCTCGACGCGTCAGAAGGCATTCGTCCTTGTCCCGGGCCTGTTGGTGGCCCTTGCCATCCTGGTTTGGAACAACCGCACGACCGATGCCGTGCGCCAGGTGATGACGGCCCTGCAGGTCATCGACGTAGTGGCCTACGGCTACCGGCGCCTGCACGCCTTCGACCGCCGGCTGACCGACCTCTATGCCGAGACGGAGGACAAGAGCGTGCGCTCCCTTCGCATCCTGCTCGTCGCCGTGATGCTGACATCGCTCAACTCCTTTGTGCTGAACATCCTGGGGCGTGAGTTCATCATCGCATCGCAGTGGCTGATAGCTTTCGGACTCGGCCCCATCGCCATGCTGCTTTTCGCGTTGGGACTGATAGGCCACAGCCGTTCCTTCCGCACGGAGCAGTTCCTTGCCGACAACCCGCCTGAGGCCGTGCCCGTGGCACCTGCCGACAACAAGGAGCTGGGAGCAAAGATAGAGCATCTGATGGTGACGCAGGCCTACTATCTCCGTCAGGACATCACGCTCACTGCCGTGGCGCGCGAGGTGGGGTCCTGCCGCACCTACGTTTCCAACTACATCAATCAGGAGATGCGCTGCTCCTTCTCCGACTATGTGAACCGTCTGCGCATCGAGCATGCCAAGATGGTCATGCTGCAGCACGCCCGTCACGGCGGCATCAGCAAGTTCTCCACCATAGCCACCGATGCCGGCTTCTCGGGCGAACAGTCCTTCTTCCGCAACTTCCGCAAGTTCACCGGCACGACGCCCGCTGCCTGGCTCGAAGCCCAGACGCGCAAGGAATAAAAACCCCTCCGCAAAAGGACACTTCATTCAATACTCCACGTTGTGTTTGTTGCACGTACATGTAGATGCAATTGCACATACATGTACGTGCAATTGCATCTACATGTACGTGCAACGCTGTGCGCCGCACGAAGAACGGTAATCCGTGGAACTTTGTGGCTGAAGGGACCGGTGGATCAGAACATCTGGCTGACGCGTCGGATGCCTGCGACGAGGGCATCGACGTCGTCCCGCGTGTTGTAGAGGGCGAAGCTGGCACGGCAGGTGCCTTCGATGCCGAGGCGGTGCATGAGGGGCTCGGCGCAGTGGTGGCCGGTGCGGATGGCTATGCCGAGGCGGTCAAGCAGGGTGCCCATGTCGAGATGGTGGATGAAGGAAGACCCTCCCCGACCTTCCCGTAAAGGAAGGGGGCCTTTGTCCTCCCCCTTTACGGGGGAGTTAGAGGGGGTCTCCACCAGGAAGCTGATGACGGCGTCGTGCTGAACGGGGTCGGTGGGGCCGAAGATGTGCATGCCTTCAATCTCGTTCATGCGCCGGAGGGCGTAGGCTGTCAGGTCGCGCTCGTGGGCTTCGATGGCTTCGAGGCCTATGGAGGTGACGTAGTCGAGGGCGCGGGCCAGGCCGGTGGAGGCTACGTAGTCGGGTGTGCCGGCCTCGAACTTGTAGGGCAGGTCATTGAAGGTGGTGTGCTCGAAGCTGACCGTCTTAATCATCTCGCCGCCTCCCATGTAGGGCGGAAGGCGGTCAAGCCACTCCTCCTTGCCGTAGAGTACGCCGATACCGGTAGGGCCGTATATCTTATGGCCGCTGAAAGCGAAGAAGTCGCAGTCCAGCTCCTGCACGTTGACAGGCATGTGGGGGGTGCTCTGTGCGCCGTCGATGAGGACGGGCACGCCGTGGTCGTGGGCGATGCGGACGATGTCGCGCACGGGATTGACCGTGCCCAGGACGTTGCTGACGTGCGTCAGGCTGACGAGGCGCGTGCGCTCGTTGAAGAGCTTCTCGTACTCGTCCATGCGGAGAAGGCCGTCGTCGGTGATGGGCACGACGCGCAGACGGATGCCCTGCCGCGCCTGTACGAGCTGCCAGGAGACGATGTTGCTGTGGTGCTCCATCTCGGAGATGATGACCTCGTCGCCCTCCTTCATGAAGGCTTGTCCGAAGCACGATGCCACGAGGTTGATGCTCTCCGTGGTGCCGCGGGTGAAGACAATCTCTCTCGTCGAGCGGGCACCGAGGAAGCGCCTCACCGTCTCGCGCGACTGCTCGTGCAGCTCCGTGGCCTGCTGCGAGAGGAAGTGTACGCCGCGGTGCACGTTGGCGTTGACGTTGTAGTACTCGTCCGTCATGGCTTCGACCACGCAGCGCGGCTTCTGCGTCGTGGCGGCGTTGTCGAGATAGACCAGCGGGTACTTGCCGTAGATGACCTTCTCCAGGATAGGGAAGGACCCTCCCCAACCCTCCCTTAAAGGGAGGGGAGAAGTTTCCTTTTTCGATTGATTATATTTTATCTTATCCATCTGCAATTACTATCTTTTCTCCCCCTTTACGGGGGAGTTAGAGGGGGTCCACAGAGTTTGCACCCTTCGCACTTGCTCAGTTCGCCTCTCAGTCGCTTATCGACCAGCACGTGCAGGCGGTCGCGCAGCGAGTGGAGGGGAATGGTTTCAATGACTTCGGTGATGAATGCGGCCTTGAGCAGCAGGCGTGCCTCCGCTTCGCTGATGCCTCGCTGCCGCATATAGAAGAGGGCGGCCTCGTCCATCTGGCCGACAGTGCTGCCGTGGCTGCACCGCACGTCGTCGGCATATATCTCGAGCATCGGCTGCGTGTAGATGCGGGCCGTGCGGGTAGCCAGGAGGTTGGCATTCGTCTCCTGGCTGCTGGTCTTCTGCGCCCCTTCGCGCACCAGCACCCTGCCGGCAAAGGCACCGACGGCGTTGTCGTCGAGGACGTACTTGTAGAGCTCGCTGGACGTGCAGCCGGGTGCCTGATGGTCGATGAGGGTGTTGTTATCGACGTGCTGCATCTTGTCAGCAATGACGCAGCCGCCCAGGGTCACTTCGCTGCCCTCGCCCTGCAGCAGGACGTCGAGGCGGTTCCGCGTGTGGCCGTTGAAGAGCGTCAGGGCTGTATGGTGCAGGCTGCTGTTGCGGCCCTGACGCACGAAGGTGCTGCCATAGCGCGTGCAGAGCAGGTGTGTCTCTTCGATGTCGTAGAGGTTGAGGTGCGAGCCGTCGCCCATGACGACCTCCACGACCTGATTCGTCAGGAAGCGGTTCTGCGAGGCAGCACGGTCGGTGATGATGATGTCGGCCTCGGAGAGCTCTTCCATGACGATGAGCAGACGGCGGCTGACCATCGTGTCCTGACTGCCCGCCAGGACGTTGCCCACCTGTATGGGGTGCTCCACCTTTGTTCCCCGCGGCACGTGGACTACAAGCGTATCGACTGCAAGCATCGTGTTCAGGGCCACGATGCTGTCCGCCTCATCTGCTACATTATTATATAATACGCGCACGCGAGGGTCGGCCTCCGACAGGCGGAAGCAGTAGGGCGGCAGCTTCTGTCCGAGCGGCGAGAGCTGTATGCCGTAGTTGGGCGAGAAGTCGGCCTCGACATTCGCATAGCGGTAGCGCTCAACCTTGCGCGAAGGGAACCCCTGCTCGGCAAACACCTTTAGGGCATCCTCGCGCCGGGCATTCATCTCGCTGCAACTGCGGGCGGCAAGCACGTCGCGCACCTCGCCAAAGAAATCTATGTATTGCTTCGTTGCTTCCATTGCTTCTGTTATGACGGTATAACGTTATGACGTTATAACGACAGCCCTTTTATTATCCAGTCAAACCCGTGGCTCTCAATCTCAGCGGCCAGCTCGGGGCCAGCCGTCTTGACGATGCGACCGTCGATGAGGACGTGCACGACGTCGGGCTTCAGATAGTCGAGCAAGCGCTGGTAGTGGGTAATGACGATGGCACTCGTCTCGGGGCGGCGCAGCTTGTTGAAGCCCTCGGCCACGGTGCGCAGGGCATCCACGTCGAGTCCGCTGTCCGTCTCGTCCAGGATGGCAAGCTTCGGCTCGAGCATTGCCATCTGGAATATCTCGCCCCGCTTCTTCTCTCCGCCCGAGAAGCCTTCGTTCACGCTCCGGCTCGTCAGCTTGCTGTCCAGCTCCACTACGGCGCGTTTCTCCCGCATGAGTTTCAGGAAGTCGGGGGCAGGCAAGGGCTCGAGTCCCTGATACTTGCGCTTGGCGCCCAGGGCGGCTCGCATGAAGTTGACCATCGACACGCCCGGTATCTCCACCGGTTGCTGAAAGCTCAGGAAGATGCCTTCGTGGGCTCGCTCCTCAGGCTTGAGGGCCAGCAGGTCCTTTCCGTCCCAGGTGATACTGCCCTCTGTGACCTCATAGGAAGGATGTCCGACGATGACGTTGGAGAGGGTACTCTTGCCCGCTCCGTTGAGGCCCATGATGGCATGCACCTCGCCGTCGCGCACCGTCAGGTTCACGCCTTTCAGTATCTCTTTGCCATTGATGCTGGCATGCAGGTTTTCTATCTTTAGCATGTATGTTCTGTATTAACAAGGTCTCTTTGTAGGCAGCTTGAAGACTTGCTGCACTTCGCGCATGGCCTCCGGGGTCATGCCGTCGGGTTCGAAGCCCATCGAGCGGGCACACATATAGATGTTTGCTGCCTTGCAGAGCACGTCGGTCTGGTCGAAGGCATCCATGATGTCCTTTCCCACGGCCACCGTGCCGTGCTTCTCCCAGAGCACTACGTCGTGTTCCTTGATTTGTTCCAGTGTGGCATCCGCCAGCTTTACGCTGCCGGGCAGGGTGTAGGGGACGATGCCGATGCCCAAGGGGGCGAAGGCCAGCGTCTCGGGTATCATGGACCAGAGCACGCGGGTCATCTCGCCGGGGCGCAGGAAGCGCTCGTTGTGGCTCATGGCAACCAGCTCGATGGGATGCGTGTGGAGTGTGGCCTTGTAGCTGCTGCCCGTCTGGAGAAGGTAGTTTTGCAGGGCCAGGTGGCTGGGCAGTTCGCTGGTGGGCAGTACCGGTTCGTCGGCAATGATTTCGTAGGAAGCGCAGTCGGGGCAGATGCGGATGACGGCTCCGTTCTGCATAGGCTGGCGGGCAAGGTCGCGCATGCGCTTGCCCGTTCCCTTTACATAGAAGTATTTGCCTTGCAGGAAGGGGAGCCGCTTGCCTATCTGCCCGACGGGAGCGATGGCAGGCAGCGAGGCCATCTCCTCGTCGGCGTGCTCCGTGATGTTCACGGTGATGTTGCCGCCGTTGCGCTCTGCCCATCCCTTCTGCCAGAGGTAGCCGGTCACTTCGGCCACTTCGTCGATGACGGCACGCAGGGCAGGGCGGGTATCGAGTATGCTGTTCATTTAGTTCCTTTTACTTGTTACTTCTGCTTCATACTTCTCCACCTCGGCGATGAAGGCATTCCCGACGGGTACGTTGCTGCGCAGGCAGAACTCGTCATAGACGGCATTCCAGGGCAGTGCCTTTGCCTCTTCGAGCAGTGCGAGGCTCTGGAAGCCCTTGCCCTCGAGTTCGTACTCTGCGATTTGTGCCGTGGGTTCCAGCAGGGCGCGTGTCATGCACTTCTGTGCGGCACGTGAGCCGGTGACGTATGCTCCGACGCGGTTGATGCTGCCGTCGAAGTAGTCGAGTCCGTAGTGGACACGGTCCATTGCCTTGGCCCGCACGATTTCCTGGAAGAGTTCCAACGTGGGGTCGTCCATGAGAGTGACGTGGTCGCTGTCCCAACGGATGGGGCGGCTCACGTGCAGCATCAGCTCGGGAACGAACTGCAGGACAGCGCTGACCTTGTCGGCAGGACTTTCGGTGGGATGGTAGTGGCCGGTGTCGATGGTGAGGATTTTATTGTTCTTGGCTGCGTAGGCGGTGTAGAAGTCGTGGCTGCCTACGGTGAAGCTTTCCAGCCCGATGCCGAAGACTTTGCCTTCGATGCAGTCCTTCATCATGGGCTGGGGCTTGGAGAATATCTCGTCGAGGCTTTCGCGGAGCAGTTGCCTGTAGAGGTAGTGGTTCACGCTCTGGTCCTTGCATCCGTCGTGCACCCAGAGGTTCATGATGCAGGGATCGCCTTGTGCCTGGCCCATGACGTTGGCAATGTCGCGGCATCGCTTCGTGTGTTCAATCCAGAAGTCGCGGATGCTCTTGTCGGGATTGGCGAGCGTGAGGTTGCCGCTCTTGGGGTGAGAGAAGGATGTGCTGTTGAAGTCGAGCTTCGTGTCGTTTTCCTTGCCCCATTCAATCCAGCTTTGAAAGTACTCGGCTGTCACTTCGTCGCGATCCACGACTTTTCCCTTGAAGTCGCCGTATATCTCGTGCAGGTTAAGTCGGTGGTTGCCGGGGATGAGGCTTTTGGCCTTGAGGATGTCGGAGCGCAGCTCGTCGATGTTGCGAGCCTTGCCGGGGTAGTTGCCCGTGCTCTGTATGCCGCCTGAGAGTGCGCCGGCCTGTACTTCGAAGCCGACTACGTCGTCGGCCTGCCAGCAGTGCATGCTGAGGTGGAAGTCCTGTAGTTGCTTCAATACTTTCTCGGTGTCGATGCCGAACTCGGCATAACGTTCCTGTGCCAGTCTGTAGGCTTTTTCGATGTTCTCGGTTTTCATTGTCATGAAGGTTTTAGGTGGTTGTAGTTGTGTCAGTGTATCTTTTGTATGCTTGGTTCCATTCGGTTGCGTCTTGGGGCAGGTAGGTTTTCATCTCGATGCTCTGTGCGATGATGTTTCGCATCTGGAAAATGTCGCTCACGAGTCCGGCAGCCTTTGCTTGCAGCATGATGTTGCCGATGGCTGTTCCCTCCACCGGTCCTGTCAGTACGGGCATCTGCAGGCTGCTTGCCGTCATCTGCATGAGGTAGGGATTGAGTGAGCCTCCGCCGATGACGTGGAGCCTTTCGATGGGGAAAGGTGCCAGCTCGCGGAGGTATCCGGTCACTTGCCTGTAGCGGAGGGCGAGGCTCTCGAAGATGCAGCGTGCCATCTGCCGGTAGTCCTCGGGGACGGGTTGTCCGGTCTCCCGGCAATAGCCTTGAATGGCCTGCACCATGCTTGTCGGGTTGGCGAATCGCGGGTCATCGGGATTGATGAAGGAGCGGAAGGGTTCGGCTTCCATTGCCTCGCGGTTGACGGTGTTCACGTCGGCGGGGGCATCGGTCCATTCCTGTCGGCAACGTTCCAGCAGCCACATGCCGCAGATGTTCTTCAGGAAGCGTGTTGTTCCCTCTATGCCGCCTTCGTTGGTGAAGTTGTAGCTGAAGCTCTTCCCGTTGATGATGGCTTCTCGTGTCTCGATGCCCAGGAGGCTCCACGTGCCGCAGCTGAGGTAGGCGAAGTGTTCGTCCTGAGCCGGTACGGCAGCTACGGCGGAGGCGGTGTCGTGGCCTGCTACTGCCACTACGGGCACGGGGCCGAGTCTCGTCTGCTGCTGCACTTCGGTCGAGAGCGTGCCTACGGTGTCGCCCGGGTTCACGTAGCGTCCGAACTGCTCTTCCTTCAGGCCGATGGCGCCGATGAGTTCGGGGTCGATGCGCCTGGTGCGCGGGTCGAGCGTCTGGCTGGTGCTCAGGATGGTGTATTCGCAGACGGCTTCGCCTGTGAGCATATAGGTCAGTGCATCGGGGATGAAGAGTATCTTGCAGGCTGCTTCCAGGGCAGAGTCGCCGTGGCTGTGCATGGCGGAGAGCTGAAACAGCGAGTTGAAGTTCATGAACTGGATGCCCGTCTTCTCATAGACGCGTTCTTTGGGTATGAGCTTGAAGTACTCTTCCATTGCTCCCTGGGTGTGCGGGTCGCGGTAGGAGTATGGGTTGCGCAGCAGTCCGCCGTCCTTGCCTATGCAGACGAAATCAACGCCCCAAGTGTCGATGCCGATGCTGGTCAGCTTGATGCCTTCCTCGGCCACAAGCTTCAGCCCACGTATAATTTCATGGTAGAGGGCGTAGATATCCCAGAAGAAATGCCCGCCTGTCCGGATGATGTGATTGGGGAAGCGTGTCAGTTCCCGCTGAGTGAGTGTCCCGTCGCAGATGGAGCCAAGAATGGTCCGACCGCTTGTGGCTCCCAAGTCAACCGCAAAGAAATTACTCGTTGTCATTATCTTTAGTCCTTAATTTCTAATTTCTAATCCTTTAATCCCTAATCTCTAATCCTCCTAATCCCTAATCTCTAATCTCTAATCTCTAATCCCTAATCTCTAATCCTCCTAATCCCTAATCCATTAAATCCCCAGTCATCCTACGGCTCCTTCCAGGCTGACGCCGAGCAGCTTCTGTGCCTCGACTGCGAACTCCATCGGCAGTTTGTTGATGACTTCCTTGGCATAGCCGTTGACGATGAGGCTCACGGCCTCTTCGGTGTTGATGCCTCGCTGGTTGCAGTAGAAGAGCTGGTCTTCGCTGATTTTGCTGGTTGTGGCTTCGTGCTCCACGATGGCCGTCTCGTTGTGGACGTCCATGTAGGGGAAGGTGTGTGCTCCGCAGTGGCTGCCGAGCAGCAGGGAGTCGCAGCTGCTGTAGTTGCGTGCGCCGTCGGCAGTGGATGCCACGCGGACGAGTCCGCGGTAGGCATTCTGGCTCTGTCCGGCGCTGATGCCTTTCGAGATGATAGTGCTGCGTGTGTTCCGTCCGATGTGAATCATCTTGGTCCCGGTGTCGGCCTGCTGGTGGTTGTTGGTGACGGCTACGCTGTAGAACTCAGCCTGGCTGCCGTCGCCCGAGAGGATGCAGCTGGGGTACTTCCAGGTGATGGCGCTGCCCGTCTCGACCTGTGTCCAGGAGAGGCGGCTGTCCTTGCCGCGCAGGTGTCCGCGTTTGGTGACAAGGTTGAGCACTCCGCCGCGTCCCTCGCTGTCGCCCGGGTACCAGTTCTGCACGGTGGAGTACTTCACCTCTGCCCGTTCCTTCACCACTATCTCCACGATGGCGGCGTGCAGTTGGTTCTCGTCGCGCATGGGGGCCGTGCAGCCTTCCAGGTAGGAGACGTAGGCATCGTCGTCGCAGACGATGAGTGTGCGCTCGAACTGTCCCGTGCCGCGGGCATTGATGCGGAAATAGGTGCTCAGCTCCATCGGACAGCGCACGCCCTTGGGGATATAGACGAAGGAGCCGTCGCTGAATACTGCCGAGTTCAGGGCAGCAAAGAAATTGTCCTTGTAGGGAACGACGCTGCCCAGGTACTCGCGCACCAGGTCGGGATGCTCGCGGACGGCTTCGCTGATGGAGCAGAAGATGATGCCCTTCTCGCGGAGCTTCTCGCGGAACGTGGTCTTGACGCTTACGGAGTCCATGACGGCATCGACGGCTGTGCCGGCCAGTGCCATCCGCTCTTCCAGGGGGATGCCCAGCTTGTCGAAAGTCTTTATCAGCTCGGGGTCAATGGTCCCCCCTCCTTTGGAGGCGTCGGTGGAGGCTGGAGCCGCATAGTAACTGATGTCCTGATAGTCAATCTCAGGCATCTTGAGGTGTCCCCACGTGGGCTCCTCCATTGTGAGCCAGTAGCGGTAGGCACTCAGGCGGAAGTCCAGGAGCCAGTCCGGCTCTTCCTTCTTCTGCGAGATGAGGCGCACCACGTCCTCCGACAGCCCTTTCTCTATGATGTCCGTGTGCACGTCGGTGGTGAAGCCATACTCGTACTTCTTCTCCGTCACCTGACGCACAAAACTGTTCTTCTCTTCCATGCATTCTTCCTTTGCAGCTGCAAAGGTACGAAAAAGCGCGAGAATAACCAAAATAATTAGGGTATTTCCGAGTGCAAATGCAGTTTTGTTGCCAAACACTACACGATGACTTCGTTGCTTCATCGCGAACAAGCAATTGCTTCATCGCGATGAAGCAATCACTCCATTGCGATGAAGCAAACAAAGGAACGCTTTGACGGAATATGAACGACGATTATAGGATTCCTATTATAGAATTTGTATAATTGAAACATTTTACTTACCTTTGCACCCAAAAAGAGCATAATGAAACCAACAACACAGCGCTCAGACCGTCCGACAGTGAATCCTTTCCCAAGGATGGAAAGGCAAGTGGCGTAACCTCTGTAGCTTTTGTGAAAAGACATGCACTGAAATCTCCCAGTTCTGTTCAGTTCGCCATCAGTGCCCTCCTGGAAAAACAGCTCCTGACGTATCAGGACGAGGAGCGCACCAAGGTCTATAGCGTTGCTGACAAATTTATGGAGATGTGGCTTTGCAGTATATATTAGAAAAAGATATGATTATCGACAACATTCAGGAGTTTGACCGCTACGTCGGCTTGAACCCGCTCTTCGCATCCGTCGCAGAGTTCCTGCGCACGACGGACCTCAACAGCCTGCCCACAGGCATCACAAAAATTAAGGGCGACGACCTCTACATCAACGTGCAGCAGGCATCGCCCAAGACGCGCCGCGAGGCTCGCTTCGAGTCCCACAGGCAGATGATTGACATACAAGTTCCCCTTTCAGACAGCGAGGAATACGGCTGGACACCAACCGCCTCCCTGCCCCGCGGAACATACGACGAAGCCTCCGACATGACGATGCACGACCCCGCAGCACCCCAGACATCGGAGGACGTGGCGCAGACCTACTTCAAGCTGCACCCCGGGCAGTTCGCCATCTTCTTCCCTTCCGACGGACACGCCCCGGCCATCTCCCCAAGGGGACTGCACAAGGCCATCATCAAGGTGAGGGTTTGTCAGACAGACAATTGTAGATGAATTCCGGCACGGCCTTGAGAGGCACACAGAGCCGCGACTGCCGCATCGTCTCCTCCTTCAGCATGCCGGCGGACGAAAAGAACCAGATGAGTGCGCCCAGCACAAGGGCATATTTCACCACGCCAAGGATGCCGCCCAGCAGACGGTTGAGCATCCCCATGACGAGAAGCTCGTCCAGCAGCGACGTGAGCAGTGCGCTGACCAGCCGCGCCACGAGGGGCACAATGGCCCACAGCAACAGGAAGGACACCGCCTGACAGAGAGCCGGCATCTGCACGAGGCCGGCCATCACCGCTGCCAGTTCCTCATAGTACAGGCAGGCAACGACAAACCCTCCTACGAAAGCTGCCAGCGAGATGACCTGCTTGACGGCTCCCGATATGAGTCCGCTGACAAAGCCGACTCCGAGAAGGACGAGCAGCAGAATGTCAGTCACTCAATTACAGCGTTGCCTTGATTTCTATCTCCTGGAAAGTCTCAATCATGTCGCCCTCGCGCAAGTCGTTGTAGCCGACGAGCGAGATACCGCACTCGAAGTTGGTGCTCACCTCCTTCACGTCGTCCTTGAAGCGCTTCAGCGCATTGATGGCTCCGGTGAAGACCACGATGCCGTCGCGGATGACGCGGGCCTTGTTCGTGCGGCTCACCTTGCCATCTACGACGTATGCACCGGCCACGGTGCCCACCTTCGTGATGTGATAGACCTGACGCACCTCCACCTGTGCCGTCACCTCCTCCTTTATCTCGGGCGAGAGCATGCCTTCCATGGCATCCTTCACCTCCTCGATGGCATCGTAGATGACGCTGTAGAGGCGGATATCTACATCCATCTGGTCTGCAAGGCGGCGTGCTGCGGCAGAGGGGCGCACCTGGAAACCAACGATGAAGCAGTTGTCGGCAGCGGCAGCCATGTTGACGTCGCTTTCGCTGATCTGGCCGACAGCCTTGTAGATGACGTTGACCTGAATCTTCTCCGTCGAAAGCTTGATAAGCGAGTCGCTGAGGGCCTCGATGGAACCATCGACGTCGCCCTTGACGATGAGGTTGAGTTCCTGCACGCCGCCCAGGGCAATGTTGTGTGCCAGCTCTTCCAGGCCGCGACGCTTCATGGTGCGCAGACCCTGCTCGCGTGCCAGCTGCTCGCGCTTGTTGGCTATCTCGCGTGCCTCCTGGTCGGAGTCCATGACGTGGAACGTGTCGCCTGCCTGCGGCGCTCCGTTCAGGCCGAGCACGGTGGCTGCCTGCGACGGACCGATTTCCTGTACGCGCTGCCCGCGCTCGTTGAGCATGGCCTTGACGCGACCGTAGTTCGTGCCGGCCAGCAGGACATCGCCCACGTGCAGGGTGCCGTTGCTGACGAGCACCGTAGCAACATAGCCGCGTCCCTTGTCGAGGCTGGACTCGATGATGGAACCCGTGGCCTTGCGGTTCGGGTTGGCCTTGAGGTCGAGCATCTCAGCTTCGAGGAGCACCTTCTCCAGCAGGTCGGCCACGCCGGTTCCCTTCTTGGCACTGATGTCCTGACTCTGATACTTGCCGCCCCATTCCTCCACGAGGAAGTTCATGGCTGCCAGTCCTTCCTTTATCTTGTCGGGGTTGGCGTTGGGCTTGTCTATTTTGTTGATGGCAAAGACAATGGGCACGCCGGCAGCCGTGGCATGAGCAATGGCTTCCTTGGTCTGCGGCATGATGTCGTCGTCGGCAGCCACGATGATGATGGCAATGTCGGTGACCTGTGCACCGCGGGCACGCATGGCAGTGAAGGCTTCGTGGCCGGGCGTGTCAAGGAAGGTGACGTGGCGTCCGTCGTCGAGCGTCACGTTGTAGGCACCGATGTGCTGCGTAATGCCGCCTGCCTCGCCTGCAATGACGTTGGTCTGGCGGATGTAGTCGAGCAGCGAAGTCTTACCGTGATCGACGTGACCCATGACGGTGACGATGGGAGCGCGGGGCACGAGGTCTGCCTCGTCGTCCTCTTCTTCGCTGACGGCGGCACTGACCTCAGCGCTGACGTATTCCGTGGTGAAGCCGAACTCTTCGGCCACAAGGTTGATAGTCTCGGCATCCATGCGCTGGTTGATGCTGACCATGATGCCGATGCTCATGCATGTGGCAATGATTTTCGTGACGGGGACGTTCATCATCGTGGCGAGCTCGTTGGCCGTGACGAACTCGGTCAGCTTGAGTACCTTGCTCTCTGCTGCCTCGTTTGCCAGCTCTTCCTCCATGCCTTGGCGGATGGCTTCGCGCTTCTCGCGGCGATACTTGGCTCCCTTGCCCATTTTGCTGCCTTTGCTGGTGAGGCGGGCCAGTGTCTCACGAACCTGCTTTGCAACTTCCTCGTCGCTCACTTCGGGCTGGACGGGAGCCTGCTTGGGCTGGTTCTTCTGCTTCTTGTTCTTCTTGCCGCTGCCTTGTGCCTGCTGCTGTGCCTGTCCGCCATTGTCGCCTTTCTTCTTCTGTGCGTTTTGCTGCGGCTGGTTGGCTATGGCATTGACATCGACACGCTCCTTTCCTAAGCGCAGGCGCTTCTTGCGGTCGCCTCCCTGTCCGTCTTGTCCATGTTCGCGACGGCGCTCGTCGTGGGATTTCTTCTTCGGACGGGTGTTCTGGTTCAGGCTGTCGAGGTCAATCTTTCCCTTGATGGTCAGGCTTGGCATGGTGCTGGCAGCCGGTGTAAGGCGGAACACTTCGTCCTCCTTTTTTTCCTTCGGGGCCGCTTCCGGTGCGGCGGGTTCCTTCTTCGGAGCAGGCGCTTCCTTCGGAGCCGGTTTGGGAGCGGGAGCAGGCGTTGGAGCCGGTGTCGGGGCGGGAGTGGGCTTTTGCTTGGGCTTCTTTTCCTCCGCGGCAACGGGCTTGGGCTCGGGCTTCTTCTCTTCTGCGATGACAGGCTTGGCTGCCTCTTTCTTCGGAGCAGGAGCGGGCTTGGGCTCAGCCTTCTTTTCCTCCACCACGACGGGCTTGGGCTCGGGCTTCTTCTCTTCCACTACGACGGGCTTTGGCTCAGGCTTCTTTTCCTCCACTGCGACGGGCTTGTCGGGCTTCGGTTCCAGCTCTTTCTCCGGTTTCGGAGCTTCTTTCTGTCCGCCACTCAAGTCAATGCGTCCCAGTATCTTCGGGCCGGCAACCTTAGGAGTCTCAATCTGCGCTTCTTCCACTGGCTTGGGCTTGGGAGTTTCCTTGCGCTCCTTGGCCTGACCGATGTGTTGCTGGATGAGCTGTGTAGCCTCCTTGCGCAGTCCTTTATCAGAGCTGAATTCGTTCTGAAGGGTGGCGTACTGCTCTTCGGTGATTTTGAAATTGGGATTGGCCTCAACATCATTGAAGCCTTTCTTCTGAAGAAACTCAACAGCTGTCTGCAGTCCGATGTTGAACTCTTTTGTTACTTTGTTTAATCTGACACTCATATATGTTCCGGCTCCTTCGCTTTGGTTTTATGGTTTTACGCTTGTGTGGGACTATTTGGATTGGCTTGCGGCCCGTCTTGGCTTACTCAAATTCCTCCTGGAGGGTTTTCAGCACCTCGTCAACGGTTTCCTCTTCGAGGTCGGCATTCTTCACGATCATGTCGCGCTGTGCGCCCAATACGTCCTTTGCTGTCTCGAAGCCAATCTTCTTGAGCTCGTCGATGATCCAGGGGTCGATGGCATCGGTGAACTCGTCGAGGCTTACGTCGTCGTCGTCGGCACCTTCGCCCAGGTCGCGGAAGACGTCGATTGTGTAGCCGACGAGCATGCTGGCAAGCTTGACGTTCAGTCCGCCCTTACCGATGGCAAGCGACACTTGGTCTGGGTCGAGCAGGACTTCTGCCTTGTGCTCTTCTTCGTTGACGGATACGCTGTTGACACGAGCCGGATTCAGGGCACGTGTTATCATGAGCTGTATGTTTGATGTCCAGGTTACGACGTCGATGTTCTCTCCTCGCAGTTCATGGACGATGCCGCGCAGACGGCTGCCTTTGACGCCGACGCAGGCTCCGACGGGGTCGATGCGGTCGTCGTAGCTTTCCACGGCTATCTTGGCTCGCTCGCCGGGGATGCGTGCCACCTTGTGGATGGTGATGAGTCCGTCCTGTATCTCCGGCACTTCGGCCTCGAGCATGTGCTGCAGGAACTCGGGTGCGGTGCGGCTCAGAATGATGCGTGGCTTGCCGCCGGTATTCTCCACGCGCAGGATGACGGCGCGAGTGGTTTCGCCCTTGCGGAAGAAGTCGCCGGGAATCTGTTCCTGCCGGGGCAGCAGCAGCTCGTTGCCTTCCTCGTCCATGAGCAGGGTCTCGCGCTTCCAGGTCTGATAGACTTCGGCGCTGATGACTTCGCCTTCGCGGTCCTTGTACTGGTTGTAGAGCGAGTCGTACTCCAGTTCCATGATGCGGCTGGCCAGTGTCTGCCTGAGTTGCAGGATGGCGCGGCGTCCGAACTCCGACATATCTACGCGCTGGCTCACTTCCTCGCCTTCCTCGTAGTCGTCCTCTATCTGCCTTGCCTCGCTCAGCGAGATTTCCTTGTTCTCGTCGGTTACTTGGCCGTCCGGCACGACGACGCGGTTGTGGTAGATTTCAAAGTCGCCCTTGTCGGGATTGACGATGATGTCGTAGTTCTCGTCGGAACCGTACATCTTGGCGATGACGCTGCGGAAGCATTCCTCCAGGACGCTGACCAGCGTGGCGCGGTCGATGTTGTTCTTCTCCTTGAAGTCGGCGAAAACCTCAATCATGTTTATCGCCTCTTTTGATTTTGTTGTTTTAGCCATTATGTTGTTTGTTTTTTTTAGCTTGGTTATGCAGGAACTTCTAGATTGTCTAGATTGTCTAGAGCTTCTAGATTGTCTAGATTATCTAGATTTTCTAGAGGTTACTTCACCTTGATGAGATACTTTGTGTAGGCTACGTCCTCGAAGCGGATGTCGGTGGGAACTTCCTTCACGATGGGACGTTTCTTTCCTTCCTCCTTCACCTTCTGCGGGATGCTCAGGCAGAAACCTTCGTCGCTCACGCTGAGCAGGGTGCCGCGCAGCTTGTGCCCGTCGTGCAGCTGCGTCTCCACCTCCTTGCCGACGTGAATCTCATACTGCCGGCGCACGCGGAACGGCTGTCCCAGGCCGGCACTGCCCACCTCGAGCTCGTAGTCCTCGTCGTCGCGGTTGAGGCGCGACTCGATGTGGCGGCTCAAGTCGGCACAGTCCTCTATCCACACACCGTCCTGATGGTCTATCTCCACCACGATGCGGTCGTCGGGGCTGATGCTGATGTCAACCAGGAAATACTCTTTGCCCTGAAGCCATTCCTCCACGGCCTGCTGCACTGCACTTTTGCTGATCATGTATCTTAGCTTTTTAATGGTTTATTAACGAAAAGTGAGGAACCTTCAGAGCTCCTCACTTTCATCTTCCGCCTGCAAAGGTATGCTATTTCTGCGAAACATGCAAATAAATGCGCCGAAAAATGCTGTTATTTTATCCGATTCTCCTGTCGGGAAGTGTAAACAACCTTTGCCAAGGTGCGATTGTAAGCGGGGCGTGGCGCTTCAGACGGTGATGCCCTGGTAGTCGCGCTGCACCTGCTCGTAGCTCTGGAGGTTGCCGATGTCGTAGCGCTTGCCGGGCATTTGCATGGCGTGGACGGCGGTCTGGGTGCAGAGCCAGGCGATGTAGCTGCCGGGGGCATCCGTGCCGCAGCCGCTCTCGATGCCGCGCCGGACGAGGCGCGCGTCCTGGCGGGTATAGTAGTAGAAGGGAGGGCAGCACCAGTGGGTCTCGGGGGTTGGGGATTTCTCCGTCATGCGCAGGACGCGGTCGTCTGCATCACAGGCCACGATGCCGCACTTCAGCAGCCGCTTCTCGTCGTCTTCCCAGAAGCGCATGATGCAGGAAGTCTGCTTCTCACGGGCATAGCGGACGAAGTGCTGGAGGCTGAAGTCCAGCAGATTGTCGCCTGCCAGGACGAGCATGTCGTCGTCAAGGTGGAGCTGGTCGATGGCGAACTGAATGTCGCAGACAGCTCCGAGGCGCGTCTCGTTGCTCTCAGTGCCGTCATCGACGATGGTGACTTTCTGTGTCTTGGCTGCGGCCCATTCCTGGAAGTGACGGGCAAACTTGTGGTTGGAGATGACGATGTATTCATCGACCAGTCCGGCACCGTCGATGTCGTCGATGAGCCAGTCGAGGATAGCTTTGTCGCCCACTTTGAGGAGGGGCTTTGGGAAGTTCTCGGTGAGGGGATAGAGGCGGGTGGCATAGCCCGCTGCAAGGATAAGGCACTTCATTGTCAGCTTGTGGAATTAAGAATTAAGAGAGAAGAATTAAGAATTAAAGGAGAAGAATTGAGAATTCACAGAGAAGGATTTTTCGGTGATGAGGGACAAGAATCAGGAGAGAAGGGGGCAGGAGGCTGCCGTCAAGAATAATTCTTAATCCTTCTCTCTTAATTCTTAATTATTTTACATCAGTCCGTCGGCGCTGTCGCAGATGTGGACGCTGTACTTGCCCTCGAGTTGCGGGAAGGCTGCCAGGTATTCCTTTGTGACCTGACGCGTGATGGCTGACTCGTAGGCAGGGTCGATGAGCGCCATGCAGCAGCCTTTGAAGCCTGCTCCGCTGAAGCGTCCGCCGTAGATGCCTTCGGTGTGGCACATGATGTCGTAGAGCGTCTTGAGTTCCGGGGAACCTGTCTCCCAGTTGCAGATACTGCTCTTTCCACTTTCGAAGCTGAGGCGGCCATAGGTCTCGATATCGCCTTTCCGCCAGGCTTCTGCTCCTTGCTCCACGCGGTCAAACTCGGTGTACCAGTGTTTGGCACGTCGGCGCCAGGTTTCGGGCAGGCGTTCCTTGTACTGTTCATAGACTTCGCGCGGCACGGCCCGCAGGTTTGCTTCGCCGAACTTGCCGTATTCCATTCCGGCGTAAGCCATGAGTGCGTAGGCGGCGCTGCGTGCCTCGTCGATGCGCATGTTGAATTTGCTGCCGGCCAGCGTCCGCTCTATTCCGCTGAAGAAGATGGCAATGCGGTAGGGCTTCATGTCGGGATGCGTGGGGATGAGTTCGTACTGGTCGGTCTTGGTGTCGAGGTAGAGCAGGTGATTCTTCTTAGAATAGACCTCGCAGCTTTGGTCGAGCTTGCCGCTGCTGACGCCTACGTAGTCGTTCTCGGCTGCCATCGAGATGAGTATGAGTTCCAACGGTTCGGGATGGATGAGGTTAACGTGGCAGAGTGCCTTGAGGAAGACGAGTGCCACGGCTGCCGACGAGGAGAGGCCCCCGATGGGCAGGCTTCCCTCGATGACGCCGCTCAGTCCGTAGGTGAGGGGATAGTGCTCGCCCAGTTTGATCCGTTGAGCTTCGGGCTGTAGGCGATGTGGATGCCCTTGTCGATAGCCAGTCCTGTGATTTTCCCGAGGTTGGCATCGCTGTGTGCGCCGATGGGACAGACGCGGTAGGGGCAGAAGGCAAGGGCCTCCGGCTCTCGTTTGTAAATCTCTTGGAACCTTTCTTGGCACTTCATTGTCGTAGGGTTTTTCGGTGTGAATAGATATATTTTTGTGCAAAGATAAGTAAAAGTCTGCATTCCATGAAGCTTTGAGGCCAAAAAGCTGTCTTATTTTGTTCTTTTCTGCTTTGCCATAGCTGTCAATCGGAAAAAGTTTGCTACCTTTGCAGCGCGCTTGGATGCGACACCCGGACACGAATGGAGAGAGACATCAGCATAGGCGGCTTGACGTGCCGCATGATAGAGCTTGACGAGGTGGATTCCACCAACAGCTACCTTCGCCGCCTTGATGCGGCGGAGGGTTGCCCCATGATGCTCGTGACGGCTGACTACCAGTCGGCGGGCCGCGGAGCCGACACGAACCGCTGGGAGTCGGCTCGCGGCGAGAACCTCCTGCTGAGTCTCCGCGTGGAGCCTGCCAACCTGCCGATCAGCAGGATGTTTGCTCTTTCCGAGGCGACAGCGCTGGCACTGGCTAAAGCTCTGACGAGCTTTTTGGAGGGGCAAGGAGCAGGAGAAGGGGCAAGGAGCAAGGGGCAAGGAGCAGGAGAATACAATCTGGCCCAGCAATCCCCTTGCCCCTTGCCCCCTGCCCCTTGCCCCTTGCCCCTCGCCCCTTGCCCCTTGCCCCTTGCCCCCTTCTCCATCAAGTGGCCCAACGACATCTACTATGGCGACAGCAAGGTGGCCGGCATCCTCATCGAGAACGACTTGCAGGGCGCCCGTGTGCTGCGTTCCGTCATCGGCATTGGCATCAACGTCAATCAGCGCCGCTTCCTGAGCGATGCACCCAATCCGCGTTCCCTGGCCGACATCGTGGGGCACGACGTGGAGCGCCGCGTGGTGCTGGAGCGCTTCATGGAACGTTTCGTCCGCCTGTTCGGGCAGATAACCGACGGAAGTCCCGACGCCCTCGACGCCCTGCACTGCCGTTACAAGAGCCTTCTCTACCGCCTCGGGCAGGAGCACGGCTACAGCGACAAGGACGGCACCTTCCGTGCCACGCTCACCGACGTGGAGCCCTCGGGACACCTCGTTCTGCAAGACAGCAACGGCACGACACGCCGCTACGCATTCAAAGAAGTGAAGTATATTATATAATGAAATTAAGGGAAGTTAAAGAAATTGGGGGAAGTTAAAGAAGTTAAGGGAAGTTAAAGAAGTTAAGAGACAATACATTTTGGATGTGGAATGTTTTCCAACCATGAAATTAGCCGCAAAAACTATTGTCCTTTAACTTCCCCAAAGCGAGCACTGCGAGCTAACTTCCATAACTTCTTTAACTTCCCTCAAAAACACAACAACACAAAAATAAAACACAAATATGACAAGATTCAACCGCATTCTACTCAAGCTCTCCGGCGAGAGCCTGATGGGTGAACAAGGCTACGGCATCGACGTGAAGCGTCTCAGCGAGTATGCCGCACAGATTAAGGAAGTGGCCGACATGGGCGTGCAGATAGGCATCGTCATCGGCGGCGGAAACATCTTCCGCGGACTGACGGGAGCAGGCAAGGGCTTCGACCGCGTCAAGGGCGACCAGATGGGCATGTGTGCCACGGTCATCAACTCCCTGGCCCTGAGCAGCGCCCTGGGCGCGATAGGGCAGAGGAACCGCGTGATGACGGCTATCCGCATGGAGCCTATCGGCGAGTTCTACAACAAGTGGAAGGCTATCGAGGCTATGGAGCAGGGCGAGGTGGTCATCTTCAGCGCCGGCACGGGCAGCCCGTACTTCACCACCGACACCGGCTCGTCACTGCGCGGCATCGAAATAGAGGCCGACGTCATGCTCAAGGGCACACGCGTCGATGGCATCTATACTGCCGACCCGGAGAAGGACCCGACGGCCACGAAGTTCCACGACATCACCTACAGCGAGGTCATTGCCCGCGGCCTGAAGGTAATGGACATCACCGCCATCGCCATGTGCATGCAGAACGACCTGCCCATCTACGTCTTCAACATGGACATCGTAGGCAACCTGCGGCGCGTCCTCAGCGGCGACGACATCGGCACCCTGGTGCACAACTGAGCCTCCCCCTCTGGCAGGAACCCCGGCTTGACACAAAGTCGGGCTTGCCGCCGAGATGCTTTCATTTTGTCAGTTTTTGCACACTCCCGAAAAGCGTCGTAAAAGGGCCCGGAAAGCGTTCTTCCGGGCAGAAGGACGTGGTCTTATGGCAAAGACATCGTGACGTGTTGGCCAACGGCTCACGTCCTTCTGACCGTCGGGACAGCGAATCACGGGGTCAGAAAAGTGTGCAAAAACGGCCCAAAACGCGCTGTTTTGGCACGTGGAGTTAGCAAAACAGCCAGCTTGGGTGAAGACGCACGTTTTGCACCCTGCTGATTATCAGCCGAAAGCTTTCTGAGCGCGCGAACCCCCCGAAAGGCAGAAAATCACTCCGGAAGCCGTTTCGGGGCCAAATTTGCGGTTTTCCCGAATTCGCAATGTAAGCAAAAACCGCCAGAAAGCAGCAATTTGTCAAACGCACGATCCGAGTGTCGGATACCGCGCCAAACACTGAAGATACTATATGATTATCCTGGGTCGTACCACCATTCATTAGTTCTGGAACAGCCCTGAAAGGGCAGTAAGCTCATAGCCCAGGGCATCGCCCTGGGTGGTCTATGTGACATGTGGCACGCCCTGAAGGGGCAAAAGACTTTCCTGTATTATTCTTTTGCCCTTTCAGGGCGAAGGATGATATACGCTATGCCCCAGGGCGATGCCCTGGGCTATGAGCTTACCGCCCTTTCAGGGCGCTGGTGGTACGACCCAGAATAATCTTAAAATACTACTAAACCACGAATTAGTAGGCTTAGATAAAACAACGGATTGAACGGATTGAACAGATTATATAACCACGAATTACACGAATTGCACGAATTTATGGAGCTTGCTTTTAGGCATCGCTTCAGCGACCTTTCGTTTCCGTCCGGGGCGTAGCCAATTCGTGCAATTCGAGTAATTCGTGGTCAAGATAACATATCTGTAGAATGATTCGCCTAATCCGTTTAATCCGTGGTTCTCTTTAAGTCCGCTAATTTGTGGTTAAAGAATATGGAGGCTGTGTCGTTCCTTAACGCCACGCCTCCATTTCCTTTTATTTGCTTGAAGCGGGTTTCTTGGAGAAGATAGCCTTGATGCGGGCCATGTCGAACTTGGCGGAGCGGTCGTAGAAATAGATGCCGTTCTGCTCCTGCTCCACGTCGGTGAGCTGCGTGTAGGTGTAGCCCCAGACGTTGTCGGAGATTTCCATGAGGGCATCGACCTGTCCCTCGAGGCGCGTGTAGAACTCCTCGAGGCTGTGTGGCGGCTCGCCGTAGCCCCAGGAGGCACCGGTGTTGCCGGTGGCCGTGTCCTGACCCTTCACCCACTTGATGCCGCCGAACTCGTCGAGCAGATAGGGCTTGTCGGCCTTCTCGTAGAGCGGGAAGTCATAGACCTCATTGTCCGTTGGGCGGTTGAAGCCAGTGTTGGTGCGCGGGATGCCGGGGTATTCGTTGGGTGTCTGGAACCAGCGCTGTCCGTTGTATATCATGTCCTTGAGGCGGGCAGGGTCCTGTTCGTAGCAGTGGGTGGTCCAGATGTCGGTCTTGATGTGTACGCCGCCGCTGACGTCGCAGACGGGGCGCGTGGGGTCGAGCGCCTTGCTCAGGTCATAGACGTCGCCGACGAAGCGCGGGAACTGTACGCGGTCCGGCCACCACTCTTCGTTCATCGGGGTCCAGGTGACGATGCTTGGGTGATTGCGGTCGCGCACGATTTCCTCGGTCCATTCGCTGAGGAAGTTGCGAGCCACCTCGGGGTCGTTGGCGTTCATGCCCCAGGAGGGAGCCTCGCCCCAGGTGATGTAGCCCAGGTGGTCGGCCCAGTAGTGGAAGCGTTCCTCGAAGACTTTCTGGTGCAGGCGTGCGCCGTTGAAGCCGGCAGCGAGCGAGAGTTCTATGTCGCGGCGGAGCGCTTCGTCGGAGGGAGCCGTCCAGATGCCGTCGGGGTAGAAGCCCTGGTCCAGGACGAGGCGCTGGTAGAAGGGTTCGTTGTTGAGATAGGTCTTGTTGCCCTCGACGTGGATTTTCCTCATGCCGACGTAGCTCTCTACGCGGTCTATGGTTTTCCCGTCGGCGTCCTTCACCTCGTAGGTGAGGTCGTAGAGGAACGGATTCTCGGGGCTCCAGAGCTTCTGCTTCCTGACGGGCAGGACGATGGTGCTGTTGTTCTGGGCCCGCACGGTCTTGGTGGCAACCACCTTGCCCGCGTCGCTCAGGGTGACGGTCAGCGTGGCGGGCGACTCGCGGTAGAACGTGGGATGCACGATGACCTGGCTCTGGTCGATGTCGGTAATGACCTGTGTGCGCAGCAGGGCGTTCTCATCCACGGGCTCCATCCACACCGTCTGCCAGATGCCGGTGGTGCGAGTGTACATGCATTCAAACTGGTTGAGGCGCACGTTCTGCTTGCCGGCAGGCTGCTTGGTGGTGCGCGTGTCGCTGTAGGCATGCACGACGAGCGAGTGCTCCGCTCCGTCGGAAAGGAAACGCGTCACGTCGATGGAGAACGAAGTGCTGCCGCCGAAATGACGTCCGGCCAGGCGTCCGTCGATGAACACCTCGCTGTTGTAATAGACGGCTCCGAAGTTGAGCATGACGTTGCGGCCTGCCCACTCCTGCGGTCTGCGTATGGTGCGCTGATACCAGATGTTTCCGATGAAGTCGGTGTAGCCCACGCCGCTCAGCTTGCTTTCGGGGCAGAAGGGGACGGTGATCTTCCCCGTGAAGCCGCGGCTCTCGAAGAGGCGCTTCTCCATGCCTGACCCCACGAAGTCGAAGGTGTAGGTCCAGTCGCCGTTGAGGTTGAGCCAGTCCTGGCGCTCGAATTGCGGGCGGGGGTACTCTGCCCTGGGGCATTCTGCTGCCCATGCTCCTGCCGCAGCGCAAAGCAGCAGCAGGGAAAGGAATAATCTCTTTACCATAATATAATATAATGTTTTAGCGTATATCTCCCTGCAAAGGTAGCGACTTTCCCCCGTATGTGCAAGGATAATGACGGAAAAGTCAGAAAAAAAGCCCCCTGCGGGCTGGTCCGCAAGGGGCTGATTGTGTTCCTCCCCCTACAGGGAGGTCAGGAGGGGTCTTCTTACTGCTGAGCCATGAGGTTCAGGATGGTGACGAAGTCGGCAATATCAACCTTGCCGTCGCCATTGAGGTCGGCTGCTGCCTGGTACTCGCTGGCTGCCATGATGTTCAGCACGGTCACGGCGTCGGCGATGTCCGTCTTGCCGTCGCCGTTCAGGTCGCCGCTGAGTCCGGCAAAGGCTTTCAGCACGGGATAGCTCTCGGGTTGCATGTCGCAGGCCCATACAGCGGGATCCCATGCCACTACCTGACTCTGCATCTCAGCAAAGTTGGTGCCGTCGTAGTAGAGAGCCATGATTGGTTCTTCGCCCTCGCGAACCGGACCGAAGTTCTTCTCGGTGTTGTTCCATACGGCTACGTGCTTGTAGGCTCCCAGCGGAGTAGCAGCCTGCTGACCGCCGCCGATGATGCCGCCGCCGCGATTGATGCTGCCGGCTGCATAGACCTGAGTCATCTCGACGCGGTTGCGTACACGACCGATGATGCCGCCCGTGAGGTCGCTCGAACCCGTCACCTCCACATTGGCATAGCAATTGAGGATGTGGGCCTCGTCGGCCACATTACCGAACAGGCTGCCGCAGTAGCCGCTGGCAGTCAGCTTACCCGTTACCCACACGTTCTCCACGTAGCAGGGCTGGCCGTAGGACGCATGTCCGAGATAGCCGGCCAGGATGCCTGTGCCGCCGGCACACGTCACGTCGGCATTCTCCACACCCAGGTTGCGCACATTGCCGCAGAGGATGCCGAAGAGGCCGCAGTAGTCGTAGGCACCCGTCGTGTTGGAAGTGAGGTTACGGATGACGTGGTTCTTACCGTCGAAGTCAATGAAGGGATAGCCATTCGACTGGTCGGGAATGTTGAAGAGAGGCGTCCAGTCCGTCACGCCTGTCATATCTACATCGGCCTCCATCACCACATAGTTCATGCGTCCGGAAACGAGCTGGTTAATCAGGCCAGCGAGGTCGGCTGCCGACTTCACAACGAAGGGATTCTCCTTCGAACCGTCGGGCTTGGAAACCTTCTCGTTGGTGTAGGTGCCGTCGCCGGCATCATAGACAACCTTGTGAGTCGGGTCAAGCACGGGATAGACGTCTTCCTGGAGTGTCTGGTACCAGTTGACAGCACTCTGGTCGCCGTTCAGCTTGAAGCAAATCTCGCCGCTGGCCAGCTGGTCGGCGCTGACGAAGGGCGTTGACGGAAGGGTCTCTACGCCGTCGTTGTTGTTGGCAGCCTTGGCAGCACTGCCTTCCAGGACGTAGTTGTTCTCGAACTTTGAATTGGCGTGACCGCGCAGACGGCCTACGATAGCACCGCTTGGCATGGAGCCGTCGGCCATGGCAACCCTGCCCGTATTGAGGCAGTTGAAGATGCCGGTGAAGCTGTCGTTGTTGACGTAGCCGCAGATGCCGCCGGCGTAGGCTGCGCTGTTCGTGTAGATGATGTCGCCGTAGTTGGCACAATTGGTGTAGCTCACGCCGTTGTTGGAATAGGCGCCAATGCCGCCGATGCAGTCGTTGGAGCCGGCTGTGTCCGTGATAGAACCGCCGAAGGAGCAGCTGGTGGCAGAGCTGTTTTCACTCAGATGGCCGCAGATGCCGCCGATGTGGTGGGACGTGGCAACGACGGCTATGTCGAGCGTGGAGTGGATGTTGATGAGCTTGGAACCGGTTGCCCAGCCTATAGTGCCCACACCCGTGCCGCCGGTATATTCGATGGCACCGTCGATGCTGAAGTTTTGGATGGTGGCACCGGAAGCCCAGCCGATGAATCCCTGGCCGTCGCCCGACATGGAGAGGGTGT
Source organism: uncultured Bacteroidales bacterium (assembly GCA_902763865.1). Lineage (GTDB taxonomy): Bacteria > Bacteroidota > Bacteroidia > Bacteroidales > Bacteroidaceae > Physcousia. The sequence goes on along the minus strand of CACWTR010000023.1, from coordinate 32,641 downwards.
AGTAGCCGCTCTCTTCGCTTTCCTGCACGTACTGGCCGAAGTTGGTAATTTTGAAGCCCTGGCCGTCGAACACTCCCTTGAAGGGTTTCTCCTTCGTGCCAATCGGCTGGTAGTATTCCACTTCGCCCATGTCGATATCGTTTGTCAGGACAGCCTTCGCATCGCTCTCGCCGTTGTTGACGTTCATGGCGAAGAGCTTCAGCTGAGCGACGGAGCCAAGCTGGTAAACACCATCCACCTGAGGCATCATCTCGTCGAGGACGCTCAGGCGCTCTGCAATGGCAAGGGCCTCTTCCGTGGAGATGTCACCGTTCATGAAGTGGTCCTGCGTTTGGTCAATCAGGCTGGCATAGTCGTTGTACTCCATCTCGGAGATGAGTCCCAAGTCGTAGTAAAGCGCGTCGAGCATGTCATAGAGCTTGTTGGCTGCATCGTACATGGCGATGTAGGCCTTGCGGCAAGCATATACCTCGCCGAAGAGACGCGAGAACTCGCCGATGGCCGTCATCTTTTCCTCGCCCGTGCTTGCAGCGTCGGCAGCTGCAATGGCTGCTGTGAGCTGGTCCTTCAGGTCGCTGGAAATGTTGGGATACTGCATGAAGTCGGCAGGGTCTTCGCTGTAGGTGAAATCCACGATGACCTGAGCGCGGGCCTTATAGCCTTCGAGTGCCTCGGAGAGCTCCGTGCTTGCTTCCTCGGCAGTGCCGAGATAGTAAAGACGTACGCCGCCGAAGGGCAACCAGTCGTCACTGCTCAGGTCCGTGCCGAGGTTGCGGACACCGACGGTCAGGTTGCCGTCGGTCACCTCTGTGGCACAGAAGTTCTCGTAGCGTCCTGCATGGAAGGCATAGGAGCAGCCGGTGAACGTGGAGGGCACGTAGCCCGTCTCGCCGTCCTTCTCGTATTGGCTGTCGCTTGCAAGGTCACAGTTCACCTTGTCCTCAGCCTCGTCTGTGGCAAGCATGTCCTCGCCGGGCGACATGAAGTAGTTCGACGTGCCGTTCAGGTAGAGCTGGCCTGCATAGTACTGTGAGTAGATGTCCTGTCCGGCCAGGAACAGGCCGTTGGCCTTCATCAGGTAGATACCGTTGGGCAGCTCTGTCAGGGTCTGGGAGATGCTGAACTGGCCGCTTCCCTTGCCGCGGGCCACCTTCATCACCTCTGCCACACCGCCGGTGGCGACGCTGGCACCGTCTTCCTGAGTGGTCCAACCCTCCAGGTTGTCGGCAAAGGAAGGATTAGCCAGCAGGCGAGTCACCTCGGTGCCGCTGGTGACACCACCTGCGAGGGCGTTCTCCAGCATCTGATTCACGAAGGCAATCTCCTCGGCCAAAGCCTCGTCGTCGAGGTTAAGGTTCTCCATGATGTAGGCGAAGCTGCCATTGGGATAGTCGGTATTCGGCTCGATGGTTTCCTCGAGGTAGGCCTTGAGGAAATTGCTCCACGTGCCTTCCAGTTCGTTTTCCTTCATATAGGCGGCAGTGGCCTCGCATGCCTGGACATAGCTGGCATAGGCAGCTGCCGACTTCAGGATGCCGTCCTTCAATGCAGATGCCTCCTTGTAGGCAGCAAGGAAATCGTCGTAGTTGCTAATTTCCTCCCAGGACTCGATGGCTTGCTTGTATGCTGCTACCAAAGGTTGATATGCCACCAGGTCCGGGTCCTCTATGAACTCGCGTTCATTCGTGATAACGGTCTGGAGGAAACTGGAGAAGGAATCAGAATCATCTTTCGAGATGCAGTCATACCCGCCGGACACGTCCTTATAGACAACGGCCTGGCTCGCGTCAAGCACGGGATAGGCATTCTCGCCGAGCGTCTGGTGCCAGGGGGCGTCGAGGAAGGTCTCCTCGTTCAGCTTCCATGCTATCTCGCCCGTGCCGAGCTCGAAGGCGTTGGTTTGAGTGGCGGGAATATCTACGCTGCTGGCAGAGCCGTTCACGAACTCGCCCACGTAGTAGCAGTTGGGCAGAGAGCTCTTGGCAGACTTCACGGCGCCGAAGAACTGACCATAGATGGCAGACTGCACGGTGCCGATGGAGAGGCTGTTCTTGATGGTGACGATACCGCTATTGCTATAGCCGACGAAGCCGCCGAAGGTGCAGCCTCCAGGAGAGGAGACGGTGTTGATGACCTCGCCGTCGAACAGACAGTTGGTGATGTTGACGATGGCTGCCGCGTTGTTGTTGACGTAGCCCACGATGCCGCCATAGTTGCCGTTGCCTGCGCTGTCATAACCGTCCAGGGTGCCGGAATAGGTGCAGTTCTCGATGTTGGTCGTGCCGTTGACGGCACTGCCCACGATGCCGCCGAAGCGGTTGCCGACAGTGACGTTGTGGATGTTCATGTAGCTGTGGATGCCGCGGACGGTGGTAGAGGTGTCGCGCGTGTAGCCTACCACGCCCATCGTCTTGAAGCTGCAGGTCACTTCGCCGTAGATGGTGAAGTTCTCGACGAGAGCCCCTGCCGTGAGGACACCGAAGACACCGTAGTAGTTCTGTGTGCCGGTGAAGTTGAAGTTCTTCAGGGTGTGGCCTTGTCCGTCGAAGTGTCCGCAATAACCTGCGCTGGAGACGCCGCGGGTGGCGCCCCAGTCGCCGATAGGTGTCCAGGCAGCATTCTCGCCGAGCTCGGCGAAGTCGATGTCGGCAGTCAGAATGCCTTTGGCGTTGAACTCGCCTCTGTTCACCTTCTGCTCGAACCATGCCAGTAGCTTGGCATTTGACAGCTCGTAGTAGCCGTCGGCATTGGGAGTCAGGTAGGTCTCGTCGAAGAGGTTGCAATAGTCGCAGAAGCCATCTACGATGTTGTGTTCGTCCTGCGTCACGCCTGTGTCTTCGTTGGAGTAGGCAGAGCCTTCATAGACATCGCCGTTGCAGTGCAGCCTGCCGTTCATATAGACTCGGGCATGTGTGGCATCAAGCACGGGGACCTCGTCGGTGCCCAGCGTCTGGTACCAACCAATCTGCGTCTGGTCGCCGTTCAGGGCATAGCAGACCTCGCCGGTTGCCAGCTTGTCGGAGGTGAAGCACAGAGCTGCTGCCAGGGCTTCGGTTCCGGTGTCGTTGTGTGCGCCGGCATATCCGCTGCCTTCAAGCCAGCAGTTGCCTGTCAGCTTTGCAGTGTCGTAGGTTCTGAGACGTCCCACGATGGCACCGCCGTAGGTGGGTGTGGCCTCCGTGTCGCTGCAGGTGACCTTTCCCATGTTCAGGCATCCCTTCACGTAGGAGCCAGTATTGTTGAGGTAGCCTGCAATGCCGCCTGCTGCACAGCCTGCGGCGTAGAAGGTGATGCTTCCGTAGTTGGTGCAGTAAGCCACGCTGTCGCCGCCTAAGTAGGCCACGATGCCGGCGAAGTTGTCAGTGCTTCCGTCTTCCACCGTCATGGAGCCGCTGAAGGTGCAGCTGCTGATGGTGTTGCCGCCGCGTGCCGAGCCTACGACGCCGCCGACGTGGTGCACGGAAGGCAGGGGAACGTTGATTTCCAGTGCGGAGTGCACGTTGAAGATGGTGCTGTTCGAGGGATAGCCTATCACGCCGGAGCCTGTTCCGCCGTTGGCCGTCAGTTTGCCGCTGATGCTGAAATTGCGGATTGTGGCATTGGCGGTGAGACCGAAGAGGCCCCAGGCGTCGGCTTCTGCTGTCGCATCAAAGCCGCTGATCTGGTGCCCCTGACCGTCAAAGATGCCGGTGTAGGCAGCCCCCGAGATTCCGATTGGCGTTTCCCAGGGTTGGGTGAGAGCAATGTCTGCCGTCAGGATGGCGTTGGCACCGCTCTGCCCTTCGTCGCACACCAGAGCGGCAAACGCCTCAAGGTCCTCAGCACTACCTATCTGGTAGTACTCAACGCCTTCAATCTCTGTGGTGGACAGCTCTTGTGCCCACGCCTGCATTCCCGTTATGCCCAACAGGGCACACAGGAGGAGGGAGTAGAAGTTCTTTTTCATGTTGGTTTGTTTTAAGGTTAATATAAAAGAAGGTTTGTTGTCAGTCCGTCGCAAAGTTATGTGTTTTTAACATTTCCTTGAAGCCTACGCGCGTACATATATATATTATTAACAATAATTAACTTCGTCAAATGTGTCAGGGCAGCGTCACCTTTGCCATGACGGGGAAATGCGTGGAGGGCAGGCGTCGCTTGTAGGTGTTGCCGGGCTCCAGTGTGTAGTAGCCGTACTGCAGCTGTCCGTAGGAGCGGACGGTGACGGTCTTGGAGGCCAGGACAAAGTCGAAGCGGTCTGTGCCGTGATTGGCCGAGAGGTCGAAGTTGTTGCGCGTGCCGTACTCCGCGCTGACAACAGCGGCCCTTGTGAAGCAGTCGTAGTGCTTGGACAGCAGTCTGGTGTAGGCCGTCTTCCCTTCGTTGACGCCAAGGAACCCGACGATGAAGCTCGGCAGGTTTTCCGTGTTGACTTCGCCCATTGCCGTGCGGACACGTGCGGACGACGCGGTGGCGACACTTGCTCCTGTCGCGAAGCAGATGTTGAAGACGTAGAAGGCTTTGCCGTCCTTCCGCAGCCTGGCCCACGTGCAGGTGCTGCCTTCGGGCATTTCATCGACGATTCCGCACGTGTCGAGCTCGAGGGATTTGTTGTAGAGAATGTAGCTGTCGGGGGCCACGCTGTAGTTTGTCAGTCGTCGGGAGAGTTGCGAGAGCTGCGTTTCTGTCAGGGACTGCAAGCCCAGGACGTCGGGTTGCTCGAAGTTGAACATTTCGCTGATGACGGGCAGACGTGTCGCCCACTTGTCCTTGCCGTCGCCGTAAAGACTTTCCTCTGCGATGGAGGTGACGTAGAAGCTGCCTATGTAGAGTTCCTGAGCTTCGGCCTGATGCGTGCAGCACGGAGCGAAGAGCAGGAGCAGGAACAGGGTGAATATGGTCTTTTTCATCGTGCAATGTATTTTTTCCCATTAATAATGTTGATGCCTTTCCGTGCCTTCTGCAGCCGCTGACCGGTGAGGCTGTAGATGGCATTCCCTTCTTCGGGCAGCCCACGGGCGGAGGCTATGCCGGTGGGATTCTCGTTGGTGTATGTGCCGTCCTGTAGCCAGACGCGCAGGCTTGTGTCGAGGAGCACGGGGTAAGGGTTCGCTTCGACCGTCGTGTCCTGACTGGGGAGCGTCTGGTACCAGTTGATTTCCGTCTGGTCGCCATTCAGTGCGTAGCAGACTTCGCCGCTTGCCAACTGCTGGTTGCTGACAGCCGCGGCTCCGACGGCAGAGGTGGTCTCCGTGCCCGAGCCGAATGCTGTCAGCTCTTCTCCGTTCAGGTAATAGAGATTGGCCGGAGGTGTTGTCATGCCCTTCATCTGCCGTCCGACGATTTGTCCGGCATAGGTCCGGTTGCCGCTGACGTCCCCCACGTTGAGGCAATGCGAGATTCGGAATCCGGCATAGTTCACGTATCCCAGGATGCCGCCGGTGTTCGTCTCGCTGCCTTTCGACTGGACTTTGCCATAGTTGGCAGAATGCGTGATGCTGTTGGCCGACTGGTCTGCATAGCCTGCGATGCCGCCCACGGTGTTGGTGCCTGCATCGGAGAGTGTGCCTGCGAAGGAACACCTGCTGATGACGGATTTGGCAGCCATTGTGCCGGCAATGCCTCCGATGTGTTTTGTGTCGGCATTGGCTTTGCCGGTGGTGATGTTCAGTGCGGAGTGTACGTCCTTGAGGGTGGTGCCGGAGGCATACCCCACGGTGCCATGCTCGCCGGAGCCTTCCGAGGCGGTAAGCGTGCCGTCGAGATGGAAGTCGCGGATGGTGGCGCCCTGCGTGTTGCCGAACAGTCCGGAGTAGCTCTTGCCCGTCTTGACGACGAGGTTCCGGATGGCATGTCCCTGGCCGTCGAAGGTGCCCCGGTAGGGTGCGGCAGCTGTTCCGATGGGGAGCCAGCTCGTCTGTCCCTTCATGTCGATATCTTCCAACAGGACTGCCTTGGCTGCTGTGTTCTGAGTGTATCCTGCTACGCCGTCCACGATGTAGGAGAAGGCTTGCAACTCCTGGGCAGTGGATATCTGGTAGATGCCGTCAACGGCAGGCGGCGGTGTGGTGGTGAGCTCTTCCATCTCGGGGGCTTTCAGGGTGAGCTTTGCTATCACGGGACTGTGGTCCGAATAGGCTTTCTCGGCATAGTCCGCAGTGCCGCTGGTGGAGTAGTAGCAGGGATTGAGCACGCCGTAGTGCTCGACGTTGAAGGCTTTGGAGACGAAGATGTGGTCGATGCGCCGCAGTTCTCCGCTGACCGTGCTGTAGTTGTTGGCATTGAAGCCCGGGCATGTGCCGTTGGTGATGAACTTCTGCTTGGCCCGCACGTAGCAGTCGTAGAGGATGCCGGAGTTGAGGAACAGCTTGTAGGCGTCGCCTGTCTGCACGGCGTTGTAGTCGCCCGACACGATGACGGGGGCGGACGTGCTGGCTATCTCCTGTATCTTCTGCCTGATGAGGTAGTAGGATTGCTGGCGGTTCGTCTCGTCCAGGTCGAGGTGGGTGTTGAAGTGGTAGATGACGGTACCGGTTGGTTTATGGAAGAACTTGCCCCATGTGCAGATGCGGTAGTAGGTTGTGGAGCCGCCTTTGCTGGGGAAGCCTTTTGAGGGCTTGTAGGGTGTGTCGCTCAGCCAGAAGTCGCCGTTGTCGAGCAGCACCATGCTCTCCTTGCGGTAGAAGATGGCGGAGTATTCGCCGCTGGTGCCGCCGTCGTTGCGTCCTACGCCGATGTAGGCATAGCCCTTCAGCCCGTTTGCCATGTCGGTCATCTGTGCCGACACTGCTTCCTGCACGCCGAGCAGGTCCGGTTGCTGGAAGTTGACGAGGTCGATGAGGTAGGTGCGGCGAGTGTTCCATCCGTTGCCGGCGTCGGTGTCGCCGGAGTTCTTGTAGCGGACGTTATAGGTGCATACGCTGAGCTCCTGGGCTTGCACGGCCTGGGCGACCAGCAGGAGGAGAAGGAATAGGGTATGTATGGCTTTCATTGGGTTGAGGATTTTTTCAGGTTTTCACTGGGTTCATGGGCCTCATGGGTCTTATTGGTCGAAGTTGAATTCCAGCTGTGGGGAACCGAGCAGGTTGAAGGTCAGGCGGTGATAGGGCGTAGTTCCATGCAGGCGGATGGCCTGTCGGTGGGCGGGTGCCGGGTAGCCTTTGTTCTGGTCCCAGTGGTAGGCGGGATATTCCTTGTGGAGCTGCTTCATGCAGTCGTCCCTGTATGTCTTGGCCAGGATGCTGGCGGCGGCGATGCTCATGTACTTGCCGTCGCCCTTGACGATGGTGGTGTGGGGCAGTGCCTCTGCCCGTCCCCCTTCGGGAAGGGGGGGCGTGTAGGGCATGAAGCGGTTGCCATCGACAATGATTTCTTCGGGTCGCACCTTGAGTGCGTCCAGTGCGCGGTGCATAGCCAGGATGCTGGCACGCAGGATGTTGATGCGGTCAATCTCCTCGTTGCTGACGATGCCTACGGCCCATGCCGTCGCCTCGTGCTCGATGACGTCGCGCAGGGCATAGCGCTTCTTTTCGCTGAGTTGCTTGGAGTCGTTCAGCAGGTCGTTGCTGAAGTCGGGCGGCAGGATGACGGCTGCGGCAAAGACGGGTCCTGCCAGGCAGCCGCGTCCGGCCTCGTCGCAGCCGGCCTCGATGACGCCGTTATGGTAAAAAGGCTGTAGCATCGTCCTTCTCTTGTGCTGTAGTTCTTGTTGTGTTCTTGTTTTGTATTGCTTTTCCCCACGAGTGGAAAGACTTTGTTTCTCCAGTGGAAACAAATTGTTTCCCGCGGGAAACAATCCGTATCAACGTGTGTCGTTTCCCCTCTCGTCGCGATGAGGCGGTGAAACCTTGTGGAGGCAGGCCCTGACGACGAACCAGCAGTGGCGCAGGATGGCCGAGGGCCAGCCGTAGTGGTGTGCCATGATGCGCAGGCGCTCCAGGAGCGAGGCGCGATGGTTGCGTGTGGTCATGCCTTCACTGAGGTAGTCGGTCAGGACGAGGTGCGTGTTGATGATTTGCAGGCGGCGGCGCGAGGCGTGCCGGATGAGGCGGATGCACCAGTCGAAGTCGGCAGAGAAGCGATAGTGCAGGTCATAGGGCTCCTGGCGTGCCAGGTCGGTTCGGACGTAGAAGGACTGGTGGCAGACGCGCATCCCGTCGCGGAAGGTGTCGGGCGTAAGTTCGTCTGGCGGCGTGAGGCGGCGGCGGTGCAGGAAGTGGCCTTCTGCATCGACGATGTGTGTGTCGCCGAAGAGGATGGCGGGATGCCGCTGCTCGTCTTCCGCCCATTGCGTCTGAGCGACGAGGGCGGAGATGGTGTCGGAGCTGTGCAGGCAGTCGCCGGCGTTGAGGAAGACGATGTAGTCGCCCGAGGCATTGAGCAGCGCCTTGTTCATGGCATCGTAGAGCCCGTTGTCGGGTTCGCTGATGAGGCGTATGTTGTGGCGTGCCTGGTTCTCCTCGACATAGCGATGGATGAGGGATAGTGTATGGTCGGAGGAACAGCCGTCGATGATGAGATGCTCGATGCCGGCATAGTCCTGCCGGGCTACGCTCTGAAGCGTCCGCTCCAGGGTGGCCTCGGCATTGTAGGTGACGGTTGCTATGGTGATGAGTGGTTTCATGGAGGGTTTCTTTTTTGTCTGCCCCTTAGCTTTTCTCGTTGTATAACTGGATGTACTGTTGCGCTATGCCCAGCATGTCGTAGGCAGCCTTGGCTTTCTCGTGGGCAGCCTTGCGCAGGTCGTGGCTCAGGACGTAGCGTATGCCTGCGGCGAGGTCCGCGGCGTCGCGGTAGCGGGCCACGTAACCGTTCCTGCAGTGGTCTATCATTTCGGGTATGCCGCCCACGTTGAAGCCCACGCAGGGAGTGCCGCAGCTCATGGCTTCGGCTATGGTGTTGGGCAGGTTGTCCTGCAGACTGGGGGTCACGAAGGCATCTGCGGCATTGTAGATGAGCGGCATGTCCCGCTCTCCGACGGAGCCGAGGCGGTGGACCTTGATGCCGTCGGGCAAGGGAATCTTTTCCGAGTCCTTTCCTACGACGACCAGTTGCAGTTCGTCCTTGTCGAACAGGTTCAGTGCTTCGGCCAGATAGCTGATGCCCTTGCGCTCGTCCGTCACCTTCTGGCTGCAGAAGAGCAGCAGCCGCTTGTCCGGCGGCAAGGAGAGGGACCGTCGCGCCTGCTGCACGTCGGAAGGACTGAAGAGGACGGAGGGGATGCAGTTGTTGATGTGCACCACGCGCTCCTGTGGCAGGGCACGCCGTGCCTGGTCGGTAATCCACTGGCTGCAGCCTACGAAGGTCGGGTGCCAGCGGCGGAACATATCGCGCTTGCGCTGTAGGGTCGTCAGGGGTGTGTGGCCGCTGTAGAGGGGGCAGGGATAGCACCGCTCCGCCTTGCAGTCGCCCCGATAATGGCAAACGCCCAGGTAGGGCCACTCGTCGTGAAGCGTCCAGATGACGCGCTTGCCGCTCTGAAGGATGCGTCGAATGCCGTCGAGCGAAAGCATTCCCTGATTAACCCAGTGCAAGTGGACGACGTCTGCCTCGCGAAACTCGGGCGTGCGGGTAATGTCGATACCCATCCGGGCAGTGTCAACCTGCCAGAGGCGCTTGCGGCTGAATCCCACATGCGGCAGTATGCAAAGGCGCTCGAGGAATTTCGGCAGCTTGTTGCCCACCGGACGGACAAAGCCCATGCCTGCCACGTCGGGGCACTTCCCGTCGCGCACAAGGAGCTTGACCTCTACATCGTTTGTCAGGCTCAGGGCGTTTGCGAGGCGGTATGCAGCAATAGCACCGCCGCCGCTCTGTTCGCTGGTGCTTACAAGCAGGACTTTCATCTGTATGCCTCCTTCCCGGACCATTTTTTGATGCGGTTGCGCAGGGCTTTCAGAATGTGGCGGAAGTTGCCGTAGCGGAGGTTCAGCAGGAGTTCCTCCAGGGAGCGCCCCACCTTGACCCAGGGACACATCCATCCCATGATGCGGTACGCGCGGTGGCGGTAGGCAACATGTTCGATGACGTAGGGCGGATGCCGCAGGATGAGGCTCCCGTCCTCGCCCTGAGGCAGTTCGAAGCGCTGCATGGTGAAGATGCGACGGTAGCCGCGGGGCATCGTCTGGAGCGAACCGCCGAAGTGAGTGCTGTCGGCAGTGGCACCGAGGTTGTTAATCATGTTGCGGCGGGGCGTGACAGCCAACCCGCCCGAAAGGAGCATGTGCGACCAGAAGATGGTCTCGTAGAAAGCCTTGCCCTGTTCCCGATGCTTGCGGCACATAGGCAGGAAATCGTCGCGGTAGCCACGCTCGCGAATCAGCTCTTCCAGCTGGTGCACGGCAACTGCATCGTCGAGCCAGGTGTAGTGCTCGTCCCACAGGTCGATGACCCGTCGCCACGAGGCCCAGCCCCAGATGCTGAAATTCGTCGTGAAGAAGTAGTCGCCCTCCGAGTCATCGGTCTGCTCTTCTACGTTGAAGCCGCTCACCATCGTGATGCGCTCGTCATGCTCGTAGCGGTCGAGCATCTCCTTGCAGAACGAGAAGAAGCTGACGGCTGGCACGTCGTCATCCTCCAGCACAATGCATTTGTCAACACGGCTGAAGGCCCACTTCTGCGAGATGTACTCCGAAGGGTCACAGCCGTAGTTCCGTTCCTGATAGAGTGTCTCGACCTGACAGTCCCAATCGACCTGGGCCACCACCTCGCGGCAGGCCAGTATGCCGGGCATGTCTGCCTCCGAGCGCGGTCCGTCCTGATAGAGGAAAAGGCGCGAAGGACGAGCCTTGCGAACCTCGGCAAAGACCTGACTGAGCTGCTGCGGCCTGTTGAAGAACAGAATGAGCACGGAAATATCGACTAAAGAGGACTTCATGCACGCAAAGATACAACTTTTTATCCAAAATAATGCAAATAAAGGCGACAAAGCACATTTTATAACAAAAAAAATCGTACCTTTGCGGGCAAATGTGCGGGAAAACATAAGCTTCCTGCAACCTGACAACGCTAAAACTGACTTATTCATTAACCGCGGAACGTACTTAGGGGAATGTTCCGGAACAAGTATCCTCTGAATGAAGAAACTTTTTTATGTGGCAGCCATTCTCGTCGCACTGGTGAGCTGCTCCGAACAGATAGAAATGTCCTCGAGGTACGTCTTCGAGGGCAAGACCATTGCCCAATACCTGGAAGGTAAGGAATACTACAGCGAATACGTGCGTCTGCTCGGCAAGCGGCCCGTGAGCTCCTACTCCGAGACAACCCTGCTCCAGCTGCTCTCTGCCCGTGGGCACTACACGGTGTTCGCCCCGACCAACGAGGCCATACAGCAGTATCTCGACTCCCTCTTCCGTAAAGGCGTCATAACGGAGCCTTCGTGGACAGGCTTCCCCGACGAGAGAAGCCTTGACAGCATCGAGAAGGTGATAGTCTTCAACAGCATCCTCGACGGCGGCGACCAGTATGCCTTCGACGTCTCCGACATTCCCGAGCACGAACATGAATTCGACCTGGCGAACATGAACAACCGCAAGCTGCGCGTCTTCCGCGGGCAGACAGACCCAGACAGCATCAGTATTGAGAACGTGGCAGAAATATCCAAGACGAACAGGGGCATCATGATGAGCAACGGCTACATTCATCAGGTGAATGGCGTGATTGCGCCGAGCGACGGACGCCTGAGCGACTTCCTGCGCCTCTGGTCCAAACAGCGGAAGAGCGGCTACAGCGTGATGTCGCGCCTGGTGTTGGCTTGCGGACTGGAAGACACTCTCAATGCCTATCGCGACGAGACGTGGGAGCACCTCTACCTGACGGGCGAGGTGAAGGACCTGCCCCGGCATACTTCCGTGGGTCAGGCAGGCACCATTCCCGAGCATCGATACTTCGGGTTCACCCTCTTTGCCGAGACCGACAAGTTCTGGGAGGAGAAGTTGGGGTGCAAAGCCGAGGACATTACCGTCGGCCAGGTGCGGGACTTCCTGCGCGACTCAGGCCTCTTCGGACATGTAGAAGGCACACTCTACGACGATGACTACACGAACCAGATGAACGTGCTTAACCAGTTTGTCACGTACCACTTGCTGCCGCAACGCATCGGTCGCGATAAGCTGGTGATTCACTACAACGAGCTGGGCTATAACAAGAAGAGTCCCACCATCCCCATCATGGACTTCTACCAGACGATGGGACTGCCGCGCCTACTGAAAACCTACGAAAGTCTCGAGAGCAACGGCATCTACTTGAACCGCTTCCCCCGCCTCAGGAACGGACGCGGACAATTCGGCCAAACCCGCGAGAATGTGAATGACTACCACGAGAGTGGACTCTTCCCGCAGCTGAAAGGCTCGAGCACGACTGCCGACGAGAACATGGGCATCCGTATATTGACAAGCACCGAAGCCGAGACCGACGCCACAAACATTGCCAATGCTATCGTTTATCCTATTGATAAGCTGCTGGTATGTACGGAGAACGTCTGCAACCAGATGGCGAGCCAACGCATACGCATCGATGTGGGATGCATGATGCCCGAGATGATGAACAATGACATCCGCGCCCCTCGCACCAGTTACACCTCTGGAGCTCCCAGCGTGCGAGCCATACCGACAAACTACCCTTACTTGTCAGGCGTGGAGATACGGGAAGGGACACTCTTCTACTTCCTCTCCGGTTATCCTTCCCCCTACCACAACATGCAGGGTGATGAGTTCAACATCATCGGACGCTACGACTTCACGATGCAGCTGCCTCCCGTGCCCCGTGCGGGACAATATGAGGTGCGCTTCGGCGTGGCTACAGGCTCGTATGTCCGCTCGATGGCACAAGTCTATTTTGGTCCCGACCGCGAGAAGATGCCGGCAGCAGGCATACCTCTGGACCTTCGCATCGGCGGGCTGGAGAAGAGGATGGGCAACACGACGGCTCCGTCAAACGTGGGATGGGAGGCGGACACCAACGACGAGGAATACAACGACCGCGTGACGAAGTCCATGCGCACGAAGGGATTCATGAAAGCTCCTAATTCGTGGACGCCCAGCTTCGGAAGCGATGTGTCCGTGCGCACCTATCACTACATGTCACGCCGCATCCTGCTGAATGCCTACCTGCAGCCTCATCAGAACTATCATATCCGCTTCAAGTCTGTTCTCGACGCGGAGGCCAAGGAATTCTATATGGACTACTTTGAGTATGTGCCCAAAGAGGTCTATGATAACCCGGAGGAGCTGGAGGACATCTGGTAAGGGTTTCTCAGCCCATCATGTTGATGGCCCAGATGAGGACGGCATAGCGGAGCGCTTTGCCCATGAAGATGCTCAGGACGGAGAGGTAGGGATTGGCGCGCATGTAGCCGAGTGTGACGCTCAGTGCGCTGCCGATGATGGGCAGGAAACAGAAGAAGCCCATCCATGCTCCGTGTCCCTGAAGCCAGCGTTGCGTCTTTTCGATTTTCTCGCGTCGGATGTGGAGGTAGTGTTCTATCCATTCCAAGCGCCCGAAGGTGCCGATCCAGTAGTTGAACATACTGCCCAGGACGTTGCCGACGGTGGCGCTGAGGAAGAGCGGCCACGGTTTCAGTCCTGCCAGTTGGAGGGCTGCCAACAGCGTTTCGCTGCTGAAGGGGAACACGCTGCCTGCCACGAATGCGGCCACGCCCATGCCGGTGTAGCCATAGGTTATGAGATGCTGAATGATGTCATCCATAGGTTCAGGACTGCCATTCCTGCCGTGAGCAGGAGGGAAAGGAGGAAGAACAGGTTGCTGAGGCGGCTGCCGGTGAGTGCGAAATAATGTGCGATGAGCGGGCAGGCACTGACCAGGATGAGTGCCATCGTGGTCGGATAGTGTGCGGGTTGCAAGGGCAGGAAGGCCAGCAGCACCAGGGTTTGCGTGATATATATATATAGGTACATGCGCACGCGTATCTTGTCGTCGTAGTTCGTGCGGAGGAAGTGGAGGATGCTGACGATGCAGGAGAGGGCGACGATGCCTGCCGAGAGTTGCCAGGCGAAGGGCAGCGCTTTGACTTGCCCGATGCTTGGCAACTGTATCTGTGCCATTGCGGACAGATGTGCGATGAAGTCCGGCATGCTGTTCGTCAGGAAGCTCCAGACGGCGTAGCACCAGCATGGTGTGATGAGTCCGACGATGCCTGCCCAGAAGGCTTTCCACGTCAGGGAACGAAGCAGGACGGCCAGGTAGAAGTAGTAGAGGGCGGCCATCGGAAGCATGACGGGTGCGAAGAAGCTGCCTGCTCCGAGCATGAGGAAGACGTGGAAGACGAGTTGCTGCGGGTGGTGCTGCTGGTAGCAACTGAAGAGCAGCAGGTAGCTGATGCTGAGGAGGGTTGCCGCAATGATAGGTGCCCCCAGCGGATGCATGAAGGGCAGACAGGCGGCCAGTACAAGCCAGGTTGCCGACACCATCCGGGTGCGGATGCGGATGATGAGGTGCCGGGTATTGGTCTCCATCAGGACGTAGGCCGTCAGCAGACAGAAGAGCAGTCCCAGCAGTCCTTGCCATGAGGGGTTGCATTCGGGCAGCCACCATAGGGTTACGGCTATCGCGACGCACGCGGGGAGGGTGAAGTGGCTTCCCGCTATCTTATTCTGCAACCGGGGCTTCATTCAGTTCATTGAGCATTGACCATTGCGCATTGGGCATTCTCTACAGGTCAGCGCCGATGTCGCGCCGGAAGTACTTGCCGTGGAATTGTATCTTCTGTGCTTCGGTGAAGCTCTTGCGGAGTGCTTCCTCCTTGTCCTTGCCGTAGCTGCTGACGGCGATGACGCGTCCGCCGCTGGTGACGACCTGCCCGTCCTTCAGTGCAGTGCCTGCGTGGAACACGATGCTGCCCTCCACGTCCTGGATGCCGCTGATGGGGAATCCCTTTTCGTAGGAGCCGGGGTAGCCCCCGCTGACCATCATGACGCAGACGGCTGAGCGCTCGTCGAAAGCGATGCTGCGTCCGTCCAGTGTGCCGGTGGCTACGCCTTCCAGCAGGTCCAGCAGGTCGCTCTTGAGCCGGAGCATGACGGTTTCCGTCTCGGGGTCGCCCATGCGGACATTGTACTCGATGACCTTCGGGTCGCCGCCCGTGTTGATGAGGCCGAAGAAGATGAAGCCTTTGTAGTCGATGCCTTCCGAGCGGAGTCCTTCCACTGTGGGGCGGATGATGCGCTGTTCCACTTTCTGCATCCACTCCTTGGTGGCAAAGGGTACGGGACTTACACTGCCCATGCCGCCGGTGTTGAGGCCGGTGTCGCCTTCGCCGATGCGCTTGTAGTCCTTTGCTTCGGGCAGTATCTTGTAGCTTTTGCCGTCGGTCAGGACGAAGACGGAGCATTCTATGCCGCTCAGGAATTCCTCGATGACGACGCGGCTGCTGGCCGAGCCGAACATGCCGCCCAGCATCTTGCCGAGTTCCTCCTTGGCCTCTTCCAGCGTGGGCAGGATGAGCACTCCCTTGCCGGCGCAGAGTCCGTCGGCCTTCAGGACATAGGGGGGCTGCAACGTCTCCAGGAAGGCGAGCCCTTCCTGCAGGTGGAGGCCGTCGAAGGTCCGGTAGGCCGCTGTCGGGATGCCGTGCCGCTGCATGAAGCCTTTGGCAAAGTCCTTGCTCCCTTCGAGCACGGCTCCTGCCTTCGAGGGACCGATGACGGCGATGTCCTTCAGCTCGGCGTCGTCCCGGAAGAAGTCGTAGATGCCCTTCACCAGCGGGTCCTCGGGCCCTACCACCACCATCTCTATCCGGTTGTTCAGGACGAAGGTCCTGATGGCATCGAAGTCGTCGGCCTTCATGGGTACGTTCTCGCCCACGGTGGCCGTGCCTGCATTGCCCGGTGCAATGAAGAGTTTCTCGCATTTCTTGCTTTGGCTGATTTTCCAGGCCAGCGCATGCTCGCGCCCGCCGCTGCCTAACAACAGTATTCTCATATCTGACTATAATGTTTGTTTTTCCTCTGCAAAGGTACGAATAAGCGAGCGAACTACCAAATTTATTTGCGTATTTCCGTGCACTGAAGTAGCTCGAAACATTCTGCGGTGCGCTGTCGGAAGCACGTGAGTCGATGGCCATCGACTCACGAGCTTATTGAAATAAGCACACGAGCTTATGGCCATAAGCTCGTGTACTTTCCGGGGACCACTTCGGTGCAGGCCCCTGTGGGGATGTCGGTATTTACTTGACGAGAACCTTCCTGACGGTTCCGTCGTTCATGCGGACGATGTTGATGCCCTTCTGCACGGTCGAGAGCTTACGCCCGTCGATGGTGTAGCGTCCGGCAGGTACGTCGGCCATAGAGCCTTCGCCGTTGCGGACGGACTGTATGCCGGTTGCTTCGTCGGAGATGGCACATTGTGCTGCATTGACGATGGTGCCGGACGTGCGGTCAATGAGCAGGACGGCAGCCTTCAGCTTCGTCTTGTCCTGAATCAGGCTCTTGCCGGCGATGCTTGCGGTGTAGGTGTATTCCTGGTCCGCTCCGGCTTCGATGACCGGCTCGACGGAGTTGTTGACGCCGTTCAGTGCGCTCCATGCTGCCACGACGACGTGGTTGAACTCTACGCCTGTCACGGAAGAGCCCTGCTTGCACCACCACTGCATGTCAGTACCGGCCTGCTGAACGCTCATGCCGCTATAGTAGTTGGCTTGTGCCCAGTTGCTGCCAGTTCCCTTCATGCCGTCCTCCAGGAGCAGGAAGGCGATGCCGAAGTTGGCATTGTCGTCGTCGTAGGCAAAGCGCGTCGTGGTCTTGAAGACGACCTTCGTCTTGGTTGCGCTCTCCCATTCGGCAGTCAGGCCGATGGTGGCCGGAGCCACCCTGTTGAAGGAAGCGTCCAGGGCTGTCTTCAGACCGGAGAACGACGGGTCAGCCACGAACTGACGGTCCGTAATGGAATTGGGGAAGCCGCTCGTGTAGGCGTTGATGACGTTCTGGTACTCCGAGATGGCCATCGGGTCGCTGTTGTGTGCTGCTATCTGCACCACCTGGTCGCCGTAGGCATCGTGCACCTTCTCCATGCCGACCGTGCCGCGCGGACACCAGCCGCACCACGTGCCGGTGAACTCCTCGATGACGGGCGTCACGGGCTGCTTGTCCTTCAGCGTAATGAGGAAGCCGGTGGCGCTGTTGTGTGTGGCAGTGTTGGGCTTGCCGTTCACCTGCGTGATGGTGAATGTCTTGCGGAACTTCTTCGTCTCATTGTCGGAAGCGAAGGGAACGTTGATGGTTGCGGTGCCGTTCAGGGGCAGGGAAGCAAGGGAAACGCTCGTCTCATCCGTGGTGCTGCCGCCTTCAGTCGTAATGGTGTAGGAGATGCTCTTGACGGGCGTGGAGCCCTGGTTCGTGACGGTGATAGGGATAGATGTTTGTTCGCCCTGGAGCACAACCTTTTGGCCGAAGTCGTCGGCTGTGACACAGTCCTCGGGGAAACTGCCTCCCTGGACAAGAATCTGGAAAGCCAGCTTGCCCAGGCCGTTGCCGTTCAGGTCCGTCCATCCCATGCCTGCATCGGGATTGCCTACCCAGGCAGCGTTGGGAGCATCCGAGCCGCCCATCCTGATGAAGTAGCCCGTGGTGCTGTTCACATAGTAGCCAACGTAGAATCCCTGATTATCCACCTCGAAGGGAGTGCGGAACTTGAAGTCGTTGGCACCGGTCGTGAGGGTTCCCAGCGTGGTCTGTACGATGTCGGCATCGGTGACCTTGTTGGGCAGAGTCTTCGAAACCCATATTTTCAGGCTGCTGAGCGACGATACAGCACTCGAGGAAATGTAGATGCGGGCTCCCATGACGGTGGCCTTGCCCAGCTGTTCGTGGTTGGCGGGAACGTAGATGGCGCCCATCAGTGCCATTGGCGAACCTGTGCCGATGGTGTTGTCGCTGGTTGCAAAGTCACTCTCGCTGAAGTAACCCCACCAAACTTGATTCTCTCCCGGGGTAATGACTTTAGCCTGGGTCGTTGCGGTCAGCAGAATAGCTGCCGCAGCAAGGAGTAGAATTTTTCTCATAATGTTAAGGTTGTTAAGACTGAAAACTTAGGTTATTTGAATGCTTTCTTGCGGATGTGTCCCCCCTCGTTCACGATGTAGAGGCCGCGCAGTTGCTGCCGCTGCACCGGCCTGCCCTGGAGGTCGAAACAGCTCTTCCCGCTGCCGGCACCCTGAGGGAGCGCACGGAGGCCGTCGTAGTCGCCGTTGACGAAGTGGATGTTCACCGTGTGCGACTCCAGTCCGATGGTGGCACGGAGCGTGGCAGTAAGCAGTCCCTCGGAGCGAATGTCTGTAGCGTCGAACTGGACAAGGGTGACTCCGCCTCCTGCCGTGAACTGCTTGGTGAGCGATGTCTGGTTGCCAAAGTTCGTGCAAGCGCCGCCCATGCACCATTGCAAGCCGCTTGGGTTAAGGCTGTTGCTGGTAATCTGCAACGTGGCAGTACCGGAGGCTGCTGCGCTGCCAAGCATGCGGAGCACCAGTCCGTCGGCAGGATTGTCGGCATTGTTCGTCTCGCACGCAAGGTCGCCGAAGATAGACTCCTCGGCAGCGATGATGACCGTCTCCCCGTCGGGCAAAATCTGTCCTCGATACTGGAAAGCGAAACCCTGCGCCCAAGAGGTCAGGGCAATCAGCATTCCAACACATAGAGTAAAACATTTCTTCATAGGCATATTGGCTTTAATGTTCAACTTTTATCTTCACTGTTTGTTGCACGCCGCTGTCGTTATAGACGAAAGCCACGATGCTCAGCTGTTCGCGGTTCCAGTCCGGCTCCAGCGCTTGCGACATGGTCCATTCCGAAGTTTCGGCTTCCTTGACGATGCAGTCCTCGCCCCATGTGCCGTTGACTGTCGTGCGCAGCACGTGGTTGTGGGTATAAGTCTGATTGGCCGTCCCGTCCGGCATGAGCTGAAGCGTCTGTATGCCGTCTTCGAGCAGCCATACTTGCAGCTTGCCCGTGACGGTCCCGTCGGTGTCAGCCTTGAGATGGATGCTGACCTCTTCGCCTGCAAGCACAGCCGTTCCCTCCAGGCGCAGGGGAGCAGGCTTGGTCAGTTCCTCCTTCACCCGAGTGGCCCACAGGTCGTAATCGACAGAGCCTGTCCTGTCAATCAGCCCTACAGGTTGATGGTCGAGTTTCCAGTGGTTGTAGTATTCATCGCCGATGTCCGTCTTTAGCCCGACGACCTTTGCGTTGCCTGCAAAAGCCAGCGGACCGCCGTGGATGCCGACAGCCACGAGTGCTTCGCCGTAAGCTTCATGCAGCTGTTCGATGACCGCCGTTGCCGTGGGGCAGTTCGAGCATCGCTGACCCGTGAAGTCCTCCAGCAACACGACGCGCTGCGCAGGCTCTGGCTTCTCGTAGATCAGTCGCTCGTCTTCCGCAATGTAGTCGCAGCCGGTCAGCACTAGGCAGATACTGCACATTATTATATATAGATATTGTCTCTGCATACCGTTTCAAGTAAAAGAGGGGTCAGAAGTTAAAGTTGTAGGAGAGCGTCCATCCCGTTGAGGCAGGCACATAGCGGCAGACGCCGCCCGAACAGTTATAGCCGGCACGGGTGCGACCGTAGCCTCCCTGGATGCGGTGCTGCCCGACGTTGTAGGTGACGAGGCCCTGATAGTAGTGCAGGCCCGTCGTGCCGCAATTCCACATGTCGCTGACGGTGAACATCCAGTGCGGCGCGAGCGACAGCTCCAGCAATCCGTAGGCCCAGTCGCCTTGGTCATGAGGCGTCGTCAGGTATTGCAGCTCGCAGCGCAGTGTCGTCTTGGGCGTGAACTGGTACTTGGCGTCGGCAATGAAGATGTTGCTGCGAATCATGCCGCCGTGTCCCTCGACAACCGTCTGGTTGTACAACTGGTTCATGTACATCAGGCTAAGCTTGAATGCCTTCGAGAACTTGCGGGTCAGCTGCACGTCAATATCCTGATAGTTGGTGGTTCCCTCCCAACGGACGTGCGAGAAGTTGGCCTTCAGGTTCATGCCGTACTTGCCGCCCAGCGGTGTGTTGCGCTTGAAGTTGTAGCCGGCTTCTGCCTGCCAAGCCCATTCGCCGTCGGCAAGCTGTGTGGCGTAGGGATAGATGGCGGCTAGGGCATAGGTCTGGTCCTGCGTGAAGGCGGGAAGGTGGTTGATGAAGGACGAGGTGCCGTTCATGGAGCGTCTGCTGCGGAAGGACATGTTCTCGCTTCGCTTGGCCTGGAGCAACACGCTCAGTCCCTTTTCGGAGTAGGACGCTGAAATCATGGCGGCGCGTCCCTTGTCGAAGTTGTAGTGGTTGTCGAAGGACGGGTCCTGCGTCTTCTCGGCGTATTCGGCCAGAACGCTCCAGGGGCCTTTGTCCAGCCTGAGCCTGACGTCCCAGGCGTTCACGAACTTGGGGAGGTTATAGCGGTGGGTGGGGTCGGCGTAGATGTCTTCCTTCTTCTCGTACTTGTTCACCCAGGAGAAGCCGGCCAGCAGCTTGGTGTCTGTTAGCTGCAGTCGCGGAATCCATTCGTCGATGTTCACTTCGGCATCGGCTCCGCTCACGACCGACTTGTTCCACTTCCAGTAGCGACGCTGCACGCCGGATAGTACCTTCAGGGTCACTCCCTTCAGGGGCTTCACCACGACGCGGCCTCCCAGCAGCGAGTTGTCGATGCCGAGGGAACGTTCCTCGTAGGTGCGGAGGATGAAGCCCGAGCCGAACTGCTCGTAGAACGTGCCGCCTGTCAGCTCGAACTTGCCTACGCGTCCCTTCACCCAGAAGTGGGGTACGCCCCATCCCTCGAAGTCCTTTTCGAAGCCGGGCAGCGGATACTCCAGGAACTCCAGGCGCAGGCCGGCATCGACGTAGCGGCTCTGCATCAGCAGGTCGGCGTAGGTGTTGGTCAGGAAGCTGCCTGTCTTCGTGGCTCCTGTTCCGCTGTCGTTGCGGGGAACAAGCATGTCGCTCTGTATGCTGCCCGAGAAGTTGAGACCTTTCCAGTCCCATGCGCCGGCACTGAGGAGGCAGCAGCAGGCTGTCAGGAATAGGAGTGCCCTCTTCATTGCTTCAGCAGCTCGCGAACTTTCTCTATCAGTTCCGTCTCGGCGCCGTCGGTATAGCCGTTGTGCTTATAGACGATCTGTCCCTTCCCGTCAACAATCAGCACGTAGGGAATCATCTGGATGCTCAGGGCCCGCTTCAGGTCGCCGTTGGGGTCGAGCAGCACTTCGTATTCCCATCCGTGATTGCTCACCAGGGGCTTTACCTTGTTGATGTTCTGTGCCTGGTCGATGCTGACGGCATAGATCTTCACGCCGGTCTCTTCCTGCCATTCCTCATATACCTCGCTGATGGCATCGAGCTCGCGGTTGCAGGGCTTGCACCAGGTGGCAAAGAAGTCGATGATGAACGGTTTGCCGCCATTGGAGAGCGTGTCGGTGCGCACTTCGGCTCCATTCATGGTCTTCAGGGTGACTGCCGGCAACTGCGCCTGAGCAGGAAGCAGGGAAAAGGCAAACGCCACAAGCGAAACAAGTATCGATTTCTTCATAATGCAATAATTATAGTTAGTACTCACTTATTTCGGATGCAAAGGTACATATATTTTCTGTATTATGCAGCAAGAAAGTACAGAAAAATGTTAAATTCGGTGTGCTTTGCGCGACGCGGGGGAGCTATCTGACCTTGCCCTTCGTGGCTTGGCTGAGGCTGAGGGGCACATAGACCATGTTGTAGATGTAGGGTTCCTCCTCGTAGAAGAAGGCGATGCGCCGGTCCTTTTGCAGGCACATGGTGGAATAGGCGGAGCGCTGGTCCGTCACTTGCAGTCCTTCGGTCCAGCCCTCGGCAAACTCGGCAGTGGTATAGCTCTTGCCTTTCTCCAGCACCTTGTAGTAGATGGTCACGTCGGCCCGCTTGTCGGCCTTCGGCAGGCTTTGCAGGGCTACGAAGCACGACTTGCCGCTCTCGGCGAGCTTGCCTTTCAGGATGAGTATCTCGCCGTTGCAGCTGTTGGCCCCCACCTTGATGCCTCCCGCAGCGTCGTGGCTGTTGACGGGCTTGTCCCAGGAGCCTTCCGTAGTGCTGCCTTGGGCAAAGGTCCAGACGTTGAAGGTGCGACCGTACCATTTCCTGCCGCTCAGCACAATCTGACCCGAGGGGAGTTCCTCCACCTTCGGTTCGTCGCTGTCCGGTGCTGCCTGGAATGCGGGGTCGCCGCCCAGGAGCTGCCAGGTCATGCCCATGTCGTCGCTATAGACCACGTAGGCTCCCTTCAGCCCCGTTCCCCGCACCAGCAGGGCTGCATAGAGGCGATAGTACTGCCCCACCTTCGTGAGCCGGCTCTGCAGTATCTTGCCGCTGCCGAAGAAGCCTGCCCAGGCGAAGACGCCCGTGCCGTCGTCCGTCTCGCTCTGCTGGAAGATGGCACCTTTCCGGCCCCAGAACTGTCGGGTGATGTCCTCCGGCTGGCTCCAGGTGTGGCCGCCATCGGTGGTGACTTGCCGTGCGATGAAGGGACGGTGGCTGGCTGTGGCGTAGCCGTAGATGCAGCGTCCGCTGACCGTGATGAGGACGCCCCTGCCGCTTTTGCGGTCCAGGCAGAGGGCCGGGTCGCCGAAACCGACGCCGAAGACATTCGCCTCGCCTCCCACGCCGTCGGCTATCTTTTTCTCCTGCGACCAGGTCTTGCCATTGTCGCGCGAGATGCGCATCACCTGATCCACCTCGCCAAAGCCGATGTCGGTGCCGCAGACGCGGTAGTCGTAAACGGCCACCAGTTCGCCCTTGCGGTTCTGTGCGATGGCGGGGATGCGATAGACATCGCGCAGGCTGTCGGTGCTGAAGGCCAGGATTTGCTTTCCTTCGTGCCGTGTCGGCTGGAGCTCCGAGGCCCCCGACGTGCCGTCGATGTCCTGTGCCAGGGAGGGCACGGCATTCACCGAAAGGAGCAGCAGCAGGAGCAGCAGCTTCGCACAGCAGTCTTTGTCGCAGCAGTCGCAGCAGCTGCATTTGCCTGCACCGCGCAGGTAGCGGTACAGGACGTAGGCCGCAACAACTATCACTGCGGCCAGCAGGAGGATACTTTGTATGTTCATGTTTCGTGGTTTTTGGTTCAGGAATTTAATTTTCGAGAGTTGAGTCCAGTACTCCCGCTGTGGTACTGGAGTACTCCCGCGGGAGTACTGGAGTTTTCTCGCGGTGGTACTGGAGGCGGGACGTTATGGTAGGGCATGTTCGTAGCATGGTGGTCAGCAGAGGATGAGGTGAGTGACGTAGGCAGCAACCCAAGCGATGAGGCACTGCCCCACCATGATGAGAAGCATCCAGCGGGTGCCGAGCTCGCGCCGGATGGTAGCCATCGCTGCCATGCAAGGCGTGTAGAGCAGGCAGAAGACCAGCAGCGTGTAGGCCACGCAAGGCGTGAAGACCTCGGAGATGGCTACGCCTGCAAAGAGGGTGCTCAGGGTGCTCACCACCACTTCTTTGGCCAGCAGGCCGCTGACGAGCGATGTCACCACGCGCCAGTCGCCGCAGCCCAGCGGCTCGAACAGCGGAGCAACCAGGCTCGACACCTGTGCCAGTATGCTTCGCGACGCCTCGCCGTCGGGAACCATTTGCAGGTGGAAGTCGAAGGTCTGGAGGAACCAGATGATGATGCTTGCCAGGAAGATGACCGTGAAGGCCCGCGTGAGGAAGTCCTTGGCCTTGTCCCACAGCAGGTGCCACACGTTCATGGCCGCCGGCATACGGTAGTTGGGCAGTTCCATGACGAAGGGCACGGCCTCGCCCCGGAAGAGGGTGTGCTTCAGGAAAAGCGCTACGACGATGCCCACGAGGATGCCTATCACGTAGAGCGACATCATCACCCAGGCCGCACGACCCGGGAAGAAGGCTGTCGCAAAGAAGGCGTAGATGGGAATCTTGGCCGTGCAGGACATGAAAGGCGTGAGCATGATGGTGAGCCGGCGGTCGCGTTCGCTCGGGAGGGTGCGGCTTGCCATGATGCCGGGCACCGAGCAGCCGAAGCCGATGAGCAGCGGCACGATGCTTCGTCCGGAGAGGCCCAGCCCGCGGAGCAGGCGGTCCATGACAAAGGCAATGCGAGCCATGTAGCCGGTGTCCTCGAGCATGCTCAGGAAGAAAAACAGGCAGACGATGAGCGGCAGGAAGACGAGTACGGTGCCTACGCCCGAGTAGATGCCGTCGATGATGAGCGAATGGATGGGCGGAGCAATGTTCCACTGCGTCAGCAACTCGTCGGAGAAGGCGGTGAAGCGGTCAATGCCTTCCTGGAAGAGGTCCTGAAGCCAGGCCCCGATGGTGTTGAACGTGAGGTAGAACACAGCCGCCATGATTAGCAGGAAGGCGGGGATGGCCGTGTAGCGCCCGGTCAGGACCCTGTCGATGCGGACGCTTCGCCGGTGCTCTTCGGTCTCATCGGGGCGAACCACGCAGCGGCGACTCACCTGCAGGATGAAATGGAAGCGCATGTCTGCCATCGCAGCTTGGCGGTCCAGCCCGCGCTCTTCCTCCATCTGGCAGATGATGTGCTCCACGGTCTCCTGCTCGTTCCGCGTCAGGCGGAGCGCCTCGGCCACGAGGCTGTCGCCCTCTATCAGCTTGCTTGCCGCGAAGCGGACGGGGATGCCGGCTGCCAGGGCGTGGTCCTCGATGAAGTGCATGATGGCATGCAGGCAGCGGTGCACGGCACCGCCGTGCTCCGTGGGGTCGCAGAAGTCCTGACGCGCAGGGCCTTCCTTGTAGCGGGCTACATGGATGGCATGGCTCACGACCTCGCTCACGCCCTCATTCTTCGATGCACTGATGGGGACGACGGGAATGCCGAGCAGACGCTCCATCTCATTGATGCGGACAGTGCCGCCGTTGTTCTTCACCTCGTCCATCATGTTGAGGGCAAGCACCATGGGGATGCCCAGTTCCATGAGTTGCATGGTGAGGTAAAGACTGCGCTCTATGTTGTTGGCATCAATGATGTTGATGATGCCGTCGGGATGGCTCTCAAGGATGAAGCGGCGGCTGATGACCTCCTCGCTGGTGTAGGGACTGAGGCTGTAGATGCCGGGCAGGTCGGTGACTCCGGTGGAGGGGTGGCCCTTGATGGTTCCCTCTTTGCGGTCGATGGTCACGCCGGGGAAGTTGCCTACGTGTTGCTTGCTGCCCGTCAGTTGGTTGAAGAGTGTCGTCTTGCCGCTGTTCTGATTGCCGACGAGGGCCAGGTTGATGCGCCCCCTCTGCAGTGGCGTGCGCGGATGCAGCGTGTCCTCTTCGTGATAGTGTCCTGCCTCGCCCAGGCCGGGATGAGGAACAGACCCTTCCCAGCCCTCAGACCCTTCCATACCTCCCCTTAAGGTGGAGGCTTTCTTCCCGCTGTTCTCCCCCCTTGAGGAGGAGTCAGAGGGGGTCTCTGTCCGGGGGAGGCTGACTTCTATCTTCTCGGCATCTGCCAGTCGGAGGGTCAGCTCGTAGCCGTGTATGCGCAGCTCCATCGGGTCGCCCAGCGGAGCATACTTCTGCAGCGTCACCTGCACGCCCGGTATCATACCCATGTCGAGGAAATGCTGCCGCAACGCTCCTTCCCCTCCGATGCGAAGGATGGTGGCTGACTGACCTTTACCTAATTCTCGTAATGTCATGGTATCTTTCCTTTGTTTCTATTGCGGTGCAAAGGTACGAAAAAAAGGGCACATGACAAACGGCCATGTGCCCCGAGCTGAGAAAATACCCAAAATTGATGAGCCGACAGGCTTGCGCTCCTATCAATGCATACCTTATAGACAAATGCGGCATGCTTCGGCTCATTCAGTCTCACCGGACTGCTGGGGTGTTTCCTCCTTTTTCTTTGCCAGGTATTCGGGCAGTGCCATGCCGGCCTGGTCGAAGAGCTCGGCCAGCGGGGGCACGCTCTTCATCAGTCCGGCCAGGAAGCTTGCGGTGCTGGTCTTGCCGTCGCCGCTGCCTCCGCCGTTGTCCCAGACGGTTACCTTGTCGATGTTGATGCCCTTGATGGCCTCGACTTGCGTCTTGACCAGGTCGGGCAGCTTCTCCAGGAGCAACAGGGTGTAGGCTTTCGTGGCATCGCCTCCGGCTGCCTGTATCATCTTGTCGTAGCCCTCGGCCTGCTTGGTCAGTACCTGGAAGAGGCCCTTAGCCTCTGCCTCCATCTTGGCGTAGATGGCATCGGCTTCGCCTTTGGCGTTCACGCGCTTCTGCTCTGCCTCGGCTTCGGCTGCAATGACGAGACGCCTCTTCTCTATCTCCTGTGCCACGATGACGTTAGCCTGCTGGCTGGCACGCTCCTTGTCGGCACGGGCGTTTTCAGCTTTCTGCTCTGCTGCGTAGGCTTCTTCCAGTGCCTGTGCGCTGGCTACCTTTTCTGCGGCGACGGCTTTGCGCTGTGCTTCTGCCTCGCGCTCGCGGCGCACTGCATCGGAGTTGGCAATGGCTATCTTTGCTTCGTTCTCGCCCTTCACGGCCTCGGCGTTGGCTTCTGCGGTGCGGATGCGGGTTTCGCGAACTGCTTCGGCCTTGCCTATCTCGCCGTTTCGCTCTTGCTCGGCCACGCGCACCTTGGCCTCGTTGATGGCTTTGGCGGCTGCTTCCTGTCCGAGGGCCTCGATGTAGCCGCTCTCGTCCTTGATGTCGGTCACATTGACATTGATGAGGCGGAGTCCTATCTTCTTGAGCTCGACTTCGACGTTGGCCGTGATAGCCTCGAGAAACTTGTCGCGGTCGGAGTTCAGCTCTTCGATGCTCATGGTGGCAATGACGAGACGCAGCTGACCGAACAGGATGTCGCGTGCCAGCTCCTGAATCTGCTGCGGCGTGAGCCCGAGCAGGCGCTCTGCAGCAGCCAGCATGCTCTCGGGTTCCGTGCTGATGCCGACGGTGAAGCGGCAGGGCACATCGACGCGGATGTTCTGCCGCGAGAGGGCATTGGTCAGGTTGGCATCGATGCCGATGGGCGTGAGCGAGAGGTAGGCATAGTCTTCGATGATGGGCCATACGAAGGCGCCTCCGCCATGTACGCACTTGGCGCTTCTGCTGCCGGCGCGATTACCGTAGATGACCAGCACTTTGTCGCTTGGGCAGCGACGGTAGCGGTTGATGATGGCCATGAAGAGGAATACGAGGACGATGATTCCTATCACGAGGAGAAAGAACGGATCCATAATCGTTGTTAAATGGTTAAAGGGTGAAAAGGTTAAAGGTTAAAGGGTGAAAGGGTTAAGGGGTCTGGCTTCTATAGCTTTTCTACGATGAGCAGTTTCCCCTCGATGACCTCTGCGACGCGCACTTTCGTGCCGCTTCCGATGGCTTCGCCTTCGGTCTGGGCGGGCAGTTCCTGCACCGAGCCGTGAAAGCTGACCTGCACTTTGCCGCTGCCGCTGCGGTGGGCGGGGACACGTATATAGACTTCGCACACCTGCCCTTTGCTCTCTTCGATGCGGTAGGAGCCGTTGCCCTCGAGCCGCATCAGCTGCCTGTACATGATGATGAAGGCTGCCACCATGATGCAGCCGCACAGGATGGCTGCCAAGGCCAGCAGGAAGCGGTTCCCGATGACGCTGCTGAGGCAGACTCCGCCCCAACCGACACCGAGCAGGAAGTTGATGGTGTTGCGGATCGTGAAGAGCTGGATGGCACCGCCCGTTCCTATCGTGTCGGCATGGCCGTCGCCCATGTCCAGGTTGCCGTCGCCCATGTCGCCGGCATCGGTGTCGCCAAGGCCTATCAAGGTGAAGACCATCTGTATGGTAAAGATGATGGTGACTGCGATGGCTATTATCCAATAGACACGCATGTGTGGTGGCAATGCCTGATACCAGGAGGTGAGGAGTTCGTAATTCATAGTTTGTAGTTCTGTTTAGAAGTGCATTGCAGTACAAAGTTAGATTTTTCTCGTGTAATGTGCAACGAAAACTTGCTTAATGTTGCGTTTTTCCCTACTTTTGCAAACAACAAATATCAAAAAAGTAGTATGTGTGAAGGAGGAAACCACTTGTTGAGCCTGTTTGCCTATTGCCCGCGGTGCGGGTCAAGGTCATTCAGGGAGGACACGGAGAAGAGCAAGCGTTGCGAGGCTTGCGGCTTCAATTACTTCATGAACCCGAGTGCTTCGACGGTGGCAGTCATCGTTGACGAGGCGGAGCGCCTGCTTGTCGTGCGCCGCAGCAAGGAACCTGCACGCGGGACGCTCGACCTGCCCGGCGGCTTCTGTGACTGCCACGAGACGGGGGAGGAAGGTGTCCGTCGCGAGGTAATGGAGGAGACGGGGCTGGAGGTTACCGCCTCGCGCTACCTCTTCTCGCTGCCCAACATGTACCGTTTCGGGGGACTCGACATCCCGACGCTCGACTTGTTCTTCTTCTGCCGTGTGGCCGAGACGCGGGGTGCCACGGCGATGGACGATGCGGGCGAGGTGCTGTGGCTGCCTTGGCGGGAAGTCAGGGCGGAGGACTTCGGGCTGAAGTCTATCAGCCTTGGAGTCTCGCGGCTTCTGCAGATGCAGTCTTCGGGTTCGGCCATCTTCCGCTGAGCCAGGGAATGCGCTCGACGTAGGGAACCAGCCAGGCGCAGAGGCAGAAGACGACGGGCAGGAGGATGAGCACGTCGTCGGTACGTCCGTAGATGCTCCGCCCGAAGCAGAGGTGCGTGAACTTGTAGAAGTAGAGCATCGGGTAGTGGGAGATGAAGAAGACCATGCTGTGCTCGCCGATGAAGCAGAGCAGGGGGATGCGTGGCACGTGCAGGGTCAGCAGGACTCCCGCCAGGCCGCAGAGTATCAGGGTGGCGTTCACGACGGCCATCAGGGGATGACCCGTAAAGGTGTTCTGGCTCATGTTGTAGGTGCCGGGCCAGGTCAGTCCCAGGATGACGAAGGCCAGCACCATCAGCCAGGAGGCGGTCATCACCTGTCTGCGGCTGAAGCGTTGCATCACCCATCGCCACAGCCTGCCGAGATAGAAGAAGTAGCAGGCGATGAAGACATTGCCGAGGCTCATCGGTACCTGATTGCCCGTCCTGAAGGCCCAATAGCTGACGGCTGGGAAGAGAAGTGTGAGCCAGCACAGGTGGCGCACCTTGTCGATGTAGTGCACCATAATATAGACGGTGAAGAAGGAGAAGAGGAACCAGATGGGCGAGTTGCCGTAGAAGCCGCTCTTCATCCAGAGGTGGCTCCACTCCAGGGGCTCGACGAACTTGTGGTAGCGTTCCGTCAGGGGGAAGTAGAAGCTGAAATAGACGGCGGCTCCGATGATGCCGCTCATCAGGTAGGGCACGAGCAGCCGCTTGCTCCTGTCGCGCAGGTAGTCGAGGTCGGAGGCTGCCGACGTGCCTTTGTTGAAGTAGCCGGCCTTGAAGAAGAAGAAACTCATGAAGAAGAAGCTCCAGCGCATCACCTCGACTCACCACTCCTGCCTGTCCTGTCCGCAGAAGGACATGATGTGGAGCGTCACCATCCGGATGATGCAGATGCCGCAGAGGATGTCGAAGGCGTGGTTGCGCTGTTTCATTCTTCAGCTGTTTGCTTCTGGTTGTTGTCGGGGAAGACGAGTTCGGCGGGCCGGTGGCTGACCTTCATCTCGTCGGGGATGTCCTTGCGGACTTGTCCGTAGTGGTTCGTGAGGTAGAGCAGGAGGTCGCGCGGCGCACTGACCTGCAAGGGCCCAAGTGCAACGGTCTGTGCCTCCACGATGTCTGCAACGGGCAGATACTCGCTCCGCGTGATGACGTTCTTCACCTGCTCCTTGCCCCTTGCATCTTGTATCCTCTTGCCCCTTGCTCCTTGCTCCTTGCCCCTATTAAAGGCCGTCTGCACCCTATACATTATATTATATATAGTCCGTTTGGGCAGGAGGGTGATGAGCAGGCGCGTGACGAGGCATGGCAGCCATCCTCGCTTGCGCGGCTCGGGGATGTCGCATTTGCCGAAGTGCTTCCATTGCCATATCTCGGTGGCGATGAACAGTCCGTTCAGGGCGAAGACAGTCTTCTGCTGCAGCCTCTGGAGCCAGCGCTGGCGCGGAATCCTGTCGAAGGGGAAGATATCGACGTAGATGCCCTGGTGCATGTCGATGTGGCGGAACGTCGATTCCGAGAAGCGGGAACCGTTCATCCGGACCTTCATGAAGTAGAAGGGCGTATGGGGCTCGGTTTCGGGCGACTGGAGGAAGAAGCGGTCACCCATCTCCTGTTGCGCCACCTTGGCGAAGCGCTCGTAGTCGGGGCGCATCATGCCGACATCGACATCGTCGTCCCAGGGCAGAATCTTCCCCCAGAAGTAGGCGCCGATGGCCGTGCCGCCCGTCACGAAGTAGCGGATGCCGTGCTTCCGACAGATGCGATCCACCTCGGCGAGCGTCTGGTAGAGTGCATCCTGCAGGCGCTGAAGTTCCTCCTGGCTGTAGTTCATGGTTCGCGTTGTATCAGTGGGGCCACCTTCTTTGTCCCTAAGGCGTTGACGTACTCCATGTCGCCGGCACCGTCCAGGGTGTCGGTCTTGGCGCTGAGGTTGTCGATATGGCTCACCACGATGGCTTCCTGCGTGCAGGGCACGACGGGGCTGCCGAAGTCGCGGCTGCCGTGGTGCGCCAGCACGCAGTGGACGATGCGCTTCACCTCCTCCTTGTCGATGCCTTTGCCTTCGAGGATGTTCTGCAGCCAGTGGGCCCCGATGTAGATGTGTCCGAGCAGGTACATGTCGGGCTGCGTCTCGCCCTGCCGGTTGTACTCGCTCATCTTGCCGCTGTCGTGGAAGAGGATAGCCAGGATGCAGTGCTCCACCTTCACCCGGTAGGGCAGGCAGGGATAGAGTCCCTCGAGCATCCGCAGCATCTGGTGGGTATGGTTCAGCAGGCCGCCCGGGTAGGCATGGTGCATGCTGGTGGCTGCTGGGTACTGGCTGAAAGGCTCGTAGAAGCGATCTGCAAACTCCTCTATGATGCCCGCGAGCGTATGGTCGCTGCAGTAGGAGAGCAGCTTCCGGACGGTGGCGTCCCAGGCGTCGCGGCGCACCGGCCTGGGCAGCAGGTTGTAGAGCGGATGGTCGAGCAGCGGCTCGCCCAGGGGCTTGAGGTCGCGCAGGTCGCACGACTTCTTGCCGTCGTTGTCCTTCATGTTGTAGAAGACGACCAGCCCGCCCACCTGCGGCTCTGCCGTCGGCGGCATGTCCCAGACCGCTACGTTGATAGTCTCCGTGAGGTTCGCCACCTTGAGCGAAGCATAGGGCGACCCTGTCTTGGTCGTACCGTTTGCACGGCTTATGACGAGATATTCCTTGTTGTTCATAGTTGTCTTATTAGGAAAGTGCGAATAGCTATAGAGCGATGCAAAGATACGATTAAGTGAGTAAAAAAACAAATATAGCACTTTTTATATGCCTTACACTTTCCTCTTTTTACTTTAAGTTGTATCTTTGCTCTCATAAAGGAATGACTCATCGGACAAAAAGACGTGCATAATGCCTACCTCGAAAGAAGAATTGCTGCGCAGAGGATTGACACCCCATGAGATTCAGCACAACCAACACCGGCGCGCTGAATGGCAAGACTACGGCGGCACCGGCCTGTATATGATAACCCTTTGCATCGATGGCCGACATCCTCTCTTCGGGCACCTCGAAGGGAATATCAGCGCAAAGCGCGGGCAGGCAGACTTCCCGCATATTGTCCTTAGCCCCCTTGGGCGCACTATCCTCGAAGAGGAGCTGCCAAAGATTCACCGCTTTTATCCGCAGATAGAGATGTGGCAGGCTGCTATGATGCCCGACCACCTTCACCTTCTCCTGTATGTAGCAGAGCCCTTGCCGCAAGGGAAGAGGCTGGGAGATGTCATCCGCAGCTTCAAGGGGGGATGCAGCCGCGCCTGGTGGGGAAGCGGAACGGCGGCGGGGACCGTGCTAAAAAGCACGGGAACAGCGGCGGCCCCTGTTCCCGCGCTTTCAAGCGCGGTCAAACCAGCGGCCCGGCGCGCCTCCCTTTTCGAGGCCGGCTATCACGACCGCATCATCAAGCGCCCTGGAATGCTCGACACCATCAAGCGCTATATGAATGACAACCCCCTCCGTGCCCTGATGAGGCGCCAGCTGCCGCGCCTGATGGAGCGACGCCTGCACTTGCACATCGGGGCGCAGGACTATGCCGCTTTCGGTGCCCTTTTCCTGTTGAAGCGGGCAGAGAAGGAACAGGTGTTCTTCCATCGTCGCGATGCAGCCACAGGCCTCCCCACAGAGCAGACGGACGCTTACAAGCAGGAGCGTGAACGCCTGTTGGCAGAAGCGCGAGAAGGTGTCGTGCTTGTCTCGCCTGCCATTTCAAGAGGAGAGAAAAAGGTTATCGATGCTGCGATAGAAGAGGGGTTGCCTGTCATACATCTACAGAAAGAGCCCATCGCCCAGTATTGGAAGCCGGAGCTTCGTCGTTTCGAAGCCTGCGCCCGCGGTTCATTGCTAATCATGGCACCCTGGGGACTCGATGAACATTCACCATCTGATTTTGCAAGCTTCCATCGGCTAAACGACCTCGCCGCAGAAATATGCAAGACCACCGATGCCGTCCTTCTGAACATATCTGACTACAAAGCATAATAGAACTATGGAAAATGATGTCTTCTACATGAAACAGGCCTTGGCTGAGGCCAATGAAGCGTACCGGCAGGGCGAGGT